>CANOMQ010000022.1 GCA_947567595.1 uncultured Lachnospiraceae bacterium | reverse complement strand
CGGCGGAGCTGTTTCAGGGGTTTGAGATTGCGCATGATGAGAGTTTCTTGGAGCATTTAAATCGGTATGATGTGATTTATTTGAATATGCAGCAGTTTTTAATTGGTGCAAAAGATCAGGGCGTGACGGAATATTTGGAACAGGTGGTTATTGCGGATATTCGCAAGGTGTATGGGACATTGTTTCCGGAACAGGAAACAATGCTTGCTAATGTATTAGAGCATATTTATTGTGAGACGGATAGGGAGTTTGTGTTTTTGATAGACGAGTGGGACTGCGTGATGCGGGAGCGGCAGGAGTCGGAGAAGCTTCAGAAGCAGTATCTTGATTTTTTACGGAATTTATTGAAGGACAGGGAGTATGTTGCGCTTGCGTATATGACGGGAATTTTGCCGGTTAAGAAGTATGGGGTGCATTCTGCGTTAAATATGTTTGCGGAGTATTCGATGACAAATCAAAAAATGCTGGAGGAATATACGGGGTTTACGGACGAGGAGGTAAAGGCGTTATGCGGGCGGTTCGACATGGATTTTGCCGAGACGCGAAGCTGGTATGACGGGTACAGGCTGCGGAAATTTAAGCATATTTATAATCCGAAATCTGTGGTGGAAGCGATGCAGTGTCAGGATTTTTCGAATTACTGGACTTCCACGGAAACATATGAGGCATTGAAGGTATACATGGACATGGACTTTGACGGGCTGCGTTCGGACATTGTGCAGATGCTTGGTGGGGAGTCTGTTGCAGTGAATACGCATAGCTTTCAGAATGACATGCACAATTTTAAGACGAAGGACGATGTGTTGACGTTATTAATTCATTTGGGGTATTTGGGGTATGATGCTGAGACAAAGAGGGCGTTTATTCCGAATAAGGAGATTATCGGGGAATTTGAGAATGCGATGAGCGTCGGCGGCTGGGCGGAGGTCATGCGTGTCTTGAAGGCATCGGAGCGGCTTTTGGAGGATACGATAAACGGTGATGCGGATAGGGTTGCCGAGGCGCTTGATAAGGCGCATATGGAGGTTGCTTCGATTTTGACGTATAATGACGAAAACTCGCTTAGCTGTGCGGTTGGTCTTGCTTATTATAGTGCGCGGAAGGATTATAAGTTCATCAGGGAATTTCCTACAGGGCGGGGGTTTGCGGACGTTGTCTTTTTGCCGCTGCCGCATACAGATAAGCCTGCGCTTGTCGTGGAATTGAAATATGACAAAACTGCTGATACGGCAATCAGGCAGATTAAGGAGCGGAAGTATACGCAGGCGCTTGAAGGGTATAGCGGTGCGGTTCTGCTTGTTGGTATTAATTATGATAGGGAAAGTAAGACGCATTGCTGTCTGATAGAGCGGTTGGATTGGAAACCGTAATAGAAATGGCGGGAATATTGGAAGGAACATTTTTTGCGGGCTAATTGTGAGAAGATATGGGAGGTATCGGCTATGGGTATTTATTTAAATCCGGATAACAAGGGATTTTGGCAGGCTGTCCGCTCTGAAATATATGTTGATAAAACGGGGCTGATAGCACATACGAATAAATGCCTGAATACGGAGCAACGGTATATCTGCGTGAGCAGACCGCGTCGGTTTGGGAAGTCGATGGCGCTTAAAATGCTTGCGGCGTATTACAGCCGTGGGTGTGATTCTGCGGGTCTGTTTCAGGGGTTTGCAATTGAACAGGACGAGACGTTTTTGGAGTATTTAAATCAGTTTGATGTGATTTTTCTGAATATGCAGCAGTTTCTGATACGGGCGAAGGGGGAGGAAGTGACGGAGTATCTTGAGCGGATTGTGATTGCAGAAATCCGCAAGGTGTATGGGGACTTTTTTTCCGGAGAGGAAACAATTCTTGCTGCTGTTTTGGAGCAGATTTATGCGGAAACAGGAAAAGGGTTTGTGTTTTTGATAGACGAGTGGGACTGCGTGATGCGGGAGCGGCAGGAGTCGGAGGCGATGCAGAAGCAGTATCTTGATTTCCTGCGGAATTTGTTGAAGGATCAGTCGTATGTGGCGCTTGCGTATATGACGGGGATTTTGCCTGTTAAGAAATACGGGGTGCATTCGGCGCTGAATATGTTTTGGGAATATTCCATGACGGATCAGTTTGAATTTGAAGAATATACAGGGTTTACGGAGAATGAAGTTAAAGCATTATGTGGGCAGTATGGCATGGATTATGCGCAGGTTGGCAGTTGGTATGACGGATATCGGTTTCGGCGGTATCAGCATATTTATAATCCGTGGTCTGTCGTGGCGGCAATGAAAAATCATATTTTATCAAGCTACTGGATTTCCACCGAAACATATGATGCGTTGAAAACGTATCTTGACATGGATTTTGACGGACTGCGTTCGGATATTGTACGAATGCTCGGCGGGGAATACATCAGGGTGAATACGCTGAGCTTCCAAAATGACATGCGCAATTTCAAGGTAAAGGATGATGTGCTGACGCTGTTAATCCATTTGGGTTATTTGGGATACAATGCCGAAAATGAGGAGGCGTTTATTCCAAATAAGGAGATTATCCGGGAATTTGAGAATGCGATGAGTGTCGGCGGCTGGGCGGAGGTTATGCGTGTTTTGAAGGCGTCGGAGCGGCTTTTGGAGGATACGATAAACGGCGATGCGGTTAGTGTTGCGGAGGCACTCGATAAGGCGCATACGGAGGTCGCGTCGATTTTGACGTACAATGACGAAAATTCCTTGAGCTGTGCAATCGGTCTTGCGTATTACAGCGCGCGCAAGGATTACAAGTTCATCAGGGAATTTCCGACGGGACGCGGTTTTGCGGATATTGTCTTTTTACCATTGCCGCATACAGATAAGCCTGCGCTTGTCGTGGAATTAAAATACGACAAAACAGTTGACACAGCAATGAAACAAATCAAGGACAGGCACTACACGCAGGCGCTTGAGGGGTATGCCGGGGAGATTTTGCTTGTCGGGATTAATTACAATAAGGACAATGCAAATAAGCCGCACACCTGCGCAATCGAAAAGCTGAATTGGCGGTAAAACCTGTTGCATTCATTTTGCAGAGTTGTTATAATGAATGCAGAGTGTGACTAGAATTTTGTGCATTTTGACAAAACATTTGTGAAAAATATAACAAACAGGAGGTTACAATGTTATGGGACTTGACGCAAAGACTGCAATTGAAAATGGCAAGACTGCGCTTGGAATTGAGTTTGGCTCTACCCGGATTAAGGCGGTGCTGATTGATGAAAATCATGAGGTGCTTGCGATTGGAAATCATGATTGGGAAAACCAGCTTGTGAACAACATTTGGACGTACAGCCTTGACGCGATTTGGAAGGGACTTCAGGACTGTTATCAGGACTTGGCAAAACAGGTGCAGGCCAAGTATGGTACGCCGATTAAGACCTTGGGCTCGCTTGGTTTTAGCGCGATGATGCACGGGTATATGGCGTTTGACAAGAATGGTGAGCTGCTGGTGCCGTTTCGGACGTGGCGCAACACGATTACGCAGGACGCGAGCGAAAAGCTCACAAGCCTGTTCAACTACCATATTCCGCAGAGATGGAGCATTGCGCATTTGTATCAGGCGGTTTTAAATGGCGAGGAGCATGTGGGCAGTGTGGATTATTTCACGACGCTTGCGGGGTATATCCATTGGCAGCTTAGCGGCGAGAAGGTGCTTGGTGTCGGTGAGGCGTCGGGAATGTTCCCGATTGATATTGATACAAAAGACTTTAATAAGAGAATGATTGCGCAGTTTGATGAGCTGATAGCGGATAAAAACTTTGCATGGAAGCTTGCGGACATTATGCCGAAGGTGCTGGTTTCCGGCGATAAGGCGGGCGTGCTGACTGAGGAAGGCGCAAAGCTGCTTGATGTGACGGGGACGCTGCAGGCAGGTATTCCGATGTGTCCTCCCGAGGGCGACGCAGGTACGGGAATGGTTGCGACAAACAGCGTGGCGCAGAGGACGGGTAATATTTCCGCGGGAACTTCGGTCTTTGCGATGGCGGTTTTGGAGAAGGATTTGTCAAAATCGTATGAGGAGCTTGACCTTGTGACAACGCCGGACGGCAGCTTGGTTGCGATGGTGCACTGCAACAACTGCACCTCGGATTTGAATGCGTGGGTGAATATTTTCAAGGAATTCCAAGAGGCAATGGGACAGAAAACGGATATGAATGAGCTGTATGGAACGCTTTACAGGAAGGCGCTTGAGGGCGACGCGGACTGTGGCGGGCTGTTGGCGTACGGGTATTTCTCGGGCGAGCATGTGACGGGCTTTGCGGAGGGAAGACCGTTGTTTGTGCGCACACCTGATGCGAAGTTTAATCTTGCGAATTTTATGCGCGTGAATTTGTTTACGGCGCTTGGGGCGATAAAGATTGGTATGGATATTTTGTTTAAGCAGGAGCATGTGACGCTTGATGAGCTTTTGGGACATGGCGGACTGTTTAAGACGGAGGGCGTTGGGCAAAAGGTTGTCGCGGCGGCGGTGAATGTGCCTGTTTCGGTGATGAAGACGGCAGGCGAAGGTGGCGCTTGGGGCATGGCAGTGCTTGCGAATTATATGATGACGAAGGGCGCGGACGAGTCGCTTGGTGATTATCTGAACAATAAGGTATTTGCGGGCGAGGAGTCTGTGCGCATGGAGCCGGACGCAAAGGACGTGGCAGGCTTTGAGACGTTTATTGAGCGGTATAAGAAGGGACTTGCGATTGAGCGCGCGGCATGTGAAGGACTTCTAAGTTAGCAAAAGACGCTAACTAAGAAGTGCTAAGTCACATGCCCAAAGAGTGCAAATCAAACAAGTTTGTTTTGCATTCTTTCAGGTAATGGAAAATACTGAGAGAAGGGAAAGGAGTTCATACAGATGCTGGAGGAATTAAAGAAAAAGGTGTATGAGGCGAATATGGATTTGCCAAAATACGGTCTTGTGACGTTTACGTGGGGAAACGTGAGTGCGATTGACCGTGAGAGCGGACTGTTTGTCATCAAGCCAAGCGGCGTTGACTACGATTTGCTCAAGCCGGAGGACATGGTTGTCATGGACTTGGAGGGCAACAGGGTTGAGGGAAAATACAATCCGTCGTCCGACACGCCGACGCACTTGGAGCTTTACAAGGCGTTTCCCGAAATCGGCGGCGTGGTGCATACGCACAGTACCTATGCCACAAGCTGGGCGCAGTCGGGGCGGTCGATTCCGTGCTATGGCACGACCCATGCGGATTATATGTACGGGGAAATCCCGTGTGCGCGTGTGTTGACGCAGGAGGAGATTGACGACGGGTACGAGAAGAATACAGGAACGCTGATTATTGAGACGTTCAAGGACAAAGACGTGATGGCAGTTCCTGCGGTGCTTTGCAAAAATCACGGACCGTTCGCGTGGGGCAAGGATGCGAAGGAGGCGGTGCACAATGCGGTGGTACTTGAGGAGGTTGCGAAGATGGCACTGTTCACGGAGCAGTTGAATGCGGACGTGGAGCCGGCTCCGCAGCGCATTCAGGATAAGCATTATTATAGGAAGCATGGTGCAAATGCGTATTATGGCAATAAGGTAGAAGAAGATTGATAAGAATTTAACATACAAGAATGGAGGTAATTCAACATGACAAATTTGGAACTTCAAAGAGCAGCAAATGAAGTTCGTAAAGGTATCGTCACAGGCGTTCACGCGGCGAAGGCGGGGCACCCGGGTGGCTCGTTATCGGCGGCGGATATCTTTACATATCTTTACTTCGAGGAGATGAACATTGACCCGAAGGAACCGAAGAAGGCGGACAGGGACCGTTTTATTCTCTCAAAGGGACACACGGCGCCGGGACTTTATTCCGCACTTGCAAACCGCGGCTATTTTCCGGTTGAGGACTTGAAAACGCTCAGAAAGCTTGGCTCTTATTTGCAGGGACACCCTTGTATGCAGCATGTGCCGGGCGTTGACATGTCGTCAGGCTCACTTGGACAGGGCATTTCCGTTGCGTGCGGTTTGGCGCTTGGCGCAAAGATGTCCAATGCGGATTATCGTGTTTACACGCTGCTTGGCGATGGTGAGATTGAGGAAGGTCAGGTTTGGGAGGCTTCGATGTTTGCGGGGCATAGAAAGCTTGACAATCTTTGTGTGATTGTGGATAATAACGGGTTGCAGATTGACGGTAAGATTGAGGACGTATGCTCGCCGTATCCGATTGACAAGAAATTTGAGGCGTTTAATTTCCATGTAATTAATCTTGACGACGCGCATGATTTTGACAAAATCCGTGCCGCGTTTCAGGAGGCAAGGGAGACGAAGGGAATGCCGACGGCGATTATCGCGCATTCATTAAAGGGCAAGGGCGTGTCTTTTATGGAAGGCAATGTGGATTGGCACGGTAAGGCTCCCAACGACGAGGAGTACGCTGTCGCTATGGCGGATTTGGAGAAAATCGCGCAGCAGTTGGGTTAAGCGCGTGTGAAGAAAGGAGCATAGGGAAAATGGCAGATGTAAAAAAGGTAGCAACAAGAGAGAGCTACGGAAACGCTCTCGTTGAGATAGGAAAAGAAAATCCGAATTTGGTTGTCCTTGACGCAGACCTTGCGGCGGCGACAAAAACAGGCGTGTTCCGGAAGGCATTTCCGGACAGGCATATCGACTGCGGTATCGCGGAGTGCAATATGGCAGGCGTGGCGGCAGGCTTGTCGCTTGCGGGAAAAATCCCGTTCATGAGTTCGTTTGCGATGTTTGCGGCGGGACGTGCGTTTGAGCAGGTGCGCAACTCGATTGGTTATCCGCACTTGAATGTAAAAATCGGTGCGACACACGCGGGCATTACGGTTGGCGAGGACGGCGCGTCCCATCAGTGTAATGAGGACATTGCGTTAATGCGGACTATTCCGGGTATGGTTGTAATGTGTCCGGCAGATGATGTTGAGGCGAAGGCGGCGGTGCGCGCGGCTGTGGAATATGAGGGACCTGTGTATATCCGTTTCGGGCGTGCGGCAGTTCCCGTGATTAACGACAGACCGGATTATAAGTTTGAGATTGGGAAGGGCACGGTTGTCAGGGAAGGAACCGATGTAACCATCGTTGCTACAGGTATCTGTGTAGATTCTGCGCTTGGCGCAGCCGAAATGCTGGAGAAGGACGGCGTGAGTGCGGAGGTTATCAATATCTGCACGATTAAGCCGCTTGACGAGGAGGTTATCGTCAATTCCGTTAAGAAAACGGGCAAGTGCGTGACGGCGGAGGAGCATTCCGTGATTGGCGGACTTGGCAGTGCGGTCTGCGACGCGCTTTGCAAGTCGTATCCGGCGCCTGTTTACAAGATTGGCATGCAGGATATGTTCGGTGAGTCCGGCTCTGCGGCGGCTCTGATTGAGAAGTATAAGCTGGACGCGAAGGGCGTTTATGAGCAGGTGAAGGAATTTTTAAATAAATAGGTCGCAACAGGACGCTGACGGCAGACTTAAGAGCCCACTGCGATATGGTGGGCTCTTTTTGTCAAATTGATTGTATTAAGAAAGGAACAGGGTATCGGAATGAGTAGTGCAAAGGTGTATTTTACAACATTTAAGGCGACAGGGAGCGAAAATCTTTTGCAAAAGCTGCATCGGCTGATGAAGACGGCGGGGTTTGAGACGATTGATTTTAAGGAGAAGTATGCGGCGATAAAAATCCATTTTGGCGAGTATGGCAATCTTGCGTTTCTGCGTCCGAATTATGCGCGGGTTGTGGCGGATTATGTCAAGGAGCTTGGCGGTAAGCCGTTCCTAACCGACTGCAATACGCTGTATGTGGGCAGCAGGAAGAATGCGCTTGACCATTTGGAGACGGCGTATATTAACGGATTTTCGCCATATCAGACAGGGTGCCATGTGATTATCGGTGACGGCTTGAAGGGAACGGACGAGGCGCTTGTGCCGATTAATGGTGAATACGTGAAGGAAGCGAAAATCGGTCAGGCAATTATGGACGCGGATATTTTCATTTCACTGACGCATTTTAAGGGACATGAGATGGCGGGCTTTGGCGGCACGCTGAAAAATATCGGCATGGGCTGCGGCTCAAGAGCGGGTAAGATGGAGCAGCACTGTGACGGGAAACCAAGCGTGGATCAAAGCGGCTGTATCGGCTGCGGCGCGTGCAGCAGGATTTGTGCGCATGGTGCGCCGATTATCACAAACGGCAAGGCGAAGATTGACCATGAGAAGTGCGTGGGCTGCGGGCGCTGTCTTGCGGTGTGCCCGAAAGATGTGATTGCGGCGGATTTTTCCGACTCGATTGCGGTGCTGAATTATAAGATGGCGGAGTACAGCCTTGCGGTTTGCAAGGACAGACCATGTTTCCATGTGTCGCTGATTTGTGACGTGTCGCCAAACTGCGACTGCCATGCGGAGAATGATATTCCGATTATTCCGAATGTCGGAATGCTGGCGTCGTTTGACCCGGTGGCGCTTGATCAGGCGTGTGCGGATTTGTGTAATCAGATGGAACCGGTTGAGAGCAGCATTTTGGGCGAGAATTTGAAGGAGCATGGAAATGAGGAAGGGCATGACCATTTTCACATGACGCATCCGGATACGGAATGGAAGTCCTGCATTGCGCATGCGGTGAAGATTGGGCTTGGGACGAATGCGTATGAGTTGGTTCGGATTTGATTGTATTGAAACAATTGAAGGAAAAAAACAGGAAAGCCCGAAGGAGGAGACGCAGGCGTAACAGAGGGTGCTGTTTTGTATTTGCAAGTTCTTTACAACAATGGAGAATGGGAATAAAAAAGCGAAAAAGGAGTTGTTGGAAATGGAAGCTTCCAGCAACTCCTCTCTTGAATTGACGCTACATTACTTCAAAAACCCGTCCTGCACCAAGTCCTGCACAACTTCCGTGGGAATTTCAAATTCCACACTTCCCATATACCCCGGTGCAACCTCGTACTCGTTAAATACAATCACAAGCTTCCCATTTTCATTGACATAAAACGTCGTATCCTCGGTTATAGCCTGAAAATCCCATTCCGGCACGTCGCTGTCCAAAAAGTACATCACCGATTCGTCCGCCGCCATCTGCTCTTTCATCTGCTGCCTGATATTTTCTGAAATTGGCGTGATAAAATCAACCCCGTCCTTAAACAGCCCCGACAGTCCAATCAGTTCCCCGGTCTGCTTGTCAATATGATAAATCTTGACCATCTGCGTCCCGCTCGCCATAATGAGCAGCTCGTCAAAGCGGATAGAGAACAAACGTTCATTATCCGTAATCACGGAGTAATCAAGCGACACGTCCATGTGCCCTTCGCCATCGCCTGCCGCGGCAACGTCCGCCTCATACTGCGCAATGATTTCGTCCGTGTATTCCTGAATGCTCTTGTTAATCTTCTGAGTCGTTTCCTCGTTCACCGTACCATCTTCATTTTTGACACTGACCTCCGGGATTTTAATATTTGCGTCCATATTGTTGTTTGAGCTTTCATACTGCCGAAACGTCACCACCTCGGCAATCGCGCCAATTACGGGAATTTTCGACATGGCGTGCGCAATCCCCGCCCCTGAATTTGCCATAACCGTAATCAGTAGCAGTGCGGCAGCAGCAGCACCTGCAGCTCTTCCGACATAAACCATAACCCCTGACTTCTTTTTTTCATTCATATGCTCACTCCTCTCCATTTCTGCCTGCCGAATGCCTGCTTCCACCCTTTGGCGCAGACTGGCAGGAATTTTGATGTTTTCGTACTCCTCTTTTAATTTTGTTACATTTTCCTCATTCATATCTTACGCTCCTTCCGTTGGCTTCAACACAGCCTTCAGCTTTTTCAGGCTGCGGTACAAAATGGTCTTGACCGTGTTGGCATTTTCACCCAAAACCGCCGCAATTTCGTTGAGCTTCAAATCCTCGAAAAAGCGGAGCGCAACGACCGTTTTTTCCTGCTGCGTTAAAACCTGCAATGCCTGCAACGTGTCAAAATCCTGATAACAGTCCTCTTTTCCGGTTTCATCAAACGACTCTACCGCGATTTCCCGCTTGTTTTTGCGGATAAAGTCCAACGCGGTGTTCATGACAATCCGCCATAACCACGTTTTGATGTGCGTCTCCTTTTTCACGCCGGACGCATTCTTTATGGCTTTGTACACACTTTCCTGCACAATGTCAAGCGCGTCCGCCTCATTGCGCACATAGGTGTATGCCAAACGGTACATTGCCTCGTAAGAGCTTAGCACCGTTTCCTCCACTTTCTTTTGTATGATGTCGGTTCGCATAGGCTCGTTCCTCCTCTCTGTAATGATTAGACGGTGGGGGAGTGGAAAAAGTTTTAAGTAATCTTAAAATAATTTTAAAAGATTTTCAATGGAAAGATTGTACAAAATAGGAATAAGGGGTGTTTGGCAGATGGTTCGGTTGCTTTCTATTGGAATTGAGTGTATTTCGGCGGTTGTGGTTTTGCAGTTTTTTGTCTTGCGCCAGCGCAGCTTTTGGCGGTTTGTGATGGTGTTGCTTTTGGCATTTTACGGGATTGCGGTTTTTTCGGTGACAATTTCATACATATTTCTGCTCATTTCAACTATTTTTTAAAAAGACTTCAAAAAGACTTCAAAAAGACTCTCATATTATTTATTCTCCCCAGTATAAAAATATTTTACATTTGCATTTTATACACATTGCAGAGCATTTAAAGTGTGCATTTTAAGAGAAAAATTAGCAAATACATACAAAATAAACCGATTTAACTTGAATAAAACTATGAAATATAGCTAAAAAATTTAGGGAGGGTAGTAAATTAAAAATATTCATAGTATAATGGCTACGACTTGGAAACAGGCGGTAGGGCACACTGTAACAAATGTAACATTACTGTTTTAACAGTTTCCCGGCAACAGGCGGCAGAATCATTACAACACATTGTGGTATACTGCCGCTTGAATTTTCAACCTGCAAGTTTGTGCTTTACAGCCCGGACTTACACACTGAGAAGGAAGCATGGTTATAAAAATGCAAAAAGAAGAGGAGGGTTATGAAACAGGCAAAAACAAAGCGGATCATTACAATGCTTCTTGCCGTAGCTTTACTGACATTCACGGGATGCGCCAAATCGGAAGAAGCCAGACAGCTAAACGCATACCTCGAAGAGAACCATTCCGCACCCGAAGAAAAAGCCGGTCTCGCGCCGGAGGAGCTTTCAGGAGTTTTGGAGGAGGAAGGGTTTTCGGTGGAGCAGTATGAAGAAGTCGGAGGGCTCGGGATTACGGCGGACAGGGTTAAGGCGGTGAAAGACGAAGAATACCTTGACATCTGTTACGGCGTGATGGACGAGCAGGATGTACAGGACATCATGGAATACTACATAGAGCAGTATGACAAATGCAGCATCATGACCGGCAAAGACACAGTATTCTGTTATAGTAGTGAAGCTGTAGCGAAGCAGGCGGGACTTTTCGCCGAATGACATCATGAAAAATGGACGGAACTGTTCAGGAAATGGAGGAAAGAATGAAACCGGACAAACTAAAGAAGCTTTTTAAAGCGAAACGAATCATTGCGCTTGCACTTTCGGCGGCAATGCTTGTAACATCCGTACCGCAGACGGCGTTTGCGGCGGAAGCAGAAACGCAGGCGGTTGAAACGCAGGAAGCGGAAACGCAAGCCGTTGCGGAAACTGTGGAAGCACAGAATGAAGCTGCGCAGGAAGCCGAACCCGTAAGTAGTACGGTGCAGGTGGAGGAAAGTACGGCGGCAGAGGATGCGGTTGAGCCAGACGTACAGGGAGCCAAAGCGCAGGAAGCTAACGAACAGGAAGCCGAAGCGCAGGAAGCCGATAATCAGGCGGAGGGAGACAACACACCAGCGGAGGTAACATACACGCTTGAGAATAATCTTGAGGGTGATGATGATGCCGCCGAAATCATGAAGAAATCCTATAACGGAGAACAACAGTTTACGGAATATGGCGAAGTGCCTTCATGGGAAATTTTAAGTAAGATTGCAATTAAGAAAAACGGTGAGGAGTATAGTGAGCTTTCCAATCATACAGAGGACTTCACTTTCACATGGAAGAAGGATGGCGCAAAGGACGAAGATCTCGCCACCGCCCCGGTTAATGCAGGCGCATACCAGATGACGATTGCACCTGTGGCGGACGGGCAGTTTGCCAATGCAGAGCCGATTACCATCAAAGGATTTACCATTGAAAAAGCGGAAGTCATAATTAGTAATCTTACGCTGAACGTAAAGCCCGGCACGAAACCAGAGGAGGTCATCAACAGCATAACGTCCCTGACGGTTTCTGCGGAAAACGGAAGCGGAAGCTTTACATACAGCTCCGAAAATAAGGAAAATCAGCTCAAGGTAACGGTAGACGAGGTCATTGACCCTTACACCGGAAGCAAAACGACAGATACGTATCTGAAAAAGAACGGCGACTATACGGCAAAGATTACAGTCAGCTTTTCCGATGCCAAGGATGCGGACGGCAATCCGCTGGTGACGGATGCGGAAAAAGGCAACTTTAACCTGCCAAAGACCACCACGGAAAAGATTGGCTTTGCAGACTTAAAGAAAACAAGGACAACGCTTGAGGTTGCCGGAGAAAAGAAGGAGGCAACGCGTAGCGATAATGGTGCGAAAGTACAGGTTATCACAAAAACCTACGACAAGAATGCGGCGGCAGTTCCCTCATATACGGCAAAGGTAGAAGAAGTAAAAACGGTCGTTGGCGAGGACGGCAAGGAGACGGATCAGTCCATAGCGATTGCTTCGGCTGCAACCGAGGGCAGATGGCATTCCGCTGAGTTCCGTTTATGGGAGGAAACCAAACAGGAAGCGGAAAAAGAGGCAGACGGTACCGAAAAGAAGGACGAGGACGGCAATATCATATATAAGAACGTGCCGGTAACGCTCTGCACCCTGACGGTAGGCAATGCGCTCAAAGAAGGCAGCGCTCCCACAGAAGCGGGAACATATGTTTATCGTGTTTCATACGCGGGTGATAAGGAGCAATATGCAGCATCGTATGCGGATATCGTGGTGGAAATTGCTCCGGTTGAAGTGACGGTTAAGCCGGCGTTAGCCGATACAAACACGAAATTCTACGCGGGCGAGACTGTTAAGGATGTGCTTACAAAAATCATTTACAGCGTGGATAAAGAGGGCGTGGAAGGCATATGGGGTACGTCGTATGACGCTGTTGATAAGACTCAGCCGTATGAGCCTGTTTTTGGCGTGTTCAGGGTTGAAAAGGACACAGCCGTACAGATGAAGGATATGGATAAGCTTGCGAAGGCGGACGGCGTGACGTACGAGGTGCGCTTTACGGGCAAAAAGGCAGTGCGTAATGAGAATGGCGTGATAAATTCGTACGATGAACTGAAAGAGATTAACGACGAAACCGTTGATTCCTATAACAGCAATTATAAAACAAAAACTGACGCGGACACGATTGCCAAAAACAATCTGGTTCTTGCGCTTTCGCCATCGGATGCAAAGATCGACACAACACCGATTACAGGCGACGCGGCGCTTGCGGCGGCAGGACTGAAAAAGGCGGAGCGCACGATAGACGGCAATACCATCTACACAAAGGTTTACAAGGAAGGCGGGGCGCTTTACGATACCCGCGCCGCTTATAAGACCGCGACCGGAGACGAGAACCTGACTTATAAGTGGTATAAGTGGGGTGGTAATAGTAAGGGTAATGACGCATACTATGACATCAACAAGGCGTATGTCGAAGTCTTAAACGAAAAAATGGACTTTAAGGCAGACTGGACTCCGCTGCCGGTCAATCATAAGGATTTCAATTCCGTAAAGAGCTGCTTAAGCAACGCGGGTATCTATAAGCTGGAGATTACCTGTGACAACGGTTCGGCGTATGCGCAGGAAAACGTTTACTACGCAATCGAGCGGCAGCAGCTGCGCCTTAAGGCGACAAACGTGCCCGAGGCGCATTACGGCATGGATACGGAGTACTATGTTTTTGATAACAAATCAAAGTTCGCCCCGAAGCTGGAAATAAACGAGAACAATGCGGGGAACTGGATAGCGTCAGATTGGACGCAGGACAAAAAAGACGGTGACTATTCTCTTGACAGTTACAATTACTGGTATGTGGAAGCAAAAGCGCCGGCTCCCGGGAAAGAAGGCGAAAAGCCTGAATGGGACGGATGGAAAACGGTATGGAGCTTTACAGAACGGACAGGGGAAAACCCCGACCAGAAGCCGGCTCAGAATGAATACAGGCTCTTGTATGATGAGTATGGCGTATACATCAATGACAGCAGACACGTATCCACGAACTATACTTTTGTGGAATACACCGTTGAAACAAAGACAGAAGGTGAAAATGAGGACAGCAAGACTATCGTAACGGCTGTCAGCGAGAACCTTTCCAACGCGCCGATTACTGTCAAGTCGTCAGGCGAAAAGAAGCTCACCATGAAGCTGCCTGATAAAGAAATCAAGGCGGAAAAAACCTATGATAATACGCCGGTGACCGTTGACCTTTCCAACGTAAAGTATACGGACAGCGATAATAAAGAGATAACGCCCCAGTTCGTTTGGGAGTGGTCAAATGAAGCATTTGAAAATAATAAGGTTGTATCGCCCGAGGAGGCTGTAACTGCCGGAACCTACACCATCTATGCAAAATATGACGGCGATGAGAATTATGCCCCGGCAGACCGTGAGCAGGTAGCGACAGCGGTTATCAAGAAAGCGGAGCTTACGGTAACGGTAACAAAGCAGCCTGCGGAGGAAGTAAAAGCCGGAACGGACACATATAACCTTTACAAAGAGTATCATAACAAAGAGAAGGATGGAGATATCCTTACAATTGCAGGTTTTCCAGAGAAGGAAACACAGGAAGTAAAGGATGCGTTTACAACGTGGCAGATGCTGGGTAGAGACAGAGAGGACGGTAATCAAATCGTTTATGGCTATCCGGTGTTTGCGCGGTATGATGAAGACGGGGAATTTAGCTATGTGGATCTTCCGTATTTGTGCGTATACGGAAGCGATAATGAGCGTTATGAGGGCAGATTAAAGAGCGGCGAGAAATATACAATCAATGCTACAACTGATGGTGGCGATGGAGAGCTTGCTTATCCATACAGCCTGAACTATCAGCTAAAATCAGGCAAACCCGTGGAGATAACGCCTGCGTATGTAAGCGCCGAGAAGGTGCAATTATTCCCTGCAGGTTCGGACAGCAGCATAAAAATCAATGACAAAGTAACAAAGGGCGAAACCTCAGAAAAGTTTGCGCACGAAGTTACATTTTGGCAGGCAGTTCCGTACACGGTACAGAAGGTTACGGAAAACGGCGTGACAAAGACGGTATATGGCGCATGGGCGACCGTAAAAATTACCCCGCCGTCCGAGTTTGAGGACGGAGCTCCCGAAACGGCAATTTATAAAAACGCGCTGGAAAAGGCGGGCGGAATTAATGTCAGGAAAGATGATAACGGAAAAATCACGGCAACATTCAACCTTTCCAAGGACGGAGAAAACGGACTTGAGCCAAATCCCGTGACTTTCTCAATCTTGTGGAAGGAAGGCTTTGTTGAAAAATTCACAATCACGCCGACACAGGAGAACCTTGCGGCGGATTTGAGAAACGCAGTTGCACCAAAGTCCGTTGCATTCAACGCGCCCAAGACCAAGATGGTAGTCGGCGAAGTGCAGGATCTTGACGTGAAAATAACAAAGGTGCAGAACGAGGATCTTGTATATCTTGACTACAGAGTGACAGATGGCGCGGACGTTCTCGCAATCAGCAGTCAGGGAAGGGTGACTGCGTTAAAAGAGGGCAACGCGACAGTTGAAGTATATCCTGTAAAGATTGTGGGCAATGAAAAGAAGGAAATCACAGACGGCTGCAAGCCCGGACAGGTAAAGATTACCGTTTCCAAGGTTGCGGCTCCAAAGGTCGGAAAAATCTTTCCCGCCGACGTATCTGTGGACGTACAGTACCCGTATGTAAAGAACAACGGAAAGTACTATGATTACGGCTACCGCCGTGAAATTTACGTAATGCCGGACAACAAAAAAACCGTTGACGACTTTGAGAAAGCAATCGGGAAATTCGAAGAGACAGGCGACTATAAGACCGCAGGTCTTGCGGCAAATCCGGTATATGTTTCAAACAATGCGGAAGAGGATATTGCTTACGAGCTTGCCCGAGGCATATATACGCAGTACGCATATGACGAAAATATTTCAGGAATTGCAGGCGGCAAGAATGTGACGATACAGGTCAAGGTGGATGGATTAACGCCCAAGACCCCGTATTCCGTTTATGTAAGAAACGTCAGCGCAAGCCGCACGGTTTTGGATAAGGACGGAAACAGGAGAACGGCGGAGCTGTCGTCAAACGGCATGCCCAAGGACTTTACGACCACGCTCGGACAGGTGAAGAAGCTTGTGGTTGCATCAGAGGGCGAAGCGCAGTCAGCGTCATTATATATTTATGATGACGAAATGGGGGAAGACAGGACAACAGACGTGCCTTACTATGAGTATGACCTGACAAGCGGCGGCGTACAGCTTGCGGTGACCGGGGTGTTCTCGGCGCTTGCGGATGAAGTGGATAAGGCGGAACAGCCTGATTTGTCGCAGGGTTATGCCGTACCGTTTATCGGCGCGGATAAGGCGGCGTTAAAGACGAAGCTCCTTGAGCCGAAGCTGGAATACCGTATGTATCAGGTGGTGCAGGAGGAGGACGGACTTTGGAAATATGTAAGGCATGATTATTACGACGAGATTTATAATGACTGGAATAGGGAATACACCTACGCGCAGTACACAAAGGCTGACAAGAAAGGCAAACTGAAGTTCACACAGCCCGAGGCGCTCGCGGTTACGGCATATGATACCGTGACAAAGACGCAATCCGCTCCGATTATCATAAGAATTAAGGCGGATGCAGACAGCGCGGCAGGCGCGAAGGTAACATTACAAGTAGGGCAGAAGACCCCGGTTGTTGACCTTGTGGCATATAAGGCAGGAAAAAGCGCGCTTGACTCCGGCAATCCGTATTTCGCACACAAAGCGACAGCGGCGGACAGCGACTGCCTTAAGACAGACAAAAACGGAAACATTACGCCTGTTAAATTTGAGAAAACAGCGTCAAGACAGAGCGTGACAGTAACAGCAGGCGAAGGTCCGGCGGTCAGCGGCTCAGCCACGGTTACGATAAAGGATCTTGACCCCGTAAAGAACCTGAAATTCAGCAATCTGATTGACAACAGCTTCATGCTTGATTTTGCGCCGAGCATTTATGCGGAGGGATATATTGTTGACATCAAGAACTCCGCAGGAAAGCTTGTACAGCGCAAGTATATCTCACAGCGCGATGAGTACCTTGAAGAATGTGGCTGCAATGACGGATACATCTGGTATTACAGCGCAAAGAAAAAAGCATATGTATGGCAGCCGGATTATGTAGATCGATTTAAGGTAACAGGTCTTACGGCAAACAGCAAGTATAACGTAACAGTGACGGCAGTATACGGGGATGCGAAGTCAAAGCCTGTATCAAAGGCAGTTACAATGACAAAGCTGCCCGCATGGGATACCGGAATCGCAAACGACGCTTTAAATTTTGGTATGCCGATTCAGGTATTTGCGAAAGGTGAACTGACAGAGACAGATGTAGACGATTACACGTTTGTATCAGGCAACCGCTATACGCTTGTGGCGGATGCAAATCAGGGTGCACAGTACGCCGTAACGGATAAGCTCACATGGAGCAGCTCTGACGGCAAGGTGGCAAAAATCAGCGCGGTAGGCGGCACCTATTCTGCAAACTTAAAAGCGCTGAAGGCAGGAACAACAATCATTGAAGTGAAGTCCGGCATCCTGAAGCAGACAATCGCAAGATGGAAAGTGACCGTAAGGTCAGTCGGCGACGCATACAACAACGCATACTTCTATGACGAGAACGAGGATTTGCGCGGCGACGGCACAGACAAGTATGATACAAAGACAAAGCTTATCCTGAACATACCTGCATCAGTAGAGCTTGCAGCGGGAGAACCGCAGAAATTCAGCTTTACGGCGGAGGAGGCAGGAAATTATAAGATTGTCACATCCGCAGGACTGAGTGCCTCACCTTCAAGCTTGGAGAATGTGAAGAAGGGAACGACAAAGACTATTAAGGTAAGCGGAAGCTCTTATCAACCTACATCCGGTACGATAACGGTAGAAAAGGTTCCCGGAACAGGTCTTGAAAACAGAACGCCGCTTAAGCTGAATGAAAAAACAACGCTGTCCGCAAACGGATGGGGTGTATTTACGGCACAGAAAGACGGACTGTACAGCTTTAACGCAGAAAATTTGATAAAACTTCATGCGTATGAGAACGGAGAACTTACACAAAAGAAACAATACAATTCAATATACTATGCAATGAAGGCGCAGGATACCGTATATGTAGAGAATGACAACTCATATGAGAATAATATTGAGGTTTCTGCAGTCAGCATGCAGCCGATCAAAGCAGGAGAAGCGTACTCTGGAGAATACGAGCAGACCTATTGGTACACCTTTACGGCGGAGGAAGACGGCGATTACCGTTTTAAGGCGCAAAACAATGCCGGCATTAATTTTAGCGTATATAAAGACCATGATGCGATCAACAAGAATGCAGTTTTGGGAACAACCTGTACGATGAAGGCAAACGACACGGTCTATGTGAAGGCATACATCAATGAGTACAGGGGGGCGTCATTCAAGGTAATAAAGGTAGAGCCGGTTGTCATAACGGATAACCAGTCCGAGTATCCGCAGAGTGCGGAGCGGAACGCAACAACACGCTACACCCTCACGCCGGGCGCGGATGCGGTTTATACGTTTAGGCTGGACAGCTCCGCAAAGAGCATGGGAATTTACTTAGCCAGCGATGAAGCGACGCCGTTAAAATCCGTAACATGGAATGGGACAATATCATATCCGTTAGAAGCGGGAACGGCGTATTCGTTAAAAGTAGAGAACGACAGTTCGTGGAATGATTTGTCATTAACGGTGGAAAAGACCGTGATAAACGCATTGACGGCAGGCGGTGACGCATTGGCGCTTGCGGCTTCAGGTGCTGGTTCAGGAAACGATAATTATGGATGGATTTCGTTTACTGCGCAGGACGGAGAAGGGTTTTATAAATTTACGTTAGAAAATTTAACTTTTTCTGCAACCGCATATATTATGGAAAAATTGTCATTAAACAATAGCTTGCAGAATGACGAATACATCAAGCAGGTTAATGTTTCAAGCAGTTCGAATGGAATAACGTGTTACTTACCAGCAGGACAGAAGGTATGGTTAAGAGTTGGTAGCGGATATAACAGCTACTATTTTTCCGATGCAGCAGTGAAAGTTGAAAAGACACAATCGACAATACTGCCCTTTACAACAGATGAGGTTACGGTGGGAGCAGGTAAAAAACCGTGGTACAGCTATCAGGTGGAAAGCGATGGAAGATATTCTTTTAAATGTACATCAACTTCCTATAATGTTGATATAGTATGTTACGACGATGTGAACAAACAGAAGAACAGTTTTACGGAACGATGGTTGAAAGCAGGTAGCATTGTGTATATTCGATTGAGAAACAACGGCAGTTCAGAAGCCACGGCAACGTTAAGCGCAACTAAGATTGATCCGACACCATGGACGGATGTATCAGTAGCGCAGACAATACCTGCCAACTACAAAGACACATGGTTTGTATTCACTGCACCCGAGGAGACAGAGTATACATTTACATGTAAAGATTCCAACGGAAATGCGAGCTATGTTTATCTGTATACGAAGGAACAGTTTGAAGCAGAGGGCAATGTGAATTCAATTTTGGGTCAGTCAGTAACTTATCCGTTTGAAAAGGGAGAAACCGTGTACTTAAAGACGAACAGTTACAATGAAGCGTCTCTTACGGCGGAAAAAGTGGAGTTTCCGGAATTAGGCAACGGGGAGAATAAGATTACATTAGCGAGCAACACTGCCATGGTAAAATTCACCGCACCTGAAACAGGGATATATACATTTGCGCCGGCTGAGAACAGAGAACCTACTATCTACTTGTATGCGGATAAAGAGGCGCATTTGAATGGAAGCAGTTCTCAGTCTTCAAGTAATAATGGGATAATTTGCTATCCATTAATTATGGGTACGACGGTATATCTTAAGATAAACGACTACAACAGCAATGAAGAAACAGTTATTCTTACAGTCAGCAAAGACGAAAAGGTGACGATGGAGGAGGTTACATTAGGCAAAGAAACAAGCCTATCTTTAACAGCCGATGAGGAGAAGTGGATATACTTTAAGGTGAAGGACACAAATCAGCAGAGCTATCGTGTTGAAGGCAGGGCGAACGAATACAATTATCTGCAATGTAGATATGCGAGTTATTTAGGCAACAATAATTGGATAGATTCTATGGGCAATAGTAGCCTGACTGTAGGTCAGGGATATCAGGATTACGCATATGTGAGCAATTACAATAAATATAAGGTAGTGTATATGTACATCCTGCCAAACAACACCGGCACAGTCAACATCACGATCAAAGAAGAGAAGAATTAATGAAACATACCGCAGCATAACAAAAACCAACAGCGGTATACTTCAAAAGCTAATAACAAAATACTGTAGCAGCATAAACAGACAGGGAGCCGTTGCAAACGCAGCGGCTCCCTGTCAACGTAAAATAAGGAAGCCTTCATTTACTTATTTCAACCGCAATGCTATAATAAATCCATGACGACAATGAGCACAATGGAGGATATTGGAATGAAATATTTTAATACAGAAGGTTCCTGTAAGCCGAAAGAACATTATATGGTAAACTTGGATGACAGGCTTGGATATATAAAAAAGATGCTGGTTGACAGAAAGAAATATTTTGTCATCAACAGGGGACGCCAATATGGAAAGACAACAATGCTCAGGGCATTGGCGGAGTATTTAAAAGACGATTACATTGTCCTTTCCATGGATTTCCAGATGATGAGTACGGCAAATTTTGCAGATGAGCAGACGTTTGCAATGTCATTTATCGGATATGTTGAGGAGCTGGTTTCTTCAGAAAAGGAATCAATGGAAATCATCCATGCAGAGGCGCTACAAGCCTTAAACAGTCTGAAGAACCAGGAAGAAAAAACCATAAAGAATATGTTTCAATATATAAGCAATATATGCAGGAAATCCCCAAAGCCAATCGTACTGCTGATCGATGAGGTAGACAGTGCATCCAACAATCAGGTCTTTATTGACTTCCTCGCACAACTCAGGGGATACTATCTGGACAGGGAAAACCGTTCGACATTCCATTCAGTCATTCTTGCAGGCGTATATGATATCAAAAACCTAAAGCTCAAGATACGTCCTGGTGTGGAACACCAGTACAACAGCCCGTGGAACATTGCGGCAAAATTTACGATTGATATGAGCTTTTCATCTGTTCAGATTGCAGCCATGCTTGAGGAATATGAAAAAGACCATCAAACCGGAATGGATGTGGCAAAAATCGCAGAGGAGATTTACCGGTATACGTCCGGTTATCCATACCTTGTCTCTGCGCTCTGCAAATACCTTGACGAGGAAATTCCTGACAGAGAAGGGTTTGGGCATAGCGGTGATGCATGGACGAAGCGTGGGCTCGATGAGGCTGTTAGTCTTTTGCTGAAGGAAAACACGCCGTTATTTGACAGCATGGTCAAGCAGCTGGACCAATATTAGGATTTAAGAGAAACGATAAAGGATATTTTATATCAGGGGAAAAGGATTCCATATAGTCCGGACATAAAATCAGTTAATCTTGGAGTGATGTTTGGCTTTTTAAAGGAAAACGATGGTCATGTTGCTGTAGCCAACCGGATTTTCGAGATGAGACTGCTGAATATGTTCATTGCGGAAGAAGCATCCAAAAGCACGGCATTTCAATATGGAGAACGAGACAGGAACCAGTTTACAGAAAACGGCAGGCTCGATATGGAACAGGTACTGAAAAAGTTTGTGGAACATTTCCACGACATCTATGGTGAGAATGACGAGAAATTCATCGAAGCCTGCGGGCGTAAGTCTTTCCTGAGGAGAAAGGATACATGATCAGCTTTAACTTTAACAAGAAAAAGAAAACCGGCGTCAAAGAGCTGCAGATTGATGGCAAGGTGATTATAGAAGCTGTGGTGTGACAGGGAAAGTTTGGCAATCCGCACAATTATTGCTTGAAAGGGTTAAAAATTTCAGACATTTTGCCGATATAAATATAAATTATAATTTTTACCAATATCATAATTTATCAAAAAATAAAAGCAAACGGAATTGCGGAAAATTTCAAAGGAATGAGGTGGGGTGTTTTATGCAAATTAAAATGTTTACAGACAACAATATCAATGTAACAATCGGCAGGGCAGCACAGCAGAAGCGTCAGCACATGCAAAGTCAGAACGGGCCTTTTGACGGACCACAGTGCAGGGTGACGATTTCAAAAGAGGGAAGAAAGCTTAGTGAGCAGTCGGACAGACGCACGCAAAAGAGTGAACAGGTACTGAGAACGCAGAGAATGGCGAAAATGGAGCAGATTGATGAAGCGCTGTCAGAAACGACAAAGAGTGAATATTTGGACCTGATGGAGGAAATAGATAATATTATAAAATCAATGAAGAACTCTAAGGTAGCAGACGAGGATTTAGAGACACTTCAAAGAAAGCAGGATGTACTTGGCTCTATACGGGATCAGAAGATGAAACAGCAGGAGGAGAACCAAAAGAGGGCAAAGGAAGCACAGCAGATGGCAATGCAGTCATCGGAAATGCAGGACGAAATTGATAAGGGAAACCGGGATTTGCTGGTGATGCTAAAGAGCATTGAAGAGGCTGAGGAGGTAGAAGAAGAGTGTGAGGGTAAAACATCAGAAGGTGATGGCAGCAGCGATTCAAATCAGGAAAACAGTGTAAGCGATACCATTGCAGACTCCGCGACAAGGTTTGCAACATCCTCTATGAAACGGGAACTGGATGTAGTCGGATTAATTCATGAACTGCAGGAGGAAGGACTTCAATATCTTGCGAAGGCAGATGACATTGAAAACAAGATGCGTGACGAGGCGAAAAGCTTAAAAGAGTTTCTCAATGATGAAAATATATCAGATGAGGAAAAAAAGGAGGCAGTATTTAGCTACGGTTTGAAAATGGCTCCAAAAGCATCCGCTGAATTGGAAATCCTGCTTGGTGCGAATTACACAAAGAAGGACAAAGAAGAAGCATTGGAACGCTATCGCTCTATGGCGGTAAAGGACAGTGACCTTGCCAATTACAAACGGCGTGGTCAGCAGATGCTCATCGACGCGAAGGAATGCAATGAGGAACACATCAAGGCAAACCCGCTTCAAGGCATGGAGGAAACAAGGGACAGCATGATACAGTCCGCAGTGGACGCCGCATTCAACGAGGCGTCACAGGGCAAGCTTGACGAGACATCGCAGGAGCTTGAGGACGAGGTAAAGGATTTAATCGACGAGCGCAACGATATAGACCACGTAGACTCCGAGGAGGAAAAGGACGAGGAGGAAGAAAAGGAAATCGGAGAACTGCTCAATCCAAAGGAAGACCCGGAGGAAGTGAACAACAATTCCGAGACAGACGAGGATGTAAAGCTGGAGGATAGAATCGTTATAACACAAGGATAGTGGGAGCGTTTCAAAAGGATGTGATGATATGAAGGTCGGAGAAGCACAGAAACTATACCGTGCACAGCGTGCGACAATCATTGACCGGCGCAGAAAGCTTGCCAAGAAAAAGGAAGAGCTGGATAAAAAAGCCAAGACAGCCTTTTCTTCGGAAAAGCGCGAGGTTTATGCAAACGAGGCGGCAACCCTAGAGCTGACAATCGGCGCACTGAACGAGAAATTTGACGAAAATCAGGAGGTGCTTGACAGGCTGACGGAGCAGTACGTTTCTGTTTTTAACGCGGAGGCTTCCAAGCAGCAAAAGGACGCGATGGAGGACGCCGCGCTGGAAATGGGTAAAATCATGGAGACCGCACGGCGCATTGGTAAGGGCGCGCGCGTGCCTGCTTCGGACGAGAAAAAGGTCATGGATTATAGCATGGAGCTATACTTGGCGGCAAAAAACCTTGCATTGCTCAACAAGATGAAAAATAAAAAGAAGGAAGAATATGAGTCGCTTTGGGACGACGAGGAGGAGAAGCAGGAGTACGATCCCGAGGGCAAGGCGGAGAATGCAGAGACATCTGTATCAGCGCCGGAGGACTTGGGGGAGCTTGGTCTGACAGTGGAATAATCAAGCGCATACAAATTATGGACAAACAGTCTTTTATGAAGAATGGAGGAAAACATGGTAAATAAAATTGAGAATAACGACATGAGTAAGGCACTTACAAGTAAACTTGCATTGGTGGATTTTTCCGCGACATGGTGCGGCCCCTGCAAAATGCTTGCGCCTGTGCTGGAGGAAATCTCGGATGAGTTTGCGGGAAAGCTTGAATTTTTTAACGCGGATGTTGACGCGAACGACGAGCTTGCGTTCAAATATGGTATTCAGAATATTCCCGCGCTTGTCGTTTTCAAGGATGGCGAGGTGGCAGGCAGGAGTGTCGGCTTTCTGTCGAAGGAGAAGCTAAAGGAGTTTATCAGCGGACATATCGCATAATCTGATAAAATAAGTGCAGACAATAAGAAAAGCGTTTCCGGCATAAAAGCTGTCGGAAACGCTTTTTTGTTAAATCATTTAAGAATTTGTATCCTTCATCATCGGCTCAATCTGTGAGAGCATGTTGTTCATGTCCTCAAACATGGTACTCTTTGTCGTGCCAAGACTGCTGGCGCGGTCAATGTGCTTTACAACCTCCTGATACTGATATTTGATTTTGTCAAAAAACTGACAAAGTAATTGCAGCTTACTCTGCGAGTCAAGGATTACCTCGGCTATTTCCGACTGCACCGATGAAGCGCCGTCCGCAACCTCGGTAATCTGCTCAAAGGATTTTGAGGTATTATTTACAATATCAATGTTCTGCCCCAGTACCTGCTGTGACTGCGTAATGCTTTCATTTAGGTGGTTTGCACCGTTTTCCACGTTATGTATGCTCACGTCAACATCATCGGTCAGCCCCTTGATTTCCTTTGCAAGCTCTCCGACCTTTTCCGCGACAATCGCAAAGCCCTTGCCGTGGTTTCCGGCTCTTGCCGCTTCGATGGACGCGTTTAATGCAAGAATGTTTGTCTCATCCGCAATGGACACGATTTTGCCCATGCACCGCCGGATGTCCTTTACGGCAAGCTGGAGCTGCTCGAAGGTGCTCTGCATTGCGCTGTAAGCGTCCTGAACCTGTGCGGAGGTGAGCTTGAGCTCCTCCACCATCTCCTGTGCGCCAGATACGGTTTGGGAAATATCTTCTTTTACCTGTGCAAACTGACCTGCCGCTTCGTTGACGCTGAAAAACGAGTCGCCGAAATCATGAAGCTGTGTCTGAAAATTCTCCGCTTCGTTGAGTACGCCCGCAAAGGAGCTGCTGACCATGCCAAGCTCCGACAACGACTCCACTTCCTTTTGCGCAAGCTCCTTTTGGTAGTCGTTCAGGCTGCTTGTCACGTGCAAAATCGGATAAAGGTTTTTGGATTGTCCGGATTTTCCCCGGTTATTTCTAAAAAACATGATGTGCTCCCTCCTTTATTCAAACACAACGCAAGTCATCGATTGGTTGACAAAGCGGTTGTTGTAATGCTCCCCGTAGCCGACAAGCCCTGCGTGTGTGCCCAGTGCACCCATTTCTCTGAGATATTCCTGCATATAATTATGCTCGCAAAACAGCTTATACCGAAACAGGCAGTTCACGGAAAAGACTGCAGAACGTCTTGGAAATTCGCGGCGGATTGTTTCGATGGTCTGTCTGACGGTCGCCTTGAAATCGCCCAGCTCCAGCAGGATTAAGACATCGGAGTCGTTCACCTGACGGAAGCATGCAAGCGCGTTCCCGCTGACCTCTTTAATGGAAATAATACAGGTGTCGTTTCCGTTAATTTTTCCAAAAGGATTTTTAAAGGTCTGCGTAAGAATACCCTCGTCGGTCACATGGAGAATGTCCTTGTACACCTGCTTTGCCGGCATTCCGTTCAGCGCACCGATGATATAGTTGGCGCGGTCTGTGTTGGAGGCGATAAAGCGGTAATTACCAAGCTTGTGGTAGATGTTTTCCTTGTATGTCTTGACGCGCCCGCCGTGATTTTTGATAAGTGCGTAAGCGACGGCATCGTTGTAGACCTTACCGTTTGCGGATACCTTTCCCGCGTCGCCTGTTCCGCCTACGAGCTGGATTCCTCTGTGCTTTAGGCAGGAATAAATGGTCGTAAGAACGCAGGCGTCGTTGCCGCTGCAAAAGTCGATACATACGGTATCCTGTGCCGAAGCACCGATTTTTGTAAGATCCTTATCCATTCGCTCAATGTATTTTACGGGCATGACGGACACCTGCTCGAGCACGTTTGCCGTCGCGCTGACATCATCCAGAAATGCGATAACGCTGACGCCGTTCTCCGTAATATTGGTATCATAGCTCATGCCGATACAGCCGATGCTTGGGACTTTGGGGTATAGGGATTCCAAAGTCTTTACATGCGCTTCAAACTGTGTGTTGTTTGACAGGAGCATGATGAATTTCGGGTTATTTAGGTTACGGACTGCCGCCGCCAAATCCCCGCTCTGACTTGTTCCAAAAAACTGTTTCATACAGCTTCCATCCTTTCCTATATCTCATGTCTTTAGAATGATTTAGAATAAATAGCAATATTATTATACTGATAATGAAGTAAAAGGTCAATTTATTTTTAAGACGTAGTTTATTTCATTCCTTATGGCTTGACTAAGCTGGTCAAAATCCTCCGCGTCCTTTGCTGCCTGCGCTTCCTCTGCGGTAATCAGGGCGCGCAGCTTAACCGAATGGTTTTCGACAGGAATGTAGGCTTTTTTCGCCTTATCAAATACGGAGCGCAGAAGGTAGTAGCTGTAGGTATCCTTCCGGCTGTCCGCAAGTTTTACAATATCATCCACGACGCAAACGCCGATGGTTTCGCTGAATATGATGTCTTTTTTTTGAAACAAGGCTATCCCTCCGTGTGATTTTTCTGCGCTTTTTCGCGCGGCGGGTAGTGGAGAAGAACGCTCCCCCTACTCGATTAGTATACGACATAAAATTGCTTTCTGCAAATGAATTGGGTCTGCCATGGAACATTTTGCCATGGAACAGGAAGAAAATGGTCAGAAAATTCAGAAAATGCTATACGAAATAACTGAAAGAAGCTGTGCAAAACGACGGTATTGAGAAAAATGCCAAAAACCCCTTGAAATATCCCAAAAATCATGTTATTCTACAATCACACCAAGGAAAAAACAAAAAAGCACAAAAGATACCTTTAATCTTTCAGCTTTATCCTATATATTTTCGGGAACCGTAAACAATAGCGATAAAGGGTATGCTTGAGAAAGGAGATGAGTCCATTGGATGACCCGCAAACCTTAATCTGATGAAAATGAAAATCCTTAAGGAATATGTGAATGAGAGAATGTGTATTTAAGAGGATTGTACACATAAAAAAGATTAAGTGAATGTTTCAGCGAGAGTAATCAGATGAAAGGACTACAAAGAGAACGAAAAAAACCATAAGAAGTACCAAAAGAGAAACGTACCATAAAAAAATCGGCAAATTAAGAAGAAATGGTGCGAGGAAGAAAAAAGAAGAGAAAATGCCGAGAAAGAGGAAAAAATTGGATATTGTAATGAATTAGGGCGACCGGTATATCATGAAAAAGGATATAGCGGTCGCTCTTGATTTTGCTTGATGAAACCGCCAAAATGTGGTAACGTAAGGAAGAACAGTTAATGAAGGAGGACAATCACAATGGTTTCACAAAAATATAAGGATATGCTCGGCGCAAAGTCGGTTATCAGGGAGTTGTCGGAGTGGGCAGGAAGGCGCGCGAAGGAGATTGGCGCGGAGAATGTGTTTGATTTCAGCCTCGGCAACCCTTCCGTTCCGGTGCCGCAGGAATTTACGGATAAAATGATAGAACTTTTGCAGATGAAGGATACAATGGAGCTGCACGGCTACAGCCAGTCGCAGGGTATTCCGGCGGTACGGCAGAAATTTGCGGAATATCTGAACAAGACATTTGACATGAATTACACGGCAGAGCATTTGTTTATGACGACGGGTGCGGCAGGCGCGGTGGCGCATGCGGCGCGTGCTGTGACGCAGCCGGGGGATGAAGTGATTACGTTTGCGCCGTATTTTCCTGAGTACAATCACTATATCAATCAGACGGGCGCGGTTCTGAAGGTGGTGCCTGCGGATACGAAGCAGTTCCAGATTAACTTTGAGGCGTTTGAGGAGCTTTTAAATCCGAAGACGATGGCGGTGTTGATTAACACACCGAACAATCCGTCCGGTACGGTTTACTCGGCGGAAACGTTGAAGCGGCTTGCCGCTGTTTTGGAGGAAAAGCAGAAAGAGTACGGACATGATATTTTTATCATTTCGGACGAGCCGTACAGGGAGATTATTTTTGCGGGCGTTGATGCTCCGTATGTGTCGAAGTTTTACGACAATACGCTTTCGTGCTATTCGTTTGCGAAGTCGATGTCCATTCCGGGGGAGCGTCTCGGATATGTGGCGGCAAACCCGAAGTGCACGGACAGCGAGCTGATTTCGGTGATGTGCGCGCAGATTTCAAGGGGGATTGGTCATAATTGCCCGCCGTCCATCATACAGATAGCAGTAGCAGATGTGCTTGGCGTGACATCGGATTTGTCGGTGTATGAGAAAAATATGAATATTATTTATGACACGCTTGTCAGTTTAGGGTTTGAGGTTGTAAAGCCGGGCGGAACGTTTTACATTTTCCCGAAGGCGCTTGAGGAGGACTCGGTTGCGTTCTGCAAAAAGGCGTTAAATTACGACCTTGTACTTGTTCCGGCAGACTCGTTTGGCTGTCCGGGGTATTTTAGGATGGCGTATTGTGTCGAGACGCAGATGGTGGAGCGTGCGATGGAAGCGCTTCGCAGGTTTGTTGCAGCGGAGTATAGATAAAGGGGTACGGAATGGTAGAAATTTTTAAGGCAATATTGTTTGGTATTGTTGAGGGCATTACGGAATGGCTGCCTGTCAGCAGTACGGGGCATATGATTATACTTGATGAGTTTATCAAGCTTGACTGTACGCCGGAGTTTTTGGAAATGTTTCTTGTGGTGATACAGCTTGGCGCGATTATGGCGGTGGTGCTTTTGTTTTGGGGAAAGATTTTCCCGTTCCAGTTTAAGGACAAATCAAAGCCTGTGATTGAGATGGATAAAATCATGCTGTGGCTCAAAATCGCGGTCGCGTGTGTTCCTGCGGCGATTGTGGGACTGCTGTTTGACGATGTGTGCGAGGAGCTTTTTTATCACGCGATACCGGTTGCGATTGCGCTGATTGCGTTCGGTGTGGCATTCATCATCGTGGAGCGGAACAATAAGGGAAAGCGCGCCAAGGTTAATACCTTGGATGACATTACGTTTCAGACGGCGTTGATTATCGGGCTGTTTCAGTTGATTGCCGCAGTCTTTCCGGGCACCTCGCGCTCGGGGGCGACGATTGTGGGGGCACTGATGATTGGTGTATCAAGGAGCGTGGCGGCGGAGTTTACGTTTTTCCTCGCCATTCCGGTGATGTTTGGGGCAAGTCTTTTGAAAATGGTGAAGTTTGGATTTTCGTTTACCGGAATGGAGGCGTGCATTCTGCTTGTCGGCATGGTTGTGGCGTTTTTGGTTTCGGTGTTTGTGATAAAGTTTTTGATGGAGTATATCAAGAAGCACGATTTTCAGGTATTCGGGTGGTACCGGATTGTGCTTGGGATTGTCGTAATTGCGCTTGGCGTTGGGGGTGTGATTACGGTGTAAATTGGGGAAAGAAAAGCGGGGAATATATGTTCGAAAATTCTCCGCTTTTTGTTTTATTATTTTTTCAAAAACTTCTTATCAAATTCCGCATTAAAGAAATAATAATTACTGTGGTCAAGCTTGTCCTTTGTCATTTCGAGAGCTTCTCCGAACCGCTGGAAATGCACGATTTCCCTTGCGCGCAGGAATTTTAACGGTGCGCGTACGTCGGGGTCGTCGATGACGCGCAGCAGGTTTTCGTAGACGGTACGTGCTTTTTGCTCTGCCGCTAAGTCTTCGTATAAATCGGCAAACGCGTCGCCTTTGGATTGAAATTCCAATGACGTGAAGGGCACGCCGGCAGCCGCCTGCGGCCAGAGTCCAGTGGTGTGGTCGATATAGTAGGCGTCAAAGCCTGCTGTTTTTGCCTGTTCGGGCGTGAGGTTTTTTGTAAGCTGATAGACGATGGCACAGATGATTTCCATGTGATTGATTTCCTCCGTGCCGATGTCCGTCAAAAGCCCGCCGACTTTTTTGACTGGCATGGAATAGCGCTGCGCAAGGTAGCGCATGGACGCGGAAAGCTCGCCGTCCGGCCCGCCGTACTGGCTGATGATTAGTTGTGCGGTTTTGGGGCATGTTTTGGTAATTTTAACCGGGTATTGAAGTCGTTTTTCGTAAGCCCACATAATATAATCCTCCTAATTGTTTTTGTTTTCTTATTTTGCTAAAATACACTCTCCGAACGGGTCCCACGGGAGCGGGCCTTCGTCCCACTCGTAGTCCTTTGCCTCCGGGGTGCCCGTGACGATGGATAGCTGCGTCAGCGGGTAATACTTTTTGGCAAATTCCGCAAGTGCGTCAAGGCGCTGCTGCAAAAGGTCTTTCATCAGATTGATACCGTTTTGGCAGTCGGGGTGCGTGTCGAGGTACAGTGTAAGGTCATTGATTGCAAAGCCGACCTTGCAGATTTCAATCAGTGCCTTTTCCTGCTCCGCCGCTTTTGTCAGTGCGGGCTTGTTGCAGAACGGGCACGGAATGTCCTCCGCGTCAAAAAAGTTCATGTTCAGACATGGGAACAGTGTGCCGCTGTAGATTGCTGTGGCAAGATCATATGGCTCGCACCATTCCTGCATGGGAACGGACGCCATGGCAAGGGTTTCGGCGCTGCATTGGCAATTTGTTTGTGTTTTCATAGAAAAGCCTCCGTTTTCATGTAATTGTGAATTTGTGAATATCATCGGGTTACGGTTTTATTTTTGGTGGGTTTGGGGTGTGGTATGCTGGTAAATTCTTTCGGCGGCGGGAAATGGCGGGTGGTAAAAATTTGATGGGGATGGTGGGAGGAAATAAGGACTATTTGGATAGACTTTACAGACGGGGTGTGTTATACTGTCAATAACAATTATGAACAAGCTACATACATTTAAAAGCTTATGCTTTTCGGTATTAGAATTTACAAATATTGTTAAAACGGAGGATTAATATGACAGATAATGAATTATTGCTTGCAATGTCCGATATGCTTGACAAGAAGCTAAAACCTATTAATGACAGGCTGACAAAAATTGAGCTTATGCAGGAGAATGAGCTTTTGCCAAGATTGCAGACAATTGAATCCTGCTATACCAGCACGTTCAGACGTTATCAGATTGGCGTGGAACAGATTGAGGCGATGCAGGCAGACATTGATGTTATGAAAAATGTAATTCGGGAACATAGTGAAAAGCTTCAGAAGCTGGCATAACAGGAAGGGCTGATTATATAATAAGGTGTAAAATCTGCTATAAATAAAGAAAGGAACCAATCAACATGAAAACAACAAAAAACAACATTTGGAACTTTAACACCGAAATTGACGCCGAGCCCTGCGGTGAAGGCGTGGAGCGCAAAATCATGGCATACGCCGATGAAATGATGTGCGTTGAAAATCATTTCAAGGAGGGAGCCATCGGCGCAATGCACAGCCACCCGCACACGCAAATCACATACGTCGCGTCCGGGCAGTTTGAGTTCACGGTCGGCGAGGAAAAGAAAATCGTAAACGCAGGCGATGTGCTGTTAAAGCGAAACGGCATTGAGCACGGCTGTGTCTGCTTAAAAGAGGGCATTTTGGTTGACATCTTCAATCCCATGCGGGACGAGTTCGTTTAAGTTCATATAAAAAGTAAGCTCCGCCACCGCGCGGGGCTTTTTTTATGCACACGTGCGTCCAAATTCCCGATTTTCTATAATTTAGAAAATGTTTATAAATAATTCCAAAAAGATTGTTGACAATAATTTTGGAAAGTAGTAAGTTAGTATATGTAAATATTAGCACTCAACCGCAAGGAGTGCTAATAAATTCTCAAGCATCAGTCAGAAAGGGGCGTGGCAGGTTGGATTTAGATGAACGGAAATTGAAAATCCTTCAGGCGATTATCCGAAACTATTTGGAAACGGGCGAGCCTGTAGGCAGCAGGACAATTTCAAAGTACACGGATTTGAACCTCAGCTCCGCCACAATCCGAAACGAAATGTCCGACTTGGAGGAGCTTGGCTACATTCTTCAGCCGCACACCTCCGCAGGGCGCATTCCGTCGGACAAAGGCTACCGGCTGTATGTTGACCGCATGATGTTGGAGAAGGAGGAGCAGCTCAATCAGGCGACGCAGGAGGTCAAGGAGCTGCAGCGCATTCTCCTCGAGCGGGAGGACAAAATGGAGTCGGTGCTCAAGCAGATGGCAAAAATGCTTGCCACGAACACCAACTACGCAACCATGATTTCGGCGCCGCAGGTCAGGGGAAACAAGCTGAAATTTATCCAGCTCTCAAGGGTTGACAAATGCCAGCTCCTTACGACAATCGTTGTCGAGGGCAACGTGATAAAAAACAGCATGATAACCGTCGACGAGCTGCTTGACGACGAAACACTCTTAAAGCTGAATATCCTGCTGAACACAAATTTAAACGGACTGCCAATCGAGGAAATCAACCTTGCGATGATTGCGAAGCTAAAGCAGCAGGCAGGCGACCATGCAGGCATTGTGGCGGAAGTGATGGACGCGGTGGCGTCGCAGATTAAAAATGACGAGAACATTGAAATTTACACAAGCGGCGCAAATAACATTTTCAAATATCCCGAGCTTGCGGACAATCAAAGGGCGAGCGAGCTGATTACGACATTTGAGGAAAAACAGCTTCTGACCGAGTTGGTCAATGAAACGCTCACCGATGAGACAGGAACAGGCATACAGGTTTATATCGGAAACGAGACGCCTGTCAAGACCATGAAGGACTGCAGTGTGGTCACGGCAACCTACGAGCTTGAGGAGGGCATGAAGGGAACCATCGGCATTATCGGGCCAAGGCGAATGGATTATGACAAGGTAATTGATACATTGAAGACGTTAAAAAGCCAGCTTGACACCATTTACAAAAAAGATGACGGGCAGACTGGAACGAAAATAGATTATGATAGGTAGAAAGGACGACGATTGAGCGTGGAAGAGAAGGATTTAGACAAACGAAACGATTTGGAAAATGGGGATTTGGAGGAGCCTGTTTCGGGGGAGGAAGCCTCGGAGGAGGAAAATCCGCAGCAGGACGCCGCTTTGGAGGAAGACGCGGCACAGGACGCGGAGCCGAATGAGAAAAAGGGAAAGAAGAAAACGCTTTTGGGAAAGGAGAAAAAGCCCAATAAGCTACAGGAAAAGGTCGATGAGCTTGAGGACCGGGTAAAGCGTCAGATGGCGGAGTTCGACAATTTCCGCAAGCGTTCCGAAAAGGAAAAAGCGGCAATGTTTGAGACGGGTGCAAAGAGCGTGGTTGAGAAAATCCTGCCGGTGGTAGACAACTTCGAGCGGGGACTTGCGGGTCTTTCCGAGGAGGAGCTGAAGGAACCGTTTGCGGAAGGCATGAACATGGTCTACAAGCAGCTTATCACGGAGCTTGAAAAGCTTGAGGTAAAGCCGATTGAGGCGGTTGGCTGTGCGTTTAATCCCGAGTTGCACAATGCGGTCATGCAGGTGGCAAGCGAGGAATATGAGTCAGGCGTTATCGCACAGGAGCTTCAAAAGGGTTACACGTACCGCGACAGCGTCGTGCGTCACAGCATGGTAGCGGTTGTGGAATAATTTCATTTTTCATATTTATTTAGATAGATTTATTATAGAAAGAACAATTTAAACGATTTTAAATATGTAGGAGGAGAAAAATCATGGCAAAGATTATTGGTATTGACTTAGGTACAACAAATAGCTGCGTGGCAGTTATGGAGGGTGGTAAACCTACCGTTATCGCAAATACAGAGGGAGCACGGACAACACCTTCCGTAGTGGCATTCACAAAGACAGGCGAGCGTCTTGTCGGTGAGCCTGCAAAGCGTCAGGCGGTTACAAATGCGGAAAAGACCATCGCGTCAATCAAGCGTGACATGGGTACGGATAAGGGCAGGACAATCGACGACAAGAAGTATTCACCGCAGCAGATTTCCGCAATGATTTTGCAGAAGCTAAAGGCGGACGCGGAGAGCTACTTGGGTGAGAAGGTTTCCGAGGCGGTTATCACGGTTCCGGCGTATTTCAACGACGCACAGCGTCAGGCGACAAAGGACGCAGGTAAGATTGCAGGTCTTGACGTAAAGCGTATCATCAACGAGCCGACAGCGGCGGCTTTGGCATATGGTCTTGACAATGAGAAAGAGCAGAAAATTTTAGTATATGACTTGGGCGGCGGTACCTTCGACGTTTCCATTATTGAAATTGGCGACGGCGTTATCGAGGTGCTTGCGACAAACGGCGATACCCATCTTGGCGGCGACGACTTTGACAACAAGCTGATTGACTGGATGGTCAGCGAGTTTAAGGGACAAAACGGCGTAGACCTTTCCGGCGACAAGATGGCAATGCAGCGATTAAAGGAAGCGGCGGAGAAGGCAAAGAAGGAGCTTTCATCAGCTACGACAACAAACATCAACCTTCCGTTCATCAGCATGAATGCAAACGGCCCGCTTCACTTTGACATGAACTTAACAAGGGCAAAATTTGATGAACTGACAAGTGATTTGGTAGAAAAGACGGCAATTCCGGTGCAGAACGCATTGCGTGACGCAGGTCTTACGGCTTCGGAAATTGGTCAGGTGCTTTTGGTAGGCGGTTCGACACGTATTCCTGCTGTACAGGATAAGGTAAGACAGCTTACGGGCAAGGAGCCGAGCAAGTCGCTTAATCCTGACGAGTGCGTGGCAATCGGTGCGTCTATTCAGGGTGGTAAGCTTGCAGGCGACGCAGGCGCAGGCGAAATTCTGCTGCTTGACGTTACTCCGCTTTCACTTTCCATTGAGACAATGGGCGGCGTAGCGACAAAGCTGATTGAGAGAAATACAACCATTCCGACAAAGAAGAGCCAGATTTTTTCAACGGCGGCGGATAATCAGACAGCCGTTGACATCAACGTGGTACAGGGCGAACGTCAGTTCGCAAGGGACAACAAGTCACTCGGACAGTTCCGTCTTGACGGAATTCCGCCTGCAAGACGCGGTGTTCCGCAGATTGAGGTTACGTTTGATATTGACGCAAATGGTATCGTAAATGTATCCGCAAAGGATTTGGGCACAGGTAAGGAGCAGCATATTACGATTACGGCTGGTTCGAATATGTCAGACGAGGATATTGAGAAGGCAGTGAAGGAAGCTGCAGAGTACGAGGCACAGGATAGGAAGCGCAAGGAAGCAATCGACGCGAGAAACGACGCGGATTCGTTTGTATTCCAGACAGAGAAGGCATTGACAGAGGTAGGCGACAAGATTGACGCAAATGAAAAGGCGTCGTTAGAGGCAGATTTAAACGACATCAAGTCTTTCCTTGAGAGCACAAAGGACGCTGAAATGACAGAGGATCAGGTTGCGGAGCTTAAGGGCAAGCAGGAGGCACTGATGTCAAAGGCACAGAACCTTTTCACAAAGATGTATGAGAATATGCAGGGCGCGGCGGGCGCAGGTCCTGATATGGGCGGTGCGGATATGGGACAGAACGCACAGGCAGATACAGGCGCAGCCGACGACGTTGTTGACGGAGATTACAGAGAGGTTTAATCTGATATGGCGGAGCAGAAAAGAGATTACTATGAAGTGTTGGGCGTCGAGCGCGGCGCCGACGACGCTTCGATTAAAAAAGCATACAGGCAGCTTGCCAAGAAGTATCACCCCGATATGAATCCGGGTGACGCGGACGCTGAGAAAAAATTCAAGGAAGCGTCGGAGGCTTATGCGGTGCTGAGTGATCCTGACAAGCGGCGTCAGTATGACCAGTTTGGTCATGCCGCGTTTGAGGGCGGCGGCGCAGGCGGTTTTGGCGGATTTGATTTTGGCGGCGCGGATTTCTCTGACATTTTCGGGGATATTTTTGGCGACTTTTTTGGCGGCGGCAGCCGTCGCTCAAGCAATGGTCCAATGCGGGGCGCGAATTTGCGTACCAGTGTGCGCATCACGTTTTCCGAGGCTGTGTTTGGCGTGGAAAAGGAGCTTGATTTAAATCTCAAGGATACGTGTAAGACTTGTAACGGAAGCGGCGCAAAGCCCGGGACGTCACCGGAGACGTGCCATCGCTGCGGCGGGCGCGGTCAGGTGGTGACAAGGCGTCAGACACCGTTTGGCACCATTCAGAATTCGCAGACGTGTCCTGACTGCGGCGGTACCGGAAAAACGATTAAGGATAAATGCCCTGACTGTGGCGGAAGCGGATATATTTCAGGCAGGAAAAAGATACAGGTGTCCATTCCCGCAGGTATCGACAACGGGCAGAGCGTGCGTATCAGGGATAAGGGCGAGCCGGGTGTCAACGGCGGACCGCGCGGCGATTTGCTGGTGGAGGTTGTGGTTGACAGGCACCCGATTTTCCAGCGGCAGGATATGAACATATTCTCAACGGTTCCCGTTTCCTTTGCGGTGGCGACGCTTGGCGGCGAGGTGCTGATTGATACGGTGGACGGCAAGGTTGTGTATGACGTGAAGGCGGGTACACAAACTGACACGCGTGTCAGATTGCGCGGAAAGGGCGTTCCTTCACTCCGCAATAAGGACGTGCGCGGCGACCACTATGTAACGCTTGTCGTGCAGGTTCCTGAGAAGCTTTCGAGCGAGGCGAAGGAGCTGCTTCGTAAGTTTGACCATGAGACGGGAAACAGCTTGGAGGCTGTCAAAAATATGGAAAGCAATGAGTCAAACGACGAGAAAGAGAAGAAGGAAAAGAAGCGCAAAGGGTTTTTTAAATAGCAATTTGGACTTCCGTATGGTATGATATTTTTGGAATATCGTATGATACGGAAGTTTTTTGTCGTGTAGTTTTTGATAAAGGTGGAGGGTGATTGCAGATGAAATGGAAAAAATTTACGGTTAAGACGATTACGGACGCGGAGGATATTATTATCAGCACGCTTTATGATATTGGCTTGGAGGGAGCGCAGATTGAGGACAAGGTGCCGCTGACGCCATTGGAAAAAGAACAGATGTTTGTTGATATACTGCCCGATGGACCGGAGGACGACGGGATTGCGTATCTGAGTTTTTTTGTGGAGGACAGTGCGGAAAACCCGGTTGACAGCGATGAAATGACTGCGAAAATAAAGCAGGAGCTGGACGGTCTGCGCAATTTCATGGACGTGGGCGAGGGCTCGGTCATGGTGTCGGAGACGGAGGACATAGACTGGATTAATAACTGGAAGCAGTTTTTTCACCAGTTTTATATTGACGATTTGCTGGTCATTCCGTCGTGGGAGGAGGTTAAGCCGGAGGATAAGGATAAGAAAATCCTTCATATTGACCCCGGAACGGCGTTTGGCACGGGAATGCATGAGACGACGCAGCTTTGTATCAGGCAGTTGAAAAAGCATATCACACCAAAGACGAGGCTGCTTGACGTGGGAACGGGCAGTGGGATTTTGGCGATTGTCTCTTTGATGTATGGCATTGAAAGCGCTGTGGGGACGGATTTGGACCCGTGTGCCGTGGAGGCTGTGCGGGAGAACATGAAGGCAAACAATATTGCACCGGAGCGGTTTGAAATGATGATTGGCAATCTCATTACGGATAAGGCAGTGCAGGATAAGGTCGGATATGGGCAGTATGACATTGTTGTCGCAAATATCCTTGCCGATGTGCTGGTGCCGCTGACGCCTGTGATTGTCAACCAGTTAAAACCCGGCGGGGTTTATATTACGTCCGGTATTATTGACAATAAGGAGCAGGTTGTGCGTGACGCGGTGGAACAGGCGGGGCTTGAGGTGATTGCGGTGACGTATCAGGGCGAGTGGGTGAGTGTGACGGCGCGGAAACGAGGGTAGTTGCAGATTAGAGAGAAAAATAGGACATCATATCAGATTGTGATGTCCTATTTTTGTAATTTGATTATGAATTTTTCGTGTTTTCCAATTGTGTTTTTAATTCGGAAATTTCGGAGCGCATTTCGCTTATCATGGATTGGAGCTGTGCAATTTCCGCATTCTTTTTGGCAAGCTCTGCTTTGTCCCGCTTTTGGATATTTTGGTAAGTGCGCAGGATACGTTCCCCTTCTTCGCGTGCTTCGCACCAATAGCGAACGGCTCTGTCCTGATTTAAGTTGTAAACCGTCTCACAGGTTTCCTCAAAAACATCGTCTGTCTTTGCTAACATCTTGAAATCCTCCCACGTTTTTGCTTTAAAGAGCTGTGCCCAATAATCAATTTTGAAGGCTTTATCCTCTTCGGTTGCCAGTGCTATCTGATTTAAGTCTAGCACATTTAGGGTGAAGTTGTCATTATAAATATAGTGATTTTTAATATTCATCATTTTGTTTGACGCATAAAATTCGGGATATACTTCCTCTCCTTTTTCGAGGTTATTGAAAATGCCGCAAAGATAGGAGAGAGAACGGTTGCTCCAGAAGTCCTGCTTCAAAACCTGCATTTCGAGGTTGATGATGGCGGAATTGTCCAGCATGACCTTGACGTCGAGAACGAATGTTTTATCGTCAATAAATTCACCGAGTACAATTGGATTGAGAATGTCTGCGGATTGGATGTCTTGGGAATTGAGATGAAGAAGTGCGGCGATAAGTCCCTTTAGGACTTTTTGGTTTTTCTGCAGAACTGCCCGAAACATATAGTCGTTTGTCAAAGGGTAGTCGATTTTGCCGGTGGCATTGTGAAATGTTTTTTGTTGTGTCGTTTGTTGAAGATTTTCCATGAAGTGTTCCTTTCCTTTGTGAAATATAGATTGTTAAGACGAAAAAGAATTGTAAGATTTGATTTGTCTGTAACGGAATGATTGTAACACATATTTGTTATGTAAACAAGTGCGGATTTTGACATTTTGCAGAAAAAGTGTGTTATCTGTTAGGTTTTCTGATACAAAATAAATGTTCGACAAGACGGCAGGAGGTGTGCTATAATGTACCCATCTACGAGAGAAATAATGGCAGACTAGACAACGCGGCAGGAGCTTGTGGCGGATTATGAGCTTATTCTTGGCAAGGAATATGGCGAGTGGGCGGCAGCGTTTGCGGATTGTGAGTGAGGAGGAGTTTGTGATGGATTGTGCTATCAGACAGTGGCGGTTAAGTGACGCCGGGGATTTGGCAAAGCTGTTAAATAATCAAAAGATTATGGACAACTTGCGCGACGGTCTGCCGTTTCCATATACGGTGAAGGACGCGGAGGAATTTATTGGCGCAATGCTTGCGGCGGATTTGGAGAAGACGTTTGCGTTTGCGATTACGGTTGATGATAAAGCAGTTGGCAGTATCGGCGTTTTCCGGTGTGAGAATATCCATTTCCGTACGGCTGAAATGGGGTATTATATCGGTGAACCGTATTGGGGGCAGGGAACTATGACGAGCGCGGTGAGGCAGACGTGTCAGTATATATTTGAGCATACGGACATTATCCGGATTTTTGCGGAACCGTTCAGTCACAATACGGCGTCCTGCCGTGTGCTTGAAAAGGCAGGGTTTACGTTTGAGGGACTCCTTCGGAGCAATGCCGTCAAAAACGGTCGGGTGTTGGATATGAAGATGTATGCGCTGGTAAAGGAAGATACAGAGTAGGAGAGGGTAATAAAATGCATTTTACATATTGTCCACATTGTGGAAGCCAGTTAGGAAAAAAGGAAATCGGTGATGAAGGGGTAATTCCTTTTTGTGAAAAATGTAACATACCGCTATGGGATATGTTTCAAACGAGCATTATTGCTGCTGTTGTAAACGAACAAAACGAGGTTGCGCTGCTGCGGCAAAATTATGTGTCAAAAACGAAATATGTATGTGTAGCCGGAATGATGAAAATTGGCGAAGCGGCGGAAGAAACCGTTGTCCGTGAAATCAAAGAGGAGCTTGGATTTGATGTAGAAGCTGTGCAGTTTGTCAAAAGTTATCCGTATGAGAAAAAAGAAATGCTGATGTTAGGATATAAGGCTGTCGTGAAAAAAACTGATTTTAAACTGTCCGGTGAAGTTGACTCTGCGGAATGGGTAAAATTTGAGAATGCGTTAAGCCTGCTGCGGGAGGGAAGTATCGGGTGGCAGTTGGTGAAAACCGTAATCGCTTCCGAACAGTCCTAAGTTGGAGGATATAATATGTATGTAAATTTTTATGAAAGCATAGACGACGCCCTGCTGAAATTTGCCGTGATTGTTTCTAAATCAAACGGCAAATGGGTATTTTGCAAGCACAAGGAACGTGACACGTATGAGGTTCCCGGCGGTCATCGGGAGATGGGTGAGACGATTTTACAGGCGGCGGAGCGGGAGCTGTATGAGGAAACAGGTGCCACTGCGTTTGATATGAAACCGATATGCGTCTACTCCGTGACCGGAAAAACGAGGGCAAATGAAACAGGTGAGGAAAGGTTCGGAATGCTTTACTATGCGGAAATCAGTGCGTTTGAAAAGGGATTACATAGCGAGATAGAGGCGGTTTTGCTGCTTGACGCGTTACCGGATAAATGGACCTATCCGCAGATACAACCGCTATTGATTTCCGAAGTGCAAAGGAGACTGTCGGCATAATATTTGAAACGATAATTGATAATAAAGAAAGGGCGCTCATTATGTACCATTTTTTTGTACCCCCAAGCCAAATTTATGACACAAGCGTCATAATTACAGGCGACGATGTCAATCATATTAAAAACGTAATCCGCTTAAAAACCGGCGATGAAATCAGCGTCAGCAATGGTATCGACGGCAAGGATTACCGCTGTGGAATAGAGGAAATCACAGAAACGCAGGTCGTATGCAGACTGCGCTTTATCAAGGAGGACGGCGTGGAGCTTCCGGCAAAGGTGTATCTGTTCCAAGGTCTGCCAAAAGGCGACAAGATGGAGATTATCATTCAGAAAACGGTAGAACTCGGCGTATTTGAAATCATTCCCGTTGCCATGAAACGCTGTGTTGTAAAGCTTGATGAAAAAAAAGCGAAATCAAAAATCGCAAGATGGCAGGGCATTGCGGAGGCCGCGGCAAAGCAGAGCAAGCGCGCCGTCATTCCGCAAATCCATCAGATGATGACCTTCAAACAGGCATTAGAGTACGCGGACGACATGGACGTAAAGCTTGTACCCTATGAAATGGAAAACATGCTAAGCGAGGCGTCGGGAATGGCAGGAACGAAAAAAATCATGGAAAGCCTGCAGCCCGGACAGTGCATTGCCGTTTTCATCGGTCCTGAGGGCGGGTTCGAGCAGGACGAAATTGACGCGGCAATCGCACGCGGCATGAAACCCATCACGCTTGGAAAACGCATTCTGCGCACGGAAACAGCGGGCATGACGGTCATGGCGTGGGTGATGTACCAGTTGGAGGAGTGAAAGGTATATCAGATAAATCAAAACAAGGAGGAAGTTAAAAATGGATTTAAAGTGGGGGATTATAATTGTCCTTATCCTATGCAGTATCCTATCTGCAGTCATAAAATCTGAACGCGACAAAAAGGAATGGCTTTATTCGTGGTCATTTTTCTTTGTATCCTATTATTTCGTCGCGTCTGCAGTAAAATGGTATCTAGGGTATCATAGAGAAAATCTTTTGGAAAGCTTTTGGGACGCACAAGCACGAACATATATTCACTACGGCGTTCCGTTAGTTATAATTGCAATTGCTGCACCCTTGCTTATGCATATAATCTTTCGGGAAAAGAAAATGGAAGTCATGCGGTATTTTGATTCCTCATTCTTTTTTGTATGCTCATGTGCAGTTCTGCTTGCGCGGAAAATGAACAACCAAATTTATTGTGTGGCATATCTTTTGGCATGTGCGGTCACACTACTGGCGGTAATGTTGAAAAAGACGGGCAGCAATGCTGATGCGGACAAACATGCACTAAAGGAGAAGGCATTCAGGGCGTTTATTTTGTCAGCATTTTATCTTGTCACGGTTGTAATCTATACGCCAAACGAGCTTTACCTGAATAATGCGGAAGAGTTTCCCATCTCATACTGGTATTTTTTTGGAAAGCTTTTATTGGCGGGTGCTATCACGGCAGCAATACTGATGCTGGGAATGGTGCTTTATCTTGAAAAGGAACAGTTTACCGTATATACGGCATTTATCGGTTCGTTACTGATAGCAGGATACATTCAGGGCATGTTTTTGAATGGAAACATGCAGATTTTGGACGGAACGCAGGAGCGCATGGTACTTGGCTTTAAGGAGATTTTTAATTGTGCGTTTTGGATTGTGCTTATCGCGGCGGTTATCCTGTGCTGCCTGAAAAAGCGTGCGGCGCAAAAAATAGTAAATATGGTAGCGATATGGATTATCCTGATACAGTTGGTATCTTTGACAGTCATCATTATTTCATCCGGGGATACCACGGTCAAAAGTGAGCTTGCCCTTACGACAGATGGAATGCTGGAGGTTAACGAAAAGAACAATATTATTGTATTCATACTGGATAAGTTTGAGGGGAGCATGTGTGACGAGTTGATGGAGCAGGAGCCGGAATTTTTTGAGCCGCTCAATGATTTTATTTACTATGAAAATGCAACAAGCGAATTTTACCCGACCGGAAACAGTGTTCCTTTTCTGCTGACGGGAACGGAATGCAGGGACGAGTCAGAGGAAGCGTACAGAAGCTACGCGTTTCAGGGAGACATTTTATTGACCTATTTGGATAATGCAGAGTATGATATTGGGATTTATACAGATAAAAGATTTGTGCCGGAAGGCTTGAAGGATATTATTGCAAATTATGAGGACGGCATACAGCGCACGTGCAGTATGGGCGATTTATTTGCGTTGATGACACAGTGCTCCCGGTATAAAATGGCGCCGTTTATCATAAAAGATTATTATATGTATGATACGAGTGATATTGCATTGCTTGCGGTGAGTGACCGGATAACGAATATTGAAGATGATTTGCCTTTTTACCACAGGCTTATCAAAACCGGTTTGTCAGTAGCTGATAATGACAAGGAAGGGGCGTTCCGGTTTATACACATGCATGGGGCGCATTCGCCATATAATATGACAGACGAATTTCAGCATATTGACTATGATCCAAGACGAGACGAGCACTGGGGCGATAATATATCACAGACGAAGGGCGCAATGAAAATCGTATATGAGTATCTTAGGCAGCTTGAGGAACTGGACAAGTATGATGAGTCCATGATTATCGTTACTGCCGATCATGGTGCCGCATATGCGGTTGAAACCGAAGACGGAGCCACAGTGAAGCAGCAGTGCCCGATTTTATTTGTAAAATACCCCGGACAGACGCAGGAGGATATGACCGTCAGCAGTGCACCTGTCAGCCATGCCGACATGGTTCGGTCAATTGAAAAGGAAATCGGTGTGAACGTTTCCGGAAAAGGGCTGGAGGATGTTGGAGAAAATGAGGAAAGGACGCGGATATCAAGAATAGAATTATCAAGCGGTACGGAGAAATATGAGATAACAGGGAATGTAAAGGACATTAATAGCTGGAAGCTGGTACCGTAAAGTCAAAAATTTACCAAAAATATTAAAAATATATGCTTCCTTTTGTGCAAAAATCCTCGTATAATTAATATATAACTAAAAGCGGGCAGCATTTGCCCCAAAGAAAAGGAGGATTTTTACTATGAAAAAGAAGATTTTATCAATAATGCTTGCATTAACAATGGTAATTTCTGTATCAGCCTGCGGATTGAAGTCGCCTGACACATCATCTACAGGAAGCGGGACACCCGCGGCGGACTCGGGAGCGGCAGCGGCACCTGCGGAGTCAAAGCCGGCAGACACTGCGGCGCCTGCGGATACGGCAACACCGTCAGCAGAGCCGGAGGTAACACTGGTATATGCAGAGGTAAACCCGCTTGACACAATCGTAGGTCAGACAGCGACGGCATTTGCCGACAAGGTAACAGAGCTTTCGGGCGGTTCCATCAAGATTGACATTCAGGCAAGCGGCGTGCTTGGTTCTGAGAACGACGTATTGGATACGATGTTAGGCGGCGGCGGTACCATTCAGATGTCACGTATTTCCGCATTCGCGCTGACAAGCTACGGCGGAGAGAAGTCTATGCTCCTTTCCCTTCCGTATACATTTGTAAACCGTGAGCATTTCTGGTCATTTGCGACATCGGATTTGGCAAGCGAGTTTCTGCTTGAGCCGCATGAGAACGGCAGCGGTGTAAGGGGTCTGTTCTATGGTGAGGAAGGCTTCCGTCATTTCTTTACAACAAAGGAAATCGCGGGCATGGAAGACTTGGCAGGCATGAAGCTTCGTGTTTCCAATGACCCGGTTATGAACGGCCTTGTAGAGTCACTTGGCGCAAACCCGACAGTTGTTTCGTTCAACGAGCTTTACTCTGCATTGCAGACAGGCGTTGTTGACGGCGCAGAGCAGCCGATTGCAAACTATAAGTCAAACGCGTTCCCCGAGGTTGCTCCGAACCTGATTTTGGACGGACATACACTTGGCGCAATTCAGGTTATCATCACGGACGAAGCTTGGGACTCTCTGACAGAAGAGCAGCAGAAGATTATTGTTGAGGCAGGCGAGTATGCGTCTCAGTTCAACAGACAGATTTCCGAGGACGCTGAGAATGAGGTATTAGAGCAGTTGAAGGCAGACGGCGTCAACGTTGTTGAGGTAAGCGACGTTACTCCTTGGCAGGAAGCAGTAAAGGGCGTTATCGAGGAGAATACAAAGGGTCAGGAAGAGTTATATCAGAAAATTCTTGATTTAGCGAAGTAATTAAATTGTTCGAATGACGTGGAAGAGCGCATTGGACGCAGTGTCCATGCGCTCTTAGTCTACACGGAGGTATGATAAAAGATTGGAGGGATTTTATGGCAGCTTTTTTTGAACGGGTAGATAAAATCAAGCCGGTGTTTGACGTTACATATAAAATCGTTTTGTTTGTATGTAAACTTTTGTTGATTGCCGACATTCTGATTACGACAATGAGCGTTATCGGCAGATACGTTTCGTTTATCCCCGACCCCGCATGGAGCGAGGAAGTCGTGCTGACCTGCATGGCATATATGGCAGTGCTGTCTGCGGCACTTGCAATCCGGCGCGGGGCGCATATCCGCATGACGGCGTTTGACCGTTACCTGCCGGAGGGATTGCTGCGTTTTTTGGATATTTTGGCAGACATAAGCGTTTTGATTTTGGCGGTCGTGATGATTGTCGTTGGCTGGAAATATGCGTCAGGACTTGGCGCAAAGGGTTCGTATGTCAGCATGCCGTGGCTCTCAAGGTTCTGGATGTATTTTCCGGTTCCTGTGGCAGGTATCGCTATGCTGATTTTTGAGCTGGAAACGCTTTATAACCACTTGAAAAATATTGTGTTAAAGGAGGGGAAAGCATGAGTACACAGACAGTAGCAATTTTGGTATTACTGGTAAGCTTTGCGGTAATGATTTTTCTGCGGTTCCCGATTGCGTATGCGGTTGCGCTTTCTTCCCTTTTGTGCTTACTGTATCAGGGACTGCCGTTTACGACCATCTGCCAGCAGATGGTAAAGGGTATCAATTCGTTCAGCCTGATGGCGGTGCCGTTTTTTATCACGATGGGGTGTCTGATGGGAAGCGGCGGTATTTCCGAAAAGCTGATAGCCTTGGCAAACGCCTGTGTTGGCTGGATGACGGGCGGCATGGCAATGGTAAACATCGTGGCGTCGTATTTCTTCGGCGGAATTTCCGGCTCTGCGGCGGCGGATACGGCTTCGCTTGGAAGTATCTTAATCCCGATGATGGTAGACCAAGGCTATGACGACGACTTTTCAACAGCGGTTACGATTACGTCCTCCTGCGAGGGACTTTTGGTGCCGCCAAGCCATAACATGGTTATCTACGCGATGTCAGCGGGCGGTGTTTCCGTGGGAAGCCTGTTTCTTGCGGGATATATCCCGGGCGCGCTGCTTGCGATTTCTTTGATGGTTGGTTCGTATATTATTTCAAAGCGCAGACATTATCCAAAGGGCGATAAGTTCAGCTTTAAGAATTTAATCAAACAGCTTGGCGTTTCGTTTTGGGCGCTGGCAGCAGTTATCATCGTTGTGGTCGGCGTGGTTGGTGGTTGGTTTACGGCGACAGAGTCCGCAGCGGTTGCGGTTATTTACAGTTTGCTTGTGAGCGTGTATATTTATAAGGGACTGAACTGGAAGGGCGTATGGAAGGTATTGGAAAGCTGTATTGACACCTTGTCCATCGTGCTGATTTTGATTTCTACATCAAGTATTTTCGGTTACTGCCTGACAACGCTTCACGTACCAGTTCTTGCGTCAGAGGCGATTGTCGGTCTGACGGATAATCCGGTACTGATTGCGCTTTTATTGAATTTGATTTTGCTCGTTTTGGGCTGCATTATGGATATGGCGCCAATTATTCTGATTGCAACGCCGATTTTGCTTCCGATTGCAACCTCGATTGGCATTAATCCGATTCAGTTTGGTATCATGGTCATTTTAAACTGTGGTATCGGTCTTCTGACACCGCCGGTTGGTTCCGTGCTGTTTATCGGTTCGGCGGTTGCAAAGGTAAAAATGGAGAAGGTTGTCAAGGCGACGCTGCCGTTTTATGTATGCATGATTGCGGTGCTTCTGCTTTTGACCTTCTTCCCGCAGATTACGATGTTCCTTCCGAATTTGTTTGGTTAAATTTTGGAAAAATAGAGTGTATATGAGAGGGGAAAAATTGCGTTATGCGTTACCAGTATGAAAGTAAAATCAGACCGCTCGACTTTTGGGCTTTATCCATGTACCGCACCTATCATTCGCTGGTGGGGGTGTGCAATATTGTGTTCGCTGTCGCAATGATTCTCCTGACGGTTCGGTTTTGGGCGCAGGCAAGCGACGGGGTGCAGGCTCTGCTCTTTCTTGCCTGCCTCCTGATACCGGTTATTCAGCCTTTGGGCGTTTATCTAAAGGCAAAGGCACAGGTGTCCGTCATTCCACAGGGGACGAGGCTTGTCTTTTCCGAGGACGGCATTCATGTGACGCTTGGGCAGCAGCAGGAGCAAATCCGCTGGGATATGGTAAAGGGCGTGCGCAGGGAGGCGAACATGGTGATTGTCTACACGGACGCGAACCACGGATATATGCTGACAGACCGTGTGCTTGGCAAGGAAAAGGACGCGTTTTTCCGGTTTGTGGAAGCACATCTTACGAGCAAGGGAAACGCTTCCAAAACGTCCAAAAAATCCAAAAAAAGAAAAGGATAAAAGTGGTATCTTCATGAAACAGCACCTGAAACGGATATGGAAAACCTTAAAAATCAAACAGAAAATCAAGTCCTTTACAACGATTGTTTTTTTATTGATTTTGTTATCCATTTTTTTGGCGGTTTGGACGGTGAAATATTCGCTGTTTGACTTTTATGTGATTTTGACCAACAACTGGGTTGCGAGCGATTTTGTCCAGTGCATGGAGGAGGAATCACAGCTTTTCAAAACGAGTATCAGGACGGGTAAGGAGGAGGCGCGCACCGAGCTTGGGTATGCAATTTCGCGCACGAAAAAAGCCGTGGAGCAGCTCCCGTATGATTATGAGAAAACGGGGGAGGTGTGCTTTGCCAAGACGTGGTCGATTTTGAATATGTATCAGGTATATTGCGAAAAGCGTGACCTTGTATTAGGCGGCGGGGAAAAGACGGCGGAATATATCGCAAACCTGTACGAGGTCTACGACATGCAGGGGTATCTGCAAGTCTATGCAAAGGAGCTGATGCGCGATACGCTTGAGGACGGCGTGAGCCGTTACGCGGGGAAGCTAAAGATGATTATGCTGATGCCCGTGCTTCTGATTTTGTTTGAGCTGCTTTTTTTCTTTTGTACGCGAAAGCTTTCGGAGCTTTTGAATAGCTCGATTGTGTCGCCTGTCATGGAGCTTGCGGAGGCGTCGCGCAAGATTGCGGAGAATGATTTTTACGTTGATGACATCAGGACGCAGAGCGAGGACGAGCTGGGCGAACTGGTGGTTGCCTTTAATAAGATGAAGTACGCGACGGGTGAGTACATCATGGCGCTTGAGGAGCGCAGGCGGGCGATGGATTTGTACCATGCGGAGGAGCTGGAAAAGATTGCAGTTGAAGCCCGCTTGGACGCGATGGAGCTTGATTTGTTAAAAAGTCAGATTAACCCGCATTTTTTGTTTAACACGTTGAATGTAATTGGCGGCATGGCGGATTTGGAGGGGGCGCAGACGACGGAGAAAATGATACAGTCGCTGAGCTTTTTGTTTCGCTATAATTTGAAAACGCCGGAGAAAAAGGTGTCCTTGGCGCGGGAGCTGAAGGTTGTCAGGGACTATATGTTTTTGCAGGAAATGCGCTTTGGCGGCAGGATTACGTACAGCATTGACTGTCAGACGGACGCCGAGCTTGTGCATATCCCGACGTTTACGTTCCAGCCGCTTGTTGAGAACGCGATTATTCACGGGCTTGCCTCAAAGGAGGAGGGCGGGAATATTTTAATCCGTATTCGGGAACGATATGGAAAAATTTGCATTGTTGTGGCGGACAACGGGGTTGGAATGGATATGGAAACGCTGCGACGGCTGCGGCAGGAGCTGCGCGAGGAAGAGACGGGCAAAATGCAGCACACAAGTATCGGTCTTTCCAATATCTACAAGCGCATTCATATGATGTATCAGAGTGGAACCATGCATATCCATAGCAAACGCGGAATTGGAACAATTGTTCGGATTTGCATGGGGGACGAGAGGAACAGTGTAGAGGGTGGAGCATGACGGAGAATGAGGTGTGCCGTATTCTGATTGCAGATGACGAACCGATTGAGCGGAAGGTGATTGGCAAGACGATACGCGGCTATTTTGGGGAAGCGGTCGCGCTCTTTGAGGCGGAGAACGGGCGCGAGGCGATTGCGGTGTTTCGGGAGCATGACTGTCAGGTGGCGGTGCTTGATATTTCCATGCCGGGCATTAACGGCTTGGAGGCAGCGGAGGAAATCCGCAGGGAAAATCAGACGTGCAGCATTATTTTCCTGACGGCGTATGACGAGTTTGAGTTTGCGAAGCGCGCAATCCGGGTGCGTGCGCTGGATTATCTGTTAAAGCCAAGCGCGAAGGAGGACTTGATTGCCGTTTTGGAGGAAGCAGTCTGGCTGAGCAAGGGGCGCGTGCGGCAACCGGATTTTTCCATGCAGCAAAGGGAGCCGCAGGAGAAGGACGAGAAGGCGGAGAGCATGAAAAATCAGGCGTTGGCGGAGCATATCAGGGTGTATCTTGAGATGCATTACATGGAGGATATTTCGCTGCAGGACGCGGCGGAGCAGCTTCATTATTCCGACGCATATTTTTGCAGGTTTTTCAAGCAGAATTTTGACAAGAGCTTTATCATGTATCTGTCGGAGCTTCGGGTTGAGAAGGCGAAAGAGCTGCTGGCGGATTTTACGGTCAATATCAAGGAAATCGGGCAGAAAGTCGGGTATCGGGACTCGAGCTATTTTACGAAGGTGTTTAAGCGGATTACGGGTGTTACGCCAAGCGAGTACCGATATCAATAGACATAAAAAATGGTTGGAATGGAATGAGGCAGGATATGAAGGCACAAAATCGCAGCAGAATAATAATGTACTGGTGTTTGGTGATAGCGGCGGTGCTTTTGGTGGCGGCTACTGTGTTTTTTCTGAACAGGAAAAAGACAGGCGTGCCGGAGTACGTATTCTCCTACGCCGAAAATCAGACGCAGGATTACCCCACGACGATGGGCGGCATGAAATTTGCCGCGCTGGTGGAGGAGCGGACGCAAGGGCGCATTCGCATACAGGTGCATGCGGAAGGGAAATTTGGCTCGGAGGCGGAGGTTATTCGGCAAATGCGGTACGGGGGTATTGATTTTGCGCGGATTTCACTGGCGCAGGTTGCGGACCATATTCCGGAAATGAAGGTGCTGCAGCTTCCGTATCTGTATGAAGACGCAGACCATATGTGGCGTGTTTTGGATGGGGAAATCGGCGAGCGGTTTTTGCAGTATCCGCAGCAGTATGATTTAATCGGGCTTTCGTGGTACGACGCGGGCGCGCGCAATCTTTACTGCGCGGCGAATCCTGTGCGGACACTTGAGGATTTACAGGGAATGCATATCCGCATTCAGGAGTCGGAAATGATGTCGGAGATGATTGCCGCGCTTGGGGCGGTGCCTGTGAAAACGCCGTATGATCAGGTGTATGCCGCGTTGGAGCGCAGTCAGGTGGACGGTGCGGAAAACAACTGGTCGTCGTTCGAGGCAAAGCAGCATTACGAGGTGGCAAAGTATTTTACGGTTGACGAGCATGTTCGCATTCCCGAAATGCAGATTTGCGCAAAGCACACGTGGGAGCAGCTTTCGGAGGCGGACAGGGCGATTATTTTGGAATGTGCGAAGGAGTCGGCGCTATACGAGCGCAAGCTTTGGACGGAGCACGAGCGAAAGGCACGAAGGACGGCGCTTGCAAACCAAGTGGAGGAGATTGTGCTTTCCACAGAGGAGAAGAAAAAATTTCAGGCGGCAATGAAGCCTGTTTATGAGCGGTATGAGGCGGATTTTGGCGAGGACATTGCGCAAATCCGTGCATTGGGCGCACAAGGGCAGCCCTGAAAATATGACACGCGTGTCACAAAAGGAAAGGAAAAAGAACAATGGGTTATTTAAAGACGGCGGAGGAGAAAAAGCAGTTGTGCTTTACGTATCTTGCGTTTATGTTAAACGGCGTTTTGGCGCTGTCAATCGGTTCGCTTTTGCCGTTTATCCGGGAGGCAAAGGGGTTAAACTATGCGTTTGCGGGGTTGATTGTCAGCCTGCATTCGGTGGGCAATCTGGTTTCGAGCTTTGCGTCTGGAACGCTTGCCGTGTTTTTGGGAAGGAAAAAAAGCATTCTGCTGTTTAACGCCTGTTACGCGATTGCGTACGTGATGATTTTGTATGGAAATGGCAATCTGATGCTGGCGCTTGCCTTTCTGATGACGGGACTGGCAAGAGGGGCGTCGAGCAATTTCGGCAATTACACGGTCAACAGCATTGCACCGGGGAGGGCGGGTTTTCTGAACGCATTGCACGCAATGTTTTCCATCGGCGCTTTTTCGTTCCCGATTTTGCTGACGCTTCTGACACGCACAAATGCGGACGGCTGGGTGTATGCGTGCTATTTCATGATTGCGATGGGTGTGCTTAGCTGGATTTTGTACTTTATGGTTCCGATTTCGGAGCCTGCGGCAAAAAAGGACGAGAAGAAAAATGACACGAGTGTCGGTTTTTTCAGGGAACCGTTGTTTTATCTTTGCACGTTTACGCTGTTCTTTTACCTGTGCGCGGAGCAGGGCGTTATCGGCTGGCTGATTACGTATTTCGTTGACACGGGGCTTTTGAGCGACGGGCTGTCACAGCTTATGGCAAGCGTCCTGTGGGTGATGATTTTGGCGGGAAGGCTGACTGCCGCGGCACTGTCGGGAAAGGTGCGCAAGGAAAAGCTGCTGCTTGCGATGGGCGTTGGCTTTATGGGATTTTTCTTTTGGCTGCTGTTTTCTAAGAGCACGGTGCCGATTGTGATTGGCATTATGGGTTTTGGGTACAGCATGGCGGGGATTTATCCGACAACCGTGTCATTTTGCGGCGGGCTGATACAGAAATATTCGATGGCGTGGAGCTTCATTCTGACGCTGGCAAGCTTTGGCTCGATTTTGATGCCGATGATTATCGGGCGGATTGCGGAGAGTGTCGGGATTGCGTATGGAATGAGCTCGATTGTCGTGGTGGTGCTGGTGGATTTGGCGCTGATTACGGCGCTGTACTTTTACATTAGGAGACATTGGGCGGAATTTTCGGAATAAAAAATGGTTATTATTGTTACACAAAGCATAATATAAAATTTTTATCAAGCTGAAAGGAGTGTATTTTTATGGAAATGACATTACGGTGGTACGGGAGCAAATCGGACTCGGTGACGTTGGAGCAAATCCGGCAGATTCCGGGGGTGAAGGGCGTGATTACGACGCTTTATGAAACAGCGCCCGGCGATGAGTGGAGCTTGGAGGACATTCGCGCGCTAAAGGCTGAGGTGGAGGCGGGTGGTCTGCACATTGCGGGCATTGAGAGCGTGAATATCCACGACGCGATTAAGATTGGTCTGAAAGAGCGCGACAAGTATATTGACAATTATATCAAGACGTTGGAAAAGTTAGGACAGGAAGACATTCATATGGTCTGCTACAATTTCATGCCTGTCTTTGACTGGACGAGAACAGAGCTTGCAAGAAAGCGTCCGGACGGCTCGACGGTTTTGGCATATCATCAGGAAACGGTTGACAACTTAAATCCCGAAAAGATGTTCGAGTCCATTTCGGGCGACACAAACGGCTTTGTCATGCCGGGCTGGGAGCCGGAGCGTATGGAGCGGATTAAGGAATTGTTCGGGCTTTACAAAGATGTGGACGAGGAAAAGCTGTTTGCGAATTTGCAGTATTTCTTGGAGGCAATCATGCCGGTCTGCGACAAGTATGACATTAACATGGCAATCCACCCCGATGACCCCGCATGGAGCGTGTTCGGGTTGCCGCGCATTATCACGAATTTGCCGAACATTCAGCGCATGATGAAGATGGTGGACAATCCGCATAACGGCGTTACGTTCTGCTCCGGCTCGTACGGAACCAATCCCGACAATGATTTGCCGGGCATGATTCGTGCGCTTGAGGGACGTGTGCACTTTGCGCATGTGCGGAATTTGCAACACAATTACCCGGGCGATTTCGAGGAGGCGGCACACCTGTCGTCGGACGGAAGCTTTGATATGTATGAGATTATGAAGGCGCTTTATGATATTGGATTTGAAGGGCCAATCCGCCCCGACCACGGACGCATGATTTGGGGCGAGGTGGCAATGCCGGGCTATGGATTGTATGACAGGGCGTTAGGTGCGACTTACTTGAACGGACTTTGGGAAGCTATTGTAAAAAGCAGTGCAAAATAATAGAAATTTGCAGGTTAGATAAGGAGGCATGTTTTTAAATGAGATTGGATAAAACAGGTTTGCAGGACAAGGCGGCGTGGGAGGCTTTGGGGTATCATGTGCCTTCGTATGACAGGGAGCGGCTGACGGAAAATACGAAGAACAATCCCGAGTGGATTCATTTTGGTGCGGGCAATATTTTCCGCGCATATCAGGCGAATTTAATGCAGCAGTTGATGGAAGAGGGAAAGAGCGACACCGGATTGATTGTGGCGGAGGGCTTTGACTATGAGATTATCGAAAAGATGTACCGTCCGCACGACGATTATAGTATTCTTGTCACGTTGAAAGGCAACGGCGATGTGGAAAAAACGGTAATTGGAAGCATTGTGGAGTCGCTGATTTTGGACAGCGAAAACGAAAAGGAATTTTCCCGCTTAAAGGCGATTTTTGCCGCGCCGTCGCTAAAAATGGCAAGCTTTACGATTACGGAAAAGGGCTATAGCTTGGTAGACGGCAAGGGCGAAACGCTGCCCGCAGTTGCAAGGGATTTGGAAAACGGTCCCGCAAAGCCGGAGAGCTATCTTGGCAAGGTCTGTGCGCTGGTTTATGAGCGCTATCAGAAAGGACAGCTTCCGCTTGCTTTGGTGAGCATGGATAACTGCTCGCACAACGGCGACAAGCTCAAGGCAGCGGTGACTGCGTTTGCGGACGCTTGGGTAAAGGCGGGCACGGCGGAGAAGGAGTTCTCGGATTATGTAAACGACACGTCCAAGCTGACCTTCCCATGGAGCATGATTGACAAAATTACGCCGCGTCCCGACCCGAAGGTCGAGGCAATTTTGGAGGCGGACAGCATTGAGGGACTTGAGAAGGCAGTCACAAGCAAGAACACATGGGTGGCGCCGTTTGTCAATGCGGAGGAGTGCCAGTATCTTGTGATTGAGGACGCGTTTCCAAACGGCAGACCGGCGTTGGAGGAAACAGGCGTCATGTTTACCGCGCGCGAAACGGTGGATAAGGTGGAAAAAATGAAGGTGTGCACCTGCCTCAATCCGCTGCATACGACGCTTGCGGTGTTCGGGTGCCTGCTTGGCTATGAGCTGATTTCGGAGGAAATGAAAAATCCGGCGTTAAAGAAGCTCGTGGAGCGTATCGGCTATCAGGAGGGACTTCCGGTGGTGGTAAATCCGGGGATTTTGGAGCCAAAGCAGTTCATTGATGAGGTACTGCAAATGCGTATTCCCAATCCATTCATGCCGGATACGCCGCAGCGCATTGCAACGGATACGTCACAGAAGCTGCCAATCCGTTTTGGCGAGACGATTAAGGCGTATATGGCGTCAAGCGATTTGGACGTGGACGCGTTGGAGGGTATTCCGATGGTATTTGCGGGGTGGCTGCGGTATCTGATGGGCGTTGATGATAACGGAAAGGCGTTTACGCCAAGCCCTGACCCGTTATTGGAAACACTCATGCCGCTGCTTGCAGAGGTGAAGCTTGGCGAGCCTTGCGATGTGGAGGCGGTGATTACACCGATTTTGAAGCGGACGGATATTTTCGGCGTGGATTTGACGCAGAATGTGCTCGGCAAGAAGGTCATTGCACTGTTTGGCGAAATGATTTCAGGCGTCGGCGCGGTTGCGAAGGTTTTGGAACGGGTATAAGATGTGTAGGGCTGCCGTGGAGCTTATAAAAACAGGTTCTGCGGCAGTACATCGTCTGAAAATTCTGAAAATATTATACAGAATGACCGAAAGGAATATACAAAATGACAGTATTGGAAAAAGTTTCCAAAACCTCTTGAAATATCCTGAAAATGGTGCTATTCTACAATCACAAGGAGAGCAGAGAAAAGCATAAAAGATACTGTTAATCTTTCAGCTTTATCCTATATATTTTCGGAAACCGTAAACAATAGCGATAAAGGGTATGCTTAGGGAAGGAGATGAGTCCATTGGATGGCACACAAACCTTAATCTGATGAAAATGAAAATCCTTAACGAATATGAGAATGAGAGAATGTGTATTGAAGAGGATTGTACACAGAAAAAGAAATTAAGCGAATGTTTCAGATAGAGTAGTCGGGTTAATGGAACACAAAGCGGACGCAGGAACCGGAAGAAAAAAGTACCATAAAAAAATCGGCAAATAAAAGAAAGATGGTACAAGGAAGAAGAGAAAAGAAAATGCCGAGAAAGAGGAAAAAAATTGGATATTGAAATGAATTAGGGCGGCCGGTATATCACTGAAAAAGGATATAGCGGTCGCTCTTAATTTGTCATTATTTGCATTATTCTAATGATACGCCGACACATCTTCACGCTTCACCCCGCAGCATTACATTGGCAGTAAAAACACCGTTCCCATAATGGAACCGGACATATCCGCCGTTCTTTTCCGCGGCATGGCGCACCGCCTGCAATCCCACGCCCTCCCCCGGCCGCTTGGAGGAAAGGAACACGCCGTCCTTCTCCCTGACCTTCCCGTCATAGGCATTTTCCACGGACAACAGCACCATATGACTGGAATGGAGACACGCCTTCACTGTTGTCTGCCGCCTTTCGGGAGCAGTCCTCAGACCAGCCTCCATCGCATTTTCAAGAAGGTTGGACAGCACGGAGCACAGTTCGCTTTCCGGTATCGGGAGCTGCTGGGGGAGGTTTAGCACAAACGTGACCGGAATGCCCTGTTCCCGGTACCGCATGGCAAAATAGCCCGCCACACTGTCCACGGCGGTGTTTTTACACAGCCCCAAATCACTGTTCGGAATACGTCCCTGTACCTCATCAAGGTACGCGGAAAGGCTCTCCCAATTCCCCTGCGCGGCGAACCCCTGAAGGATATGAAAATGGTGGCGCATATCGTGCCGCGCGTGACGTGTCTGCTCAATGGCGGACTGGAGGCTGTCATACCGCGCCTGCTGCATGGACAAAAGCTGGTTCTCCTGCCGGAGGCGGTCATTGCGGTTCAGGCTGGAAGCCATGAGATAAAACAGCAGATAAAACAGCAGGAGCAGAAACAGGAACGCAAGGCTGAGCAGAAGATAAAGCTGCCGGAGCCGTCCCTGCCCTAAAATATCGGGGTTTTTTGGAATTAGGGAGAGGTTCAGCCCGATGAATAAGATGGGGACAATCCAAAACACATACCATGTCTGCGCAAAGGACTCGTCTTCCAAAAGCCTCCTTGAGGCATGGGTAGCAGGATACCATACAGCGAGAACGGACAGGCAGCACATTGCAAACCATAAAAGCGCGCCCCGCAAGGAAAGTGGCAGCGCAGGCTCACTTGGACGAAGCATACTGTTTACCGCAATGGCGGAGCTGCCAAGGCAGGAGAACACACCGCACACGGCGAGGAAAACACTGACGGATTTCCAACGGGTGGTCTTTAGCATTCGCACATAAAAAATGCCCATGACAGCGGCGGCTGGGAAAAGCAGCCAATGTGTTTCCGCATGAAAAAAGCAGCTTACCGCGCCTCCCGCACAACTAAGAAACAGTATCAGCAAAGCCATGATTGCCGCAAGCCTTGCAGGTGGCATTCGCAGATGCCCTTTCACGGGCAGACAGGCAAGCAGCATTGCCGGAAGGAGACACATAAGCTCGATTGCAGCACGTAAAAAATCCGTCATCATACCTCACCCCTTTCAAAGAGAAAATCTCCGAAAGCCATTCTTGCGGCTTTGGCAAGGTCGCGGCTGACGGGAATTCGTTTCCCGTTTTTCATGATGAAGTCTGTGCCGTCAAAATCCCCGGCGTGTTCCATGTTGACGATGACGCCCCGGCTACAAGGAAAGAAACGTCTGTCCGAAAGACTGGCGCAAAGCTCCCGGAAGGTCTGCCGTGCCACGGTCTCCTGACCGTCCGTCCTGTATATATGGATTTGGTGCTGGTGGTGCTGCGCATAGAGGATTTCCCGAAACCGTAGCCGTACCATACCACCTGCGGTGTTCACTTCAATATATCTGTCATCAGCGGGAAGCCGCTTGACGATTTCATCAAATAAAGAGGTAAGAACCTCCTGCGTGCAAGGCTTTACCAAATAATGGAATGCCCGGACACGGAAGCCGTCAAGCGCATGGTCGGTCGAGGTGGTGGTGAACACCAGCAGGCAGTCCGTGTCAAAGCGACGCAGCGCCTGTGCCGTATCCACGCCGTTTTCACTTTCCATATAAATATCAAGGAACACAAGGTCAAAGCGTTCCTCCTTGGCAGCGTCAAGGAATGCCGCGCCGGAGGAAAAGCAGTAAACCGCAGCGTCAAGAAAAAGGCGGGCAAGCTGTGTGTCCAGCTCGTTTTTCAGGTACTCCCGTTCTGACGCAATATCATCTACAATGGCAATCCGCATGGAAAGCCCTCCTTTTTATTCAAAAAACTCTCTCTTTTTACTCCTTGTATCATAGCATAAAACGGCGGGAAAAGCGAGAAAGCTTTCCTTGAAATGTGTATACGTTGGTGTTAAAATATTAACAATAAACAATCTACAAAATAATCTGAGGATTGTTAGGAGAAGAAAAGAAATTACAATTACGATTAAATGCAAATCAATTAAAATTGATTGCGATTATTGCTATGACGATAGACCATGCAAGCGATTTGATTTATCCCGGTTTTCCGGCTGAACCGGGGGCAATCGGATTACATATTATCGGGCATTTTGCATATTGTTTTGCATTCGGAATAAACCCAATTCCGTTCAGCACAGGGATTTTTAATCAGACAAGTGTCATGTACCCGCTTTTTGTTGCAGTTTTGGTCATGTGGCTGCAGGACAATGATTTGCCAATCAAGAACTGGGTAAAGAATATTATTATCTTTATATTGGTTTGGAGTGCGTTCCCCGCAGATTGGAGCTGCATAGCGGTGTTGGCAATCTTGGCAATGTATAAGAAAAGGGGAGATTTGAATGCACAGATGAAAGCAATGCTTCTGTATGTTGCGTTATATGCAGTAGTATCGTTCTTTTTTGTAAGTAAGGTTTATGCTTTGGTGCAGATTGGCGTTTTGATGGTTTATCCCGTGTTAAAGCTTTACAATGGCGAAAAAGGGACAGCTAAATGCATGAAATGGTTTTTCTATCTGTATTATCCAGTTCATTTGATTTTGATTGGGGTGCTTCGGATTTGTATTTATGGGGATATTCCTTTGTTGTTTTAGCTAAGGGCTTTAGTTGCTTTTTCGCGATTAATGATGGAGGGAATTGCTATAAAATTTCAATCTGTGGATGTGAAAAAAGGTACTACATATGAAAACGCCCTTGGTGGGGAGATGTATGAACATAATTATTTGATAAGAAATATAACGTGGACAATCGATGAGGTAGTGGATAAAATCTACAAGAGGCTTTTATGAAGGGATCCGGCTGCTTCTTTGAAAACTGTTTGTGCATTTGCCAATGACCTTGATAACTGGGGCGGTGGCTATATTGTCATAGGCGTAGAGGAAGAGAAGGGTCGTCCGGGTGGTGAAACACGACCATATTCGTCTCCAAAGACAATGAATAAGGATAATAAGGAACGTATTCACTATATTCGTAAGTCTTCTAACTCAGCGGAACCGACAGATGATGAAGAGAAGGATCTGTTTAACCTTGCAAATAGGGTTCCGTTTGATGATCGAGTAAATCATAAGGCGGAGATGTCGGATTTGAATATTACACTTGTTCAGAATTACCTGAAAGAGGTAAAAAGTTCCTTGTATGAGAAATCAAAAACAGGGGATTTTGTTGAAGTCCGATGATGACTCAAACTCAGCTTATGGACGAAATGAATTTAACAAGAAAACAAGTACAAAAGGATATGAAAGAATTGCAGGAAGAAGGTGTACTTGTAAGAAAGGGCACTAACAGAAGTGGACGTTGGATGGTGAAAAAATATGAAGAATGACAATTACAATAACTAAGCAATATACTTAATTCAAGATTATGATGCTTTTATGTGTTTAAGGCATCGCTTTTGCTCTTCATGGGAGGAATATAATGCGTGACCCGATTGAGAATATTAGCAAATTGCAAAAACAATTGAATGATTTGCAATTGGAAAACCAAATATTAAAAAATATTCTGGATCAGGCAGGAGTATCTTATAAACAATCGATAGCTCGTTTGAAAGCGGCGGATGAGGGAGAAAACTATGATCCGGAGCAGGGAAAAAGAATTATACATCCTGATGAAATTACGGACGAGATGGCAAATAATTTTTTTGCGAGATTTTGGGGACGTCAGGATGTTTATGCTAAGAGAAATGAAAAGAAAGATACTGGAAAAGCAGGGTACTTTACGCAATGCAGGAATTTTTGGACAAGTGTGTGCCATAGGAAGTTAAAAACGGGTGTTTCATGTAAAAACTGTGAGTATTATGAATATAAACCATTAACAAAGGAAGACATACTTGCTCATTTAAGAGGAAATGCCTATAATGCTTCCGATGTGATAGGGGTGTATCCGCTTCTTAAAAACAATACTTGCCGTTTTCTGGTATTTGATTTTGATAATCATGAGAAAAATGCGGAGGAGAATGATTTCGCAAATGTGGATGATGCGTGGATAGAAGAAGTTGAAGCAATGCGGAACATCTGTGTTTTGAATGGAATAGATCCATTGGTAGAACGTTCACGTTCAGGACGGGGCGCACATATCTGGATATTTTTTGACAAGCCGATTCCTGCTTCTTTGGCAAGAAGATTTGGAACAGCATTGCTTGACAGGGGAGCAGAGTGTGTAAATCTGAAATCCTTTCAGTATTATGACAGAATGCTTCCGGCACAGGATAAACTGCCGGAAGGCGGACTTGGCAATCTGATAGCTCTTCCGCTGCAGGGAAAGGCATTGAGGAGTGGGAATAGTGCATTTGTTGACAGTAATTGGAATGCGTACAGGGAACAATGGGAAGTGCTATGGAGCAAGCCAAAGCTGTCACAGGAGTTTTTAGAGCTGAAAATAAAAGAATGGTCGCTATTACTTGGAGATGTGGAGGAAAATGAACAAGGAGAAAACTGTGAAAAGCCTTGGGAGAGGAATAGAAAGTTTGCATTAAGTGATGTGGCTGGAAGGCTTAGTATTACATTATCAAATGGTATTTATATTGATAATACGAATGTGAAAGTTGCTATGCAAAATAAGATTCGAAGAATGGCTGCAATTAGCAATCCTATTTATTTCAAAAATCAGGCAATTGGTACATCTAATTATGATACCTCAAGATGGATTTATTTAGGAGCAGATCATTTGGGCGGATATATAGAAATTCCACGGGGACTCTATGACAGATTAATAGATAACTTAGAACAGGCACATATTGAATATGAAATTCAGGACGAAAGGCAGGCCGGAAGAAACATTCACGTTGAATTTAAAGGACAATTAAGAGAAGAACAGGCGCTTGCACTTGAAG
>CANOMQ010000021.1 GCA_947567595.1 uncultured Lachnospiraceae bacterium | reverse complement strand
GGTTTTACTGATGATCTAACTTTCATGTTAAACCCTCCTTTCAAAAAGACCGTTTCATATTATAGCATACATTATTTGGAAAAGCAAGCCTTAATATGAATATTTATAAGAAAATATGGAGACATTTATTTGTCTCTCCATATAATTCTTCCCTTTGATAAATCATAAGGCGAAAGCTCCAGCGTCACCTTATCACCCGGAAGAATACGGATAAAATTCTGTCTCAGCTTTCCGCTGATATGGGCAAGTACCCTGTGCCCATTCTCAAGCTCTACCTGAAACATGGTGTTTGGAAGTTTTTCAACTACTGTTCCTTCAATTTCAATTACATCGGACTTTGACATTATTTTACCTCCTGAATGTCTTTGCAATACTGCTTTATTTGATACTTAATTTCTTCGTTCGTGACAGAAGACATGTCTGTTCTTCTACCTGTCTTTTTGATAACCTGTATATGCTTCTTATTCTTTTTCTTTGGCTGGGCAATCGTCCTTACATCACCGTCCGCCAAGTACACAAAATCCTTATCCTCCTGAACAATAAGATAAACCTTGCCTTTGTCGTGTCCCAAAAGTGAATACGCTAAATATCCTATCATATTGTTCTCTCCTATAAAAGCGTAAGAATTTCCGGTTCACCGTCCGTTACAAGAATTGTATTTTCATAGTGCGCTGACAGCGAGCCGTCCTCCGTCACTACCGTCCAGTCGTCCTCAAGCCATTCCACCTCGTAGCCGCCCATGTTAATCATCGGCTCTACGGCAAGCGTCATTCCCGGATGAAGCTTTAAGCCTCTTTTCTTTTGTCTGAAATTAGGTATCTCCGGATCCTCATGGAGCGAAGTCCCGATACCATGTCCGACCAAATCCTCCACAATGCCATATCCGAACTGTGAAATATACTCGTCAATCCTGTTTGAAATATCATGCAGGTGGTTGCCTGCCTTTGCCTGTTTGATACCCTCAAAAAACGAATTCTTGGTCTCATCAATTAACTGCTGCGCCTCCGGGCTGATACGCCCTACCCCGTAAGTACGCGCCGCGTCGGAATGGTATCCCCTGTAAATCAGCCCGCAGTCAAGGCTTACGATGTCGCCCTCCTGCAAAATCCTGTCGGCACTGGGTATGCCGTGCACCACCTCATCGTTCACGGAAACGCAAATCGACGCCGGATACCCGTTATAGTGCAGAAAATTCGGTACGCAGCCGTATCCCCTGATTAGCTTTTCGCCGAGCTGGTCAATGTACAGAGTGGAAATTCCCGGTTCAATCGCCTGTCCAAGCTCCTCATGCACCTTGGCGAGAAGCCTGCAGGAATGCCGCATCAAATCTATTTCCCGCTGCGATTTAATTGTAACAGCCATCTTCCATTTCCTCACATCTTCTACGATTATTTCAAAATATCCACAATCGCCGCAAATACGTCCTTCATGTCCTGCGTACCGTCAACCGACTTTAAAACGCCCTTCTGCTCATAAAAGTCAATCAGAGGCTGTGTCTGCTTATGATATACGTCCAAACGGTTTTTTACGGTCTCCGGCTTGTCGTCGTCGCGCAGAATAAGCTCGGAACCGCAGGTATCACAAACGCCCTCGCTCTTAGGCGGAATGTGGACAAGATGATAGGTCGCGCCGCATGTCACGCAGGCACGTCTTCCTGACATTCTGCTGATGATATTCTCATCAGGAACATCTACGTTAATTGCGTAATCAATTTTATCGCCAAGCTCCGTGAGCGCTTTATCAAGCACCTGCGCCTGTGGTATTGTTCTTGGGAAACCGTCAAGCACGTACCCGTTCTTGCAGTCCTCCTTTGCCACCCTGTCCAAAAGAATTTTTACGGTAAGCTCATCGGGTACAAGCAGTCCCTGATCCATGTACTTCTTCGCTTCCATGCCAAGCTCCGTGCCGTTCTTGATGTTCGCGCGGAAAATATCGCCTGTTGAAACATGGGGGATAGCAAACTTCTCCGCTATCATTTTTGCCTGTGTTCCTTTTCCTGCACCGGGTGCACCCAACATAATAATCTTCATCCTGTGTCCTCCTTTTATTTGCAATGAAAAACTGAAATAAGTTCCTTAATACCTTCAATTCAGCATATTCCCGCGAATACACGAATATCCTCAATTCAAGGCATTTACGTCCTTTCATTTCGGGACAACGTACAGAAGCAAAGCCTGCGCTTTGCTCCTATTGTCGTCCGGCTGTTTATGATTAATCATTCAAAAAGCCTTTATAGTTGCGTACAAGCATCTGTGACTCAATCTGTTTAATTGTTTCCAGCACAACGCTTACAATAATGATTAAGCTTGTTCCGCCAAAAGAAACAGATGCATTAAACACACCGTTAAAGAAGAACGGTACCACTGCAACGATTACAAGACCGATTGCACCAATGAAAATAATGGCATTGAGCACCTTTGTCAGATAATCGCTGGTAGGCTTACCCGGTCTGATACCCGGAATAAAACCGCCCTGTTTCTTCATATTATTTGCAATCTCCAAAGGATTGAATGTCAGTGATGTATAGAAGTATGCAAAGAATATTGTCAATACAATATATACCACAAGACCGATGGAATAGCTCAACTGGCTCGGATTACACCAGTTATCCTGATTTAACCCGTTCAAAATCTGTCTCCATACGCCACTTCCGTTATAACCCACCAAGGTAGATATTACAATCGGGAACTGCATTAATGATGAAGAAAAGATAATCGGAATAACACCTGCGGTATTTACCTTTAACGGAAGATATGTCATCTGACCGCCAACCATCTTATTTCCCTGAATTTTCTTCGCGTACTGCACCGGGATTTTGCGCACGGCACTGTTGAGCACTACGACGAAAACAACCATTGCCAAGATAATCGCAAGAATTACCAGTCCGGCAACAACTGCCAAAGGAATGGATTTTCCCTGACAGAACTGCTCATACAGGCTTGCAAAGTCGTCCGGCAGGCGGGAAATAATGTTGATTACCAGCACGATGGAAATACCGTTGCCCACACCGTTCTCCGTAATACGCTCGCCAATCCACATCAGGAACGCACTGCCCGCTGTCAGCACCGCAATTACTGTGATAACCTCCAGTGGCCCATACTTCTGAAGCAGTCCCTGATTACCAAAGCCAATCGCCATAACACCACTTTCAATGAGCGCCAAGGCAACCGTTACATAACGCGTAATGGACGCGAGCTTCTTTCTTCCGTCCTCTCCGTCCTTTTGCATTTCCTCAAGCTTGGGAATTGCAATCGTGAGGAGCTGTATAATGATGGAAGAGGTAATATAGGGAGTGATGTTCAATGCAAATACAGACATTCTTGAAAAAGAACCGCCTGTAAATGCATCAAAAAAGTTAAACGCCCCACCAGTCTGCGCTTCAAACCATGATGAAAAATAGTCTCTGTTTACACCCGGAATAGGAAGCTGGGAACCAAAACGGATTACAATCAGCATGAAAAAGGTAAACAGCAGCTTGCTCCGTATTTCTTTAATCTTAAAAGCGTTCTTTAATGTAGCAAACATTAGATCACCTCTGCTGTTCCACCAAGTGCTTCAATCTTCTCCTTTGCAGACGCACTAAATGCATTCGCCTGAACATTGAGTTTCTTGGTTAATTCTCCTCTGCCTAAAATCTTCACTCCATCTCTGGGATTTTTCACGATTCCGGTTTCAATTAAAGTATCTACTGAAACAGTAGCACCAGCTTCAAATCTTTCCAATTCTTCAAGATTAATCGCAACGATTTCCTTTGTGTTTCTGTTGTGGAAACCTCTCTTAGGAATACGTCTGTATAAAGGCATCTGTCCGCCTTCAAAGCCCGCCCTCGGAGCTCCTGAACGAGCCTTCTGTCCTTTATGACCCTTGCCGGCTGTTTTGCCGTTTCCTGAGCCATGTCCGCGGCCTCTTCTAAAATTATCACTATGTTTAGAGCCTTCAGCAGGTCTTAAATTCGATAATTCTAAACTCATTTTCTGACACCTCCTTATTCCGCTTCTTCAACTTTAACTAAATGATTTACTTTGCGTATCATCCCTCTCGTTGCAGCATTGTCAGGAAGCTCTACTGTCTTGTGAAGCTTTGTCAGTCCCATCGCCTCAACAGTCGCCTTGTTCTTGGGAACTGCACCGATTGTCGATTTCACCAAAGTAACTTTTAATGTTTTTGCCATTTTAATCTACCTCCTACGCCATAATCTCGTCGATAGATTTCCCACGATTTGCAGCTACCTGTTCCGGTGTCTTTAACTGTGAAAGACCTGCTATGGTAGAAAGTACGACGTTCTGCTTATTGTTAGAGCCCAAAGACTTCGTACGGATGTTCTTAATACCTGCAAGCTCGCACACGATACGCGCAGGACCGCCTGCGATGATACCTGTACCTTCGGGAGCTCTCTTTAATAATACGCTGGAAGAACCATAATTTCCAATAAAGTCATGTGTAATTGACTTATTCTCATCAAGTGCAATGTTTACAAGGTTCTTGATTGCGTCTTCCTTTCCCTTACGAATCGCTTCAGGGATTTCTACGGCTTTACCAAGTCCGGCGCCCACGTGACCGTTTCCGTCACCTACAACGACCAAAGCGGTAAAACGCATGTTACGTCCACCTTTAACAGTCTTGGTTACACGCTTAATGGTAACAACCTTATCTGTTAATTCAAGCTGACTAGCATCAATGATTGTACGTTTCATGTGATTTTCTCCCTTCCTAGAATACCAAGCCGGCTTCTCTTGCCGCCTCAGCTAAAGCTTTGATTTTTCCGTGGTATAAAAAGCCGCCTCTGTCAAAAACCACTTCTGTAATACCCTTATCCATTGCTCTTTTTGCAATGACCTTACCTAAATATGCTGCTGCATCAACGTCATTGGTGTGCTCCAGCTCAGCCTTTACTTCCTTCTCCACTGTAGAAGCTGCAACTAAGGTGTTTCCAACTGTATCGTCAATAATTTGAGCATACATATGATTATTGCTTCTGAATACCGCTAAACGTGGTCTTTCAGTTGTACCGCTTAAACGGTTACGTATTCTCATGTGCTTTTTTGCACGCAATTCTGCTCTTGATCTCTTGCTAACCATTTCTTACGCCCTCCTTATTTACTTTTTACCAGTCTTACCAACTTTACGTCTGATTGTCTCATCAGCATACTTGATACCCTTGCCCTTATAAGGCTCCGGTCTTCTCTTATCTCTGATTTCAGCCGCGAATTGTCCAACTTTTTCTTTATCAATACCCTTTACGATAATGACATTTGTGCCTTCCAGTACTGTTTCAATACCTTCCGGATCTGTCATCTCAACAGGGTGCGAATATCCCAAAGATAATGTCAGCTTCTTTCCTGCCTTTGCCGCTCTGTAGCCGACACCATTTACCTCAAGCTTCTTCTCATAGCCTGCTGTTACACCGACAACCATGTTGTTAATCAGTGTTCTTGTCAGACCATGTAAAGACTTCATTTTCTTTAAGTCATTCGGTCTTGTAACCGTTACCTCTCCGTTCTCAACCTTGATTTCCATCTCGGCCGGAAGCACTCTCTCAAGTGTTCCCTTAGGACCTTTTACAGTCACTTTGTTATTTTCTGCAACTTCCACAGTCACACCTGCGGGAATTGCGATTGGCATTCTTCCTATACGTGACATGCCCGTACCTCCTAATTTATTTAGTCTATAACTACCGTTTCGTTTTTACCATATGAATGCTAATACTTCACCGCCGACCTGAAGCTTTCTTGCTTCCTTATCGGTAATGACACCCTGATTTGTCGAAATAATCGCAATGCCAAGTCCGCCAAGAACCTTCGGCAGCTCATCCTTGCCTGCATAGATACGAAGACCGGGCTTCGAAATTCTCTTCAAACCTGTGATAATTCTCTCGTTCTTGTCTGCGCCATACTTCAATGTGATGTGGATTGTCTTGAATGTACCGTCCTCAACAACATCGAACGCTCTAATATAACCTTCATCTAACAGAATCTGTGCGATAGCAAGCTTCATCTTTGATGAAGGAACATCTACTGTATCATGCTTTGCAGTGTTCGCGTTACGAATTCTTGTAAGCATATCTGCAATCGGATCACTCATTGTCATTTCAGTTTCCTCCTTATTCTTTTCGTTTTACCAGCTTGCTTTCTTCACGCCGGGAATCTGTCCCTTGTATGCCAGCTCACGGAAGCAGATTCTGCAAATTCCGTATTTTCTTAAGTAAGCGTGCGGACGGCCACAGATTCTGCAGCGGCTGTACTGCTGTGTCGAAAACTTCGGTTTACGCTGCTGTTTGATTTTCATTGCTGTTTTAGCCATGAGAATTTACCTCCTTATGATTTTGCGAATGGCATATTGAACTGTCTTAACAGCTCGCGTGCCTCTTCATCTGTCTTAGCAGTTGTAACAAATATGATGTCCATACCCCTTACCTTGTCTACCTTGTCATACTCGATTTCAGGGAAGATAATCTGCTCCTTGATACCAAGTGCATAATTTCCCCTGCCGTCAAATCCGTTGGGATTGACACCTCTGAAGTCACGTACACGGGGAAGCGCAAGGTTTACAAGACGGTCAAGGAACTCATACATTTTCTCACCGCGAAGCGTTACCTTGCAGCCGATTGCCATACCCTCACGAATTTTGAAGTTTGCAATTGCCTTCTTTGCCTTTGTCGTAACAACCTTCTGACCTGCTATTATCTCAAGATCCTTTACAGCGGATTCCAAAGCCTTTGCATTTTCCTTTGCTTCGCCGACGCCCATATTAATGACAATCTTGTCAAGCTTGGGAACTTCCAAAGCATTTTTATATCCGAACTTCTTAATCATGGCGTCCATGATCTCGCTTTTGTATATATCCTTTAGTCTACTCACCGGTTTAGACCTCCTTTCATAGAATTAATCAATAACCTCGCCTGTTGTCTTTGCGAAACGTACTTTCTTATCCCCATCCATCTTGAAGCCGACTCTTGTCGCCTTGCCCTTATGAAGATACATTACGTTTGAAATATCAATCGGAGCTTCTTTCTGGATAATACCGCCATTCTGATTTGCGGCAGAAGGCTTTGCGTGCTTTGTCACCATGTTGATTCCCTCTACCAAAACCTTTGACTTCTTTGTATCAACAGACAAAACCTTACCTTCTTTATCTTTGTCCTTACCGGTAATTATCTTTACGGTATCGCCCTTTTTAATCTTTAACATTCCGGCACCTCCTTATAATACTTCAGGAGCTAAGGAAACAATCTTCATAAACTGTTTCTCACGAAGCTCTCTTGCCACTGGTCCAAAAATACGTGTTCCTCTCGGAGTCTTATCATCCTTTATGATAACAGCAGCATTTTCATCAAATTTAATATAAGAACCGTCCTTGCGACGGGCGCCCTTTACGGTACGTACAACGACTGCTTTTACAACATCGCCTTTTTTTACAACGCCGCCTGGTGTTGCATCTTTAACGCTGGCAACAATGATATCGCCGATGCCTGCATATCTTCTTGTCGAACCGCCCATAACACGAATGCAAAGTAATTCTTTCGCACCAGTATTATCAGCGACCTTCAGTCTGCTTTCCTGTTGTATCATGCTAATTCTCCTTCCAAAACCGCGCGCACGCGATTTTTAAAATCTATTTTACTTTCTCAACAATCTCAACAAGTCTCCATCTCTTATCCTTTGATAAAGGTCTTGTCTCCATTACTTTTACTGTATCGCCAATGTTGCACTCGTTGTTCTCGTCATGTGCTTTTAACTTGTAAGTTCTCTTAACGATTTTTCCGTAAAGAGGATGCTTAACATGATCTTCTACGGCAACCACGATGGTTTTCTGCATTTTGTTGCTCACAACTTTGCCTGTACGTGTTTTTCTTAAATTTCTTTCCACGACCGTTTCCCTCCTACTCTACGTTTTTCAGCTTTGCAGTCATTACGGTCTGAATTCTGGCGATGTTTTTCCTTACCTCTTTAATTCTTGCCGTATTGTCCAACTGATTTGTTGCATTCTGAAATCTCAAATTGAAAAGTTCCTTCTTTGCAGCGACTAATTCCTGCGATAATTCTGCGGATGATTTGGTTCTTAAATCTTCAACATACTTCTTAGTTTTCATTTACTGCACCGCCTTCCAAATCTGCTTTCGAAACGATCTTACACTTGCAAGGAAGCTTGTGTGTTGCAAGACGTAACGCCTCTTTTGCGACATCCTCAGCTACTCCGCTGATTTCAAACATTACACGACCGGGCTTTACAACTGCTACCCAGTACTCCAGTGTTCCCTTACCGGAACCCATTCGCGTTTCAGCCGGCTTTGCCGTTACAGGCTTATCCGGGAAAATCTTAATCCATACCTTACCACCACGCTTAATGTGACGTGTCATGGCAATACGGGCTGCTTCTATCTGATTTGATTTAATCCAGCACGGCTCTGTTGCAATGATACCGTACTCACCGTAAGTAATCGTGTTACCTCTCGTAGCCTTGCCTCTCATTGTACCGCGGAACTGCTTACGATGTTTTACTCTTTTTGGCATTAACATTATTTATCGCTCCCTTCCTTGTTTCCCTTTGTAGGAAGTACTTCGCCCTTGTAGATCCAAACCTTTACGCCTAACTTTCCGTAGGTTGTATCTGCCTCTGCGAAACCATAATCAATATCTGCTCTTAGTGTCTGAAGAGGAATTGTACCCTCACTGTAGAACTCTGTACGTGCCATATCCGCACCGCCAAGACGTCCTGAAACTGCTGTCTTGATACCAAGTGCGCCTGCCTTCATGGTTCTGCCCATGCAGGATTTCATCGCACGGCGGAAGGATACACGGTTCTCAAGCTGCTGCGCGATATTCTCGGCAACAAGCTGCGCATCCCTGTCTGGTCTCTTAATCTCTTTAATATCAACAAGCACGTTCTTTCCCGTAAGCTTCTGAAGCTCTTTCTTTGTCACTTCGATTTCAGCGCCGCCCTTACCGATTACAACACCGGGCTTTGCCGTAAACACGATGACCTTTACCCTGTCAGACGCCCTCTCGATTTCAATCTTTGAGATGCCTGCGTTAAATAACTTCTTCTTTAAAAACTTTCTGATATTATAATCTTCCACTAAGCAGTCAGCAAAATCAGCCTCAGCATACCATTTTGAATCCCAATCCTTAATAATGCCGACTCTCAGTCCATGAGGATTAACTTTCTGTCCCATTTTTTTCCTCCTATCTCTCATCGAGCACAATTGTAATGTGGCTCATTCTCTTTTCGATTCTGTAAGCTCTGCCCTGCGCCCTTGGTCTTACGCGCTTCATTGTCGGTCCCTTATTTGCATAGCACTCTGCAATGTAAAGGTTCTCGGCATTCATACCGTTATTGTTCTCGGCATTTGCGATTGCTGACTCCAAAAGCTTCTTGATAATGCTTGAAGCGTATCTCGGACTGTACTCCAAAATAGCTAATGCGGTCTGTACGTCCTTGCCCCTGATGGCGTCTAATACGAAGCAAGCCTTCTGAACCGAAACTCTGGCATAAGAGAGCTTTGCTGACGGTCTGGTTTCTCTATTTTCTGCGTTTCTCTTTCTTTTATAACTTGTTCTGCTATATTTTTCCTTAGCCACGGTTGAACCTCCTCTCAACTAATTATTTCACCTTTGATTTCTTTTCGTCCTTACCATGTCCTCTGTAAGTTCTGGTTGCAACGAATTCACCAAGCTTATGTCCAACCATATCTTCCGTTACGTATACAGGCACATGCTTTCTTCCGTCGTGAACCGCAATCGTGTGCCCTACGAATGAAGGGAAAATTGTAGAACGACGTGACCATGTCTTTATTACTGATTTGCTTCCTGACGCATTCATCGCGTCAACCTTTTTTAAAAGGCTTGCGTCTGCGAAAGGACCTTTCTTTAATGACCTTGCCATTAGGTAATTCCTCCTTGTCTATAATCGATAAACTGTTTTAAGGGGAAGGCGATTGATTACTTAATCGCTCTTCCGTCTCTTCTTCTCACAATAAGCTTGTTAGACGCCTTCTTGCTCTTTCTTGTCTTAAGACCAAGTGCAGGCTTGCCCCAAGGTGTGCATGGACCGGGTCTTCCGATTCCTGTCTTACCTTCACCACCACCGTGCGGATGGTCATTCGGGTTCATGACAGAACCGCGGACTGTAGGTCTGATACCCATGTGACGCTTACGTCCCGCTTTACCGATTTTGATAAGGTTGTGGTCGCCGTTGCCTACAACGCCGATTGACGCCCGACAGACAATGGGAACCATTCTCATTTCGCCTGAAGGAAGACGCAGTGTCGCATACTTTCCTTCCTTTGCCATAAGCTGCGCGCTGTTACCTGCGGAGCGTACAAGCTGTCCGCCCTTGCCGGGGTGCAACTCGATATTGTGTATCATTGTACCGACGGGGATTTCAGAAAGCGGCAGGCAGTTGCCAACCCTGATTTCTGCTTCCGGTCCGTTCATAACCTTCATTCCGTCCGTCAATCCTTCCGGAGCGAGGATATATGCCTTCTGTCCGTCCTCATAGCAGATTAATGCGATGTTTGCCGAACGGTTCGGGTCATACTCAATACCGATAACCTTTGCGCTGATACCATCTTTATTTCTCTTAAAATCAATAATTCTGTATTTCTGTCTGTTTCCACCGCCCTGATGTCTTACGGTGATTTTACCCTGATTGTTACGACCGGAATGCTTCTTCTTGGATACGCAAAGTGACTTTTCGGGAGTCGTCTTTGTAATCTCTGAGAAATCGGAGCCTGTCATATTTCTTCTCGAAGGTGTATATGGGTTATATGTCTTAATTCCCATGATTGTTTCTCCTTTTCTAAATTTATTATCACACTTTTTGTTGTGTATAGTCCTTACTTTGGCTTACCGGATTTTATAATCCTGTGAAAATCTCAATTTCCTTGCTGTCCTCGGTAAGCTGCACGATTGCCTTCTTTGTCTTTGCTGTCTTTCCGACAACCATTCCACGTCTCTTTTTCTTGCCGTCAAGGTTCATGGTATTTACTTTAGCAACCTTTGTGCCCTCAAACATCTTCTCAACCGCTTCCTTAACCTGAGACTTATTTGCCTGCGGATGAACCAAGAATGTATACTTCTTGTCGCCCATGCCTGCCATGCTCTTCTCCGTAATCACCGGTTTAAGGATTACGTCATAATACTTAATATCTGCCATTATGCGTACACCTCCTCAATCGTCTTTGCAGCATCCTTTGTGAGGATTACCGTACCACCCTTCATAATGTCGTAAACATTGATTTTATCTGCCAATGCCGTCTCTACATTCGGAAGGTTTCTTGCTGAAAGAACAACCTTCTCATCATTCTCGTTGATGACAACGTATGCCTTTGCCACGTTTAAGTTGTCTATTACTGTCTTGAAGTTCTTTGTCTTAATCTCATCAAATTTCAGTTCGTCAAGCACAATGAGCTTGTTCTCCTGAACTCTGCTTGTGAGTGCCGACTTTAATGCGGCTCTCTTTTCTTTCCTGTTCATTTTGAATGAATAATCTCTTGGAACGGGAGCGAATACCACGCCGCCGCCTTTCCACTGCGGAGCTCTTGTAGAACCCTGTCTTGCATGACCGGTTCCCTTTTGTCTCCACGGTTTCTTTCCGCCGCCGGATACTTCGGAACGCGTTTTTGCTTTCTGCGTACCCTGACGCTTATTTGCAAGCTGCTGAACCACTGCCATGTGTACCAAGTGTTCATTTACTTCCACACCGAAGACAGCGTCGCTTAAGTCGATTGTATCAACTTCCTTGCCTTCCATATTATAAACAGATACTTTTGCCATCTGTATGGTCCTCCTTTCGTCCGCCTGTTATGCGAACCACTTTTTACGCTTTTACGCCTCTGCTCTCGTAGTTTCTTTGAGTGTCACCAGTGCTTTCTTTGGTCCGGGTACGGAGCCCTTTACCAGAAGCAGGTTCTTCTCTGTATCTACTCTTACAACCTCAAGGTTCTGAACGGTTACCTTTACGCAGCCCATGTGTCCGGGCATTCCCTTGCCTTTGAATACGCGGCTCGGTGAAGAACACGCACCGTTTGAACCCTGATGACGGTGGAACTTGGAACCATGTGCCATCGGTCCTCTGTGCTGTCCGTGTCTCTTGATTGCACCCTGAAACCCTTTTCCCTTGGAAATAGCAGAAGCGTCAACTTTATCTCCAACTGCAAAGATGTCAGCCTTAATTTCGCTTCCCAATGCATATTCCTCTGCATTTTCAAATTTGAACTCTCTTAAAAATCTCTTGGAAGAAACGCCTGCCTTTTCAAAGTGGCCTTTGAGCGCCTTGTTTACGCCGTGTCTGTGGATAACTTCCTTCTTGCCGCTCTTGTCCCTGTTGACGATTCTGTCCTTCTTGTCTACAAAGCCGACCTGAACTGCCTTGTAGCCATCGTTTTCTACCGTTTTCACCTGTGTTACCACACAAGGTCCGGCCTGAAGCACGGTTACGGGAATTAATGTACCGTCTTCGTTGAAGATTTGAGTCATTCCGACTTTTGTAGCTAAGATAGCTTTCTTCATTTCCTTACCTCCATTGTTTTCTACAGCGGAGCGCCTTTTTCTGATTGGTTTACAGCGCTCATACTAGTAGAAGGCTTACTTGTTCTTCATTTTGATATCAATATAAACACCAGCCGGCATCTCCAGTCTCTGCAGCGCGTCGACTGTCTTGGGTGTCGGTGTGATGATATCGATCAGTCTCTTGTGAGTCCTCTGCTCGAACTGCTCTCTGGAATCCTTGTACTTGTGAACCGCCCTCAGAATCGTCACGACCTCCTTCTTGGTGGGAAGGGGAACCGGTCCGCTCACCTGTGATCCATTTTTCTTTACTGTTTCGATTATTTTTTTGGCAGATGCATCAACCAGCTGATGATCATAAGCTTTTAATGTAATTCTCATTACCTGACTTGCCATAAAAAAAGTCGCCTCCTTTTCGCACTTTTTATTCATAAGTACGACAAGCGGTGACTGTACACTCTTCCGTGTGTGTCATTCCATTTACCGCAGAACACGCCTGCGTTTTCCTTGCTGCTTCTACTGCAATGCACACATCGTTTACTTATTTGGTACAGTGACTTGTCGCCAGTTTCTTAGTCGGTTTTACCGACATCTTGACATTCGCTCCGCGGAAAACCTGCTGTTATTCTCATATCAGCAGCAACCTCACGTTTCATCGCTATCATGCCACAGCAATTAGTAGTATATCGTAGGAAATACGCTTTTGCAAGTATTTTTTTTGTTTTTATTGTTTTTTTTTACGTACAATGGTATATACGCGTTCTGACAGCATTTTTCGTAATTTTGCGTAATTTCCAATGTTCTCATTGTAACACGGGGGGAGTTTATAGTATACTGTTTATGGATTATTTTTGTTTTTTCTAATTTTTTATTGTGTTTTATGAAAGGGATATATTTTTTATGTGGATTGCAGACAATTGGAAGGACTATGAGGTGATTGATACCTCCGCGGGGGAGAAGCTGGAGCGCTGGGGGGATTATATCCTTGTGCGCCCTGACCCGCAGGTGATTTGGGACACGCCGAAAAATGCCGTGGGCTGGCGCAAGCCAAACGGTCATTATCACAGAAGCGCAAAGGGCGGCGGCGCGTGGGAATTTTTCAAGCTGCCCGAGGAGTGGAGCATTTCGTATGAGGGTCATTATGAAGTGCCCTTGACATTTCATCTGAAGCCCTTTAGCTTTAAACACACGGGGCTTTTTCCGGAGCAGGCGGTCAACTGGGATTGGTTTTCTTCTATTATAAAGGAGGCGCTTGCCCAAAACCCAAATCGCAGCATTAAGGTGTTAAACCTGTTTGCTTATACGGGCGGGGCGACCTTAAGCGCTGCGGCGGCAGGCGCGGCTGTCACGCATGTGGACGCTTCTAAGGGTATGGCTGGTTGGGCAAAGGAAAACGCGGCGGCGTCTGGCTTAGGGGACGCGCCAATCCGGTGGCTTGTTGATGACTGCATGAAATTTGTAGAGCGGGAAATCCGAAGAGGGAACCGGTACGACGCGATTATTATGGATCCGCCTTCTTATGGACGGGGGCCGAAGGGGGAGATTTGGAAGATTGAGGACGCAGTGTTTCCGTTTCTTATGCTGACTACGCAGATCTTGAGTGCGCGACCGTTGTTTTTTCTGATGAATTCTTATACGACGGGATTGCAGCCTGCCGTGCTGCGCTATATGATGGAGACGGCGCTGGTTCCGAAATTTGGCGGTGTAGTGGAAGCGTCCGAAATCGGACTCCCTGTTTCGTCGAACGGGCTGGTTCTGCCTTGTGGCGCGAGCGGGCGTTGGATTGGGAAATAGCAATGCATTTTGCATAAAAATATGATGTACGCAGGAAAATCCGGTACATCATATTTTTTATAAGCTTTTATTTGTTTTTTAATAATAATAGGAATTTGAAAACGCTGCCATCATGCCGCCAATACCTATCATGATAACAATCCAAAGAACCGTCCATATCAAAGTCCATACAAGCACTGCCTTAAAGTAGTTTGATTTACTTTTCTTCGTGCCGCTGCCAAATGCCCATACGAACATCATGATAATGTTCACACATGGTATCATCATTAAAAGCATTGAAAGCATCCAGTCACCGAAGCTGACAGGCTCCTCCAATTCGGTATCCGACTGGTAGGGCTGCTGCTGATAAGACTGGCTATATGACTGCTGTGACTGTTGGTAGGGCTGGTAATATTGATTGTAGGGCTGTTGCTGGCTGTTGTTGTCAAAGCCCTGATTGGGAGCCTGCTGCTGCGGCTGCTGATAGGGCTGCTGTGGTGTCTGCTCGGGATTTTGGTTTCCTTGACCGTACAAATTGTTGTTGTCCATTTTTATCCACTATACTCCTTTCAAAAATCTGCAAGTGCGTATATATCATATCATACCCTAGTGTTGTTTGGCAACAAATATCGACAATTTGCGCGGTTTGTGGTTATCCCATTTATTCCCTTATGCAACGCCCTTGTTCCTGTTTTTTGTTCCTGTCTTACGGGCGGAGCCTTCGCAGGGTGCGTGCAATCAGGTTGTTGCGGTAATATACAAGCGGGGGGCTGCCCGGGAACTGACAAATCATTCGGTACAAATAAATGCCAAAGGTTGCCAATACGACAAACACAAGCGCCAACTTAATATAACCCGGCATTCGTCCGCGCACGTATCGTTCCACAAAAAACAGCAGCAGAAACACAATCCAAAGCGGCGCGGCAGGATTGAGCGCCATTCCACGCCCAATCCGTCCTGTCAGGATATAAAACACTGCCCGCGTCATGCCGCAGCCTGCGCATGGGAAGCCTGTCACAATCAGGAATGGGCAGTATGCGTGGAAAATGGTTCTTACAACAATATTATATAGAAGGAACGCAATCACTGCCGGATAAAATGCCTTTATATCATTTATTAATCGTTTTATCATTTATGGATTTTTCACCGCCTTATCCTCCGCGCCCAGCCCGTCAATGTCGTGGGCGCTTGCGTATGCCCTTGAGAAGTTAAAGTGCCGGAAACCAAGCAGTCCCTTTGTCTCGTCCTGATAGTCCTTGATTGCCCATTCCTTATATTTCCCATTCATTTCGCCGTACTCGCCGATAAAATTGTAATCCGCCTCCACCAGCGCGGGCGCCGCGTCCAAAGAAAGTCTTGTCTTGATATAATACGTATCGACGTTTTTGCAGGTCTGGCTCATTGCAAGGTTGTACTTCGCAATCCAGTAATCGGGGTGTGCCGCCGAAAAAATAATCCAGCAGGTACCCACAGCTACAAGCGCAAATTGGAACAGTTTGAATTTCGGACGGAAAATGCAGCAAACCACGCCACCCATCACAACCGCAATCACCGCAAGCCCCCACAACGCAAGGACTCTCGTAAAGGTCAGATGGTATGTCCGAATGTACATCAGCAGCCGAAACAGCGCCGAAAGCTCCATAAGATACGTGCACCCGCATATCACGCAAAGCACCGTCCGAAGCGTCCTGCCCGTTTCAAAATACGCAAGCATACACAAAACCAACACAATGTTAATCAGGCAGACAAACACGAGCTGGAAAAATCCGCTCCTTGCATACTCGGCGTAGGTGTAGCCTTCGGGAAGCTTCATCTGTCCCATGAACAATCCGAAAACCTGCACGCCCGAAAACACGAGGTAAACCGCGCACACAAGCACACTTACGGTCACGGCAATGTATGTGTCAAAGCCGCCGCCCTGCTTAAGCGCCATGTCATCGACGGCTTTGATTTCCGTCTTTTCATTGCAGTAGCAAAAGAGCGCATATGCGATGAAGAACAGGGCAACCGCCTCAAATGCCGCCGCAGCAGCATGATAAATCAGGTCTGCCATGTGAATTTCAAGCTCGAACGACAGGACGTCGCAGACGAGGTTGTAAAACACAATGTCCGCGCTTCCAAGCAGCATAAGCAGAATGCAGATTAGCGGCAGTGCTATGACAAGACCTATGGACACGCACACCAGAATGCGTCGTTTTTGTGCGCTGAGTCCGTCGTTTTGCACACCGCCCCGCAGACGTTTTATTTTCCTTGCTGCGCCCTTGTCATAAAAGGGGGCAAAAATCTGGCTGATTATTCCAATTGCAAGATGGAAAAGCCCTTTTAGATGTGCCGCAATACTCCACCCCGACACGTCGTGCCATGTCTGCAAAACCAGTACGCCGAGCAGCAAAAGCAGCAGCGTTTTGTTGAAAAACAGCAGCACACCGGAGTCCGTTGTACAGTTTAGGATACCCAAGAGGAGCACTGCCGCCACCAAGAAGCGTCTGTACCACGATGCGCCCGCCCACAGGCTACGCTCTCTTGCGCAACTCTCTGCATACGTTCTCGTATAATAGCCAAAATACAAGAGCGTTGCGCCGGCGAAAAAAGGGTATGTGATACCGGACGCATTCCGGTAGAGGCAGAAGGTGTAAAACAGTGCGTAGAGCGCGCTGCCTATTCCCAAGTGCCGCAGCCGTTTTTCCTTTTTTTCGAGCTTTTCCGATTCAAAAGAATTGTTGACCTGTGGTTCATTTTGGGCGGCTTGTTCGTACTGCCACCCTTCCTTGACTACACTATTGTCCATTTTCTTCTCCCCCTTCATTCTTATCGCTTTTGTCTGTCGTCTTGTCGGGAACATACTCCAGAATGTCGCCCGGCTGACAGTTTAATGCCCTGCATATGGCTTCCAGCGTCGAGAGGCGCACTGCCTTTGCCTTATTGTTTTTTAAGATGGAAAGGTTGGCAAGCGTGATGTCCACCTCGCCCGCAAGCTCCGTAAGCGAGATTTTGCGCTTTGCCATCATCACATCAAGATTAATGATAATTGCCATGTTTATATCCATGCTCCCTTCATAGCCTGCAAATCTGAGCTATACACTGCCTGTCCGGTCAGATTGTCAAATCATTCTCAAGCTTGTAATCCACTGCCTTGTCAAATACAAACGCGAGCACCTTGCTGAACAGTCCCGCGATGACAAAGACGAGCACCAGCACGAGCATTGCGGCTGTCGTGTACAAAAACGCCCGCAGCAGGCAGACTGCCGCGATGATAAAGCTGTAGGTACCCATGCGCTGCAGGCTCACTACGTTTTCCCGCACAAAGCAGTCGTTCTTTAATACGGTGCGGAACATTTTCCGAAGCTCTCCTAGGATTAGCACTGCTAAGATACCGAGGACGAAATAAATGCTCACGATTTCGACGTACCTGCCCTCGAAGTCCTCGAAGTGGAAATATGCCGTCACGAGTTTTACAAGCCACGGCAGTGTGAGTGTCACGGCAATGCCTGCAAAGAACATGATATCAAGCAGGTATTTTGTGATGACTGCCACTGTTTCCTTTTTCATGTTATTCCTCCATTCTGTATTGGGTTTTATCTGATTTTTTCCATCATAGCACTTGTTATATTGAAATGCAATAGGTTTTTATTGATTTTCGATAAATTTTTATTGTTTTTGTAATTGCTCGTGGCGAAAAGAATATAAGGTTATAATTAAGTGCAGAAGAAGGGAAAGGAATGGAGGGACTGTGGGGATTCGTTATGACGCAAAGGAGAACGAACATCAGTTCGTGATTGAGAAGCTATGTTAATTTGCGCACATTGTTGGCATAATAAACAGCAACGAATTATTTTGTATTTTCGTTGCTGTTTATTATGCCACACTTCCATGAATCCCTAACAATGCAAAAATCATTTTACACTAATATATTCCAAAGTCTTATCAAGAACGGATTGCACAAACACAAGAAGCTGCCTTGTTTCTTCTTTATTGACAATATAAAAATCATCATAATCAGAAGCATTCCGTATTCTGTCAGCCTTCGCTATTTTTTGATAATCCTCTTTAGAAAAGGCAGAATTTACCTGATCTATAAACCTTATCCTGTTCTCATATTATATAGTATCTTTTATATAATACCCTTCAAATTTGCAAGGCAATGCACACGAAAAATCACTTCCATGCTCATGGGCATGAATACACCGCAAACATCTCATTCGCATACACCTTCTCATACCCTGACTTCTCTGCAAACGCAAGGATTGCGTCACATTTTCTGTCCACTATCCCTTTCTGCTTTCGGATTTCCAGCGCCTGCGTCCCCAAAATCACAACGGGCGTTTCCCCATTCTGATACAGTTCTTCCAAATCCGCCTCAAGCAGATGGAGCCTGTTCGAGTCCAAATCCGCCCATGTCGTAAAAACTGCGGGTTCCATATCGAAAACATATGTTATTGCAGGTATATCTCCATATAATATCAATTGTTTTTTATTTAATCCGCTTTCATAAAGAAAGCTGTCAAGCCCTTCAATCGCCTGCTTTTTCTTGGCAGTTGTCCGCAATCCTGACGCTGCCTTACTGCACTTGAGGTCTGACAAGGTTTCTTTTTCAACAGCCGCATTCGCGTCGTGAAATACAAAACGATGTCCAAAAAGAACGCTTTGTATGACTGTACAGACAAGTACCAGCACACAAACACTGACAATCCCAAACCGCCTGTCTGCCATGAATTTCGTATCCGCCTTTAATGTCCTGATACATTGTACAAGCAAATACACAGACACTGGCGCGACGAGAAACAGGTTATTGATAATCGGGTAAAGTCCATTATTGCTCCCAAGCGGTGTAATCCAAATCATCACAAGCAAAAACACCGCCCACAGCTTGCACTCCTTTGCCACCTTCGGCGAAACCATCGCCCACACACAGACAATCATCACAAGCAGCAGATAAACCGTCACCCACTTATACATACTGAAAAATTCAGAGTAATCAAAGCCAAACATTCCCCTGCCATAGCAGAACCGTAATAACACGAGCATTCCCAAAACATATATCCATTTTATTGTTATTTTATTGGCAATCTGTCTTTTTTCAAAAATAACACCGATTATCCGCAGCATAGTCACTCCCAAAATACCATATGCCACAAAAATCCCAAGCCATGCGCTATATCTGATATAATCACCAAACATAGCCCCAATCATGGACGTTGGCTTATAATCCGTCGCCGTTTCCGTAACGGCAAAGAGTGAGGTAATCATTCCAAAATAAGCCGAAATTCCGTACTTTACAAAAATATACCCAAGCGGCGCAGCCATTCCCACCGCGTATCCGCCCACACAGTAAAGTGTTCTGCTGCACAGCTTGCGAAACGGCTCTTTTTGCACGAAGCTAAAATACCACAGCGGAACAATCAATGCCATGTATGTAACATTCGGCATTCTGACTGCAATGCACAACCCAAGTATCTCCCCGGCTGTAATATAGCCTTTTTTATTGTCCTCAACAATCGCCCGATAAAGCACCATCACCCCGATTGTCATGAAAAGATACCCAAGATAATGGTACAAAATCACATTCGGCGCCCAGCAAAGCGAGAGCGCGGTAAACTCCGCAAGGAAAAAAAGCGCTGTCCCCGCCCGTACGGTCTGCGCATAAAATCGGCACACATACAAAAAGACCGCCGCCGCCACAGCGCCAATCAAAAGACCGCAATACACATTCATGCCTGCCCATGTATCGCCAAACGGAAGATGTGACAGCGTAACCCCTGTGACATTCGCAAGATACGTCGCAAGCTTCCACATCGGATTGAGTCCGTAAAAAAAGCGGTAGTTTCCAAGCGCATACCCCGCGTCCATCAAATCAACGCCCGTGAACGCACGGCGCAGTGGATAGAGGAGCAAAATGAGTGCCAATAAATACTGTATAATGTTTCGTTTTTTTCCTGCTGTTTTCATTCCAATCCTCCAACCCAACAACCTGCAAGTTTATCGTCTTTTCCCTATCATTGCAGCTGCCTTTTTCCGAATCATTTCAATCAGCGTACACACAATATAAACGGTCAGCACCGTAAAAATCATATGCCCCAAAAAACCGGGAAGCGGCGCGTCCACCCAAGCCGCGCAGTCAAACCATTGCAGCCACAAATAGCGGATATTGATATGCTCATGGATTAAATACACGCCAAACGTCGCCCCCGAAACCAGCACAATCGGTCTGCGAAACCGCTCCAGCCGCCGCGCCTCCTTGTTTGAACTTTTGTTTGCATTCTCTTGAAATGCCATAAACAGCCCAACCGCGCCAAGATAACACAGCACATGATTATACGTATACGCATAATTGACAAACGCCTCAAGGCTTCCCGTCGCAAAAAATACCTTCCTTATAATAAGAAACGACGCAAATGTAAGCAGCGCACAGCCGACATAAAGCGCCGCCGCCCTCGCCCTGCTGCAAAGCGCCGCAACGCCAAAGCGCCGGATATACGCCCCTGTCAGATAAAGCGTCACAAACCAAAAAGCGTCATACCCATACTTATCCCAAGCAAGCTGCATTGGAATAACCGTCTTTGCCACGCTGAAAATCAGCAGAAAACCGCCTAAAAGCTTTGCAAAGCTTTTTTGGTCAAGCGCATTCGCCCCTTTATCCAAAAACGGCATAAAAAGGCAGAGAATGATATATGACGTGGCAAACCAGTAATGCTCCGTCACAATCGGAAAAACATACGTAAAAATCTGATACATGTCCAGCCGCGGCATTCCCGCATAAGCCCCAGAAAACATTTGATGTGTGTCAGACTGGTAAATCCCTGTGACAGCCGCGATGATACCGATTGCTACCGAATAAAAAAACACCTGTTTCCATATCGTAAACGGGCGTTTTAACACGTCCTTTGTTTCAGAACCGCCCCCAAAATAGCCGCTAATCAGCACATAAACATTCACCGCGACAAGGCAGAACGCCTCAATCAGCCACGCCGCATACCCCGACATGCTGATATGCTCCCGTGCAGGCACTCCCAAAAAACCGCCCTTGCTCAGATAATGGAGGCACACAATCATCAACATTGCAAGAATGCGCAGCACCTCATAATTTAATTGTCGCCCGTTCTTTTCTGCCATTGACTAATCTCCGTTCCAAAGTGTTCTCTGTTGACAAACTCCACTGAAAAAGTTCCATTGAATAAAATTCCATCTCCTTTTCGGAAAAGTGTTCCCAATGCGATTTAACAGACCTATAAACAGGATTTTATCGTAGCAATGCTCCATGAAAATACTGCTCCTGAAATTGTATCTGTCTCAGGATTTCCTCATCTGAAAAATCTTTATCACTTGATGAGACGATCCATTTATCTTCTATATCATCAAATCTGCGGTATACTGCTATAACACGCCCTTCAAATTTTTCTACAGGAATATTGACTCCAAACAGATAAATATCCTGCTCCGCACCATCTTCCGCAAAAACACTTTCAACATAGCCATAGTTAATTGGATAAACCATCTCTGGGTGGCGTGGGTGATGGCTTCCAAGTGGTCGGTCAATTTTGCCATGCACGATTTTGCCAATTATACCCGGATAATCATTTCTCATTTATATTTCCTTTCAAAATTCCGGTTTTATATCTTTGATTATAAAATCTTTATCTGCCATTTACAATGTATATTTATACGTGATTTCCCACTAGGTACACAATTCCGAAAAGGGAGAACTCCATTGAAAAGGGTTCCATTTATAAAAGAGTTCCATTTAAAGCAATTCCGCATGATACCGTTCCCATTGCAACTGAAAAATCCTGCTCGCAATCCTTCCCGCGCCCTTTGCGTCAACCAGCCGACGCTCCTGCCTGTATAATAACGCACGGTATTCCTTATCATGGACGCACCGCCGCAACGCCTCCGTTGCCTGTTTTGTCACCGCGTCCTTGTCCGCACAAAAGCACCCCGCATTCACAATCTCCGTAAGCTCCGCTAACTCCTGCGCGCCCTGCCTTTGGTTTTCTGCAAAATAAAACGCAATCATCGGCACGCCAAGCGCGCAAATCTCATAAACCGTGCTCCCCGTCGCCGTCAGCACCACGTCACAGCGTTTCATCAATGCCTTTAAATCCTTTAAGCCTTCATAAATCACAACATTGTCCCGCCCGCCAAACTGTCCCTTCAAATCCTTTGCAAACGCGTTAAACGGTCCACTCACAACGTGCCATGTAATCGGGTTTTTATCATGCCCGCAGCAAAAGGTATCCTCCGCCGCAAGAAATGCCCCAAGAAACACCCCTGCCGCAAAATGAGGGTCACTGCCGCCTGTCGTAATCATAACATCCATCACTCTATCTCTCACCGTGTACGCGTTATCTGTCTGAAACAAGCTTCTAAGCGGTACAAACGACGCACCCAAAAGCGTGTCAAGCGGCTTTCCATTGATCTGATACCGCCCCGCAAGCTTTGGCGCATAAAGGTTGTAATTAATCAGCATATCAACCGGATACGGCTCACCCATATCCTCAAGGCAGACCGTGACGGCAACCTTGGAAACCGCCGCAAAATACGCCGTGTCCGCCTGATAGCTGTCCACAAGTAGTAAGTCGCGCTCCCACACCAGCATGTTTTCAAGCAGTGGAAGCTCGCTCATCATATCCCTGTAATCCGTATGCAGCACAATCACGCGAAAGCCCCGCTCCGCAATCATACTACGGCACGCCTCGTCCGCCACGAGAAAGACAGGCTTACAAGCCTCCCCCAAATCGGCAGCCGCCTCCGCAATCGAAAGACAGCGCATGATATGCCCCATTCCAATCTGCGTATTGCCGTCGGCGCGAATATAAAACATTTCCTGTTTCCTCCAATGTTTTTATATTTACATAACAATTCATTTCGCCTGTTATTTTACAGATTTGCGAAGCAGCATGAATGCCTCCGCCCGCTCCATTCCCGCCTCCATGCCACGCGTTCTTGACAGCACGTCCATACCCGCAAGGCTCCTCGGGTGCGGAAACGCGCAAAGCTCCGACACATAGCATTGCATTGCTTTTTCCTTCTGTGCATAATATTTTGAAATGTCCACAAACACATTCGGGCAAAACGCAGGCTGTGCGCTGTAATCAAAATTCCATTCCGACGAGGAAAGCGTTTCAAACGCATAAAGCTCCTCCACGCAGTAATCCCCAATCGGTCTTGTCGCCGTCAGCACCGCGCGCGCCGTATACTGGTGGTCCACATTTAAATCGCCGCTATAATGTGTATACACAATCTGCGGCTTCAGCTCCCGGATTTTCTCCTCCACCGCCTTCACAATGTCCAGCAAGTCCACTTCGTCAAAGCGGTTGTCGGGAAAATCCGCGAAAAACACGTCCCGAAATCCGATTGCCTTCGCGCTCTCCAACGTGTTCTGATGAAGCGCGTCCACAACCTCTTTTCCCGTGTCCTCCCTGTGCGCACCGCGCGAGGTCTGTCCTTCTCCTAAAATAAACGCATACACCGCGTCCCCGCACGAGACATGCCTTGCCGCCGTAGCACCGACGCCAAGAATTTCATCGTCCGGGTGCGCCGCTACGATTAATACCGTTTTCATTTCCTTCCCCCATTCCTGCCAATTTGTATCTCTATACAATATTTGCAATACAGACTTCTTTCTTATGTGAAAATTTTCACACTATCTTTTTTGAAAAACAACACGCGCCGAAAGCGTCTGCCCGTCCTCTGCCAAATCCGCGTCCTCAAACGCCAGCCGATAACCGCCAAACTCCAAATACGCGCGCGGATACCCCTCCGCGTCCAGCATTCGGATATAGTCATAGATTGTATCCAATTCCATATCAGATGTTATTTCGCTATCCTCCGGCTTTCTGCGCTTGAAAATAACCGGCTCGCCTTCCTGCGGCGTTGGGGTGATTTTTTCCGTCAGAAGCCTTGGTATCATTTCCCCGAAAATCAAATCCGCGCACCGTATAAAAATCTCCTGCGCACTTCCCGCAAGTGACAACGGACGTTTCATATACACTGGTCCGGCGTCAAACGTTGCAGTCACCCTGATTGCCGATACCTTTGTCTCCTTATGACCGCGCACAATCAGATTTTGCAAGGGACTGCCGCCGCGCCCGTATGGCAAATCCGTCATGTGGAACACCACGCACTCCCAATTTTGGGTAATCTCATCGGGAATAAAATACGACCAGTGGGGCAGTAAAATGTAGTCGGGATTAAAATCACACACGTTATCTACTGTCAATTCTTCTTTTTCCGTGTATAGAGCAATCTCATGAACCCCTTGATACTGTTTCTGCAATGCCTGCGCGCGCGCAATGTTCCATGACTTGATTGTCGCAATAATTATTCGCATTCGCCCACTCCTTTCCGCCGCCAATCATCTGTTATTTATAAAGAATACTCATTTTATAAAGTATATTCATACTGGATATACCCGTCCAGTTCCTTCCTCGCAAACCCGCATGCTTCAAATGCCCGTGCCGACGCATGGTTTTCATATTTCACTTGACCGACCAATTTCACAACTCCCGCTATTTTATCCAAAACAACCTGCTTCTTCGCTAGTGCAAGTAGTTTTTTCCCATATCCGCACCCACGATACGGCGCACCGATACTATAATCAATCAACGCCTCACCGTCCGTGACATTGAACCGGATTTGCCCGACAGGCGTATCCCCTGCGCATAAAATATAGTGGTACACCGTCTTGTCCGCCAGCGTTTTTGCAAACCATTTCACATGATTTTCATACAAAATCGGCTCCGTATGAAACGCGTTTTGCCGCACTGTCCTGTCATTCGCCCATTCATAGAGCAAATCGACGTCTTCCGCCGTTACTTTTCGCAAAGATAAGCACATATTCCAAACCTAACTCTTCCTATTTTATATCCGCAAACGCCAACGGCGTTCCGCGCGTCAAATCGCGCGCCGCATGTTTCCCCAAAATCTCCTTGTAATGCTTAGGCGCCAGTCCATACGCCGGACGGATACTTCTGACGTTTTCCGGCGTAAACGCCTCGCCCGCCTTGATATCCTCCACCACAAACAACGAACGCCGAAAACACGCATTCGTCTCCTCCTGCTTCGACACGCCATACGCAACTGTCCCCATTGCCTTCTCAACCTCACGCACCTGCGCCACCATTTCCCGAAACTCGTCCGGCTCCATCGAAAACGACGAATCGGGATTTTCAATCGCACGGCTGACACAGAAATGCTTTTCAATGATATTCGCCCCCATCGCAACCGCCGTCGCCGCGCTAAAGCTTCCCATCGAATGGTCGGAAAGCCCGATTGGAATTGCAAACCGCTTTTTCAAATCGCAGATTGTCCGCAAATTCATTTCCTCGCTCTTTGCCGGATATGCACTGGAACACTTCATCAATGCAAGCTGTCTGTTTCCGGTCGCATATATGGCTTCCACCGCCTCCTCAATCTCTTGCAATGTCGCCATACCGGTTGACATAATAATCGGTTTGTTCTTTGACGCAATGTACTCCAACAGCGGAATATCCACCATCTCAAACGACGCGATTTTATAAAATGAAAGCCCAAGCTTCTCCAAAAAATCCACCGAAGTATTGTCAAACGGCGTAGAGAGAAAATCAATCCCCACACGCGCCGCCTCGTCGCGCAGCTTATCCTGCCACTCCCACGGCGTATATGCCTTCTGATACAGGGAATAGAGGTTTTCCCCCTCCCAAGTCCCCTTTTCGATATTGAAATATTCATTATGGCAGTCAATCGTCATCGTGTCCGGCGTGTACGTCTGGATTTTCACACAGTCCGCCCCCGCCTCCTTCGCCACCGAAATCATTTCGAGGGCGCGCTCCATACTTCCTGCATGGTTTGCCGACATTTCCGCGATAATATATGCAGGCGCGCCGTCCCCGACCGTCCTGCCGTTCACCTGAATTGTATTACCCATACCCTGTTTTACCTCTTTTCGTCCATATATAACAGCCGATATTTCATCTCCGCCATCTTCCAGTCTTCCGGCGTGTCAATATCCTGCACAAACAGCTCGTCCTGCACAAACGGCACCACGTTCTCCATCCAAATCGCCTTCTGCCTGCGAAAGCTCTCCACATTCAGACAATAAAACTGCCCGCAGTCATGGTAAAGCGGCTCCAAGTCCTGCGAACGCATGTTCATACATTCCTTCCACTTCGGCACAATCCTGCCGTCCTGAATGAGTACACCGCGCTGCGGCGGAAACGAGAACTTTACCACCGGAATAACGCTGTCCGCCTGCTCCTGCTCCAGTATCATCATCGCCGTCTTAATCGCGTTTGCCGTCACAAACGGCGCCGTCGGGTAAATGCAGCACACCCGCCCGAAGCTTGTGCCAATCCGCTCGTAGGAGTCAAGCACCTCCGCAATCACGTCCGCCGTCGTCGCAAAGTCGTTTGCCGTCTTTTCACTGCGCAGAAACGGCACCTTTGCCCCCGCCTTTTTTGCCACATTCGCAATCTCCTCGTCGTCCGTCGAGACCATGACCTCATGAAACATATCTGCCGCAAGCGCCGCCTCAATGCTATACTCCAAAATCGGTCTGCCCAAAAACGGCTTGATATTCTTGCGCGGTATGCGCTTACTGCCGCCCCGCGCTGTTATAATCGCCACGCTTTTCATCTGTAACCCTCCGGTAATTCCATTTATTTCACTTCTTCCGATAAGCCCAAAAGTACAAGGACTGCGTTCTGCCATTGCCCTTGTACTTCATAATCCTCCACACTTTCCAAATCCAACAAATTTATGTCTCTGCACAAATATTCCGATTGAAAGTCTGTGATTTTTCAATCTATTTTCTATAATAAGCAATAATCTTCTCCACCGCCGCAATCACATCGTCCACGTCCTTATCCGTCAGCGAATAATAAAGCGGCAGGCTCAGCATTTCATTGTAAAGCTTCTCCGCGTTCGGGCAAAGCCCCTTTTCGTACCCAAGCTTCCCATAATACGGGTGCCAGTACACCGGAATGTAATGCACATTGCAAGCGATATTCTCCGCCCCGAGCGCCTCAAAAAAGCCCTTGCGGTCAATGGTCAGCCGCTCCGGCACAATCCGCAGGATATACAGATGCCGCACCGTATCCGACTCCGCGATTTCCTCCTGCACAAACAGCTCCGGCATTTTTCGGAATGCCTCATTATAACGCTCCACAATCTCCCTGCGCCGCTTTGCAAAACGCTCTAATTTGTCAAGCTGACTTATAATCAGCGCACACTGCATATCCGTAATGCGGTAATTATAGCCCAAATCAATCTGCTCATGATACCACGCCCCATGACTTTCCCGCTCAAAAAAGCGCGCGTCCTTCGTAATCCCGTGCGAGCGGTACAGCAGCAGCTTTTCATACAAATCGGCACGGTTTGTCAGCACCGCGCCGCCCTCACCGCCTGTTACCGTTTTCACCGGATGAAAGCTGAACGTTGTCATGTCCGCAATGCTGCCGACAGGCATCCCGTTATATTTCGTGCCAATCGAATGCGCACCGTCCTCAATCAGGGCAATTCCCTTCTTTCGGCACAATTCCAATAAAGGCGCAAGCTCCACAGCCTGACCGGTAAAGTCAACCGCAACCACCGCCTTTGTCCGTTCCGTGATTTTTTCCGCGACACAAGCCGGCCTGATGTTGTACGTTCTTGGGTTAATATCCGCAAACACAGGCTTCGCGCCGCAGTAGAGCGCACAGTTTGCCGACGCCGCAAACGTAATCGGCGTCGTAATCAGCTCGTCGTCCTCTCCCACGCCTGCCGCAAGCGCCGCGATATGCAGCGCCGCCGTGCCATTGCTGCATACCACCGCGTACTTCGCGCCCGTCAGCGCACAGAGCCTTTGCTCCAATTCCGTAATTTTGGGACCGCAGGTCAGAAAATCACTCCGAAGCACCGCCTCCACCGCCGCAATGTCCGCGTCGTCAATATACTGATGTCCGTAAAACAGTTTCGTATCCCTGACAGGTGTCCCGCCTGCAATCGCCGGTTTTTCCATATCACATTCTGTCCTTTCTGTATTATCTAATGTGAAAAGCGCCTGTTTTGGGCGTTTTTCGGGGTGAAACTTTTCACCCTCTACTCATGCAGATCTGTCTTTAAAAGCTCTCGGATTTGCTCCACCGAAAGCCACTCCGTATTGTTCCCCGACGAATAATAAAACCCGTCCGCAACCTTCTTGCCGCTTGGATTTGGCCGCTTTGACTCCTGCCAGAACATCTGCGGATAAATGATAAAATGCTTGTCATACTCGTACGTCGTCATCGAATCCTCAGCCGTCACCATCACCTCGTGCAGCTTTTCACCGGGACGGATTCCCGTTTCTATCGTCTTGATACCGGGACACATCGCCTCCGCAAGGTCTGTCACCTTAAACGACGGGATTTTGCTGATAAACGTCTCGCCGCCCTTCGCTTCCTCAAGCGCCTTAATCACAAGCTCCACGCCCTCCGTCAGGCTAATCCAGAAACGCGTCATACGATAGTCCGTAATCGGCAGCTCCTTTGCGCCCTCGTCAATCAACTGCTGGAAAAACGGAATCACGGAGCCGCGGCTGCCCGCCACATTTCCATAACGCACAATCGAAAAATTCAAATCCTTGTTTCCGCAGTACGCATTCGCCGCGATGAACAGCTTATCCGATACCAGCTTTGTACCGCCGTACAAATTGACAGGATTGACCGCCTTGTCCGTCGAAAGCGCAACCACTTTTTGGATACCCATATTGAGCGCCGCGTCAATCACGTTCTGTGCGCCGTTGACATTCGTCTTAATCGCCTCATTCGGGTTGTACTCGCACGCGGGCACCTGCTTTAGAGCCGCCGCATGAATGACATAGTCAACGCCCTCGAACGCACGTTTCATACGCTCATAGTCGCGCACATCGCCGATAAAAAAGCGCAGCTTGTCCTTATACTCCGTAAACTCATTCGCCATCATCCACTGCTTAAACTCATCTCTCGAATAAATAATAATCTTCTTCGGATGGTAATGCTCCAGCACGTACCTTGTAAAGCAATGCCCGAATGAACCTGTGCCGCCTGTAATCAAAATTGTTTTGTCGTCCAATAACATATATGTTCCTCCATCAAATCCTTTTTTTCAAAAAAACATTGCAAAATTTATTTCATCTTACCATATCTTTCCAAAAACGTCAAAAGCATAAACTGCTTCCAACGATTATTTCCTGATTATTTCCCTATTCTTTCCTACTTTTCCCCCGAATATTCCGATAAAAATACAGCAGCTTAAAATAAACCAAAAACCGCAGCGGCGACTGCATATGCATTGCCGCAAGCTTTTTCTGCTCCGCGTCAAACTCCTTCTGATAATAAACATTCTCCTGAAAATCCGGGAACTCATGCCGCATGCCGTCCGCAATCAGCTTCAGAAAATCAAGCCGCGGCTGTTTCATGCCAAGCATATACGTAAACAGCGTATTCATATAATACAGCTTCGAAAACGCAAATTCAAACTCCTGCCGATATGGCTTATAAAACCCACACCTGCGCGCCTCCTCAATCAAGCGTTTTCCCATCAGAAGCCTTGCCTCACACTTTTCCATGCTGATGGCGTGCACCGTTGACAAATCATGCTGGTAATAATAATAAAGCGGCTCCTCCACCTTCTCAAAATGTGTAAAATGCAGCATCCAAATCGGTGAGGCGCAGTTGTCCTCATAAAACGTCCTTTCGGGAAACCGCAGATGATGCGTATCAATCACTTCCTTCAGATACACCTTGATTACCATGCTCCCCGGGTTCATCACAAGCAGCTTATACTTTTCTTGGTCAAGCACCCCGGTCTGCTCCATCGTGTTGTTTGGCATCAGCTTCCCGACCTTCATGCTCTGCGTGTCTGTCATGCAGTAGTCGCACCCGACCACGTCCGCTCCTGTCTGCTGCGCCTTTCCAATCAGCTTCTCGTACATATCGGGCGCAATCCAGTCATCGGAATCCACAAAGCCAATCCACGTCCCACGCGCTGCCTCAATGCCCTTGTTGCGCGCGCCGCCCTGCTTCAAATTCTCATACGAGGGCACCACCTTAAACTTCCACGGATAGTTCGACTCGTACTCCCGCAGGATTGCAAGCGAATTGTCCGTGGACGCGTCGTCCACCGCAATGATTTCATAATCCGCTATCGTCTGATTTACAAGCGAGTCAAGGCAAAAACGAAGCTTATTCCCTCCCGCCATATTATAAACCGGAACCACGATACTAAGCTTCATATGACAATCCCTCCTGTACAATCTTCCCGTTCTCCACCACAAACACCATATCGCACTTCTCAATCGTCTGTAGCCTGTGCGCGATAATAACAAGCGTTTTTTTGCCATGCAGCCTGTTAATCGACTCCATAATCGCCGCCTCCGTCTCATTATCCAAAGCCGAAGTCGCCTCGTCCAAAATCAAGACCTCCGGGTCGTTATACAATGCCCGCGCAATCCCGATTCGCTGGCGCTGCCCACCCGAAAGCCGGATACCGCGCTCTCCAATTCCAGTGTGTACACCCTCCGGCAAAGTCTTCACAAATTCGTCAAGCTGCGCCTCTTTTAACGCATACCAAAGCTTCTCGTCGTCAATCTCCTCCTCCGGCACGCCAAACGCAACATTTTTTCGGATATCCGCGTCCAAGAGAAAAATCATCTGCGGGATATACCCCACATTCGCAAGCCACTCCCTGTAATGCTCCTGAATGTCCACATCATCTGCAAGCACCTTGCCACCCTGCAGCTTCAAAAGCCCAAGCAGAATGTCAATAATCGTCGTCTTTCCCGCACCGCTTGCGCCCTTAATGCCAATCGACTTGCCAATCGGAAAGCTCACCGTCGCATTGTCAAAAATCAGCCTGTCCGAGTTCGGATAATGGTACGTAATGCCGGAAAGCTTCACCTCCCGCGTGACCGGAAGCTTTTCCTTTGCGACAACCGCATACGAAATATCCGTGTGTGCCTCGTCCGTCTCCTCGATGAGATTGTCGCTCACGTTAAAGAAAAACGGCTCGTTAAACGCCATGCTCGTCATTTGGTTGTTAATCCTGCTTGCCGCCGGCAAAAGACGCATTGCCGCAATCCCGAACGCCGCAAACAGCGACACCATTGACGACACATCCGCGCCAATCAAAATCAGTACCATAATATAGCCCAGCAATCCCGCAATACACACCGTTTCTATCAAAAGCTTCGGGGTGTTATTAAATAAGCTGAACCGCTCCATCGCCTTGACATACCCCTCACCGACCTTGCAGTATTCCCCGATAAAATACTGCTCGCGCCCCGCGACCTTAATCTCCTTAATACCCTGCACCGTCTGCGAAATCCACGCGAACATTGACGCGCCAAAGTCTTGGTTTTCCTTGCCCGTACGGTTCATAATCGGCTTGATAATATTCTTAATCACCACAAGCGTCACGCCCAAAAGCACTGCAATAACAACTGTCATGACTGGGTCCTCAATCGCCAGCGCCGCCACAAGGAACACCACCACAATCGCCTCCGACGCAATCTGTAAAACGGACATAATCAGCGCGTACATATTGCTCACGTCCGCCGTAATGCTTCTTTGAATAACAGATGTTTCCGCGTCAAGATAGAACTCATATTCACGCCGCACAAAGTTTTTCATCAGATTGGACGCCGTCTGAAACTGATTGGTGAACACAAAGCGGTAAAGGTTTCTCTGCAGAAAAAACGCAAAGATATTTTTCGCCGCGTAAAGCCCAATCAGAAACAAAATCGCAAGCACGGAAAACTGCACCGTATTCTGCAAGTGAAGCAAAGCGCATATTTTTTGGTAGGTTTCCCCTTGCTCCAAGACAACCGGATTGATGATGAGCTGTACCACCGCCATCACCATCATCACCGCGCCCGTCTCAAGCCCCGCGGAGATAATCATCATCACCAAAAGCCGCGCCATCTGCCCCTTTTGTTTTTTATCCATTAAAATGTTTATCTTCTTTAATATTTTCAGCATTGAAATATCTCTGCTCCTCTCACAGTCTTTCTACTGTTGCTGCTGTTTCTCCTGCCATTCCAAGCTTCCTGTAAACGCTAAGAAGCGCTTCCTAACCGTTCGCAAGGTTCAGCCCTGCCTTCTTATTATATGCATGTTTTTCCGGTTCCTCATACGCGTCCCAAAACGACGCGCCAAGATTAATCTTTTCCTCCACAAAATCCATGCTGTTCATCGCCGTCGTAACGATTGATACAGCACGCTTTATTTTGAGTCCCTCAAAAAAGTTCAAGACCTCCACCGGAAACCGCCCCCGAAGCACCACCGCGTCGGGGCAAAGCGCTGCATAGTCAATCAAATCCCGTGGGTGCGGCTTAATCAGCACGCGGTACCCTTTGCAATACTGCGCAAGCACGTCCAAACAGACCTTCTTGCGCGCCTCCTCGTCTACCGGGTGCGGCTCCGTCAGGAAACACGCAAACTCCTCCCCTATGCGGGAAGGCTTTAGCTGCTCCATGAGCGCGTCAGCATCTTCAATAAATGCCTGTATCATCAGCTTTTTCTGCTCCGCCGTCAAGGCATTTTCCAAGGGCTTCCTTGGCACCTCCACAAAGCGCGGGCAGTCCGTCGGCACAACGCTGCGGTCGTTAATCTCCATGTCAAGGCAGTATTTCCCCCACCCGTTCATCACAAAAATCACGTTCCTGCGCGAAAGCCACGTCTTTAGCTTAAAGTGCGCGCTGTTCGCCACAAACGCGTCGTCCAGATTTTTCAGGCAGTCCAGCCCGTCCTCCACCGCATGATAATAAATATGCTTGTAATTCAGATAATATCCAATCGGGTCGCTGTCGCAAAACACGTAAACGTCCTCATACGCCTTAAAATCAATCTGCGCCATATATGGAATTTCGCACTTTGCAAGCTTCTTTGTGAAAATCATTCTGTTCATCAGATGACGCAGCACATTATTATAATTGGCACGGTATTTTGCAAGCTGCGGGAAAAAGTCCTCCCGTTTTTCATCGAGCGCGTAAACCGTGTCAAAAATCCCCGTACGCCTAAGCCGCTCGCCCAGATTTTCAAAATTTGTCGATATTGAGCTTAACGCAATATCCGCCTTGCGGTACGCTGACGGCACTGTTTTTCTTTGCAGCTTCATTTCCTTTAAAATTGACACATATACATGATAAAAAGTATGGCAGACGTAAATCCTGCTCTTTGTTTTCTCCATAAATATCACCTGTTGTTTTGTTTATTTGACCTGTTATGCGCATAACGATAGCCCGCTCCCGGGTGAATAACAGGTGCAATGCTAAGCGGTCCCGCCGCCTCGGGATTGACCTCCCCTTTTAAAAGCCCCTCGCTAAACCGCAAAAGCCGCTTGGCTGCCTCCTGCGGGTTCCACTCCTTTATCATCGTCCGATACGCATTCGTGCCAAGCCGCCTGCGAAGCGCTTCGTCCTTGCACAGCCGCAAAACATACGCCGCAAATTCCCGAAAGCACCCCGTCCGATAGATAAGCCCGTTCTCGCCATGCCGTAAAAGAAACGGCACCGCCCCAATCCCGTGACCTGCCACCACCGCGCACGCACTGTTCATCGCCTCGTTCAAAACCGCCCCCCAGCCCTCCAAATAATTGCTGGTAAACAGAAAAATATCCGCTTCCTCCATATATCGCCTCACGTCCTGCGGCGGCAAAAATCCATGAAATGAAACCACATCCGAAAGCCCCAAGCGCGCCGTCATGCGCTTTAACGGCTTCTCCAAATCACCGCCGCCCACCATATCAAGCCGAAACGCAATCCCCTTCTTTTTTAAATACGCCGCCACTTTTATCGCATACTCAGGGTGCTTTAGCTTCAAAAACCGTCCCGCCCACAAAATCCGAACGTACGTTTTTCCTTCACCCCCCTCACGCCGCTTCCGCAAAAACAGCTCGTCCAAATCATACACATTGACCGCCGGAAAATACCCCCACATAAACTTCTTACCCGGATACGCATGGACAATCGCAAAATCCGACGCCACATACGCCCCGTGGCACAAAAGATAAACCGGCGCATTGGCATACTGCGTGTGGTCTTCGTACTTCTTTTTCCTGCCCCTTGGCGAAATGGACTTCCACTGCCCCTCACGGTAAAGCCGCTCACTCGCGCGAATGACGATTTTACCCGCATTTAATCTCGGCTTGATATAACGCTCGTCCTCAACGCCGCCAAAAACAACAATATCACTCTCCATAATCAAATCCGCACAATTCGCCCCGTCCTCATAATAAAGCCTAAGATAGGGAATATCCGAAACCTCGCTCCCCCACCCCATCCTGACGCGTTCCTCCTCCATCGGCTGCGTCTGAATAAAGGCAAAATCCGCCCCCAGCTTCTCATACAGCGTATTTGCCATCGGAATTTGGTGATGGTTGATATAATTAGATACAATGGTCAATTTCATAATAAATCTCCATCAATCTGTGATAATTCGTGTTCGGATCATGTGTCTGCATTGCGTGCGCCCGCGCATTGGTCGAAAAATACATTGCAAGCTTATCGTCCTCAAAAATCTGCAAAATCGCGTCCTTCAAACGCTTTGGCTTATCCTTTGGATACAACAGCCCGTCCTTTTTATCCGTCAGAAGATTATGCACGCCGCCCACATCTGCCGAGACCACAGGCACGCCAAGAAGCATTGCCTCCCCCACGGAATTTGGCGAGTTTTCAATTGCCGACGGGCATACGAAAACATGTGTTTTTAAAAAACGCGCACACATTCTGTCCGAATGAAGCCTTCCCACAAACTTGACATGCTCCTCAAGCTTATTCTTTTTAATCTGACCAAGCAGATATTTCCCGTAACCGGACAGCCGGATTTTGTCCCGCAGGCTCCCGTGCGCCGTAATGACATCACCCGCCACATAAACCATCGTATTTTCATACTCCTCGACGATTTCCGGCAAAACATCCAGCACATAATGCAGCCCCTTAATCGGATAATTTCCCTGACTTAGAAACAGCGAATGCTGCTCCATCTTATCAATGTTCCACGTATTCGTATAAAATTCGCCCCGAAGCGTCTCATTCATAAAATGATACTTCGCCTGCGGCGCAAGCTTCTTCGTCATCTCCCGGTCAAAGTCCGTGCGTCCCGTCACATGACCGACCAACGAAAGCGCCTCCTTTTCGTACTCGCCGCGCTTTCGAAACTTTGCCTGCTGCTCAAACAACCCGTCCTTTTTCAGCATGTCACGGACTGTCTTTTTCTTCTGCGCCGCAAGCGGCAAATCCGCCATATACACATCGGCAATCGCGCTGCAAAGCCCCTGAATCCCGATTAACGTGCGCTTTGGATTGTGAAACGCCTTCACGCAGGCAAGCGTATGCGGAAACTCCGTCCCGAAGATGTGAACCACATCTGGTCCAAAATCATTGATGATGGCGCCTAGGCTCTCCTCCATGTTCGCGTCGTAAAGCTCCGGATGCACCGTGTCCTCCCGAAAGATATAATAATCAATTCCGTCCGCTTTATCCTTCACAAAAAGCGATTGGTCGGTTTTTACCATGTCCAAATCCTCCGAAGCAGGAAAGCAGAGCGCAAGCGTGATGTTATTCTGTTTTTGGTTCTGCATCAGCTTCGTCACCAAACCGGAAAGCCACCCCTCCTTGACAATGATTTTCTGCCCGAGGCTCTTAGCGATAAACGGGAGCATAATATTGCACAGCCATAGTACCTTCATCTTGTATCCTCCATTTTATATTTTATAAAATAAACTCTTAACCTTATTGTATCCCGACGACAAATACTTGCTATTCGCAATCGCGGTGCGAAGCGGTGCAAGACTTAGCAGCATAATCAGACGGTATTTCCAAACCTTTTTCTTTCCCATGTACATCACGGTAATCGCTCTATGCTGCCTTGCCGAACGCCGTTTGTTTTCCTTCGTCTCCGAATACCCGCCGCCCTCATAGGAAGCGACAATCACAGGCGCATAGCAGATATCCGCCTTTTTCACATAAAAGCACCACAGAAAATGCTCATAGTCTGCACGCACATTGTAGATTTGATGATAGGCACGCTCTAGGAACAGTCTTCTGCTGTAAAAGCACGTCTGATGACAGGGCACATTTCGATAACATGCGAAATCATTGATTTCCGGTGCCGCGTGGATAACCGTCGAAAGTCCCTTGTGATAAAGGTTTCCATAAATAATATCGGGTGTTTTTTCTCTATTTAAAACAACATCTGCAATTTTTTCAAGAACCGTATCATCATAAAAGCTGTCCCCCGCATTCATAAAAATAAAGTAATCCCCGCCCGCAAGCTCCACCGCCTGATTCATCGCGTCATAAATACCGCTGTCCTTCTTTTGGTAAATATAAAGACGCGCGTCCTGTATCGTTTGGGAAATCTCCTCTACCGAGCCGTCCGAGGAACCGCCGTCCTTTAGCACAATCTCAAAATCCTGATAACCCTGTGCAAACACGCTCTCTATGGTCGCCCGAAGCCGTTCCCCCGCATTCAGACACACAATGATAATACTAAACAACATACCAGTGACCAAGCCTTTCTTTCCAATCAGTCTTTTCATTCATAAACATACCGCTCGCAAAACAGCCATGTCCGATATGGCAAAAGCCCTACCCCCGCCTGATGTGCATTTAGCAAAAAGAACGCGAAATAGACAATGCATACAACGGTCACAAGAAGCTTGAGCTTCATCTTAACCATATCATCTTCTATATTTTTGACCATAAGCGGTATCATCAAAAGCTGCGATACGCTAAAATAATACACGATCCTCGTCACCACCGGCAAAAAGGAAAAAAATGTCGCCGCAAGAAACGCAAGAAAATTCAACTGTCCATAAAACCGGATTTTCCGGTAATCCTCCCGCGCCCGAAATGTGCTCCCCATATAGCGCAGAAACCATAAATATAACAAAAGCACTGCCGCAATCCTGACAACACTAAAAAGGCTCGTTCCGCCCTCAAGGTAAATCGTATTTTTGTAAGACGGGTAAAGCACCAGCGCAAGCTTTAGCAAAAGACTTTTGCACACAAAGCACACTGCCCCCGCGGCAAGCCCCAAGCCATAAACCCATCGGTTCCACGCAAACGTCGCCGCAAAATAAACCGGAATGACCAAAAGCACCGATTTATGGAACAGCGCGGCAAAGCCAATCCAAAAAACAAAGCGGATATAATCTTTTTCAAGGATATAGCGCATGGAACACAGCGCCACGGAAAGCGCGAAATAATACCGCACGGTATTAAAGGTCTGAAAATAAAGCCCAAGCGTCATAAACAGAAAAAAGCTCTGCGAAAAGCTTACACTGTCCCGCGCAAACGCACGCAGAAAGAGCGCCAATGTCACAAACGCAAACAAGGCAAACACAAGCTCATAATATTCCCCGTCAAACAGCGTATAGACCAGCCGCACCAAAGCATTAAAGCCCGCCTCGGTCACCACATAGCCACCTACGTATGCCTCATGCGCCGTAAGCGTATACTGCCTGTAGTCATTTCCAATGTCAAAGCGCAACGCCGACACCACAAACAGGATTGCAAAAATCCCCCCGATATACACCCGGTTGAGCGCTTTTCTTCTTTCATGCGCGTCTGTTCCCACCGGCTGGGTGACTGGCATGACATTTGCAGCCATAACATATGTTATAAAAGCCAAAAACAGATAAAATAGAACGGAGACTGCCCTGCCCATCGTTAAAGCCCCTCCACTGACCGGATACCCTTTTTCATCAGCGCAAGCGCGTTTTTCTTCGGGATTTCCACACACATGACCTTCCCGTGTGCCGCAATAAACCGTACCGCCATAGGGTACGCCAGCGCACCATATAAAAAGTGGTACAGCACGCCCCTGTCAATAAAAAATTTGTCCGTATATCCCCGAAACCATGTCGAGTCCCGCTCGCGCTCCGCGCCAAGCTCAATCGGAACCGCATACACCTTGAAGCCATATTTCAGGCAGTCCTTCAAAAAAAGGCTGTCCTCACCGTTGCTGTACTTCGCGCCGCCTCCAAACAATAAGGAAAACGTCACATTCACCGCGTGAAGCTTCTCCCGCCGCACGGCAAAAGAATACGTCGGATAACGCCCCGCATTCCAAATATGAACGCGGTGAAACTGCTTCGTATGATACGTTGCCCGCGATGCGCCCACCCGCATGTTAAACAGCAGAAAATCTGCCTCCGGATGCGCCTCAAACGCGTCCAGCACCTTCTTCTCGTAACCATCGTCATACACAATGTCCTCATCCGAAAAGAGGACAATATCCCCCTCCGCCCGCATAAGCGCATTGTTACGGCTTAGACCCACACCGCGCTCTGCAAGCTCAAAGCACTGTATTTTCTTGTTTTTATGTCTGTATTCGTGATAATCAAAGTAATCTGTCTGATTGATAATAATGGCGTCGCTCTCCAAATTCATGCGCTCTGCCAGCATGGCAGTATCCTGACCGACAGACGACACCAATACCTGTAGTTTCACGCTTTCACGCCCTTTCCATAATACATGCCAACCCAAGCCTTATCGCACTGCGTAAGAACCGCCCCCGCAATTGCCCCGCCGTGCATCACTGCATTATTAATTTCATCTGTTATTTTTTCCCGATAAACCTTCCCAAACGGCACAATCACCAAAATCGCCGCTTCCTCCTCTGTATGGTACTGCTCACAGGGAACAAACGCCCCACAATCCAAATCCGCGCCAAGAGCGTCCAGCGTTTCCAAAAACCGCCCTGCGTCCTGCCCGTCCGTCCCGTCCAAAAGATAAAGCCTCTGATACTGCTCCAAAAGCGCTTTTAGATCCTGTATCAGCCTGCGCTCCTGTAAGCCGGATTGTTCATTCCCGCTCTTGTAAAGCAAGCCCACCGCACGCAGCTTGAGGAATTTCATAACATCTGTTTTTGTATAAAAACGGTCGCCAACGACAAACGCCAGCACCGTCAAAAACACGCCAATCCCCACAAATATCACTGCACCCAAAAACGCCGCCCTCCAAACAAACCAGTCGGGCTGCTCCCGTATCACACCGTTATCTTCAATTTTATAAATCGCGTCAAACTCGTCCTTGCTTTTTGCAAACTGCGCGATTGCAAGCTCAAACGCAGCGCTCACCGCTGACACCGTGTCCTCGTCCGTGCCCTTTATGGTCATCGTGAGATAACGCACGTCCGACAAAATCTCCGCATACAACATCTGCTTTACCGCGTCCCTGTCATAGTCGCTCCCAAGCGTTTCCACCATACGCCCAAGGATTTCATCGGTCGCAATGGCGTCGTTCCATGTAAACGCGTTATAATAATCCCTTGCCTCCAGCCTGCCCTCCGCGAAGTCAACATAATATTCCGTCTCCGACACCAGCATGGCATTATGCATCTGCCAAAAAGTAATCAGGCAATGAAGACCGCTGCCCAAAAGGGCACCAGCCACTCCCATCAATATCAGCCGCGGCAGCGTCCTAATCACTGTCACAAGCAATGCCTTGCTGTCAATTCCCTGTCGTAAAATCATCCTTCCTCATCCTTAATCTGATTTGCAATCCCTCTCATTGCCGTCGTCTGATTTCCCTCCACGCCTTCCGTACTGTCAGGCTGGAACAAAACCTTCAAGGTCAGAAGCATTAGCTTTAAATCAAGCCATACACTGTAGTTTTCAATATAAAACAAATCAAGTTTCAGCTTGTCATAAGGCGTCGTGTTATATTTCCCATACACCTGCGCATACCCCGCAAGCCCTGACTTCACCTTTGTCCGAAACGTAAACTCCGGCATTTCCTCCTGATACTGCCGGATAATCTCCGGGCGCTCGGGTCTTGGCCCGATAAAGGACATGTCGCCCTTTAAAATATTAAACAACTGCGGCAGCTCATCAATCCGCGTTTTTCTAATAAGCCGTCCGACTGGCGTAATGCGGCTGTCATTCTTTGACGCAAGCCTTGCCACGCCGTCCTTTTCCGCGTCACTTCGCATACTGCGAAATTTCAAAATCAGAAACTCCCGCATGTCCCGCGTGCAGCGCACCTGCTTATACAGCACCGGGCCGCCGTCATACAGCTTGATTGCGACTGCGGTTATCACCATAAACGGCGACGCAAGCACCAGCAAAATCAGCGCGCACACAATGTCAATCATGCGCTTGACCAAACGCTGCTCCACCGTCATCGCATAATCCCGAATCAGCAGTATCGGCGTATCAAACAGGTGGATTTGGTCAGCGCCCTTCACCATGATGTCGGGGATTTTTGGCATAATATACACCCGTACACCCCTGCTGTAGCAGAATTTCAAAAGCTTATTGCGAAGCGCCGTATTCATGTCCCAAAGCACCACGCCGTCATATCCGCTCATGATTTCCTTTTCAAGGACGCTCTTCCCCTCATTCTCGTAAACACACTTTAAAATCGTATATTTATCCTTGCGCGTCTCAAACTTTTTCAAAATATCCTCAACCGGACGCTCGCCGCTGATAAATAACAACTGCTTTGGCGGAAAAAACTGCTTGTATAGCCGATGGCTGATAAACGTCCACATGCCCGCCACCACAATCTCGCCTAACATCATCAAAATCAACGGATATGGTGTTACCAGCTTCAACGAAAGCAGGGATATCTGAAAGTACGATACCACATTCGTAAAAAACAATGAAATAACCTGTGAGAAAAACACGTCCATCGGCTTTAAATAGCCAATCTTTAACCCTCCATATGTAGCCGTAAAAAATAAAAGCAGCAAAAAATAGACTGCTGCCAAAAGCCAGAAGCCCTTTCTGTGGAAGCTTCTCCACATATTGCTCTGCATGATGTCGTTGTAAACCCGGTGCCACACATAAATATACAGCACCGTCTGAAATACAAGCCCGACCAAAGACATCTGCAAAATAATCGTACGCTTTGCCGCCTCAATCCGTTTCACCGGCTGTCCTCCATCTATCCCATCTATAATCTTCTAAAAACCGCCCGCGCTGCCCACCAGCCCATACAATACAGGCTTTTTGCAGCGGAAAGCCGCTCATGCTTTCGATATAAATTCCAAATCCGTTTCACTGCCACAAGCTTGTTTGACGAAAGCGTCCCGCCGCTCCTTCGGTAGCGCACAAGACATTCGTCAAGCCCATAGCCTTTGCCATATTTCTTTAAAATGTTCCACCATGTCGCCGTATCCTCGCTTGCGATACAAGGCATCATGATGTCGTCATCGTCAATGACGCTTCGGTCAATCATGACAGTCGAGGTAAAAATCGTCGTGTTTTTGAGTGCCTCCTGATAAGTGATTTTGTCTGGCACATGCACGACCTTCCCAAGCCCCCTGCCATCTTCATCTGCAAATTCGTATCCTGTGAATACAAAGCCCTTCTCGTCACCAATAAACGCAACCTCCTGCGCAAGCTTGCACGGCTCCCAAATGTCGTCCGCGTCCAAAAAACAGATGTATCTTCCCCGCGCACAGGAAACGCCCTTATTCCTGCACTTTGCGGCGCCGCAATTTGTCTCCTGCCGAACCAGACGAATCCTGCCCTCTGTTTTCGCACAGGCTTCAATTACATTACAACTGTTATCTTCCGAACAGTCATCCACCAAAATCAGCTCCCAGTCCGCATACGTCTGCGCCTTCACATATTGTATGGTTTCCTCAATAAAACGCTGCGCATTATACACGGGAACCACAATACTTACCAGTCTGTCGTTTTCAAAATGTTTCATCAAAATTCGTCCTTAACAAGATATTTTGGCCTGTTTTTGACCTCCATATACATCTTGCTCATATATTGCCCCATAATCCCGATACACAGAAGCTGCACACCGCCGATTAAGGAAATAATGCACATCATGGAAGGCCAGCCTGCCACGGGGTCCCCGTAAATCATCGCCCTCACAAAAATAAATACCATAAATATAAACGCCATCACGCAAAACAGCATCCCGAAAAAGGACGCAATGGAAAGCGGCGCCGTCGAAAACGCCATAATCCCGTCAAGTGAATACAAAAACAACTTCCAAAAGGACCATTTCGTCTCGCCTGCCACCCTCTGCACATTTTCATATTCCAGCCATTTTGTCTGATAGCCAACCCAGCCGAAAATTCCCTTTGAAAAACGGTTGTATTCCTTCATGGATAAAATAGCATCCGTTACCTGACGTGTCATCAGCCTGTAATCCCTTGCGCCATCTACAATTTCCGTCTTGGAAATCTTCCGCATCAGCCCGTAAAAGCGTCTTGCAAAAAAGGAGCGAATCGGCGGCTCGCCCTTGCGGTTCACACGTCTTGTCGCAACCGAATCATACCCCTCCTCAATATATCCGTACATTTCGGGAAGGATTGCAGGCGGATCCTGTAAATCCGCGTCCATCAGCACGGTAAAATCGCCCTTTGCTTTTTCCAGTCCCGCAATAATCGCCGCTTCCTTTCCGAAATTTCTCGAGAATGACACGAGATGAACCCGCTCATCCTTCTCATGCAGCGCCTTTACCGCCGCAATCGTACCGTCTTTTGAGCCGTCATTTACAAATATAAATTCAAGCTCCACACCCTTTTCATGGAAAAAAGACTCCTGTTTGACCGCCTCTTTGTAAAACAGCGGCACACTGTCCTCCTCATTATAGCATGGAACAATAATACTCAACATTTTAGAATACGCTTCCAATCAAATGTCCTCCTGTCAGAAGATATTGTCCGTCAATACCTTAATTATCTCCGAGTTTGTCGGTCTGACATTCCTGTCAGCAAACAACTCCCCAAATATCAGCACAAGCGTATCATCATTCCCTTTCAGCCATGCCGTCTCAACGGCACTTCTGATGGCTCGTTCTACCTGCTTGCCTGTCGTTTCAAAGCGTTTTGCCACCTCAGGATATAAACGCTTCGTAATGGATTGAATCATTTCAGGTTCTTTATAGGAAATCCACACTGCTTCCCGCAGGTAACGATATCCTATCTGTCTTGGTTGAAATCCTGCACAAAGCAACAAATATGTAGTCCTTTTTAGTGCTCTCACTCTCGGGCCATCTTCCATACCCCGTCAACCTCACCTTTCTGAAACGTTCGGTTACTACAATCTGGCTGCCTGAACATTCTCCTTAAACCAATTATACGCGAGTTGTACGCCTTCCTCCAGCTCAATCTTATGTGTCCAACCTAAATTATGAAGTTTTGTAACATCTGTCAACTTTCTCGGTGTCCCATCGGGCATCTCGTTGTTCCAAATGATTTCTCCCTGATATCCCACAACGCGTTTTACCGTCTCTGCAAGCTCCTTGATTGTCACTTCCTTTCCTGTACCAATATTCACATGCTGTTCACCATCATAATTTTCAAGAAGAAATACACACGCGTCTGCCATATCATCTACGTATAAAAATTCCCGGAGCGGGGTTCCCGTACCCCAAAGCTCTACACTTGTATCACCGTTTACCATCGCATCATGAAACTTTCGAATCATTGCAGGCATTACATGGGAGCCTAGCAAATCATAGTTATCATACGGCCCGTAAAGATTCGTCGGCATACAGCTTATAAAGTCGTCGCCATACTGCCTTTTATAAAATTTACACATCTCAAGCCCCGCAATCTTTGCAATCGCGTACGCCTCGTTCGTCTCCTCAAGCGGTCCTGTCAGCAGCGCGTCCTCTGGTATCGGCTGCGGCGCCATCTTGGGATAAATGCAGGTGCTTCCCAAAAACAACAGCTTTTTTACCCCGAAATCATGGCAGCACTTGATGACATTGCACTGTATCTGCATATTCTCATAAGCAAACTCCGCAGGCGTGGTATTGTTCGCATTAATCCCGCCCACCTTCGCTGCCGCAAGGATTACAATGTCCGGCCGCTGCTCCGCGAAGAAATCCGTCACCGCCTGCTGGTTTGTGAGATTCAGCTCCTTATGTGTTCTTCCAATGACATTCGTATAGCCCTTTGCGTTCAAGCTTCTCACAATCGCAGAGCCTACCAGCCCTCTATGCCCTGCCACATAGATTTTATCCGACTTATCCATTTTTATATTCCTGCTCCTTTCAACATACGGCCTATTCTGCATTCTGCCTTGAATTGCGGTACTCCTCGCACGACATTCCCACAATTTCCCTCAAATCCGCGTCCATCATCATAGCGACAAGCCCCTTGAAGTCCACCCGTCTCTTCCAGCCAAGCTCCTTCTCCGCTTTTGCCGGATTACCCCATAAAAACTCAACCTCTGCCGGACGGTAAAACTCCGGATTGACATCGACCAAAAGCTTCCCGCTCTCACTGTCATAGCCCTTCTCGTTCACACCCTCGCCGTCCCAGCGGATTTGAATGCCAAGCTCCGAAAAAGCCGCCTCCACAAACTGGCGCACCGTATGCGTCTCATTTGTGGCAAGCACATAATCCCCCGGCGCCTTCTGCTGGAGCATGAGCCACATACCCTCCACATAATCGCCCGCAAAGCCCCAGTCTCTCTTTGCGTTCATATTTCCAAGGGAAAGCTTGTCCTGTTTTCCGGCGATGATATTTGCAATAGCAAGTGTTATTTTTCTTGTCACAAAGTTTTCACCACGTCTTGGCGACTCATGGTTAAACAAAATACCGTTGCAGGCATAGATATTGTAGGACTCCCTGTAATTTACGGTAATCCAGTAAGAATACAGCTTTGCCACGCCATACGGGCTCTTCGGATAAAACGGCGTTGCCTCGCTCTGCGGCGCCGTCTCGGGAAGCCCGCCAAACAGCTCCGATGTCGAAGCCTGATAATAACGGCAGTTTCCACCGTTCACGCGGATTGCCTCTAACAGCTTCAACGTGCTCACACCCGTAGCGTCCGCCGTATACTCCGGCACTTCAAAAGATACGCCGACGTGTGACTGCGCTGCGAGATTATAGACCTCCGTCGGTCTGATTTCCGCGATAATCCGCATCAGATTAGAAGAATCCGTCGTATCCGCAAAGTGCAGAAAAAATTTTACTTTATGATAATCCGAATTGATTAAGTGGTCGATTCGCATTGTATTGGAAATGCTGTGACGGCGTATCAGTCCGTGAACCTCATATCCCTTTTCCAAAAGAAACTCCGCAAGATAAGAGCCGTCCTGACCTGTAATTCCTGTAATTAACGCAATATTATTCATTTCTAAAACCATATTCCTTTCCTGTTCCCTATTTTCACACTACCCGAGAAAAATTTATATTTTCACAGTCTTTACCAACATTTTACATGTTCTTCACATATTCTGCAATCGCTTTTTCCCAGTCCGCAAACATATGGCTCGTCGTGAGCTTGAGCATATAATTTTCCAGCACGGAATAGGAAGGTCTCGGTGCAATAACACCCGTTGCATTTTTCTCATATTCCTCACTCGTCACCATAATAACATCTGTTGTCTTTCCTGCAAGACGATAAATCTCACGGGTAAAGTCCGCCCAGTTCGTAATCCCCTCGCAGGTTCCGTGAAACAGCCCATAGTTGTCCGTCGGCAAAAGATACGCAATCGCTTTTGCAAGCTCACCTGCGCTTGTCGGGGAGCCAAACTGGTCGCCCACCACCGTCACCTTGTCATGTGTCTCAGAAAGCCCCAGCATTGTCTTCACAAAATTTTTCCCGTCGCCATACAGCCAAGCCGTGCGCACGATAAACCAGTCCTTTGCAAATTCCCTGACAAACTGTTCCCCTGCAAGCTTTGTCTTACCATAAACCGCCTCGGGGTTCGGCGTGTCAAACTCCGTATAGGGTGTGGAAGCATGCCCGTCAAACACATAATCCGTCGAAACATGCATGAGCTTTGCCCCCGCGCGTGTTGCCGCAATACTTAAATTCCGGGGCCCAATCGCGTTAATCCGGTACGCATTGTCAATGTCCGTCTCGCACCCGTTTACATTCGTGTGCGCCGCGCAGTTGATAATCGCATACGGCTTTACCGCGTCCGTATATTTTAAAACTGCGTCAATATTCGTAATGTCCAAGTCCTGCACATCTGTATTGACACACTCATATTCGCTGCTGCCTGCGTACACCTGATTGATTGCCCTGCCAAGCTGCCCGTTCGCACCTGTCACGATTAGTTTTTTCATCACTATAACCCTGCTCCTTTCAAGCCCTTAATCCTACTTTTCCTTTTTTTCGTTTTTTTATGCAATGTGCCTAAGCCAAACGGCAAAATAGCCCGAACCGTCTCGTTCGGGCTATCCCTCACTCGCCAAGTCCGTCCTCAATCACCTTAACGACTGCCGCCAAAGCGCTCTCCTCGTCCTCGCCCTCACAAAAAATCTCAATTTCATCACCGCTTTTTACACGTGAGCCCAGCACACCAAGCACACTTTTCGCATTTGCCGTGCCCTCACGGGATTTAAAGGTTACCAGCGACTTAAACTGTATTGCTTCCTTGCACAAAATACCAGCCGGACGCAGATGCAGACCTGTCGGATTTTTAATTACTACCTTTTGGCTCACCATAAAATCCCTCCTATCCTATGTTGCACGTAAAATTCCCGTTTCCTGTTGCATACGGATTATCAGAACATTACATTCTGTATCAGCTCCGCAAGCTCTCTTGCTTCCTTGTCAATCATCGCCTGATCCTTGCCCTCTATCATGACGCGCACAAGCGGCTCCGTTCCCGAAGGTCTGATTAATACCCTGCCCTCGCCTTCAAACTTCGCGTTCACGCGCGCAATCGCATCCGCAATCTCGGTATATTCCATATAGCTGTCCTTCTTGTGGTTCGGCACTCTTGCACCGTAAAGCGCCTGTGGAAGCACCGTCATAATCGAAGCAAGCTCTGAAAGCGGCTTTCCGGTCTCCACCATCACCTGTAACAGGTGCAGCGCGCTCAATAAGCCGTCCCCTGTCGTATTTTCATCAAGGAAAATAATATGCCCTGACTGCTCACCGCCAAGGTTTGCGCCAATCTCAATCATGCGCTCAAGCACATAGCGGTCGCCGACCTTTGTCTGCTCAATCTTGACACCATTCTCCTTACCCATCAGGAAAAATCCAAGATTGCTCATTACCGTCGCAACGATTGTGTTGTCCTTAAGCTCCCCCTTTGCCTTCATATGGTTGCCGACAATCGCCATAATCTCATCGCCGTCTACCTGCTTTCCGTTTTCGTCCACCGCAAGCAGTCTGTCCGCGTCCCCGTCAAACGCAAGTCCGATACACGCCTTCTCATAAACCACGCGCGCCTGCAGCTCTCCCATATGCGTCGAACCACAGTTCGCATTGATATTCGTGCCGTCAGGATTATTATGAATCGCGACAACCTCCGCGCCAAGCTCCTTGAGCGTTTCCACTGACGTGTAATAAGACGCACCCTCCGCACAGTCCACCACGATTTTAATGCCCTTCAAGTCAACCGGGACTGCCTGCACCGAATGATTGATATATTCTTCCTTCGCGTCCGTACGATATTTGATTTTTCCTACGCTTGGGCCAGTCGGAAACTGCACATCCTTCATGCCGCTTTTAATCAGCGCCTCAATCTCGTCCTCAAGCGCGTCGGGAAGCTTAAAGCCGTTCCCGTCAAAAAACTTAATGCCGTTAAACTCCACCGGATTGTGTGACGCGGAAATGACCACACCCGCGTCCACCCTGTATTTCTTGGTAAGATACGCAATCGCCGGTGTCGGAATGACGCCCACATACACCACATTCGCGCCCACCGAGCATGCGCCCGCCATCAGCGCGTTTGCAAGCATATCGCCTGATATGCGCGTGTCACAGCCCACCATGATGGTCGGCTTGTGCGCCTTCTCCTTCGAGAGCACATATGCCCCCGCCTGACCAAGCTGCATTGCAAGCATTGGTGTCAGTTCATCATTTGCCACACCCCTAACGCCGTCCGTTCCAAAAAGTCTTGCCATTTTTGATTTCCTCCAAAATATTATTCATTGCTTTCATTACTCTCATTGCTTTCACCGCTCTCACGCTCCGAGCTGCCCGCTTCTTCTTCCTCTTCCGTGCGCTCACTCAAAACGACCGTAAGCGCATACGTGCCGTCTGTCTTGACTTTAAGCCCCTCAGGCAGCTTAAAATCAAACACTACCTCGCCCGGATAGGTGCCGGGTACCCATGACTGCATGCCAAGCCCCGAGAATACCTTATCCATGTCAATCACGCCAATCACGCTCTCCTCGTTGACAGCGTCAACAGCCGCTTTCGTACCTGAAATGCGTACCCTCAGCCGTGCATTGTCTTTATTTTCAAACTCGTCAATCACCGCGTCAAAATTCTCCGGTTTCTCATGAATACCAAAGCCGATCGCGAAATTCCTTGACGGTATCGACAGCTCCTTTGTCTCAACCGGCTCGATTTCCACCTTCACATTCACATTTCCGCTAAAGCCGCTGTCCGCAAGCTGCGTTCCGGCAGGCAGATACTTCTTAATGTTAATCATGGAAGTCACATCTTCCGTCTTTCCCTCCAAGCTCAGCGCCGGGTCTGACACCACAATTCTTGTCATTGCGTCAAGCACCGATTTTCTTCCGGCTACCAATACGGTCTCCGGCTCGCTCATAATCGTGCCGTTTGCAATATACCCTTCCTCCGGCTCGTCCGTAATACTGAATTCCAGCGGAACCTCCTTTGTCGCAAGAATGGTCACTGCCACGTTGACCGTCGAAATATTCATTTTGATGGAATTGCTCCTGATATCCTTTCCTTCCGCATCATAAAGCTTCAGCTCCACATTCGTGTTAATATCCGAAGAGTACCCGTCAATGCTTGCCACCGCGTCAACATGGTCAATCTGGTCAATCAGGGACTTTGGACCAGAAAGACGTACAATGTTCTGGCTCGGCGAAACGCTGCCCACGATATAGCCCTCCGCAGGCTCCCCGCTCGTCGATGTGTTGATAATCATCTGAATACGCTTCATATCCTCAATGGAAAGCTTCACGCTGTCAATGTTGGTGGCAAACTCCAGTTCGGAATTACTCCGTGTGCTCGAAACCTCAATGCCGACCGTGTTCATAAAGGTCAGCTCCTCCATGTCCGCCACTGCCCTGATGTTGTCCTTTGTGATATAACGCAGCACCGAGCGCTTTCCCCGCACTTCCACGTTCACAACGCCCGTATTGTCAATAATCTCATAAACCTTGCCGCTGCTTGTAATCTGATCCTCGTTGAGAATTTCGACCGGAATGTTGGTAAACCGCATTTTCTCAAGCGGATCATTGATATTGTTTACCACGAACCACAGCCCCAAGGCAACGATAACCGCTAAAATTTTCAGTCCTATGTTGTTTGTAATCAGAGCGGTGAGTTTGCGAATTTTACTTTTCATCCTTAGCCCTGCCTTTCCATAGCCTGCGTTTCTTTTCCTCCGTGTCCTTATTCTGTATCATATGAAGCTTCTCCTTAAGCCCGTTCGCGTCCAAATTCCGGTAAAGCTGTCCCTCGTACGTCACACTCACGTTTCCGGTCTCCTCCGAAACGATAATCGTGAGCGCGTCCGTCGCCTCCGAAATACCCACGCCCGCACGGTGCCTTGTGCCAAGCTCCTTGCTGATTTCCATATTATCCGAAAGCGGCAGATAGCAGGTCGCCGACACAATCCGGTTCCCGCGGATAATCACCGCCCCGTCGTGAAGCGGCGTGTTATGCTCAAAAATATTGATAATAAGCTGACTCGAAATAATCGCGTCAACCTCGATTCCCGTCCGCTCATACTCCGTCAAAAGCACATTCTGTTCAATCACCATCAGCGCGCCCGTCTTGACCTTGCCCATCTCAAAGCTTGCCTTGACAAGGTCGTTTACCGTCTTATCCGAGAAGCGCTCCTCCGGCGCCTTTTCAAACGGCATGACGCCCGAAATAAAGCTCTTCCTGCCAAGCTCCTCCAAAGCACGCCTTAGCTCCGGCTGCAAAATGACAATCACCGCAATCACCGCAATGCTTAGGACATTCTCCACAATCCATATAATCGTGTTCATCTCAAACAAAATGGCGAACAGGATAAACACGAGTATCATGATGATACCCTTCATCAACACCCATACCTTTGTATGCTTTACCCATGCCATGATATGATACAGTAAAAAGGATATAATGATAATCTCCACTATATCCTCCCATCTTATACTTAAGCTCTGCAAAGATAATGATGTAAAATATGAACTTAAACGATCCGAAATTATGTTCATGCTTTAATCCCTCTTTGGCTGTCCGGAATGCTGTCCTGACGCTCTGACCGCCTTCTCCGGCACCCTGATTGTCTTGACACGTTTTTGCGGCGCAGCCACCGTGTTCTTCGGAACTGCCTTTACATAATAATAATATTCATCGTCCTCAAACTGTACGCGTTCCGTCCTCGAGTAATCCACATTAAATACAAAAAATTCAAGCACCTTTGCCGCTGCCGCCGCAATCAGATTGCCAAAAATCAGTCCGATAATGGACAGATTGGTATTATACATCAAATCGCCAAACAGCAAAATCAGAATATCCAAAAGTGCACCAACAATAATCGCAATTGTCCATGCGTAGTCAACACTCAGCCTTCTGATAAAATACACTACCATCAGTGTTGCCACAAATGCCACAATTGTTACAAACATTGCCTTATTTCCCAAAAGTCCGTCTATCACATAGCGGAATTTTTCAAGCGCGCCGTCCTCCTCGAACGTGCTGAGCACGGACGCACTGACGTTCATGTAGTGCAGCATCCAGTACACCACCACGCCGCTTGCCACGGACACCACCGAAAAGGGCGTTCCCACAAGTCCGACCGCCAACGGGATAACATATGGTATTTTAAACACAAAACAGATTGGCATCAAAATAACCACCAGTGTATCCTTTGGTGAAAAGCGGAAATACAATATGAACAAAAGCAAAAACACCGCAAGCGCAACGACCGCGCATTCCATCGAAAACTGATAAAGATGCCCAAGCGTCACAAGCGCCGCAACCATAATAATAAAGTTTGTCGGCAGAAATGAGCACATCATCGACAGTACCATCACCACCGCGAAGCTTTTCAGCTCGCTCATATAGCCGATTGAGCTGTTTATCACAAGCAGTGTCACAAGCGCCAGCAGAAATTTGGCTGCAGGCGTGATATACAGCTCATATTTACTGTAAAATTTCTTCAACTGTTCTCTAAAAACCAACAGGCTGGTCATAATAGTCCTCTCTTAGCTCCCAAAATCAACGTTTGCCTTCCCTGTCATAAAGATATGCAAGTTTTTTCAGGTTATTATAATATATTTTCAGGCTTTTGCGCGCCCGTGCATAGCGGTACGTATACACGCCATACGAAATAATGCCGTAAACAGCCACAAAAATCAGATAGTCAATAATAACCGACTTTCCGAACGCAAACAGATCCATCTTGTAAAGATCCGTCATAAAGACCTCAAAATCGTACATAATGAACAAGCCAAAGAGAATGCAGAATGCAACAGTCGCGTTAATCAGAGAGCAGATTACCTGCAACGCAATATAATCCCCTCGGAAATAGCTGCCGACAGAAACATTCTTTCTTCCTTCGTTTTGCTCATAGCATGCCATTTTGGTCATCAATTTTATTCTTTCCTCGTTTAACATAACATTATTCCCTGAATTTTACAGTTCCCTGTCAAGGAAGCGCATCTTATTTCCGCTAGGCTGCGTCTTTTTCGGCGGTTCAACCGCCTTCTTTGGCTTTGTAATCGCGCTCGAAAGATTGTTTGTCATCTCACGCTTGCACTTCTCGCAGTATTTCCCTGACCGGATCATTTCCCCGCAGTTTTCGCAAGGCAGCTTGACAGCCGAGTCCTCCGTAAACTCGAGACGGTCCTCCCGAATCCACTGCTTAATCTGGCTGACCTCAACCTCGCATGCCTCCGCAACCTCCATAATATCAGCCATACGGTTTTCCCTGATATATTTCTTTACCTGCTGAAAAGACTTCTCAAGCGCGTCCCTACACGCCGGGCAAATCGGCATTCCCGAAAGGTGGTTAAAAAGTTTTCCGCATTTTCTACAATTTCTTACGTTCATTCTGGTTCCCTCCATTTTACATCAATTTCAAAAGCCCTCTCCGATACACAGGGTGATAAAATAAACAGTACCCACGCCACGGCGTTTTAATTCCCGCGCCACGGCGTCAATCGTACTACCCGTCGTGTAGATATCATCAATAAGGATAGTTTTATTTAATTTTACAACATTTGGCTTAATATTGAAAGCCTTTTTCAAATTATTTTGCCTTCCATGTGCATCTAATTGCTTCTGAGGCACTGTTTTGCGAATTCTTCTGACTAAATTTTTTTCCAGAGGAACCCCCGTAAGCTTGGATAACTGCTCCGCAAGAAGCTGTGCCTGATTATAACCGCGGCTTTTTTGCCTTGATTTGTGCAGCGGTATCGGGATAATCGCGTCTGCATTCATCGCGGAAATTTCGGACTTTAAATGGTCGTACAAATCCTGCGCGTAAAATGCCGCGTATTCGCAGCGCTTCTTATATTTAAAGCGGTAAATACTCTTTTTCATGCTCTGATAATCATACAACGCAATGCCTTTGTCAAATACATGCGGCGTCCGCTCACACGCAGCGCAAAAAGCCTTCGCCCCGTCCATAAGCTGTCTTCCGCATTTCATGCACCGCGGCTCGCAAATGTAGCGTATTTTTCTACGACATTCCCTACACACACGCCCCTCGCCCGCCGGCACAATGTCGTCACAGACCGCACAGCGCAGCGGAAACAGCAAATCCACAAGATTCCTCAATCCTCGTCCAATAAAAACATCTCGCATATTCTGTCCTTTAATCCCGTATATCGTTTCTGTTCATTCTCATTTGCAATCATCTGCTTTACCGTCTCACGGCTCCCAAGGATTGTCACACAGCTTTTTGCCCTTGTCACACCCGTATACAAAAGATTGCGGTTCAGCAGCATTTTGGGTCCCGTAAGCAGCGGCATAATCACGGCAGGATACTCACTTCCCTGCGATTTATGGATTGTAATTGCATAGGCAAGCTCCAGCTCGTCAAGCCCGCTCACCGGATAAGTCACCTGACGCAAATCATCATACTCCACGGTCACTGTCTTTGCCGTCTCATTGATTTCTTTTATAATCCCCACGTCCCCGTTAAACACACCCTGTCCGCTGTCAATCGCAATCCCATACTTGCTCACAATCTCCCACTCAAGCTGGTAATTGTTCTTCACCTGCATCACCTTATCGCCAAGCCGAAATACCCTGTCCCCGTGAAGGATTTCCAGCTTTTCGGGAGCGGGCGGATTTAAATACTGCTGCAAAATTCCATTTAAGGTCTCCACGCCCAAAGCCCCTTTTCGCATCGGCGTAAGCACCTGTATGTCATACATGCCCGATTTCACATATTTTGGAAGCTTCTGCGTAATCAGCAAAATCATGTGCTTGTAAATCACGTTGACATTGTCGCGCTCCAAAAAGAAAAAGTCCATGCTCTTGTTATCCAGCGGGATTTCCTTCCCCTCGTTAATCCGGTGGGCGTTTACGACAATGTCGCTCTCCCCCGCCTGACGGAAAATTTTCGACAATACGACCGACGCAATCCTTCCGCTTTCCATCAAGTCCTTTAGCACCTGCCCCGCGCCCACGGACGGAAGCTGGTTCCGGTCTCCTACCATAATCAGCCTTGTTCCCGGCGCAATCGCCTTTAGAAGCGACTGGAACAAATGAATATCCACCATCGACATCTCATCAATAATCACAACGTCCGCCTCTAGTGGGTTCAGCTCATTCTTCTCAAAATGCACCGCCGCAGCGCCCCTGTCAATGTTCGACATGGCATCGTCCGATACCGCGCCGTTTAGCTCCAAAAGACGGTGTATGGTCTTTGCCTCAAATCCGGTCGCCTCCGTCATGCGCTTCGCCGCGCGTCCCGTGGGTGCCGCCAAAAAAATGTCAAGCCCCTCATTCTCAAAATAACGGATAATCATATTAATGGTCGTCGTCTTTCCCGTACCGGGACCGCCTGACAAAATAAAGATACCATTCTCCACTGCATTGACGACTGCCTTTCTTTGCAGCTCGTCAAGCTCCATGTGGTTTGTCTCCTCTAACTTCTTTAGCCGGCTGGAAAGCCGCTCACGCTCTGTTTTGGTCAGCCGGTCCGCGTCACCGAATGCCCTTTGCAGCTCAAACAGCATACGCGCACAGTTTAACTCCGCATAGTATGCGCTGTTACTGTAAATGCAGAGCGTATTGTCCTTTTCCTTAATGACAACCTTCCTGTCAATCGCAAGGTTGTCAAGCTGCGGTGCAATCTGCTCCTGCGTCAGTCCGAGTATCTGCGCCGCCTTTTCCATCAAAAGCTCCTTTGGCAGATACACATGCCCCTCCGCGTCTGCCTGCATAAGCGTGTAGAGCATACCGCTGCGGATACGGTAATCCGAGTCCGTATGAATCCCGATTTTTGCGGCAATCTCATCCGCAATGCGAAACCCGATTCCCGACACATCTTCCGCAAGCTTATAGGGATTTTCCTGCATCACCTTATACAGTCCCATTCCATACTGCTTGTATATTTTGATGGCAAGTGCATTCGTAATGCCGTATTTCTGGAGAAAAATCATCGCCTCGCGCATGTCCCGCTTTTCCTCGACCTGCTCCGCGATTTCCCTTGCCTTCTTTTCGCTGATTCCCTTGATTTCCGCAAGCCTGTGCGGCTCTTCCTCAATAATCCGAAACGTATCGTCCCCAAAACGCCGCACAATCCGCGCCGCAAGCGCCGCACCAACGCCCTTTATCGCACCCGAGCCAAGATAACGCTCCACCGCCACCGCGTCCTCGGGCGGCACGACGCGAAATGCCTCCGTCTTAAACTGCCTGCCGTAAACCGCATGCTCCACAAAGGCACCCTCGGCTTCAATGCACTCCCCCTCGTCAAGGTTCGTAAAAATCCCCGTGCAGGTAATCTCCATGTCCCCTGCCGTCAGATTGATGACACCATAACCGTTTTGCGGGTTTTTATAGATAATGTGCTCCACGAAGCCCTTGAGTGTTTCCATGCGTGTTCCTCCTGTCCTGCGATATCGTTTGCTTCCTTTGCATCGTACGCACAAAAGCCGAGCCCGTTTTCGGGTTCGGCTGTATTGATTATGCACATTTTTGTCTACACATCTTCCGCAGCAATCATATTCGCTCCAATACCATAATTGCGTTTCATCTGTTCATAAAGCGTATTGGCAATCCCGATACCGTTACCGCTCGTCACCTGATCGCACAATTCCTGAACAGCATAATCCTTAAAATAATCCACCATCTTTGATGCATATCCGTTCTCGTCGTCATCGGAAAATACCTTTGTCGTCTCTATCATGGAATTGAATACCTGCTCCATGAAATAAGATTCAAATTCCTTGCACGCGTCCATCAGCTCTTCTTCCGTTGCCGTAGCCGCCTTGTTTGTCAGCTTATTCTCAAGTGCGTCCGCCTTTCCCGAAGACACCTGCGATGCCATATAGTCCGCATATACGGAACCTACTCCGCCAATATCCATATCCAAATTCCTCCATTCCTACAAAAAGCCTAGATTACAAGCGTATTGTCATTAACGCTTCAACTGGTTTGCCTGCTGCAGCATCTCGTCCGAGGTTGTAATAACCTTTGAGTTCATCTCATATGCCCTCTGTGCCACGATTAAGTTTACCATCTCGTCTGCAATCTGCACATTGGAGCCCTCAAGGTAGCCCTGTATGATTTTGCTCTTTGGCAAATCTTCCTCTTCATTCTCATTCAGCGCCTCACCGCTCGCGTCTGTTTCAGAAAACAGGCTGTCACCCTCCTTGTGCAGTCCGCCCGGATTGTTGAACTGCCATAAACCAATCTGCATATCCATGCTCTGCGGAACGTTATCATCATCGGGATACATCAGTGTACCGTCCTTTGTAACCGTGATTTTGCTGACCACAACGTCCTCGTCCTCAATCACAATCGGCTCGCCCTCGACATCAAGCACCGGAAGACCATCAGAGGTCGTAAGAATGAGTCCCTCCGAACCGATTGCAAACTCCATATTACCGTTTCTTGTATAGTAAACAGACTCGCCGTCCGCTCCCTGTACCGCAAAGAAGCCCTTACCGGCAATGGCAAAATTTGCCTCGCCGGGCGTCTCCAAAAGGCTGCCCTGTGTAAAGATTGATGTAATCGCCGAATTTCTGACACCAAGCCCTACCTCCGCGCCAATGGGCTTATGCTCCATATTCGCCGTAGTGCTTCTTGTCTGAATCGTCTGATATAATAATGATTTAAACTCCATAACCTCTGACTTGTAGCCTGTCGTATTGACATTTGCAAGGTTATTGGAAATGTTATCCACGTTTAACTGCTGTGCAATCATTCCGGTTGCACCTGTCCATAATGATCTTACCATATTATCTTACCCTCCCATAATTATAATTTAATGAGCTGAATTGACCGATCTAATGTATCGTCAAAGGTCGTAATCATCTTCTGGTTTGCCTCATACTGCCTTGAAATCGTAATCATGTTGACCATTTCCTTCACGACATTTGCATTTGACATTTCCAAATACCCCTGATAGATGCTGGCGTCCTCCGCGTCATGTGACACCGCGCCTTCCTTTGCGTCCCACATCGTCTCACCATAATGAGTCAGATAATTGGTATCCTCAAATTCCGTTAATTTGATGCTTGCGACAAGATTCCCGTCCTGATAAATATTGCCCATGCGGTCAATCACGGTCTCAGCCGCTGTGGTGGAAACCTGTATCCTTCCATTCTCACCAAGAACATAATCGCCGTCCTTTGTCACAAGCCAGCCGTCCTTTGTGAGCGTAAATCCACCATCTCTTGTATATTTCGTCGAGGTTTCCCCCGTCTTACTCGTAAACTCAATATTGAAAAATCCTTCTCCGCCAATCGCCAAGTCATAGGGGTTCTCTGTAATCCGGAGTGACCCCTGTGAGAAATCCGTGAACGTCTCACCGATTTTCACACCAAGGCTCATATTCCCCAGTCGCTGTGGTACATTCGGATTTTCCGATAAATCCTTAATCTTAACCGCCATCACCTCGTCGTACGCCTGACTTGTCGAGCCTTCCTTCTTAAATCCCGTCGTGTCCGCGTTTGCAAGGTTATTTGACATAATATCCATTCGATACTGTTCATTCAGCATTCCCGTATAGGCTGTGTACAAACCTCTAAGCATACTCTCCTCCTAAATTCCCAAATCGTGTCAGCTTAGAGTGTGTACCTCATTTCGCAGGATTAAATCTCGTCTCTGGCGCCCGCCAAAAACTCCACATACTTGCCAGTACCGATTGCAACTGCCGTCATGGGATCCTCCGCAGTCATCGTATTGATACCCGTGCGCGACTCGATTAAATCCTCCAAGCCCCGAAGCAGGCTTCCGCCTCCTGTAAGCACAATCCCGCGGTCTGCAATATCCGCCGCAAGCTCAGGCGGCGTCTTTTCCAAAACGCTGTGAATGGTATCAATAATCTGCGCCGTGGTCTCACGAAGCGCCTCCTCCGTCTCCTCGGAAGAAACGCGGATTGTCTTGGGAAGTCCCGTCACAAGATTTCGTCCCCTGACGTCCATGTAATCTACTTCTGCCCTCTTAAATGCTGATCCGATTTTAATTTTAATATCTTCTGCTGTTCGTTCACCGATTAACAGATTGTGTTTTTTTCTCATATAGCGCACAATTGCTTCGTCAAAATCATCGCCCGCAATCTTAATCGACGCACTGACTACCGTGCCGCCCAAGGAAATGACCGCAATGTCCGAGGTACCGCCGCCAATATCGACAATCATGTTTCCGCAAGGCTTGGAAATATCAATTCCTGCCCCGATTGCCGCCGCAATCGGCTCCTCGATAATCTTTACGTCCCTTGCGCCTGCCTGATAGGTCGCGTCCTCAACCGCTTTTTTCTCTACCTCCGTAACACCGCTTGGTACGCACACCGCAATAATCGGCTTGCGGAAGGTCTTTCTGCCAAGCGCCTTCTGGATAAAATGCTTCATCATCTGCTCCGTTACCTTATAATCAGAAATCACTCCCTGTCTCAAAGGTCTTACGGCTACAATATTGCCGGGCGTTCTTCCCAGCATAAGACGCGCGTCTTCTCCGATGGCTTTTATTTTATCCGTGTCACGGTCAAAGGCTACAACGGACGGCTCCTTTAAAACAACGCCCTTTCCTCTGATGTAAACTAATATACTAGCGGTTCCTAAGTCAATTCCAATATCTGTGTATTGCATGGCTGCTGCCCCTTTCTTTCTAAATCAAACTTGATAAATTCAGGTACTTTATTCAAAATTAATCCTTCATGATATAAGGATAATCTAATCATCTTAGTCAGTAATATAGTATAGCCATTATCCATGATGAATTGCTAACTAAGCCATTATAACCTAATTTATCCAATTTTCAAAGGGGTTTAACGCTTTTTTTATAAAAAACACCATCTATTTTATTACAATCTATATATCGGTTGTATTTTCATAATACTTTAGCATTATTTATAAATATTATGTAAATTCATTATATACTCTATCAATTGCTTTGTAAAGTATTAAATTTACAGAATATTCGTCATTTTGTGCAGTCGATACCAAAAATTCAGCCAAAACATGCTATTTTCCAGCCCTTGCCCGTGCCAGCATCTTCTTTACATAAATCCCCGTGTAAGAGTTTTTATCCGCGGCAATCTTCTCTGGCGTCCCCTCTGCAATCACCGTTCCGCCGCCGTCGCCGCCCTCCGGGCCAATGTCAATAATATAATCCGCAGTCTTAATCACGTCAAGGTTATGCTCAATCACGACAACCGTGTTTCCGCCCTCTGTAATCCGCTGCAAAATTTCCACAAGCTTGTGCACATCGGCAAAATGCAGTCCCGTCGTCGGCTCGTCCAAAATATAAATCGTCCTGCCCGTGCTCCTGCGGCTAAGCTCCGTCGCAAGCTTAATGCGCTGCGCCTCGCCGCCCGAAAGCGTCGTTGACGGCTGCCCGAGCCGGATATAGGAAAGCCCCACGTCATAGAGCGTCTCAATCTTTCTTTTAATAGAAGGAACCGGTTCAAAAAATGTCAGCGCCTCCTCCACGGTCATATCCAGCACGTCATAAATATTCTTTCCCTTATATTTGACCTCAAGCGTCTCACGGTTGTAGCGTTTCCCCTGACAGACCTCACAGGGCACATACACGTCAGGAAGAAAATGCATTTCAATCTTGATAATACCGTCACCTCCGCACGCCTCGCAGCGCCCGCCTTTTACGTTAAAGCTAAAACGCCCCTTCGCATAGCCCCGCGCCTTCGCATCCACCGTTGACGCAAACAAATCACGGATTTGGTCAAACACACCCGTGTACGTCGCCGGATTGGAGCGCGGTGTCCTGCCGATTGGCGACTGGTCGATATTAATCACCTTGTCAAGCTGCTCTATGCCCTCTATCTTTTTAAACGCCCCACAGACCGTGCGCGCGCGGTTTAATTTCTTTGCAAGGTATTTATACAAAATTTCATTGACAAGCGAGGATTTCCCCGAGCCGGATACCCCCGTCACACACGTAAACACACCAAGCGGGAATTTCACGTCAATATTTTTCAGATTGTTTTCCGCCGCGCCCTTGACCGTCAGCCAGCCCGTCGGCTTTCTCCTTGCGGCAGGCACCGGAATTTGCAGCTTTCCGCTCAGGTACTGTCCCGTAATGGACTCCTCAACCTGCATAATCTCCTGCGCCGTTCCCTCCGCCACGACCTCGCCGCCGTGCTCGCCCGCGCCCGGGCCAATATCGATGACGTGGTCTGCCGCAAACATCGTATCCTCATCATGCTCCACGACAAGCAGCGTGTTGCCAAGCTCCTGCAAATTTTTCAGCGCCGCAATCAGCTTGTCGTTGTCGCGCTGGTGCAGACCGATACTTGGCTCGTCAAGAATATAACAAACGCCCACCAGTCCCGAGCCAATCTGCGTTGCAAGCCGGATACGCTGCGCCTCGCCGCCCGAAAGCGACGCCGTGCTCCTTGCCAAATTCAGGTACTCCAAGCCCACACTCGCAAGAAAGCCCACCCGCGCCTTGATTTCCTTTAAAATCCGCTTTCCGATAAGCTGCTGCTGCTTTGTCAGCTCCATCGTGCCTAAAAAGTCATAGAGGCTCTTTATCGACATTGACGTAATTTCATATATATTTTTATCGCAGACCGTAACCGCAAGCGAGCTTTTTTTCAGACGCTTTCCGCCGCACTCCTTACAGGGCGTAATCCGCATAAACGTCTCGTACTCGTTTTTCATTGTCTCCGACGAGGTTTCCCGGTACCTGCGCTCCACATTTCTGATAAGCCCCTCAAACGCAACCGGATACCTGCCCTCGCCGCGCTGTCCCTTATAGTAGACAATGACCTCTTTTCCGCGCGTACCGTTTACCAAAATATCCTGCACTTCATCGGAAAGCTCCTCAAACGGCGTATCCAGCGAAAAGCCGTATTCCTCGCTCAAAGCCTGCAAAATCGCGTTGGTAAAGCTGTTCTTATCCGCGCAGGACTGCCAGCCCATCACCGTAATCGCGCCCTGATTAATGCTAAGGCTCCTGTCCGGCACCATCAAATCCATGTCAAATTCCATTTTATAGCCAAGCCCGAAGCACTCGGGACACGCGCCAAACGGATTGTTAAACGAAAAGCTGCGCGGCTCCACCTCGTCGATACTGATATTGCAGTCCGGGCATGAAAAGCTGTCCGAAAAATTAAGCGTCTCACCGCCGATGACATCAACCAGCAAAAGCCCGTCCGAAAGCGCCATGGCGTTCTCAATCGAATCCGTAAGCCTGCGCTCCATGCCCGCCTTCACCACAAGCCTGTCCACGACAATCTCAATCGTGTGCTTGATGTTTTTTTCGAGCTTAATTTCCTCCGACAAGTCATACATGTTGCCGTCAATGCGCACCCTGACATAGCCGCTCTTTCGCGCGCGGTCAAGCACCTTCGCATGCTCACCCTTTCGCCCGCGCACAACAGGTGCCATCAGTTGGATTTTCGTGCCCTCTGAAAGCTCCATAATCTGGTCTGTCATCTGGTCAATCGTCTGACGTTTAATCTCCCGCCCGCAGTTTGGGCAGTGCGGAATGCCGATTCGCGCATACAAAAGACGGAAATAATCGTAAATTTCCGTAACCGTCCCGACCGTTGAGCGCGGGTTTCTGTTGGTAGACTTTTGGTCAATCGAAATCGCGGGGGAAAGCCCTTCAATGCTCTCCACATTCGGCTTTTCCATCTGCCCCAAAAACTGACGCGCATAAGAGGAGAGCGATTCCATGTACCTGCGCTGTCCCTCCGCGTAAATCGTGTCAAAGGCAAGCGACGATTTTCCCGAGCCCGAAAGTCCCGTCAGCACCACAAACTTGTTTCTTGGTATATCCAAATTGATATTTTTCAGATTATGCTCGTTCGCCCCCCGAATGCGAATCAGTTCCCCTTTGGGAAGCATTTTCAACTGTTGTCCGTTCATCTTTATAATCCCTCCGTTAAATCGTTGAGCATTTTCTTCAAGTCCATCATCTTGTCACGCAGCTCCATCGCCGCCTCGAAATTCAAATCGGCAGCCGCCTTGCGCATATTCTTCTCCACCGTTGCAATCAGCTTTTTGAGCTCCTTCTCGTCCATTGACTCCGGATCCTTTGCGAATGCCTGTTCTTCCTTTGCCACTGCCTTGGAAATGCTAATCAGGTCGCGCACCGCCTTCTTGATTGTCTGCGGCGTAATGCCGTGCTCCTCATTGTACTTTTGCTGAATTGCACGCCTCCTCGCTGTCTCGTCAAGCGTCACCCGCATGGAATCCGTAATCACGTCGGCATACATCACGACATGCCCCTCCGCGTTTCGCGCGGCACGTCCTACCGTCTGAATGAGTGAGGTCGCAGAGCGCAGAAAGCCTTCCTTATCCGCGTCGAGTATCGCCACAAGCGAAATCTCGGGAATGTCCAAGCCCTCACGCAACAGGTTAATCCCGACAAGCACGTCAAACACGTCAAGACGCATATCGCGGATAATCTCGGCGCGCTCCAGCGTGTCAATATCGGAATGCAGATACTTGACCCGAATGCCCACTTCGCTCATATATTTGGTCAAATCCTCCGCCATGCGCTTTGTAAGTGTCGTCACCAGCACCTTATTATGCTTTTGTGTCTCCGCATTTATTCTCGAAATCAAATCGTCAATCTGTCCCTCCACCGGACACACGATAATTTCCGGATCCAAAAGCCCTGTGGGACGGATAATCTGCTCCGCCCGCAAAAGCTCATGCTCGCTCTCATAGACATTGGGCGTCGCCGACACGAAAAGCATTTGGTCAATTTTCTGTTCAAATTCCTCGAATTGAAGCGGTCTGTTGTCCAGCGCGGACGGAAGCCGGAACCCAAACTCCACGAGCGTATTCTTTCTCGAACGGTCGCCCGCATACATTCCACGGATTTGCGGAATGGTCATATGAGACTCATCAATTATAATAAGGAAGTCTTCCGTAAAAAAGTCCATCAGACAGTACGGCGGTTCCCCCTCCCTTGTCCCGCTCAAATGCCTTGAATAATTCTCAATTCCCGAGCAAAATCCCGTCTCCCGCAGCATTTCCACATCAAAGTTCGTGCGCTCCGAAATCCGTTGCGCCTCAAGCAGCTTGTCCTCACTTCGGAAATACCGCACGCGCTCTTTCATCTCTTCCTCGATTTTTTCACACGCAATTTTAATCTTCTCGGGTGCCACCACGTAATGCGACGCCGGAAAAATCGTGACATGCTCCAATGTCGCCGTCACCTTGCTCGTCACCGGATCAATCTCGCAAATGCGGTCAATCTCATCGCCAAAATATTCCACACGAATCAGGCTCTCGCCGCCCTGCGCCGGATTGATGTCCACCACATCGCCGTGCACCCGGAACCGCCCCCGCTCAAGGTCAATGTCGTTCCTGTCATACTGCATTTCGATTAGGGCGTGAATCACCTCGTCCCTGTCCTTCGTCATTCCCGGCCGCAGCGAAAGCATCATTCCCTGATACTCGTCCGGGCTGCCCAAGCCGTAAATGCACGACACCGACGCGACCACGACGACGTCCCTGCGCTCCGTAAGGGACGCCGTGGCGGAGAGGCGCAGCTTGTCGATCTCGTCATTTACGGACGAGTCCTTTGCGATATACGTATCGGACGACGGGATATATGCCTCCGGCTGATAATAGTCGTAATAGGAGACAAAATATTCCACGGCATTATTGGGGAAAAACTCCTTGAACTCGCCGTAAAGCTGTCCGGCGAGCGTTTTGTTATGCGCAATGACAAGCGTCGGTTTATTGAGCGCCGCTATGATGTTTGCCATTGTAAACGTCTTGCCGGAGCCGGTAACGCCGAGCAGTGTCTGAAACTGGTTCCCGTCCTGAAAGCCCTTTACAAGCGCCTCGATCGCCTGCGGCTGGTCGCCGGTGGGGGCGTATGGGGATACTAATTCAAAATGATCCATAATAAAAACCTCTCAAATTGTGTATTGTCTGTCTGGGTTCTGATTAATCTTTGATTTTATTTTTTTATATTTATTATGAAATGATTATGGACAATTTCATTCAAAAGTAATATTGATTATATCATATGGTTTTACATTTGTACAGAGATTTTAGAACTTTTGTTCTATTTTTTCTTGTAACAAAAAAGGAAGTATCTCAAGCTCTAGCGGAAATACTTCCCTTTACCATGCATTTCATTCATTGGAAATGAACGATATATCATGTATTCTGCAAATATTTTTTTCGGCTCTCCCTTGTTCTTGGGTTCTTTCTGAACTTTGGGTATGATAGGTAATAAAAGAACAGGTCAAAGATCT
>CANOMQ010000020.1 GCA_947567595.1 uncultured Lachnospiraceae bacterium | reverse complement strand
AACTAATCTGGGTAAAAACGGTGATTTGGGATGTAGATAATCTAAAGAATAATAGTGGACAAGACGGCAGTGCTTGACTTGGTGCAGCTATGCAAGGGTACAACCGAACTGGTGTTTACCGGAAGAAACCCTGAAAAAGAGCTATTGGACAAGGCGGATTATATCACGGAAATGAGAAACGAGCGTCACCCTTTTGAAAAGGGGATAACGGCAAGGGCGGGAATTGAGCTATGAGGCTGTATCTAATCCGGCACGGTCTTACACAGGGAAATCAGCGAAGGGCGTATATCGGCGCGGGGACGGACGAGCCGCTTTGCGACGAGGGGAAGGCACAGCTTTTAAGCAGGGAGTATCCCCATGTGGATTTGGTGTTTGCAAGCCCGATGAAGCGCTGCAAAATGACGGCAGAATGCATTTATCCAAATCAGGAAACCGTTGTGTGCGATGGATTAAAGGAGATGGACTTTGGGGACTTTGAGGGAAAGACGTATGAGGAGCTTAAGGACTGTCCGGCATATCTGCGCTGGTTAGGGCAAAACGGAGAGGGCGCGTTTCCAAACGGGGAGTCAAAGCAGATGTTTACGCGGCGCATTTTAGGGGCGTTTCGGGAGTGTATCACATATCTTAGGCAAAGGCAGGTGCAGACGGCGGCGCTTGTGGTGCATGGGGGGACGATTATGGCGATTATGGAGGAATACGGGACACCAAAGGGCGCGTATTACAGATGGCAGGTAATAAACGGGGAATTTGTCGAATTGACAATTGATATCGAAAAATTTTAAAATATTTTCAGAAAATTCAAACAATTTACTAAAGTGTTGGGAGATTGGTGCCGATATAATGAATGTGGGTAAGAAAAAACAGTAAAACCCACATTCAACCAGCTCCTAAATAATCCTAAAAATAATTCCTAAAAAAGAAACCGGCTTCGGTAAACGGGCAGGTTTCTTTTTTTACTACTTAACCACACATGGATACGGAAAGGAGATTTGCCCGTAATAGCGGCTTTTACGGAAATCTCCGTGCATAATATACAAAAAAATGCAGGAAAATTGTTGCGTGTACTTGCATAATTTACAAAAATAATGTATTTTTATTAATGGAAAGGAGTAGGTGGTTGCAAATATGATATGGAATGAGGCAAGAGAGTGCATGAGCCGCGATGAACTTATGACTTTGCAGGAAAAACGTCTTGTCGGAATGGTAAAGAAGGTTTACCACAGCGTTGCGTATTATAGAAAGAAAATGCAGCAGAAAGGAATTGAACCGGGAGACATACGCAGGATAGAGGATTTGGACAAGCTTCCCTTTACGACGAAGGAGGATTTAATACAAAACAATCCGTTTGACATTATGGCGGTGGCACAAAGTGAGATTATCCGATACCATAACTCCAATGGAACAACAGGTACGCAGATTACGGTCGGGTGCACAAGAAGCGATATAGGGGCTTGGGCGGAATGTGTGGCAAGATGTATTTCGATGGCAGAACTTGGAAGGAATGACACGATACAGATTATGTTTCATTACGGGCTTTTCACCGGATTACTGGAGGCATATGGCGGAGCGGAAAGGGTAGGGGCGGCAGTCGTTCCCATGATGATGTGCAATACAAGGAGTCTGATTGATATGATGAAGGAGCTGAATGTTACGGGGATTTTATGTACACCTTCGTACTTACTGCATATCGGACAGGTGATTGAGGAACTGCACGAAATAGAGAATTTGAAGCTGAAAACCGCGATTTGCGAAACCGAGTCGTGGTCTTTGAAGATGCGTAGGGATATTGAGCGCAGGCTGGGTATCAGTACGTATGACATATATGGTTTAAGTGAGCTGGGAGGACTTGGCGTTGCATGCGACTGTATCTATCATAACGGGTTGCATGTACAGGAGGATTTCTTTGTGACTGAAATTTTGGAAAAGGATACGGATACTGCAGCAAAGGACGGGAAAAAGGGTGAGCTGGTATTCACGACACTGCACAGGGAGGGCACGCCGCTAATCCGTTACCGGACGGGCGATGTGACGACAGTCAACAGAGAGCCGTGCCAGTGCGGCAGGACATACGCAAGGATTGGCCCGTTTGACAGCAAGGCAAGTGACACGATTTTCATAAGGGGCGTAAGCGTATTCCGGTTTCAGCTTGAAAATATGTTTGACGGTCTGAATATGCTCCATGTGCGCTACTTAATGCGCATTTACAGGGTGGCAAAGCTTGACATGATTGATGTGGTGGTGGAGCTCGACGAGCCGGATAAAGCGCTTTTCAAGGAGAAGGAGGAGATGATTAAATCCAAGCTTGTAAATGCGGTCAGGAGGACAATCGGGGTAGTGCCCAAGGTGTATCTTGTAGGCATGGGAGTCATACCGCATACTGTGGACAAAAATTCCGTGATTGTTGACGAAAGACAATATGATTAACTGACGAAAAATTTATATTGAAATAAATGCGTAGACAGTATAAAATATAATTACGAGTTGTCAGAAAGCGGAAACGATTGACAAAGAAAATAAATACAGAAAGGAATACTACCGTGAAGAGAAAAATTTTGGTAACGATACTATCTGCTTCGCTCTTATCAATGTCCCTTACAGGGTGTGGAGGGAAAGCACAAAAGCAGTCCGGAGACGAGCCTGTGGCACAGGAGACGGACGAAAACGGCGCCAAGGAAGACGCGGACGCGTACACGCTTGAGTCGGGCAACGTGGAGCTGACCATTTGGGCGGAAGAGGCAAACTTTGAAAACCTCACGAAAATGATCGACAGCTTCAAGCAGGAATACGCGGGGCAGGCGAGCTTTACAATTAATCTCGTGCACGGAGAGGACGGGGATACGCGCAACAACGTGCTTGGTGACATTCACAGCGCGGCGGACGTTTTTTCCATGCCGGACGACCAGTTGTACAGCATGATTGCCGGAGGCGCGCTGTCACCGGTGGTCAATCAGGACGAGGTAAAGAATGCGAACCTTGAGGAGGCGGTATACGCGGCGTCTTACAATGATGTGCTCTACGCATATCCGTATTCGGCGGATAACGGCTATTTCCTTTATTATGATAAGAACTATTTTACACAGGAGGACGTACAGACGCTTGACAGGATTCTTGAAGTTGCGGCTGAGAATGATAAAAAATTATCAATGCAGTTTGATTCCGGCTGGTATCTGTATTCCTTTTTCGGAAACACCGGACTGGATTTCGGGATTAACGATGACGGCGTGACAAACCACTGTAACTGGAACAGCACCGAGGGCAGTATCAAGGGCGTGGACATCGCGCAGGCATTGTTAAATATCACACAAAGCCCGGCATTTTTAATGCAGCCTGATACGGAATTTATACCGGGTGTAAACTCCGGCGAAGTGATTGTGGGCATTAGCGGCGTATGGCATGCCGTTGAGATACAAAAGGCATGGGGCGCGGATTATGGTGCGTGCAAGCTTCCGACCTACACCGTAAACGGGCAGCAGGTTCAGATGGCGTCGTTTACCGGCTACAAGATGATGGGCGTGAACGCGTATTCGAAACATCTTGGCTGGGCACACAAGCTTGCGGACTGGCTGACAAACGAGCAAAATCAGACGTTGCGGTTTGAGGAGCGCAGTCAGGGACCTTCCAATAAAAACGCGGCGGCGTCCGACGAGGTGGCGGCAGTACCGGCAATCACGGCGGTGATTGATCAGTCCCAGTATGGCGTTTTGCAGCGGGTTGGAAACAGCTACTGGGATCCATGCACAAAGTTTGCGGATATTATCGCCGCGGGAAATCCGGACAACGTACCATTGCAGGATTTGATGGACAACCTTGCAAACGGAATCGCAGCGTCGGCAGTACAATAGAGGGGGAAGCACATGGAAAAGAAAAAACGAATCAGCATTCAGATTATTATCTTTATTCCGGTATGTATTCTAGGAATTGTGGCAGTTTTTTCGAATGCGGAGGCAATCAGGAACTTAAAGAATGTCAACAACACGGCTGTTGAAATCGCGGAGGAGCACATGGTAAACCTGTCTGAGCTTAGCGACATTCAGCGGCAGACACAGGAAATACATAAGCTTGCGCTCTCCCACATCATCGCAACAGACCTTGATACGCTGATTGGCTTGGTGGACGATGTGCGCAGCCAGCAGAAGGTGCTTGATGCTTATCTTGAGGAGTATCAGGACGGACTGGTGGAGATGGACGAGGCGGCGTACAACCAGCTTGTAAAAAGCTATACGGGCTTAAAGTACGAGATTGAGACGCTTCTTGCATACAGCGGAAACAATAAAAAGGAGGCGGCATTTGCGCTTGCCAACGGACTGATTAAGGACTATAGCAATGACATTCAGACGCAGGTCACCAAAATGGAAAACCTTGCAAGAGAGAGCGCGGACGCGGCAGGTGTTGCCCTGCGCGCGGAATATCAGAAGGCGCTTGTGAAAAATATCGCAGGAATTGTCGTCTGTGTGCTTGTCATCTGCGGCGCGCTGTACAGCGTCTTTGTCTTTGTCATTAAAAAGCTTAAGATTGCCAACCGTGAAATCCACGATATTATTGCGGACATTGACCGCAATGAGGGCGATTTGACGAAGCGGATTAGTATATTATCCAATGACGAAATTGCCGATTTGGGAAATGGTATCAATACCTTTATGGAAAAGCTGCAAAATATCATGAGGCTGATTATTGAGAACTCAAGACATCTTGAGGAGGTTGTCAACAAGGTACAGGAGAGTGTAAGAACCTCCAACGACAGCGCTTCTGATTTGTCGGCGGTGACAGAGGAGCTTTCCGCAACCATGCAGGAGGTCGGAAACTCTGCCAACGCCATCAACCAAAATGCCGCTTCGGTGCGCACGGAGGTTGAGATGATTGCCGATAAGTCAAACAGCATTAACGAATATTCAAAGCAGATGAAGGTCAACGCCGACGAGATGGAGGCAAATGCGCGGGCAAACAAGGAGGGGACAAGCGCAAAGGTTCAGGAAATCTTAACCGTTTTAAACAAGGCAATCGAGGAGAGCAAGAGTGTCGAGCAGGTCAACGGGCTGACCAACGATATTTTAAGCATTTCCAGCCAGACCAACCTTCTTGCGCTCAACGCGTCCATTGAGGCGGCGCGCGCAGGCGAGGCGGGGAAAGGCTTTGCGGTTGTCGCAGATGAAATCCGGCAGCTTGCGGCATCAAGCCGTGGAACGGCAAACCGCATTCAGGAAATCAACGGTGTGGTTACCAACGCGGTGTATAACCTTGCGGGAAATGCAAATAATCTTGTAGAGTATGTCAATGCGTCCATTCTTCCCGAGTTTGAGAATTTTGTCAACAGCGGCGTGCAGTACCGGGACAATGCGACCTATATTGAATCCGTGATGAATGAGTTCACCGCAAAGACCGATGATTTAAGGAATGCGATGGACGAGATTGCAGGCTCCATCGGCACGATTACCAATGCCATCGAGGAGGGTGCAAACGGCGTTACGGGTGCTGCGGAGAGCACGCAGGTGCTTGTGACGGATATGGAAAACATCAGCAGCAGAATGGACGAAAATCAGGAGATTGCGGCAGCATTGCAGAAGGAGACCGATGTCTTTAAGCATTTTTAAACTGGTAAAAAAGGGCGTGGCAGCGTCATGAAACGGTGTATAATCTTTGCGGCGGGAACATTCCACGCGGACAGGGTGATTGGAAAGACAAGAAACGAGCTTGTGGCACAGTGCGGGCAAAGTCTGTGTATCGCTGCGGACGGCGGACTTGATTTTCTGCGGGAGCTAGGGCTTATGCCGGACATCGTAATCGGCGATATGGATTCCCTAAAGGAGCAGTCGCTTCTTGCGCAGCTAGCGTCAAATGGCGCGGTGCGGATAAAACAGCTTCCGGTGGAAAAGGATGACACGGATTTGCTTGCGGCAGTGAAGGAAGGGCTTGCGGCGGGCTGTGATTATTTTGAACTGTACGGCGCACTGGGCGGGCGTATTGACCATACGCTCGCAAATATCCAGTGCCTGCGGTTTCTCTTAAATAACGGCGCGTACGGCATTTTATATGGAAGCGGACAGCGAATGGAGCTTATTCAGAATGCCCGTATCTGCTTTTCCAAAACGCTGTATCAGAAAAACAGGCGGCTTTCCGTATTCGCATTCGGAACCGACGCCCGAGGCGTGACGGAGCGGGGCTTGAAATACACACTGGACAACGCGCTTGTGCGGACGGATTTTCCAATTGGTATCAGCAACGAGTTTATGGATTGTGAAAGCTTTGTCGAAGTGAGGGACGGAACGCTTTTGGTATGCATGGAGGATTTGCAGGAATGACATATACCTTTTCAACATGGTTGTTTTTCTTTTATTTTTACTGCTTTCTGGGCTGGGTATGGGAAACCTGCTATGTGTCCGTGTGTCAGGCGAAGTGGGTAAACAGGGGCTTTTTACATGGCCCTTTTTTGCCGATATACGGTTCGGGCGCGATTGTGGTGCTGGTGTTTACACTGCCGTTTCGAACGGACGCGGTATCGGTATTTTTTGTGGGAATGACGAGTGCGACGCTCCTTGAATATTTTACAGGTGTGGCAATGGAGCGGCTTTTCCATGTGCGTTACTGGGATTACAGCAAAAAGCCATTGAACTTAAACGGTCATATCTGTGCGCTCTCGTCCTTGGCGTGGGGGCTTTTTTCGGTTCTGCTTACGCTGTTTGGGCACAATTTTGTAGAAAAACTGGTGTTCGCCATGAACCGGAATTTGCTTGAGGTGCTTGTGTTTTTGCTGACAGCCTATCTTTCCATTGACATGGCGGAAAGCATCCGTGAGGCGGTCAACCTAAAGGAGCTTTTGGTCGGCTTAGAGAGTGGAAACGAGGAGCTTCGCCATATCCAGAAGGGCTTTGAGGTGGCGTATGCGTTTTACGGAAGCGGTTTGAAGGAAAAGTCGGAGGCAGGGCTTCGCAAAATCAATTCGGCGCTTGGCTCAGGGAAGGAAAAATACGGTAATACGCGCGCTGCCATTATGGAACGCATTGAGCATACAAGGACGAAGAAAACCTATAAGCGGATTGGTTCTTTGCTTGGCAGAAATCCGTATGCGGTTTCCAAAATGCACGAGAAGGCATTTTCGGAGTTTTTGGATATATTAAAGGAGCGGGGTGCAGGAAAAAAATAGGTAAGCATTTTGCTTTGCATATTGCTTAAACGGGAAAAAAAGTGTATATTTTATATAAGAAAATGAAAAGAAAGGATTTTATCAATATGAGCAAAAAAACGACAGTTTTAATGATTTTGGACGGCTATGGCTTAAATGAAAAGACAGAGCACAATGCGGTTGCGCTTGGCAGGACGCCGGTGATGGACAGGCTGATGAAGGAATATCCTTTTGTAAAGGGCAATGCGAGCGGAATGGCAGTCGGACTTCCCGACGGACAGATGGGCAATTCCGAGGTCGGGCACTTAAATATGGGTGCAGGCAGGATTGTCTATCAGGAGCTTACAAGGATTACAAAGGAAATTCAGGACGGCACGTTCTTTGAAAATCCCGCTTTATTGGAGGCGGTTGAAAACTGTAAGAAGAACGATTCGGCGCTGCATTTATTCGGACTGTTATCGGACGGCGGCGTGCACAGCCACAATACACACCTTTACGGGTTGTTGGAGCTTGCAAAGAAGAACAACCTTTCCAAGGTTTATGTGCACTGCTTCCTCGACGGGCGTGACACACCGCCCGCGTCCGGCAAGGAGTTTGCCGAGGCGTTAGAGGCAAAAATGGCGGAAATCGGCGTTGGTAAAATTGCGTCTGTAATGGGACGCTATTATGCGATGGACAGGGATAACAATTATGACCGCGTGCAGAAGGCGTATGAGGCAATGACGCTTGGCAAGGGCGAGCAGGCAGCTTCGGGACCGGCAGGCATTCAGCAGTCGTATGACAACGACAAAACGGATGAGTTCGTGCTGCCGACAGTTGTAATGGAGAACGGTGCGCCTGTCGGGTTAATTCAGGACAAGGATTCCATTGTATTTTTCAATTTCCGTCCCGACCGCGCAAGGGAGATTACAAGGGCATTCTGTGACGACGACTTCAAGGGCTTTGACAGAAAACGCCTTGATTTGAAATATGTATGCTTCTCGGATTACGATCCGACCATTCCGAACAAGATTGTGGCATTCCACAAGATTTCGGTTACGAATACCTTCGGCGAGTGGCTTGCCGCAAACAAGATGACGCAGGCAAGAATTGCGGAAACAGAGAAATATGCGCATGTTACGTTCTTCTTTAACGGCGGCGTGGAGGAGCCAAACGAGGGCGAGGACAGGGTGCTTGTGCCTTCGCCAAAGGAAGTGGCGACCTACGACTTAAAGCCGGAGATGAGCGCGTACACGGTATGCGACAAGCTCTGCGAGGCAATCAAGTCCGGCAAATATGACGTGATTATCATCAACTTCGCAAATCCCGACATGGTAGGGCATACGGGTGTTGAGGAGGCTGCTATCAAGGCGGTTGAGGCGGTTGACGAGTGCGTTGGAAAGGCAGTTGACGCATTGCTTTCGGTAGATGGAACCATGTTCATCTGCGCGGACCACGGAAACGCGGAGCAGCTTGTCGATTATGAGACAGGCGCACCGTTCACGGCGCACACGACCAATCCGGTGCCGTTTATCCTTGTAAATTATGGCAAGGAATATACGCTGCGCGAGGGCGGCTGCCTTGCGGATATTGTACCGACCTTAATCGAAACGATGGGAATGCAGCAGCCGGCAGAGATGACCGGAAAGTCGCTTTTGGTACGCAAATAATACAGGCCATCGCACATTATTCAATTTCATGACATGATTATAATAGGAAGTTCAGGACAACGGTAATTTACGGTTGTCCTGAATTTTTTGCTTTTATTTGGCAATACTATTTGTTGATATGGAATAGGTCCAAAGGGAAATCCAACGGAAAATCTACAGAAAATCTAAAAGATTAGGAGAATTGTGAAATGAAAGATGTGTATTTGAAGATTACGGACGTACATGCAAGGGAAGTGCTTGATTCGCGGGGAAACCCGACGGTGGAGGCGGTCGTGACGGTGGACGACTGCTATGAGGGCAGGGCGAGCGTGCCCTCCGGCGCAAGCACGGGCAAGTTTGAGGCGGTGGAGCTTCGTGACGGCGAAATGCGCTATATGGGACTTGGCGTGGAAAAGGCGGTCAACAATGTGAACACCAAAATCAAGGACAAGCTGATTGGCGTTGACGTGTGCAACCAAAAGCTGATTGACCATATCTTGGTGGACACGGACGGAACCGACAACAAGAACAATCTCGGCGCAAACGCGACGCTCTCTGTGTCGATGGCTTGCGCAAGAGCTGCCGCGGACGCGCTTGGAATGCCGCTTTACCGCTATTTGGGCGGCGTAAAGACAGACCGTCTTCCGGTGCCGATGATGAATATCCTAAATGGCGGACGCCATGCCACAAACACGGTTGATTTTCAGGAGTTTATGATTATGCCCGTAAAGGCGGCAAATTTCCGCGAGGCGCTGCGCATCTGCGCGGAGATTTACCACAATCTAAAGAAAATCTGCCACGGTAGGGGACTTTCGACGGGCGTTGGCGACGAGGGCGGATTTGCGCCGGATTTGCCGGACGCGTTTGCAGTGCTGGATTTGATTGTGGAGGCAATCAAGGCGGCGGGTTATGTGCCGGGCAACGAGGTAAAAATTGCCCTTGATGTGGCTGCGTCCGAGCTTTATAACGAGGAGGACGGCACGTACCATTTCAGCGGCGAGACGGAGTTAAAGCGCAGAAGGGCAAAGGTGGACGGAAACCATGCAGACCAGTGCTACGAGGCAGGAGAAGCTTCCGGTTCCAAATCAGGAGATGAGGTGATTAAGCGCACGACCGAGGAGATGATTGCGTACTATGAGACGCTGATTGAACGCTACCCGATTGTGTCGATTGAGGACGGACTTGCAGAGGACGACTGGGACGGCTGGGCAGAGCTTACAAGGCGTATCGGTGATAAAGTGCAGCTTGTCGGCGACGACTTGTTTGTCACAAACACAAAGCGGCTTGACGCGGGAATTAAAAAGCATGTCGCGAACGCAATCCTTGTGAAGGTCAATCAGATTGGTACGGTCAGCGAGGCGGTTGAGGCGGTGGAAATGGCGCAGCATAACGCGTATAAGGCGGTTATCAGCCACAGAAGCGGCGAGACCGAGGATCCGTTTATTGCAGACCTTGCCGTCGCAATGAACGCAGGGCAGATTAAGACGGGTGCGCCGTGCAGGAGTGACAGGGTGGCGAAATATAATCAGTTGCTTCGGATTGAGGAGGAGCTTGACCTTGTTTCGAAGTACCTTGATCCGTTTGACAAAATATAGGTATTTGCGCAGGGAGGTCTTTCATGATAGAATGGAAATCATGAGAGACCTCCTTTTTATATGGAAGGTTTTATAAAAAAATCGGAAGAAAAAGTTTGACAATGTTTTAACAGAGGAACAGACAATGACAATACGAAAAGCAGTCCTTGAGGATTTGGACGAAATTCTTGCAATCTATGAGCACGCGCGCGAGCAAATGCGCCTGTCGGGCAACCCGAGCCAGTGGGGAACAGGCAATCCGCCCGTGGAGGTTGTCAAAAACGACATCAGGACAGGAAACAGCTATGTGCTTACGGAAAACGATACAATCTGCGGCGTATTCGCGCTTGTGTTCGGCGAGGAACCGACCTATGCGCAAATCGAGGACGGCGCATGGCAAAACGACGCACCGTACGCAACGATACACAGAGTCGCAGGCAGCGGGGCGCGAAAGGGGATTTTGCGGCACTGTCTGTCGTTTTGCGAGGCGCAGATACCAAATATCCGGGTGGACACGCACGCGGACAATCACATCATGCAGCATTTACTGGAAGCCAGCGGATATGTCCGGTGCGGCATTATCCATGTCGCCGACAAAACGCCGCGGATTGCTTATCAGAAAACGGTACCGGAATGATGGGCGTGCTTACCTATTATATGCTCCTCACGGCGGCTCCGTTGAAGCAGAATAAAAAATATCAGGAATTACTGCCGCAAAATACGGCTTTGACATCATATGTCCGCTACTTTTGGGGAAGCGCCCAGCCTTATTTGCGGACAAAGGAGACCGCAGACTGCACGCTTGTCATTCCCGATACGTGCGTGGACATCATTTATCACATTGATGAAACCGCAAACACAATTACGGGTGGCTTTTGCGGGATTAATGACGCAAGCTTTTGGGATTACGACAACAAAAACGACGGACATCTGTGCTCCGTTTTTGCAATCCGCTTTTTTGCGTGGGGCGCCTATCCGTTTGCAGAGGACTCCATGAAGGGGACAAGAAACGTGCATGATGATGTGCGGGCAAGGTTCGATTGGCTCGACCGCATACTGCGCGCACAGCTTTTTGAGAAGCGTTCCTTGGCGGAGCGCAGCGCGGCGGCAGAGGCGCTTTTGCTTGCCCGCCTGACGCATGCGCGGCAAAACAGCGTGGTCACAAATGCCGCACAGCAGATTATCCTTTCCAAAGGAACGCAGGGCGTCACTGGACTGGCAGGGGAATGCTTTGTCAGCAGCAGACAGCTTGAACGGCTGTTCCACGAGTATATCGGGATTACGCCGAAAAAGCTTTGCAGCATGGTGCGCTATCAGTTTTTGTGGAACGAGATTTTGCGCAATCCGCGCTTTCAGGCTTTGGACGCCGTCTGCAAATACGGCTTTACAGACCAGTCCCATCTAATGCGGGAGTTCAAGCGTCATCACACGATGGACATTGCGGCGGCAAGGCAGTATGCGCTGCAACGGTCATGCAAGCCTGCCGCAAAAGATGTCGGAAATATACAAGACGTTTCGCGGCGGATATCGGATAATCAAGGCGTGAACGAAAGTATCCAAGCGAAAGGAAGGGACGAATGATGGGACAATCAGAAAACAAAACATTGAGTGTATGCGGAACGGACTGTAGTGCATGCTACTGTTTCGGGAAAATGTGTGCGGGGTGTAACGCGTGTGAGGGAAAGGTTTTCCATGCGCCCGAGGGACAGGCATGTGCGATTTACGACTGTACGGTGAATGGAAAAGGGCTTAGAAACTGCGGGGAGTGCGACGCCGCGCCCTGTGATATTTGGAGAAGGACAAGGGACCCGAAATATTCGGACGAGGAATTTGAGGAAAACATCAGAATGCGGATTCAGGCATTACAGAACAGATAAGATAAATTTACATAAATTTTTCAAATAATATAAAAAATTCCGAAAATTCGACGATATATATAATGCGCAGAAGAATTCATTAATCAGAACTGCTTTGAGCCATATGAAAAAACCCTTTTATGCCAACACATATGCTCACCGCCGTTTTATTAATGGTATCAAAACAGGGTGTCTGATATGTTCTAAACCGTTTAGGAAATATCAGATACCCTGTTTTGGGGTGAAAAAATAAAAATAGCCAAAATAGTGAAAAAACAGTTGAAAAGTCTGTTCACATATGTTACACTTGTCACTGTTAGGTCATCACTAAGGAGGTGTAAAGATGGCAGCTTTGCGAATCGTACTTACGGTTATTTTGATATTGGTATCGATTGTATTTACAGCGATTGTTTTAATGCAGGAGGGTAAATCGGCAGGACTTGGTGCAATCAGTGGCGCGGCGGAAACCTACTGGGGCAAAAACAAGGGGCGTTCGATGGAGGGTGCGCTTGTCAAGTTTACAAAGATTTTGGGCGTTGTATTTATGTTGCTTGCAGTTGTTTTAAATATTAATTTTTAACGAAGATAAAACATTTAGACACTCTTGTAAATTCAAGGGTGTTTTTTTCTGCTTCATAGTGTACAATGGTATTAACAGGGGTTGCTTGGGGAGCGGTATGGAATTGGTGCAGACGGTTGCAGAAAGGTGCAGGTATGTCAGATAAAAGAAAAAAAGTGATACTGGATTTGGTCGGGGAAGATTTTTATGTGCCCATGAAGGAAAAGGAGCTTGCAGTCATGCTGCAGGTTTCCAAGCAGGACAGGCCTGAGCTGAACCGCATTTTAAATGAGCTTTTAGCGGAAGGAAAGCTGTCCATTACGAAAAAGGGAAAGTTTGTCAAGGCAAAACATGCGGACAAGGAGCTGATTGGCACGTTTATCAGCCACCCGAAGGGCTTTGGCTTTGTGGAAATAGACGGCAGACAGGAGGATTTGTATATCCCTGAAAACTGCGTCAACGGGGCGTTTCACAACGATACGGTCAAGGTGGCGCTTTTGTCGGGACAGAGCGGAAAGCGTCAGGAGGCGCAGGTCATTGAGATTATAGCGCGCGGCATGAAGCATGTCGTGGGCACTTTTGATAAGAGCAGCAAAAATTTTGGCTTTGTGGTTGCGGACAACACAAAAATAAGGGACGATATTTTTGTTCCGGTTGAGCGCTCCAAGGGAGCCGTGTCGGGACATAAAGTCGTTTGCGAGATAACGGATTACGGTAAGAACAACCGGAAGCCGGAGGGAAAAATTATAGAAATACTCGGTCATGCAAACGACCCGGGCGTGGACATTATGTCCATTGTAAAGGGCTATGAGCTGCCGGTGGAGTTTTCAGAGAAAATCATGAATCAGGTGGAGCACGTTGCAAACGAGGTGTCCGAGGCAGACATGGCGGGCAGGCGTGATTTGCGCGATTTGCAGATGGTGACGATTGACGGGGAGGACGCAAAAGATTTGGACGACGCGGTAAGCCTGACAATGGACGGCGCATACTATCAGCTTGGCGTGCATATTGCGGACGTGACAAATTATGTGCAGGAAAATTCGGCGCTTGACTGGGAGGCGAGGGAGAGGGGAACCAGCGTCTATCTTGTTGACCGGGTCATTCCGATGCTTCCACACAAGCTCTCAAACGGTATCTGCTCTTTGAATGCGGGAGAAAACAGGCTTTCATTAAGCTGTCTGATGACCATTGACCAAAAGGGCGAGGTCGTAAGCCATGAGCTGGTCGAGAGCGTCATTAAGGTGGACAGGCGGATGTCGTATACCAGCGTGAAAAAAATCCTTGAGGAGCATGACGAGGCAGAACGCAGGGAGTACGAAGCGCTGGTGCCCATGTTTGAATTAATGCGTGAGCTTGCGGAAATTTTGCGCAAAAAGCGCAGAAAGCGCGGCTCGATTGATTTTGATTTTCCCGAGACAAAAATTCTTTTGGATCAGGAAGGGCACCCCATAGACATCAAGCCGTATGACAGAAACGTTGCGACAAAGATTATCGAGGACTTTATGCTGATTGCAAACGAGACCGTGGCGGAGCATTTTTACTGGCTTGAGCTGCCGTTCGTTTACCGTACGCACGATACGCCTGACCCGGAAAAGATTACGAAGCTTGGCACCTTTATCCGGAATTTCGGGTATTTATTGAAGAGCCAGCAGGAGGAAATCCACCCCAAGGAGCTGCAAAAGCTGCTTGCAAAGGCGGAGGATACACCGGAGGAGGCGCTGATTAGCAGGCTGACGCTGCGCAGCATGAAGCAGGCGAAATATACGGTTGACTGTGCTGGTCATTTTGGACTTGCGTGTCAGTATTACTGCCATTTTACCTCGCCAATCCGAAGATACCCTGACTTGCAGATTCACAGGATTATCAAGGAACAGCTTCGCGGGAAATTAAGCGAAAAACGGATTGCGCATTATCAGGAAATCCTTCCCGAGGTGACAAAGCATTCATCGGATATGGAGCGGCGTGCGGACGAGGCGGAGCGCGAGACGGATAAGCTCAAAAAGGCGGAATATATGGAGGAGCGTATCGGCAGCATTTATGAGGGCGTGATTTCCTCCATCACCTCATGGGGCGTTTATGTGGAGCTGCCAAATACGGTGGAGGGCATGATTCATGTGTCCATGCTTCCGGGGGATTATTTTTATTATGACGAGGAAGCTTACGAGATGGTGGGGCAGGCGACAGGAATCCGCTACAAGTTAGGGCAGAAGCTGCACATCAAGGTCAATGCGGTGGACAGGATTTCGAGAACGATTGATTTTGTAATCCCCGAGGAGTGGGAGCTTGGAGAGGACGAAAAGGCGGATTAAAAAAGGAGCAGGGCAATGGCAGACAAGAATGCGTTAAAACTGGTAGCAAATAATAAAAAGGCGTACCATGACTATTTCATTGAGGAAAAGTATGAGTGCGGCATTGCGCTGCACGGTACGGAGGTAAAGTCGCTGCGCATGGGAAAATGCAGCATTAAGGAGGCATTTATCCGAATTGAAAATGCGGAAGTATTTATCTATGGTATGCATATATCCCCTTATGAAAAGGGAAATATATTTAACAAGGACCCGCTGCGCGTCAAAAAGCTTCTGCTGCATAAGCAGGAGATTAACAGGCTGCTTGGGCGGATTAAGGAAAAGGGCTATACGCTTGTGCCGCTTCAGGTTTATTTTTCAAACGGCAGGGCAAAGCTTGAAATCGGGCTTGCAAAGGGCAAGAAGCTCTATGACAAGCGTGAGGACATTGCGAAAAAGGACGCAAGACGTGAGGCGCAAAGGGAGTTTAAGGTAAAAAATCTGTACTAGAATAAGGAACATTATGAAGAAAACGAATTATCGGTGGATAATCCATGTGCTTTTTGCCATCTATATGGCGGTGCTTTTTAAGCTGACGCTAGTCCGTGACATTCCCCAAAGAGAGCTGAACTGGTATTTGTTCCGGGAATATGCCCGTTTTTGGCAAAATCATAGCTGGTGGCATCTGGTGTATTTTTTTGCGGGGAATATCGTGGCTTTTATCCCGTTTGGGGCGTATCTGGGCTATCGGGGAATGAAGGGCGTATTGGCAGTCTTTTCGGGATTTATGCTGTCACTTTTCATAGAAACCATGCAGTATGTTTGGAGCGTGGGGGTGAGCGAGCTTGACGATTTGATACTGAATACGCTTGGAACCCTGATTGGGGTAGCGGCAGTGGCTTTGGTGAAGAAAAAATTGGGTAAAAAGGGCGGTCAGGATACTTGACTTTTGGGGTGTTATCTGATATGATGATAAGACCTTGAAGCAGGTAAAAACCGCATGATGTTCAAGGGGTAGTAAAGGTTTCGACAGGGAACTTGAAGATGGAGAAGCAAGCCGCAGGTATGCGTTAATTCCAAAATTAAAATTAAACGCTGAAGATAATTTAGCATACGCAGCCTAATGGCTGCTGTCTGACCGGGTGCACCTACACATCGGGACTCAGGCATCGATTTTGTAGGAAACGACATATGCAAAGCTTTGCGCATATGGGCGTATCATGAAGCTACTGACCGTTTAGGGGCGCTGGCTCGCCTATGCGGAAGGGAACCGGGCTTGCCCGAAACAGCCGGATAAGCTTGTAGAAGTACATGGGATGGTTTTTTGGACACGGGTTCGACTCCCGTCTACTCCACTGAAAACTTCCAAAAGCGTTCAAAAAGGATGCTTTTGGAAGTTTTCTCTTTTCCAAGACTTGCAATATAAAACCGATTGCGCTACAATAAATACATGTTTGTTTACACCGTGTGAAAAGATTAACGATTAAAAGGAGCAAAAATATATGAACAGAGAATATTCTCCAAAGGATATTGAGAAGAAATGGCAGGACATATGGGACAACGAGAAGGCATTTCAGGTCAGGATTGACAAATCCAAGCCAAAATATTACGCCCTTGTTGAGTTCCCGTATCCGTCAGGACAGGGACTCCATGTAGGGCACCCAAGACCATATACGGCGATGGACATTGTGTCAAGAAAGCGCAGAATGCAGGGCTACAACGTGCTGTTCCCGATGGGCTGGGACGCGTTCGGGCTTCCGACGGAAAATTACGCCATTCAAAATAAAATTCACCCCAAAATCGTCACCAAAAATAACGTGGCGCGTTTTAAGGAGCAGTTAAAATCACTTGGCTATTCCTTTGACTGGTCAAAAGAAATCAACACGACGGACGAAAATTACTACAAATGGACACAGTGGATTTTCTTGCAGTTGTTCAAAAAAGGACTTGCCTACAAAAGCGAAATGCCGATTAATTTCTGCACCTCCTGCAAGGTCGGACTTGCAAACGAGGAGGTTGTAAACGGCGTGTGCGAGCGCTGCGGTTCGGAGGTTATCCGCAAAATGCAGTCGCAGTGGATGCTCAAAATCACCGAGTACGCCGACAAGCTGATTGACGGCTTAAACGAGGTTGACTATATCGAAAAGGTTAAAATTTCGCAGAAAAACTGGATAGGGCGTTCCGAGGGCGCGGAGGTCAACTTTAAGCTGAAGGACAAGGACGAAATCCTGACCGTTTACACGACAAGACCGGACACGCTGTTTGGCGCGACCTACATGGTGATCTCACCGGAGCACCCGCTCATTGAAAAATACAAGGCGGATATCGCAAATTATGACGAGGTTGCAGGCTACCGCGAGCAGGCTTCCAAAAAATCGGACTTCGAGCGTACAGAGCTTGCAAAGGACAAAACTGGTGTTTGCTTAAAAGGCATTTCAGCCATCAATCCGGTGAATAATAAGGAAATTCCGGTATGGGTTTCCGACTACGTATTGATGTCATACGGAACAGGCGCGATTATGGCAGTTCCGGCGCATGACACAAGGGACTGGGATTTTGCAAAGAAGTTCGGACTTCCTATTATAGAGGTCGTGGCAGGCGGAGACGTGCAGAACGAGGCGTTTACGGACGTGGCGACAGGAACGCTGTGCAATTCGGACTTCCTTGACGGACTGGAAGTAAGCGATGCAAAGGCTGCGATAACCAAATGGCTGGAAGAAAAAGGCATCGGACATAAAAAAATAAACTTCAAGCTGCGCGACTGGGTATTTTCACGCCAGCGCTACTGGGGCGAGCCGATTCCCATCGTAAAGTGCCCATGCTGCGGGTATGTGCCGCTTGACGAGAGCGCGCTTCCGCTGCGGCTTCCCGAGGTGGACAGCTATATGCCGACCGATACAGGTGAGTCACCGCTTGCGGCAATGCGCGACTGGGTGGAAACGACCTGTCCGAAGTGCGGCGGCAAGGCGGAGCGCGAGACGGATACCATGCCGCAGTGGGCAGGCTCGTCATGGTATTTCCTGCGGTATATTGACCCGGACAACAAGGACGCGTTTGCAAGCAAGGAGGCAATCGATTACTGGATGCCGGTTGACTGGTACAACGGCGGAATGGAGCATACGACGCTGCATTTGCTGTACTCAAGGTTCTGGCATAAGTTCCTCTATGACCAAGGTCTTGTTTCATGCAGTGAGCCGTACAAAAAGCGCACAAGCCACGGCATGATTTTGGGACTGAACCCACACAGCTTTGTCAATCAGACAGCAGAGGAGCAAAAACGGCTGATAGCGGAGTATGGCAGCGAGAAAGAAGCGAGAAAGGCATTGGTTGAGAAATACGGCGAGATGGCAGAACACCCGATTGTAAAGATGTCAAAGTCTTTGGGGAATGTCATCAATCCGGATGATGTCGTCAACGATTATGGCGCGGATACCATGCGGACGTATGAGATGTTCATCGGTGCTTTTGACGTTTCCGCCGCATGGAGCATGGAGGGCGTTAAGGGCTGCCGCCGTTTCCTTGACAGGGTTTGGAAGCTTCAGGATATGCTGGTTGACGGCGATACGTACCGCGCCGAGTTTGAGACAAAAATGCACCAGACCATCAAAAAGGTATCAAACGATTTTGAGGAATTAAAGTTCAACACGGCAATCGCGGCGATGATGGCGCTTGTCAATGAGTTCTTTAAGGCAAACAGCGTGACAAGGGCGGAGTACGCGACACTGCTGCTTTTGTTAAATCCGGTTGCGCCGCATATGACGGAGGAGCTTTGGAAAATCAATTTTGCCGGAAAAGGCAGGGTATACCAGCAGAAATGGCCCGAGTTTGACGAGGCAAAGACGATTGAGGCAAACGTTGAGATTGCGGTACAGATTAACGGCAAGGTGAAGGCGACGCTCGTGGTCGGGCTTGACGAGGAAGTGGAGTCCGTGAAGGAAAAGGCGCATGAAATTAAGGCAATCGCGGATTTGATGGCAGGAAAAACCGTTGTCAAGGAAATCTATGTCAAGGGCAGGATTTTGAATATTGTTGTGAAATAGGGTTGAAATGGACGAGATATTAACACCGCTTAATCACAGGGAAATTGAATACAATGCAAAGAAGCTGTCGGGGTGTGCGATACCCGACAGCTTCCTATATAAAAGCGACAAGGCGCGGGCACTGCTTGACTGGATTAGTCAAACAGGCAGTAGGGTATTTGACGACGACCTTGTAATGGATTATGGTACGGACTGTTTGCGGCTTTATCTGCTTTTTGAACAGACGCCAAAGGAGCATGACGCGCCGTTTTATGAAAGCTGGAACGAGGGCGCGTTAGAGGGAATGTATAAATTCCTTGGAAGGTACAGGCGGTTTATTTTGGCGGCGACGGCGTGGAACAGGCAGGGCGGCTATCAGGCAATCCAAAAGGAAAGCCTTGAGCGAATGCGCCGCGCGTCAGGGCAGGCACAGCAGAAAATCGAGAAGTGTATCGGGCGTGAAAATACCATGCCAAACCGCCACAATATCGTTTCTGCGCTGATGGAGCTGTTAAATGTCCTGCAAAAGGAGCTGCAAATCGGGGAAATCGTAACCAAGGTCAGAAAGCACGCCATGGACGAGGCAGTACCAAAAACGGTTCGGGACGCCAATGCCGGCAGCAATGTACAGGAGGCTGCTGCCAATACGGGCAGTCAGGAAGCCGTGACACAGCTTTGCAGGGAATATGTGATTTTAATTGCGCCGTTTGCGTGCGATTTGTCCAAGATGTTGTGGGAAAAGATGGACGAATATCTATTGAATACATCAATTTAATAAAAAAATACAAAAAATGGGAAAATTGTCTATACAATTTTCTTTTTTTGTGCTATATTAAATGTAATTATAGGGTTACATAAAAAGTATAAGGTGCGTTTATGGAAAAGGATAGTAAATATGGCACAGGCTATGATCCTGAAGCGTTTGAGCATGACTTACAACTCATAAGCCAGTTAATGCGTGGAAAAAAAGAGCTTACCGTACAGCTTGCACAGGAAATTTACTATAAAATCAAGTCAAATAACATAACCTTTCAAAGCAGTAAGGGGGAAGCATTTTTAGAGCGGGTATTGCAGAATATGACGCAGGCGCAGAAGGCGCGGATAGAGGATAAGCTTCTTGCCAAAAAGAGAAGGAAGCAGAATGTGAAACGGCTGTTTCGTATCAACAAAATCATTGCGTCCGTGGTGTCCGTGGCGGTTCTTTTGCTCTGCATTGTCTTTCTGAACTGGAATTTGATTTTGGACATGCGAACCAATTATCAGACCAAAAAGCTGCATGACAAAATAACCGTGTCTGCAGATTTGGATACGACACCAATATCGGACACCAGCGCGCAGGCAGACGAGGAACAATGCGAGCCGCCGCCCCAGACGGGACTAGAAAAGCAGGATGAGCCTGTCATTTTAAGCAAGTTTACGGCTTTGCATGAGGAAAACGAGGACTTTTCCGGCTGGCTTTCCATCGAAGGGACAAAAATCAATTACCCTGTCATGTCAAGGGAAGGGGACAACGATTATTATTTGGACAAAAACTTCACGGGGCAGCCGGACAAGAACGGGCTTCTCATTCTTGACTATCGCAGCAATGTGCTGGAAAGCGGGCAGAACATCATCATCTACGGACACAACATGAGGACGGGCGTCATGTTTGGAACGCTGAAAAATTATAAGGACAAGGACTTTTGCATGGAACACCAGACAATCCGGTTTGACAGCCTTTATGAGGAGGGGACTTACCGCGTGGTGGCGGCAATGCTTTCTGCCGTGGCGTATGAAGATGAGGACGTATTCCGCTATTATGACGCGATTGACATCAGCACGCAGGAGCGCTTTACCGAATTTCAGCAAAATATAGAAGCCAATGCACTTTACACCACAGGGGAAACGCTGGAATACGGTGATTCCTGCCTGATTTTATCGACGTGTGATTATTACACGCAGGACGGGCGGTTTGTGGTGATTGCAAAGAAAATCAATTAGGGGGAGGAGAACATGTATCGCAGATTAAAAAATATTTTAGGGGTAAGCCTTATGGTTTTGGCAGTGGTCTTGGCGCAGATACCAATGCCCGAGGCGCAGGCGGAGGAGACAAGTACCGTCACCTTTAGCATGAACGGCGGGGAATTTAACGGGGAGTATAACGGCTATCGGTTTGAAAAACAAACGCCAGTTCTAGTCCTCGACAACAACAGCACAATAGACAATTTTCCCGACGAGCAGTATGCCTCTTATGCGGGGTACGAGACGGAGCAAGGGAAATGGTATACGGATAAGGCGTGTATCGAGGAATTTGACAAGGAGTGCAGGATTTCGGAAAGCGTGACGATTTATAAAAAGTGGTTTTGCAAGGAGGACGGCTTTTGCCTGAACCCGGATAAGACAGTGCTGTACCAGTACAGCGGCGACGCAAAGCTTGTTCAGATACCCGACAGCGTGACGACAATCGCACCGGACGCATTTGACCATATTTCAAACGTGAGGGGGATTGTACTGCCAAAATGCATTGAGACAATCTATGACAATGCGTTCCGCGGCGTGGCAGGGGAGAGCAATATCATCTATATTTACGACAATGAGTCCCCGCAGTCAAAGGAAATGGCGCAAAGGCTTGCCGAAAGCTATGAACAGCTTGTATACAGCTCCTATCTTGATGTAGACAAGGTGGAGAAAATTGCCGGAATTGACTATGAAACGCCGGAAAACCAAGCAGAGGGCGCGGCAGAGCCTCAGACGGAAAGCACCACACAGCGGACGACAGAAGGGGAAAGCCAGACGAAGGAGGACAACGGCGGCGGACAGGAGACGCCGGTGACAAGCGAGGAGCAAAAAGAAACCGAGACACAGACGCAGACCGAAACAGAACCGCAGTCCGAGGAAGCGCGGGAATATACCGTTACCTTCGATACCGGAATTTCGGGAATAACGGGTGAAAAACGCACCGTTGCCGCGCACAGCACGGTGTCAGAACTTGTGTCCATTTCCGGAGGACAGCCCCAAAAACTGGAACAGGGAAGCTACACGGTGGAGACCGACGACGGAAAGCAGGAAACAGTATATACCTTTGACGGCTGGTATAAGGATTCGGCTTGTACCACGGCATGGGATTTTGCAAAGGATACGATAGAGCAGGATACGACCATTTATGGTAAATGGGACCGGAAAATCAAGCCATACTTTTATGTGACCTTTGTGGCAGAAGGGGCGGAGCATGTTCCGGAAAAGGTGAAGCTTTATGAGGACGAACCGGTCAACGAGCCGTCCCAAAAGCCGACAATAAAGGGCAAGACCTTCAAGGGCTGGTATACGGACGAAGAGGACTCCGACACGGAGTTTGTGACATGGGGAAAGCCATTGTCCGGCAATCTGACGCTCTATGCGCAGTGGGAGACGGACGGGTATACCGTCACCTTTGACATGAACGGCGGAAAATACAGCGGGACTTACAACGGGGAGGACTACAGCGGCGCGCCAAAGGTAAAGACAAAGGTGGAGAAGGGAAAGGGCATTGCCAAGAAGGACTATCCCGATTACGACAGCGACGCGGTATTCAAATATTCCGGCTATAATACGGATTCCAACTGGTACACAGACCAAAACTGCCTGTCCCAGTACACAAAGACCAATTCGGACGGGAAGGTGAAGGAGGTCAAGAAAAACCTGACACTTTATAAAAAATGGTATGCAACAACCTCCGGCTTTACGATGAATGCGAAAAAGACCGTGCTTTACGAGTATAGCGGCAGTGCAAGCGCCGTCAAAATACCGGACACCATAACCGCAATCGGAGAAGACGCGTTTTCGAATATCAGTGCGATTAAGAGCATTGCACTTCCGGACGGCTTGACAGATGTGGAGGACGACGCATTCCAAGCCTTTGAAAAGGCGACAAAGGACGTGACGCTTACCGCAAAATCTGACCGTGCGATAACGATTGCAAAGGAGCTTGCGGCAAAATATAAGCACCTTGTATATGATAAGGAAGCGGCAGAGTCCGATAAGAAGCAGACGACAAAAAGCGATTCGGTGAGCGTGATTCAGTCAAATGACTCCAAGGGCATAACGCTGGGAGCAACCATCGGGGGAACTGCAGGCTCAGGCAGTACGAGTACAACGGGCAATGCGGCAAATACCAGCAGTACAAGCGTGACCTTGGGCGCGTCGGCTGGGACAGGCGCAGTAGGCGCGGCGACATCAGCGCTTGGCGCAAATGCCGTAACAATCGGTGAAACACAGCCACAAGCGCCCGCAGTGTCGCAGACACCGACAGAGACGCCGGCAGTATCCGGCACGCCCGCGGCATCAAATACGCCTGCGGCAAAGAAGCCTTCGTCAGGGGGAATCAGTAGTGCGTCTGCGGCATCAAAGACAAAGACAAAGACAACCACAAAAAAGAATGCCACGGCACAAAGCGCTGCGTCCGGCGCGCGGCATGTCAAGGATTCCACACCCAAAACAGGTGATCCGGTGCAGTACCGTATGCTGTTCGTATGCGTCCTGTTTTCGGCAGGAATGCTGCTTGTGCTTACTGGAAATGGAAGGCGGAAGAGATTTTCTCCATCTTAGAAATATCTTCCTTGCTTGAATATTTCTGCAGTACGGAATAAATCAGTGCAACCTCATCTTTTTCAAAAGAAATGTTGTTTTCCCTGCTAAGCTTTGAGAGCGAGAGCAGGAAAGGCAGCATTTCTTTTTGGTTTGTCATGTCAATTGACGTGGTTTGGATAAAAAGCTTTTCAAGAAAGGAAAGTTTTGCCTTGTCAATTCCTGCAAGCGCAGGATCGTTTAACCATTTTTTGTTTGCGTCCATATTGGTCTAGCCTCCGTTTTGATTGAACATCTGCATAATTTCATTGATATCAAGATTGCCAAAGCCATTTGTGGCGTTTGCGTCGGAATCCGGGTTCAGGCTTTGGAGCATTTCAAGCATCTGCTGCATTTCGCGCATGTTTTTCATCGTGCGCATTGCCGATAAAAGCTGCGAAAATTCCTTCTCCTCGTTCGGGGCAAGGTAGCGGTGTACGGCGTTATAAATCTGTTCGATATTGTTTTCAAGCCCTTTTTCGTCCTTTTCCCCCTGTCCCTTGCTGCACGCATAAATCCCCGCTTCTCCTGTAGGCTTACTTCCTTTTTTGATCAGCGAGAGCGTATACTGCAATTCCATATATTTGATGATGACGGGCAGCATACCAGACTGCTCGCCCTCGATAAAGGGAATGAGCGATTTTAGAATCTGGATATGATTGGTGGTGTAAAAATGGTCAAACGCCAGCACATAATCATTGTCGTCCATAGTATTCCAAACCTCCAATCTGATAAACGTGGCAGCACATGGCACGCAGGGTAGCCCTGTTCATAACATCATATGAACAGGAAGCGGCGGATATTCCCGCGCCGCAAAAATTGTATGGAAACGCCATACCGTAAAAAGAGGGCCCGTGTACACAGACCGAGCCCTCTGCGTCGAAACGCGTTTGGTTTAGCAGCAGCCGTTTGAATTGCCGCCGCAGCAGCAAAGAAGGATTAAAATCCAAATCCAGCTTCCGCAGCCATTGCCAAATCCGCAGCCGTTGTCATTGCCGCATCCACAGCCGTTGCCGCATCCGAATCCAAAGCTGTTGTTGCCGCCGCAGCAGCAAAGAAGGATTAAAATCCAAATCCAGCTTCCAAATCCGTTGTTGTTGCCACAGCCGCATCCACACTCCGAATAGTTTGGTGCCTGATTGCAGCCACAGTTGCTTGCTGATAATTCACTCATGGTAATTACCTCCGAAGAAGTGTTTTTCTATACTATATGTGCAAGGGGAAAAAGTGTTACAAGGGGGAGGAGATTTTTGCAAAAAATATCCAAAATGACATCACCGGATAACATAAAGAAATGCCCATAATCCGGGCATTTACATAAGGCTTTGACATAGCGGAAATATTGGAAAATAAAGCGTTGAAATTCGTTTTTTCCGCTTGATATTTGATTGAATATGTCCGAAAAATATTGTATAATGATAAATAATATACAGCTATATTGTCCAAAGACTGAAAATAGAAGAAAGTGAAGGAGGAGTTATCCATGAAAGCATTTAAGGTATGGAAAAAACTGCTGGCAGGTGTCTTGTGTGCGAGTATGCTGTTTCAGGCAGTGCCGTCTGGCGTGCTTGCAAGCGAGCCTGTCTGTATTGATGAAGCACAGACGCAAAGCGAACCAGAAGAGCACAGCCTGACAAATGAAAGCACGGCAGAGGAGTTAGAAGTGCAGGAACCGGAAGCAGAGGATGAAGCGCAGGAGACAGAGACTGTAACGGCATCGGTGGCAGAGCCGAAGTCCGAAACGCAGGCTGATACCGTATCGGTGGAAGAGTCGCAGCCCGAACAGACAGAGACCTTGGATACCGATACGGCACAGACAGAAGGCGGGACGCAGACCATACAGGAGACCGAAACGGCTGAGATGACGACGCAGCCGGAAACGATGGAAAGCGAGCCGCAGGAAACGCTGTCTGACAATGAGGAGGACGTGTTAGCGGACGACGACATGGATCTCATTGACTATACAAAGCTTGTCATGGCGACAGAGAATACCTATTACTGTTACAAGGGAACCTTGTATATCATCATGAAGCTTAGCGGCTGTGAGATTCCCCAAGACGTGACAATGGAGTTTAGCGTTGATGATAAGCCCTGCGGAAAAGATGCGGGGTACGGAGAGGTCATTCAGGATCCGAAGCAGGAAGGCTACTATATTATTAAGCTGGATAAAAAGCAATTGGTAAGCACGTCCTCCAATGCCCATACGATGTCGCTTGCCCTGACGAGACTAAGCGCCAGCGGTGAAAAAAGGGAGCTGGTTAAAAGGCAGGCAGTCTTTACGGTTGTCGAACAGGAAATCTTCCTTGAAAAGACGCCGTATTATATGGGTGTATCGGATGACAGTGTGGAGGTAACCATTTTCAATACCGCGGACGATATTGAACGGATTGCGCTTTCCAATAACGGTGAGACCGTGGCGGCGCCAACAAAGGACAGTGTTGTGATAAAGGAGCCGATCAAGACGGATCCGCGCTATACGGGAATATGCAGCGGCTATGTGTTTCCCGAAGTGATTTTGCCACAAACAGGTGTTCTTTTATATAAGAGTGTATGGACGCTGACAAACTTAAAGAATGCGATTGACCTTGGCAATTATAATCTCAATCTTGTTTTTACCAACGAGGAGACAATGGATATCAGCAATGCGGTTTCCATTACTGCCGACGCGGTTGTCACGAATTGTACCATAGCAGTGGATTATGATAATACAAGTCCGTATGCGTACCTTTTCATACAGGGCTCCGGCTTTAATCCGGCGGATGTGAACTTTAATTTTAAGGCAGGCTCTTCAACGGGGACGCCGCTCAATTCGATGCGGGTAAGCTCCAAGGAGGTCTGGTCGGGGTATATTGTAAAATTTAAGAAAAACGGAAACTGGCCGAAGGCGGGAGAGAGCATTTATGTGTCGCTTTCGGGACACAATATCCGGTTTTCGAAAAGCGAGTTTACGTCACCGGTAAAAACCGGAATTTACTATGCGGCGTATAATCCGGTGCTCAAGGCGGTAGAGGTAGGCGTTGCGGTTGACTTGAACGGAAAGAGGACGCAGTTTAGCATTGTCAGGAAAACGGGCGGTCAGGATGAGGTTTATTCCACGACCTCCAATTCTCTGACGGAAAGCCTGATTTATCTGACACCGCAGGGCAGTCTGGAGCCGGGGGAGCATTTTGTCAGGCTTGTGGTTGACGGCGATACGGCGCACCCGTATTCGAGCACGGAATTTAACATTGACGAAAAGGTGCTGAGCACCAACCGATGGGACGCGCCAAAGGTCATTTCCCAAAATGCGGAGCGGCATTACTTCTATTATTATTGTGAGGAGGCGGGCATTACCAGCAGTGATTTGTCCGCAAAAATAACTGCCGAGCAGGACGGGGCGTCGAGGGATGCCGTCGTGTCTGCGACAGAATGGCTTAGGGAGGATGCAGGAAGGGGAACCAACATCAAGGTTGTCATTCCGACGCAGAAGTTAAAAATCGGAAAATATAAGGTGGAAATTTTCAAGCATAAAGAGGGTACCACACAGCAGATTGCATTTTATGATTTTGAGCTTGTCGAGGCAAAGAACAGGAAGTTTGTCTTGGATGAGTATTCGATTTCATGGATTAATGATGATACCATGCAGGTTTACATAAAAACACCGAACTGCTCCGAAGAGGATGATTTTGACATAAAGCTTACCCGCACGGACGGCAGGGAGGTGGAGGACCTTAAGTCTGAGATTACAAACAGGTATTCGGACAGCATCTATATGGAGGTTACGGGCTTGAAGCGGACGAAGGCTTTCCGTGACTACTATGTGCTTCTGACACATAAAAACAAGGACTATGAGGATTTTGGGTATCCGTTTATGATGTCGGATATGACGAAATCATACTATACCGACAGCGAAAAGCAAAAGGGCGGTCAGCTTAAGACCATTGCGTTTAACAGAGGTATGCCGATTAAGGTAACGGCAAACAACAGGGTGGTCGGCATTAACCTTCAATATATGGCGCTTCCGGCAACGGTAAACCTCTATGCGCCCAATGACACTACCGTGCTTACGGATTTAACAATCACGGCGGCGACAGAGGATGACTACTATTATTTTACAAAAGAGTTTTACAACACGCTTCCGAATAAAGACACACTTTATGATATGGTCATTTCCGACGCGGACGGCTGGGGAAGGACGTATCCGGGCGTGACAATCGGATACCGGGAAGAAATCATACAAAATGATTTCAAGGCAGAGATTACGACCGATATCCTGTTTCTTGGCGTTGAGGGCGAGGACTCGGCTGTCATCACGGTCACGGGAAACAAGCAGAAGCCGACCTTTGAGGCGAAGGATGAGAGCATTGTAACCGTTGAGGCAGACGAGGAAAATGCCAATAAGGCAGTTGTACACGCGGCAGAGAAGACAGGAACGACGGTTGTCACAATCTTTGCCGACGGCGTTGAGAAAAATATCATCGTGACGGTCACGGCGAAGGTGGACGGCATTGTTTTGGATGCTTCGAGCAGGCATATGTGGGTGGGTGATACCTTTGACGTAAAGGTGTATACCCTGCCAATGGGCTCTGAGGATGATACACACCGGATGACATTTGTTTCCTCGGATCCAAATGTCCTTTATGTAAAGCAGCTTTCGGCGACTACGGCAAAAATAACCGCAATCGGTTCGGGAACGGCAACGCTGCGGGTATCCTTAAACGGAACGGCGCATGTGACAAATATGTCTGTTTCCGTAACGGGGTTGTTCTCGCTGACGGAGAAAAAGGCAAAGATTGCGGAGGCAGGAATCGGAAGCTATATTGAGAATGTTGACAGGACGCTCGAATACTGCGAGCTTCCCGAGGGCTGGCAGTGGGATGACGGCTCGATATCCCTTTCCGCCAGTGATGATGCGACTGTCCAGTATTATGGCGCCACTTATACGCAGGAGGGGTATGCGTCGTTTTCGGCAAGGCTTCCGGTTGCGGTAACGCGTATTACAGGAATTAACATTGAAGGAAGGAGCCTGATTAACAGGGGAAAAGAGGAGGTCTTCAAGGTTTCCTACGAATATGTAGGGCGCAGTATCATTTGGGAGGAAATAGACGAACGGCTTAGCGTGAACTGCGTTAAGATTTCGGACGGCGATATCGCACAGGTAACGTCTGTGGATAAGAAGCAGATTGTCATTACGACAAAAGAGGAATCGGACGGCGGCGTGGCAGAGTTCCGGTTTACCCTGTCCATTGATAACGGGACGCTTGAGGGCAATGATATGCTTGCAAGGACATTCAGCATTACCGTGCCGTTAGAGGACTGTGTGGATAATATTGTCCTGACTCCGGTAAAGACAGCGGAGCAAAGCTTTACGTTCCTTCCCGAAAAGAAACTGATGGAGGTTGATGTCAACGAGGTAAAGAGGGTTGACGGGAAGTATCCTGTTTCCATCGCGCTTGCGGCAACGATTAATGAAGTGCCTGCAAAAAACATCACATATGAATGGGCGTCAGATGACGAGACCGTGGCTTCCTTTACCGTGGATAAAAAGACCGGAAAGCTGGTTACGGATAAGGACGGCAATGTGGTGCTGACCATAAAGAGCGTCGGTATCGTACAGATTACGGCGGTTGCGGGGGATCCGGGGGCATTTGTGGGTACCCTGACAATCAATGTGATGGATTATGAGCCGGTGGTTGAGTCGGCGGTTATCACGGTCAACAAGAATAATACAATCGGAACGCCGTTTGCCCTGCAGGAACAAAACGGTAATTCCATCAAGAAGGTCAGGGTACTGGAGCAGAACGCGGAATCACCAAGCTTTTCGGCAAAGCTTCCGGTAAACGGAATGTCCGTAATGACAATCAGGGACAATTCGCCTGCAAAGGGCTATGACAAAAAAACATCAACCAATGCGACGCTTGAGGTCGAAACGATAAAAGGAGGGCGCTACCAGTATCCGATAACCATTGTTACGGAGGTAACCCTGCCCACGGCTGCCATAAAATTAAAGCAAAAGGCAAATCTGTTTTACCGGGATGCGGCAGCGGTTTATACCATTTCAAGCAACTATGAGATTGCGTCTGTCAAGGATGCAGGCTCGCAAAATTATAAGGAACGGTTTTATGGGACGTACAATAAAAACAGTAAGACCGTGACCTTTGGCACAAAGGGAACGCTGGACCGTACCACAATCGGCTTGTTTACGGATTCAAAATCGCCGCGCTTAGAGACGCGCTTAGAGGTTCGTTTTGTCGGATACAATGAGCCGCAGTATATTGACGTGAAGGTAAAGACGGAAAATAAAAAACCGAAATACAGCAGCACGAGCCTTACAATCTGTCCCGGTATGATATCCGGCGCGGTGGATGTCGTGGATGCAAAAACGAAGAAAAAGCTTGTCTTAAAGAGCGCGTCAATGCAGCTTACCATGCCAAAGTCCGTAAACGGATTGGAGAAGCCGTCCATCAACGCACAAGGCGGCATGAGCATTACCTATTATGGCGGAAAGAGCACCTCGTATACGGTTGCGCTGCAAAACAACGAATGGACGCAGGATGTTGACATAAAGGGTAAAATCAACTATGTCAAGTCACCGGATAAGCTGACACTCGCGCTTGGAAGCAGGCAATTGACGCTGAACATGGGGACGAATATGAAGGATCACGGAATCAACAGGATTCCTGTCTCTGTAAGCGGAAATGATGTCAAAATCATAAGAATGACATATGACGGGACAGCGAAGGCGCTGATTGATGACAAGAGGGTTCTCTACTATGAGTTCAGCACAAAGAGACAGGCGATAGACCTTGGTCTGGTCAAGGACAGCCAGAGTGCCGTTAAGCCGGGAAGTTACAAACTGGATTTGTATGCAACAATCGCGGTTGGCGATTCGGAGGTGACAATCAAAAAAGCGTCCCTGACCATAAAAATTGCGGATACAAAGGCTGCAAAGGTGGCACTGTCCTCACCAAAGGGAAAGATTAATCTGGTGGAACGCAATGCGACATCAATTGTATACACGCCAAAGGTTTCCGGCATCGAATCACCAGTCCGTTCTGTAAAGGTAACAGGTGACAGTCAGAAATTCTTTACGGCTGTTTTAAATCAGGATCAGAAGATTGAGGTGAAGGCGAAAGCAGGGATAGCGGGTATGTCAAGCAAAACGACATACAAAGTGACCGTGCAGTCCACACTCGAGAACGGATATCAGATTGAGACGGATGTCAAAATAAAACCGGTTAACAAGCTGCCAAAGATTGTCCTAAGTCCAAAGGAAGGAAACCTGTACAGGGGCAATTCCAATAAATACGTGACCGCGTTGTCACTACAGAACAGCAGTCTTGGATTAAACAGCATTTCCGGCATTACGTTTGACGTAAAAGGTCAGAATGCTGAGCAGTTTTCCCTGTCAAACGATTTGCTTCGCAACGGCACAATCAGCTTTGGACTGGCAGGCGATAAGCTGAGTGTCAAAAAGGGCACCTATAAGCTGGCGTGTCAGGTTCGGTTTAAGGACGCCGACGCAGAGGCAAAGCCGGTAACCGTCAATGTGACAGTCACCGTAAAATAATATTTTGTAAACAAAAACGTGGGCAGATAGCCTGCGTTTTTGTTTACATAACAATGTGAAAGGAAAAGAAATAGACAAAGTTGTATAAAAAAATGCAAAAACACTTGAAATTAACAGAAAATATAGTACAATAATAGTATATATGTAAACTAATTAAAATAAAAGGTTTATGTAAATATTTGGAACACGGCAGTTTAATCTGACGGATATCGTATTACAATGTAAGCTTGGATAGAAGGGGAGAAAAAATGACGGACTTACAATGGACTATTGAGGGCAGGCGCTTTTGTACGCAGGAAGAGTATCAGGCAGCGCTTCGGGACAAGCAGCTCATTGATTCCATTACCGGCGATTTTGATTTGGATAATCCAAAGGATATTGAAGCGTTGTATATGGAATTAAAAAACGGAGGATATGCGTTTGAGTCCATCGTCGGAAGACAGTTTGACGACAACATTTATGAGCTGTATCAAAGACTTCAGGAGGAAAAGGCGCAAAAGGAACAGAAGGAGCGCCAAAACAGGGAGAAAAGAAAGCAGGAGCTTGAAAAGCTAAAAAGCGCACTAAAGGGCAGAAAAAAGGCGCACAATACGGGAAAAGACAAAATCCGGCTGGAGGACATGGATCAGAGGATGCAGCAGGAAATCCTTCTGATTATGAAAAAAAGGGAGCGGAAACGAAAGCTGGTGATGGCAGTCTGCGTGCTTTTGTGCTTGGTAAGTTTTGGATATCTGGGCGCCTATTATCAGGTGTCGGCAAAAAGCGCCAAAGAGTTTGAGGAATTAGTGGCGCTAAAGGAAGCAGGTGCAAGCGCGCCGTTATCAGGCTCTAAGGGCGTAAAAATCCATTATACGGATGAGACGGTGGAAGTGCCTGACGTGCTCCCGGAATATCAGGCAATAATAAATAAGAACCAAAAGCTAATCGGATGGGTAAAAATTGACGATACAATAATTGACTATCCTGTTATGCAGACAGTCAATAATGAATATTATCTGAATCATAATTTCAATCAGGAGGAGGATAAGAACGGGTGTATTTTTATGGACTACCAGTGTGATGTCATAAAAGGATGCGACAATATCATTCTCTATGGGCATCACATGAAGTCGGGAAAGATGTTCGGGACATTGAATAAATACAGTCAGCAGACGTATTACGAGGAGCATCCAATCATACAGTTTGATACAATATATGAAAAGGGTGAGTATCAGGTCATGTATGTGTTTCGCTCGAAGGTTTACTCGGAGGAGGATGTAAACTTTAAGTATTATCAGTTTATCAATGCGGTCTCTGAGAAGGAGTTTTATTCCTATCTGAATGAGATGGCAGCATTGTCGCTATATGACACGGGGGTAACAGCCGCCTATGGGGACAGGCTTCTTACGCTGTCAACCTGTGATTATCAGGAGAATAAGGGCAGGTTTGTCGTGGTGGCAAAAAAGATTAAGTAATTCTATAGGAAAATGGGGAGAAGAAACATGACGAAAAACAAAGGGAAAAAGAACTACAGGTTAAGAAGGAGAGTAAAGCGTACCATAGCTTCGATAACTTTAGTAATGGCTGTCGTAGTTGCGGCAATTCCGGTGGAGAACTATGGTTCGATGCAGGCATCCGGCATTGACGGGGATGTCAATCTGCGGGATGAGGCAGACAAGTATGTCGGCACGGTTTCAGACAAATATGACCCTGCTGCAAATGAAGACCGGTATAAAGGAGATACAAAGACCGTACAGCATATCGAGGGTGATGTGTTTATTGACGCATATGATGTCCGCATGGATAATGCGGGAGAAAATGCAGTCATTACAAAAAGTGTCTTTGCGGAAAACAGGGAAAAGTTTCAGATAAAGGATACGGAATACTACGATTATATCCAGATGGATGATGCGTATTTCGGAAAGGTCTATGAAAAATTTGATTCGGAGACATATACCCTGAACTATAAGACCGAAAATCTTAGTACCTATTCAAAAGCGGATGTGGACTTAAAGGACACGGATGGTACAACGGTAATTGCTACATTGAAATTCAATCCCATAACCCCGGTAATCATATCAACGGAATCGCCCAATAAAGAGATTACCAACGAAGCAACGGGAACCTTGTCCTATACGGATACGGTTAATACCTATATCAATGTAAATAATGGCTCCGCTAAGAATGCAGAGGAAATTCTGAAGGATTATGCGCCGGAGGCTTATGGAGAGCATCAGACACAGATAGAGGAATATAATAACTCCATTAATGACTATGTTGCCGTATTGGACGATATTCTGGCAAAGGATGATGCGAACCTTACACAGGATGATGCAACCAAGTGGAATGACGCGGTCAGTGGGATTCAGGGCTTATATGCGCAGACCACGGACAAGCCAAGCGAAGAGCTTACAACGTTTTCAAAGACATTTGGCTATATCCGCTCAAATGAGAAGGTTGACGACGATAACAATGACAATCAGGATATTGTGGATTATGTAATCTGCCAAAGACTGCGCAGTGACGATAATGACGACATAACAGAGTACCAGCTCGTGAAGCTGCAAAAGAATGGCAGACCGGTATGGGTACCGCAGAATATTGGCGGAAAGGGTCCCAAGGGAAAGCAGGAAAATGACGATCAGGATTATCTGACGACCGGAAAGGTAACCATCAGGGGTATCGCGTCAAACGCGTTTGATCCGCAAAGCAAGGATCATATAGACGATAAAAACAATAATATTATCAACAATAAGGAAATCAAAAGCATCACGATTCCTTCCTCTGTATTGTTTATCGGTAAGGCGGCGTTTTCAAACTCCACATACTTACAGGAGGTTACAATCAGTGATGACAACTGCGAAATTTTAGGTGATGAGGCGTTCTCCGGCTGTGTACACCTTACGTCAGTTCAGTTTACAAGTGAAAATTCACAGTTAAAGACCATTGGCTGCATGGCATTTTACAATACGCTGCTGAGTGATATTGTATTTCCGGAGTATGTAGAGAACATTGGTGCAGGCTGTTTATATTTTTCAGATATTAAAAGCATCACAATGGGCGGATTGAAGAACGGTACGCTGACTATTGATCCGTATGCATTTTTCGGCTGCTCTAAGCTTAGCACGGTTCATTTTGCAGGCGAGAGTACGAATTTCAAGATGGGACAGGCTGCGTTTGCCCTGACTGCTGATCAGGACGGCGGAGCGCTCGAGAGCTTTGCATTCCCTTCTTATATGAACCAGATTGCATATCAGGCTGACAAAAATACGTTATTAGACAGCGATTACATTCTTGCAGGCAGGGAAAACTTAAAGACCGTTACCTTCCCGGGAAGAATGGGAAATGGTGTGACGGACAAGGACGGTAAATTAATACCGGACCATACACTGGCAGGCTGCAAATATCTTGAATGTGCCATATTCCCTGAGGGGGCGTATGACGCGGAGTTCCTTCCGGGAAAATTATTTAGTGAGGTTGTGAACAAGGAGTTTTACGTAAAAGGACCGGAGCACGGCGCAAGCAGGGATACCAAGGCAAGCCCGAGACAGCTTACATGGAAGGCAATTCCCGGATATAAGCTGGAAAACGGTGATCCGGGTGTCATTCCGTACATGTTTACGGACGATGCAGGTGTGGAGCATATTGAAATCGGCGTGGGGCAGGAAAACAGGGACGATTACATTGCGACAATTGATATTGTTGATGAGAAGACGGCAATCCTGTCCGGCTATGAGGAAAACAACAAGGGTGAGTTTGACTCCATCGCAGTGGAAATTCCGGCGAAGGTCGGTAAGTATACCATCACGGAGATTGCGGACAACTGCTTTGGAAATGACGTAAAGGATAAAATATACAAGGTTGTTATTACGGATGGTACTGTACAGAAAATCAATGCAAGCGCGTTTGAAAACTGTAAAAAGCTGCAATGGGTAGAGCTGGGAGACTCCGTAACCTTTATTGGGGCGGATGCCTTTGCAGGCTGTACAAGCCTTGAAAATGTGGTTTTCAGTCAGACAAAGACCGGATTGTATGGTGATGATGATAATTACTGGGAAGAGGCGCTGGAAATAGAGGAGAATGCGTTTAAGACAGGCTCGGATTTCCTGATCTTCCACGGCGCTGTCCATCCTTCATACGCACCGTTTAAGCTTGCAATGAGTGCTGACGGAAAGACGATGACAGGCAGCAGCGTCCAGATTTGCTACAAGACGGATGCGCCGACCAACCTGACAATCCTCCGTGACAATGCGACGGGTGAGAGTACGCTGATTGACTATCCGCACTATGAGGAGATTGACGTTGTCAACGCGGAAATCCTGAAAAAATGGGCAAACGGTGATTCCGGCTATAGTATTACGGATAAATTTGAAGAGTGGAGCGGTTTGCGGGCTACCAATAATTATGTAGACAGACCGTACAATATCAACAACCACTACAGTGAGGAGGATGTTGTGCTTTATACGCTGTTCATGACAATCCCGAAGGGTGTGGACAGCATTGATGCGAATGCGTATTATAATAATGCGGCGAATGCAAGTGACATTGCTTATCTGACAAGGACATATACGCCAGAGACAAGAACCAGTACAAAGACAGGCAAACAGGTTGAGGTTGCCATAAACGGAAGCGACAAAGCCCAGAGAAACCTCAACAATGTGCTGACTTATGGAAAATACGGTGATGTGAAAAATATCTATGCCGGAAGCGGTTATATCGCCGAAAGTGACTTGGATGAGCTTGGCGTTACGGCAGGTTTATTCAGCGGATTTCTGGCAGAGTCCTCCTACAGCGGAACAGTAGCAAAGCTTACAGGTCCCGATGATACGACAAGCGGCGTGATTTGGCGCAACTATGACGGTCACGATTATGTGGAAAATTCAATTGTAGGAAATGACAACCTGACGAAAATTGACCTTACAAGCGTGCGTTCACTGCCGGATTATGCGTTTATGAGCTGTGAAAATCTGTTAAGCACGAAATACGGCGAGACAATGAAGGACATCGGCGCACTGCCATACCGCAACTGCAGAAGCCTTACACAGATTGATATTCCCGAAGCAAATCCGTATGTGCGTTTTGGCAATATGATACTTTATACGACGGATCAGGCAAACGGACTGGGCGGACTTGAAATTGTTGAGTGCTTGGAGGGCAGAGGAAACAGCAAGACAAACAATTCATCCTTTAAGATTGGCGTGGAGTCAGGGGATAAGGATCTTTCCGATGTAGTGAGTATTGCAAAGGAAGCGTTTTCATACTGTGATGAGATTACGGAGGCGGATTTAAGCACGACCTCGATTACCACATTGCCGGAGCGCTGCTTCTACAAGGCGACAAAGCTTGATACGGTTAAGCTTCCCGAAACAATAGCGGTAATAGGTGCAGAGGCATTTTTGGATACCAGCAGCAACAGGCTGGAGGTTACCATACCAAACCCGCAGTGTGCAATTGGTGAGACGGCATTTAATCTGGCGAGCGGACAGAAGGTAACAATCAGGGGGCCGCAGTTTGACTCGACTGGTACAAGAAACAGCGCAATTTATAACTACTATTTAAAAATGCACCCGACCTATGACAATATTGAATTTGTCGGCGAGGATAAGCATAAGGTAACCTTTATCGATTACGATACCTCCATGCTTAAGGATCCGCAGGTTGACAATCCGCAGTACGTTGACCACGGTGCAGACGCAGTCTGCCTCTCAACTCCGGTACGGTCAGGATATAAGTTCTCCGAGTGGAAATGTATTTTGGCAGACGGCACACAGTTTACCGGTTCCAACGAGCCGTGGAAGAACGTAACAGAGGACAGAATCATTCAGGCGGTATACACACCGGATCCGAGCATTATCGAGCCGGACGGCAACGAGTACACGTTGACGATTGAGAACGGTACGGCAAACGGTACAACAGGAGAGATTAAGGCAAAGGGCGGCGAGCGGATTACGATTGTCGCGGATACCAAGACGGACGGAAGCAAGTTCCAGTACTGGTCTGTTGACCCGTCAGGACATACAAACCTGTTTGTTGACGGACTGACTGCAAACAGCACGGTATTCGTTATGCCAAACGAGAACGTTAAGATTACGGCAAACTTTAGCAAGGACGGCAATGGCGGCAGCGGAAACAAGCCGGGCGACGGTGATGACGACGACAACAAGAAAAAATACAAGCTCACGGTCAATTACGGAAGCGGAACGGGCGAGTACAAGGCAGGCGAGACTGTATCGATTTCAGCATTCGCGCCGGATTCGTCAAGCAAGGTATTCAGCAAGTGGACAAGCAGCTCTACAAGCTTGGGCTTTGCAAATGCAACCTCATCAACCACGACAATCGTCATGCCGGAGTCAGACGTAACGGTTACGGCAAACTATAAGACGAGGGTTGGCGACGATGATGACGACGATGATGATGACGATGACAGAAAGCCATCAAGAAGACCGGGCACCAGCACGAGTACGACCACGGTGACAAACAAGCCAAGCAGCTCTACCACGACAACGACCGGAACAAGCGGCACCGTGACAAACCAGACTGGCACAGCGGACAACAACGGAAATAAGATTTATATTACAAAGAACGGCGTATCCAACAAAGATGTAGCGTCAATCACGGTTGACGGCTCAACGGATAATTTTATCGTGCGGATTTCAGAGTCAGCGGAAGCAACAGCGGCGGTAGAGGAGTCCCTGATTAACAAATATGGCTCACTTGACGGACTTGCATACTTCCCGATGGATATTTCACTTTATGACTCGACTGGTCAAAACAAGATTACAGACACCTATGGTTTGAACATAACAGTAACAATGCCGATTCCTGACGTGCTGATCCAGTACGGAGGAAACGCGAGAGTGGCAGCTTGTGACAACGGAAATTTACAGCAGCTTACACCAAGATTTACGACAATCGACGGAATTGCATGTATTTCCTTTGTACCTCCACATTTTTCACCTTATGTCATTTATGTGGATACCAACAATCTGATTGCAGGGCAGACCTTGGATCAGACGCCGTCAACAGGCGATCCGATTCATCCGAAGTGGTTCCTTGCAACAGGCATGGCTTGCCTTTCCATCATCTTATTTGCAACAAGTGACAGCCGCAAAAAGAGGAGCTTTAAAACAGCATAAAGGAGAAGCATATGAAGAATAGGCTGATTGCCCTTGGGGGCGTGATAATGCTCGGCGTTCTTGCTTTTGTCGGCGTGGCTTTTGGAATCGGCGGCGGAGTGGACGCCGCGGGAGATGACGCATTTCGGATTAACGGAACAACACTGACTTCGTATCTGGGGACTGACGCTTATGTCAGTATCCCCGATACGGTTACGGTTATCGGTGAGGAGGCATTTGCGGGGAACGAGACGCTAAAGGGCGTCACGATTCCCGACAGTGTGACCGCCATATCCTACAACGCGTTTAAGGACTGTACGGCTCTTGCAAACATTATTCTTTCCGACAGGATTACAAAGGTCGGGCCGGGCGCGTTTGAGGGCTGTACGGCGCTGACATCGGCACAGATTGGAAAAAATGTCAGCTCATGGGGCACGGGCGTGTTTACAAACTGTGACAGCCTTGCCAAAGTAATGCTTGATGAGGAGAACCGTTATCTTACCTATTATAATGGCGCGATTTATAACGGGACAATGACCATGCTTTATCAGGTGCTTCCGGCGCGCAAGGGAGAGAATTACGTCATGCCGGAAACGGTGGAGGAAATGGACACGTACGCGTTTTGGAATTTGCAGAATGTGAAGAATGTAAAGCTGTCTGAGCGGATAGGGAGCATTCCCAAGTATGCGATGACCAATATGGGTTCTGTGGAAAACGTGTCGCTGCCAAATTCCGTGCGCGCTGTCAGTGAGCGGGCGTTTGCAAACAATGAAAAGCTGGCGCAGGTGGCAATGCCTGCCACGGTGACGGAGATTGACAAGTCTGCTTTTTCGGGAAGCCCGAACGTAAAGATTTTTACGGCAAAGGGAAGCGCTGCGGATACGTTTGGCACTGAGCGCAAAATAACGGTTATTTATGAGAAGGAATACCCGGTGGATTTTTTGGACAGCAACGAGGATTTGGAAGAGCTTCCCGATGTGTCGGGCAGTGAAGAAAATGACACGGGTGTCACAAATACGACGACCGTCACGACCATTACCGAAATAGAGAGTAGTGCGGACGACAGGTCGGATACTGACACATCAGAGGGCGAAAACGCAGGCGGTTTTGCGAATGCAAAAAATTATATTCACCCGCTTGACGCGCCGGAGCCGGACAGTGTAATCGGAAAGACAATCATTTCGACCGGGAAAGCAGTCATGCTGATGAATAACCATGACGGACAGGTTTACGGACTGCCGGACGGTGTCAAAGCAGACGTGATGACAGAGACGGAGGCGGCAAAAAAGGAGAACGGCGAAACGCAGGAGACGACACCGGACGCCGGAAACCAAAAGACGGACGTAGCCATAAGCTATGACGAGAGCAGCCTTGAAAGTGACGAATATATAGCACAGAGAAAATATTACAGGCAAAAAAGTTTGACGAATTATGAGATTAGTGAGACAATAAAGAGTATAGGAAGACTTGCGTTTGCGGAAAGCGGGCTAAAATCGATTACCATTCCCGAAAGCGTGACAAGGATTGAGTACGGCGCGTTTATGTCGTGCAAGGAGCTTGGCACGGTGACCATTCCCGATACGGTAACGCATATCGGTACAAAGGCGTTTGAGGGAACGAAGTGGTTAAACGAGTGGAAGGATAAAGAGCCTGCGGGCAATGAGGACGATTTTCTGATTGTCGGGGACGGCGTGCTGCTCGCATATAGGGGAAACAGCGCGCATGTGCAGATTCCAGAGGGCGTGAAGCAGATTGGCTCGGAGGTCTTTAAGGGACATGATGAAATTTTGGACGCAGACCTTCCTGCCTCCGTGGTGAAAATCAACGCGGAAGCATTCCGAAACTGTGGGGCGCTCACGGGGCTTACAGGCTGCGAGGGCTTGGAAACCGTAATCAGGGGCGCATTCTACGGAACGCAGCTTTCGGAGACAAACTTTACAAAGGGACAATAAATTATTGGAGATGGCATAATGGAGAAACTGTTTTGGGGAATGGTAGGAGGCTGTACGATTGCGTTCGGCATTCTGCTTGCAATGTATTTGAATCAGACGGGGGTATTTGACCGCGCCGAGGAGGAGACAACGACCGAGGCTATGGCGGACGCGCAGACCGAAGAAGAAACCGAAACGCAGGAGAGCCTTGCGGAAGGGGAATATCCTGCGGATATCCGGTCTTTGATAGAAAATTCACAAGGAAATTATGCCACTGCAATGCTTGTTTTTGAGGAAGAGCAGGCAAGACAGGAGTCGGCTTCCTTAGAAGCGCAGAGAAAGCCTTCGGGACAGACAGGGGTGTCGTCGACAACCTCGACAACGACCTCAACCTCAACCAATAACGGCGGTGCAGGCAAAGACGGCTCTGTGGACAGCGGCAGGAATGACAGTCATGATTATTTTTTGGAGCAGCCCTCCGAGTCGCAGGAAGAGGAGAGTTACGTAGAGGAGAGCAGTACGGCGGATACGCCGTCGTCAAAAACCGACTCGGATTTCCAGTATGACCTATACAGGGATCATGTCGTAATCAAAAAATATACGGGTTCGGCGGCATCGCTTGACATTCCCGATACGATAGAAGGAAAGCCTGTGACGCAGATTGGCGATTCGGCGTTCTCCAATTCCAAGTCGCTTGTGCGGGTATCCATGCCGGATACGGTGGAAAAAATCGGCAAGAACGCGTTTAAGGGCTGTGCGCTTTTGGTGGACATTGAGCTATCCGAAGGTCTTTTGGAAATGGGAGAGGGTGTCTTTGACAGTTGTGAGCGGCTTGCGAGGATTTCCATTCCTGACGGCGTGACGGCAATCGGCAAAAAGGCGTTTAACGAGTGCAATGAGCTGATAAAGGCAACACTGCCAAGCACGATACAGACCATAGGAGAACAGGCGTTCTACAATTGCCAGAAAATGGAGCTTACAAAGCTGCCGTCCGATTTGGTTTCTGTTGACAAGGAAGCATTCTTTGACTGCTACAAGCTCGCACCGACCAAATGGCCCTCTGACTTGGAGCGCATTGGCGAGAGTGCCTTTGAGGACTGCTTTGCGATTACCACCGTGAAGCTTCCTTCCTCACTGACAAGGCTTGACAAACGGGCGTTTTACAGTTGCACAGGGATAACGGAGCTTACAATCAAATCAGGGGTGGAGGCGATTTCGGAGGAGGCGTTTGCTGCCTGTACGGGCATTAAGGAGCTGACCATACCAAAATCCGTGATTAGTATCGGGGACAATGCATTTTCGGGGTGCAATGCGCTTGAGAGCGTGGAGATACCGAAAAATACGCTAAGCATTGGGGCGTCGGCGTTTACGGGCGCAATCTTTACCGAGGTCAAGATTAACAAAAAATGCTCATTTAAGGAGAACTCGTTCCCGTTTGAGCTGACGGAGGACAATTATTATTAGGTTTACAGGAGGTGGCTGTTGATGAAAGGAAAGCTGTTAAAGAAAATTGTGGCAGTGCTGCTGCTTGGGGTGACTGTGTTCACAGCCTCTCTTGGCAGTGAAGTCGTGACGTTGGCAAAAGGACCAACCTATACGGCAAAGGAAGATGTATATTATACGAAGGCAGGCTGTATTGTCTACGCGGAGCCGACCTATACGTCGATTGTGCTTGCGACGCTGGACGCAAACCTTCCGGTGCGGGTAATCGGTGAATTTTCAAACGGCTGGTACCGGATTAACATTGGCGTCATCGGCTATGTGAAGTGGGATTCGGTGACGACGGCGGGGGCAATCGGGCTTCCGAATAAGGCGAGCGCACAGGTTGCGGACGCACAGAGAATTGCGACGGAAATCGGTTATGAATTTGTCTATCTGACCTTGAATGACGAAAAGACCATCAAGAAAGATATTTACAACAGCTATGTAGGGCAGAAGGTCATGCTGTATGTAAAGCTTGATGATGAGGTTGGCGTTTCCTTTAAGATGTTGTATGAGGATAAGGTAAAGTCGGACATCAACCTCAAGTTTACAAAGACGGCTACGACCGGAATGCTTGGCGACCGGATTTTGGAGCTTGCGTTTGACGAGGACAAGGAGCTTCTGGGGCAGATTGCGATTTTCCAGTTTAAGGAAGGCTACGACAAGGCAATCACCATCAACACGACGGATTTGGACAGCTATGATTACGTGGAAATGAACACCTACTACACGGAGTTCAGCGAGTTCGCCTATGCGCCTGTGACGCAGATTGCAAACATGAAAATCATTGATGAGGAGATACCAAACAGCCTTACCGACAAGCAGAGGGCACGCATGACTGACCTGCAAAGGGGCATTAAATATCAAAGCTACGACAATAAGGAGTACAGAAGCAGTATCCATAGCAGATTGCGAAAAGATACGGAATACGTTGATTATGATTATTGAGTACATAAGGGGAGCGGAGGCTTCCCTTATTGTTATATAAGTGTGGCAAAACAAACGATTTGGAAAAATACATCATTTTTGCATACTTTTACAAATTATGATGTTATAGCTTGCCGATTTTGTCGAGATGTGGTATTATTTCAATGGCAGTACAACTGTATTGTTCGAAGTGATACAGTTGTAATAAAAATGACATATTTGTCATATTTATGCAGTTTTTTTGTAACAGAATAAGTGAAATCAAAACAGGAAAATGAATATAGGGGAGTATCATGTCAGAGAGTACATATACCAAAAAAGACGCCGCACCAGTGATTGTGGTCAAGGATTTGTACAAGGTCTACCGCATTGGTGAGAACAGGGTGCGGGCGTTAAACGGCGTAAGCTTCAGCATTAACCGCGGGGAATTTTGCGCGATTGTGGGAACCTCCGGCTCGGGAAAATCCACCCTGCTCAACATGCTTGCGGGGCTGGAAAAGCCGACAAAGGGGCAGATTGTCATCACGGGCGAGCATATGGAGTTAAAAAACGAGAACCAGCTTGTAAAATTCCGGCGGGAGCATATCGGATTTATTTTCCAGTCGTTTAACCTGATGGGTACGATGAACGCCGTCGAGAATGTGGCGCTTCCGCTGACCTTTCAGGGCATTTCCAAAAAGGAGCGAATCCGGCGCGCAAAGAAAATGGTGCATTTGGTCGGGCTTGACAAGTATTGGGATCACAGACCAAACCAGATGTCGGGCGGTCAGCAGCAGCGTGTCGGTGTGGCAAGGGCTTTGGTGGTGAAGCCGGAAATCATCTTTGCCGATGAGCCGACCGGAAATTTGGATTCGAACACGTCCAAGGAAATCATGAATTTAATGCAGAACGTGGTGCGCGAGCAAAATCAGACACTGATTATGGTAACACATGACAATACGCTGGCAAGCTTTGCCGACCGGATTATCCGGATTGTGGACGGGAAAATTGTGGAAATGATTGATAATACAGTGGGAAAAAAAGAGGAGCTTGAGGAGGAAGAGAAGCAATGAAACGATTAAAGCAATGGATACTCATGATGGTTGCGGTAGTTGTGTTATGTGGGAACACGTTTTTAGTCAATGCAGCCGATTTAAACAGTGTGGAAAACGCCAGTTCTAATACAACAAACACAGAACCTGAAACGGAAAATAAAAATCCCGCAACAGCGGAAGAAAAAGAGCATGAAATCGAAAAGCTTAGTCGGTATTATTCCGATTTAAAGGTGCGCTATAAGCTGTCAAAAAGCAAGCTTAAAAAAATGGATGAGATTTATGACAACGCCGTGGCGCATATGAGAGATGATAAGTTCACCGTTTCCGAGCTGACAAGCTATGAAGAGAAAACAGAGGGCTATCTTTTAGATGTTGCAAGGGAAACAACACCAAGTAACCCTTCCGATGACGACTCGGATAAGGACACCAATAACTCCGCCTCCGAGGATCAGCGGGAGCATATCAGGGGAAAGCTCAACCGTTATTATACGGACTTGAAAATACGCTACAGCCTTACCGACGAAAAAATCAAGGAAATGGACCGGATTTACAACAGCGCGATGGCGTATATGAGAAATGAGGGGCTTAGCGAAAGCGAGTTAAACTCCTATGAGACCAGTATTGAAGGCTATTTATTGGAGATTGCAAAGGAGAACACAAGCGGTTCGGAAAAATTCTTAATGCTCTCAAACGAGGTGCCGATTAATGACGCAAAATTCGGGGAACAGGCTTTTGTCGTATTATCCCTGATTAACCTTGGAAAAACAGATATTACAGACGTGGTGATTACGCCGACGGTTTCCAATGACAGGGCAAAGTGGCCCTTTGACATCAACCAGCCGTACGACGCGCAGATGGTGCAGCTCATTCAGGCGTCAAGCAATACGGCGGACGCGTACAACAAGCGCATGGACATCGGCTGGCAGTTCAATGTGCGCAAGGATGTCCTGACAGGCTGCTATCCGCTGACCTTCCATGCGACGTATTATCAGAGCGGCGCACTTGTTGAGACGGATATTGTTACCTATATCAATGTCAAGGGCGCAAACCCGAGCGACACGCTGATTAAGGACGAGGATAAGCAAAATTCCAACCCGCGTATTATCGTTACAGGCTTTACGACCAATCCCGACACGATTTACGCAGGCTCAACCTTTATGCTGACGGTAAGTGTTAAGAATACGTCTGCGGAGACAACGGTCAAGAATGTGTTGTTCAACCTTGAGGCGACCGTGGAGGGCAATGACACGACGGCGACGTATGCGGCGTTTCTGCCGACGTCCGGCTCGAGCTCCGTATACACGGGCAGTATCGCGCCGGGTGCGACGTACGATATGAGCATTGAGATGGAGGCAAAGTCGGATTTGGCGCAGAAGCCTTATGTGCTTACGGTCAATATGAAATATGATACGGACGAGCAGATTAACATTTCGGATACTGCACATGTGTCCGTTCCGATTAAGCAGGAGTCCAAGCTTGACACAAGCAGCGCGGAGGTCATGCCGGAATCCATTGCGGTGGGCGAGCAGTCCAACGTCATGTTCAGCGTATACAATACGGGTAAGACGACGCTCTACAATGTCAAGGTAAGCTACAAGTCCGACTCGGTTGACGAGGCGCTTACATACCTTGGAAATATTGCACCCGGACAGACGGGCAGTGTGGATTCGATGGTGACAGGCGTTGCGCCCGATACGGGTGAGGGCATTGTCAAGGCAATCATTTCCTATGAGGACGAGGCAGGAAACGAGACGCAGGTTGAAAAGGAGCTGAATCTGCTTGTCTATGAAATGATGTTTGACGACCCGGGCATGGATATGGGCGGCGAGGACTTTGAGGGCGGCGGTGAGGAGCCAAAGAAAGGGTTTCCGGTTGTTGCAATCGTCATCATTGTGGTTGTCGTGATTGCCGTGATTGTTGTGGTTGTCGCACTGATTAAGAAGAAGAAAAAGGCAAAGCAGCATCAGGAAGACATGGACTTATTGGACGGGGATGATGAATAATGAAGATTTTTGATTTATTGCTGATGAGCATGTCCAATCTGTGGAAGCGTAAGCTGCGGACGGTGCTCACGGTGCTTGGCGTGGTCATCGGTATTACGTCCATCGTCGTCATGGTGGCGCTTGGAAACGGCTTGAAGGAGTCCATGCTGGAGAATTATCAGAACTATAGTTCGATGACGCAAATCCGCGTCAGTTCGGGCGGTTATTACTATGCCAGCTCCAGCAGTGACGGGCAAAGCGAGGAAAAAAAGCTGGACGACGCATTTGTGAATGAAATGCTTGCGACGGAGCATGTGGAGCAGGTTTATCCGCACCTGACGTTTGACGTGATTGCGAAAGCGGGGCGGTATATGAGCTGGATTTCGCTTACGGGAATGACGCAGGAGGAGCTTTTGGGATTGAATTTGGAGCTTGCGCAGGGCAGCTATCCTGACTCGCAGACTGAGCTGAAATTCCTCTACGGGCATAATGTACCGATTAACTTTTATGATGAAAAGACAGGCAGCAGCCCTTACTGGGAAAAGAACGAGGCACCCAATATTGACCTGATGAACGACGCGATTTTCTATATTTTTGACACGGACGCGTACTGGGGCTCGCGCGGTGGTGGTTCACCCGAGGACGGTACGCCCGTAAAGGCGCCGAAAAAATATATTATCGAGGCGGCAGGTGTCACGAAGGGCGAGCTTGGCGACTGGACAAATTACAGTCAGGACGTGATGTGTGATATTGACGCGCTAAAGGCGCAGCTTAAGCATATCTTTAAGAAAAAAGCCATTCCGGGACAGCCGACGCGCAAAAACGGGAAGCCGTACAATGAGCTGTTTTATTCGGAGGTCATCGTGCAGGTTGACGATATGGAAAACGTGCTGCCGCTTACGCAGATGTTACAGGATATGGGCTACAATGCATACAGCTCGGCGGAGTGGATTCAGCAGGAGATGGACAGCATGAACACGATACAGGCGGTGCTTGGCGCAATCGGCGCGGTGGCAATGCTTGTGGCGGCAATCAGTATCACGAACACGATGATGATGTCCATTTATGAGCGTACAAAAGAGATTGGCGTTATGAAGGTGCTCGGGTGCGACATTCACAATATACAGGCATTGTTTCTGATGGAGGCAGGCTTTATCGGCTTTATCGGCGGTGTCGTGGGCGTCGGGTTCAGCTATCTTTTGAGCATTGGCATTAACTCGCTTGTCGCGTCAAGCGAGGTGGGGGCGAATATGGGCGTGGCAGGCTCCATCTGCCGGATACCGCTGTGGTTAAGCCCGCTTGCGGTGCTGTTTGCCATCGTGATTGGCATGGTGGCAGGCTTTATCCCGTCGCTTCGCGCCATGCGGCTTAGTCCGCTTGCGGCAATCCGCAACGAATAATGGAATAATGGAATAACGCAATAACGGGAAACGGAATTGGACAGCCGAACCTTTGGCTTTTTCCACGCATATAGTAAAACATCAAACGGTGATGTAAGGTGTGGGAAAAGACAATGGACAGAATACGCAGAATGCTTGGCTGTGATTTATATGACGCTTCCAATTATACAGGGAGGGGAGTCTATGTCGCTGTGCTTGACAGCGGTGTGGCTCCCCACCCTGACCTTCGGGGGCGGGTTGTGGAGTTTTTTGATTTTACGGGGGAACGGCGGGCAAGGATACCACAGAGGGGTATGTATGATGATAACGGGCATGGAACACATGTTTGTGGGATATTAGCCGGAAACGGGGCGGCTTCGCGGGGGAGGTATCGCGGGATTGCGCCGGAGTGCCTGCTTTTGTGTGGAAAGGTGCTTGACCGCAAGGGCGGCGGCAACCTCAAAAATTTAATTCAGGGTTTGGAGTGGGTGATTGCGCAGAAAAAGCGTTATCCCATCAGGGTGCTCAACATTTCGATTGAAATGGAGTCCGATGAGCGCATTGACAAGGACGAGTGGGCGCTGTTTAAAACCTATATGGAAACCATTTGGGCGTCGGACATCGTGATTGTGGCGGCGGCGGGGAATAAGGGCCCAAACCTGATGACGCTCTCCCCGATTGGCGAGTGCGCAAGCTGTATCTGCGTGGGGTGTCATGATGGGGATTACAAGGGAAAGGGGAGCAGGCTTTGCAACGAGTATTCGAGCCGTGGACCGGGGCGGGATTTGGATAACCGGATTTCCAACCCCTTAAAAAAACCCGACCTTGTGGCACCGGGAACGGACATTGTTTCCTGCAGCCACAAGTATGCGTTCTCGCCCTACGTCGCCAAAAGCGGCACGTCGATGTCCGCCCCGATTGTGAGTGGCGCGTGTGCGCTGTGCCTGCAAAAATACCCGCGTCTTGGCAATCAGGATTTGAGAAGAATGCTGTTAAATTCCGCGCAGGATCTTGGCGAGAGCTGGAGCAAGCAGGGCGCGGGAATGCTGCGCGTTGACCAGCTTTTGGCGCGCAAGGTGGTGTGAACGTTTTTTGTGAATGTTTTTTTGTGAACATTTTTGGGTATGGATTTGTCTGCGGGATTGTATTATAATAGGTAGGAAAAATGAAAGATAAAACTTGCAGGCTGTGATAAAAGGGAGATTAGGTATGAAAATAAAGACGGTGATTTTTGACCTTGACGGGACACTTTTGGATACCTTGCAGGACTTGACCGATGCAGTCAATTATGCGCTCGCACAGTTTAAGCTGCCGCAAAGGGACATTGACGAGGTCAGGCAGTTTGTGGGGAACGGCATACGCAGGCTGATGATAAGGGCGGTGCCGGACGGGGAAAGAAACCCTGATTTTGAGGCGGTACTTGCGACATTCCGCGGATACTACGACGCGCACTGCAACGACAAGACAAAGCCGTATGAGGGGATTATGGAGCTGATTGACGCGCTTTTGGCGCAGGGCATGAACCTCGCGGTGGTTTCCAACAAGGTCGAATCGGCGGTGCAGACATTAAACAAACGTTACTTTCCGCGGATTGCGGTAGCGGTGGGCGACCGCGAGGGACAGCTAAGAAAGCCGGCGCCCGACAGCGTGCTTCGCGCAATGGAGGCGTACCATACAAAGCGTGCGGAAACTCTTTATGTGGGCGACTCGGAGGTTGATGTGGAAACGGCAAAAAATGCAGGCATACAATGTGTCAGCGTGCTTTGGGGCTTTCGGGACAAGGAGCGGCTTTTGGAAAGCGGCGCGAACCTGTTTATCGAAAAACCCTCGGAATTATTGGAGTTCATAAAAAATGAAGCTATATGATAAAAAACAGATTGACTGGGAACATATCTTATTTGACAACAGGGCATTGTATCTGCTTCTTCTGCCCATTATCATTGAGCAGCTTTTAAATTCCCTGATGGGAATGGTTGACACGATGATGGTTTCCACGGTGGGAAGCGAGGCAATCTCCGCGGTATCGCTTGTGGACTCCATCAACAATCTTGTCATTCAGATTTTTTCGGCAATGGCGTCCGGCGCGGTCATTTTGTGCTCGCAGTATATCGGCGCCGGGAACGTGAAGGAGAGCAACAAGACGGCGCGGCAGGTCGTGCTGACGGTGCTTGTGATTTCGCTTGCGATTATGGCGTTCTGCATTTTGGGCGGCGAACGGCTTTTGCGGGTGGTGTTTGGCACGGTAGAGGCGCCCGTTATGGAAAACGCCATACGCTATTTTATCATAACGGTCATTTCCTACCCGTTTTTGGCGCTGTTTAGCGCGGGGGCGGCATTTTACAGGGCGAGCGGCAATGCCAAGTTCCCGATGAAGGTATCCGTCACCTCCAACCTTTTAAACATTACGGGAAATGCAGTGTTTATCTATGTCTTCCGGTGGGGCGTTGCGGGGGCGGCGCTCTCGACGCTGCTTTCACGAGTTTTCTGCACGGTTGTCATTTTTTACTGCCTGCGGAAACCAAAACAGACCATTGTCGTGAGGGATTATCTGAAAATCCGTCCGGACATGCCGCTCATTGTGAAAATTATGGCAATCGGCATTCCGTCGGGAATCGAGAACGGCATGTTCCAGTTTGGAAAGCTTGCAATCCAGTCCACCGTCTCGACAATGGGAACCGTGGCAATCGCGGCGCAGGCGATGACCAATATTTTGGAGAGCGTCAACGGCGTGTTCGGAATGGGCGTCGGAATTGGTCTGATGACCGTCGCCGGACAGTGTATCGGCGCGGGCAGGATTGAGGAAACAAAGTATTATATCGTAAAACTGGTGAAGGTAGCATGGGTGGGTATTCTGGCGTCCTGCCTTTTGGTGCTTGCCATCACAAAGCCCGTGACATGGCTTGCGGGAATGGAGCCGCAGTCCGCCCAAATGTGCTTCGAGATGGTGACGGCGATTACCATTGCAAAGCCCCTATTCTGGGTAGGCTCGTTTGTCATTGCATACGGACTGCGCGCCGCAGGAGACGTGAAATTTTCAATGATGGTTTCCGTTATCACGATGTGGGGCTGTCGTGTGGCGCTTTGCATTTTCCTTGTGCGGATGTTTCAGATGGGACCGATGGCGGTGTGGATTGGCATGTTTGCAGACTGGGGAATCCGCTCTGTCATTTTCGTGCGGCGTTTCTTAAGCGGCAAGTGGATTCACGCGGATTATCCCGCAAAAAAATAAACAGCCGGCAAAAGGGGGAAGAACATCCGGCTGTCTGATAATGGATTGTTGTTATAAGCGTCCCTGATACTCGATGGTTGTTATCGTGTCAGTTTCCGCGTCAAAATTGATGGTGACGGTATAGGACGAATCGCCGCCCTTTACTTGGATATATTTGATACCGTTTTGGTCAACAGCCGTCTTGTGCTTGCAGGCGTCCTTGACCTCCTCAAAGGTGCTGTCCCATGTAATGCCTGACGGAAGGACGAGGGTGGGGGCGTCAGACTTGGAAAATTTAAGGCTGTAGAGCCTTGCGCTTTCAAGCGTGGTTTCCGACGTGCTTTTGTTGACTGGCTGCACGGCACATGCGGTCGCACCATATCCGTCATTCGCCTTCTTGCGCATGGCGACGGCAGGCGCCACAAGCGTGTTTGCGGGAAGGGTTTTCAGCTCGGATTTCGTGGAGCTGTCAAATGCCCAGCCGTTGTCGGTCAAATCGCTGACATACATGGGAAACTGGTAAGTTACGCCGTCCACCCAGAAGCCTAGGCTGCTGACATCGCTGTCCAAAGCTTCAATTGCCGCCGAGCGCTGCTCCTCGGTGGGAATGCCGCCATTTGTGGGCGCACTGTTGCTGCATGCCGTAGCCAAAACCACAAGCGTCAGGATACATGCGAAAAACGATAAGTGTCTGAAAAACTGTTTTTTCATTGGTACCTCCTGTGAAATCATGTTCATGTTTTATACAATTTCACAGTATAACACATGGTTTTTGGGACTGCAAGGGGAAATAAAGAAATGTTTAGAAAATATTAAAGGAAAAAGAGCCGGAGGTCGATATGTTAAAGGATTTTGTGTCGGAATATAAAGAAAAGCTTACAAGCCCCGACGAGGCGGTCAAGGTGGTGAAAAGCGGCGACTGGATTGATTACACAAGCTGCGTCGGGAAGCCCGTTTTGCTCGATATGGCGCTTGCAAAAAGGCGGGACGAGCTGTATGACGTAAAAATCAGGGGCAATCTGATGGCGGAGCCGATTGCGGTCGCGGAGTGCGACGAACATCAGGAGCACTTCACATACCATAGCTGGCACTGCTCGGCGTATGAGCGCAGGCTTTGTGACAGGGGGCTTTGCTATTATATCCCGATGGTGTTCCACAACAATGCGGCGTATTATGAATTTTTTTTGGACGTCAACGTCGTGATGGTCAGCGTGTCGCCGATGGATAAGCACGGATATTTTAATTTTTCCGCAAACACGGGCGTGGCGGCACCGATTACGCGCATGGCGGACATCGTCATCGTGGAGGTCAACGAAAACCTGCCCAAGGTGCACGGCGGCTATGACGAGTGCATTCACATCTCGGACGTGAATTATATTGTGGAGGGGGAGCATGAGCCGTTTGCGGTGGCAAAGCTGCCTACGGTGACAGAGGTTGACCGGAAAATTGCCGCAAACATTTTGCCGCACATCGTGGACGGGGCAACCTTACAGCTTGGCGTGGGCAGTATGCCAAACGCGTTAGGGGAGCTGCTTGCGGAGTCGGATTTAAAGGATTTGGGAATGCACACGGAGCTTTGTTCGGACGCGTACTTAAGCCTGTACAAGGCAGGAAAGCTTACGAACAGGCGAAAGAGCATTGACAAGGGAAAGGGCGTTTTTGGCTGCGCGGTCGGCTCGGCGGAGCTTTATGAGTGGATTGACGACAACCACGGCATCGCGGCATATCCCTTGGAGTACGTGAACCGCCCGAGCGTGATTGCGCAGATTGACAACATGGTCTCCATCAATAGCTGTGTGTCGGTTGACCTATATGGTCAAGTCGCAGCGGAAAGCTCCGGCTCAAGGCAGATTAGCGGGACGGGCGGACAGCTTGACTTCCTGATTGGCGCGTCCGCCTCAAGGGGCGGCAAGGCGTTTATCTGCATGAGCTCTGTTTATAAGGATAAAAAAGGCGTCTACCACTCGCGCGTGCGCCCGCAGTTTGACGGGGACATCATCACGTCGCCGCGCAGTCAGGTTTACTTCCTCGTGACGGAGTACGGCGCGGTCAATCTGGAGGGCCGCTCTACGTGGGAACGCGCCGAGGCATTGATTTCCATTGCGCACCCTGATTTCCGGGAGGATTTGATAAAAGAGGCGCAGCGGCGCAAAATCTGGCGCAGGAGTAATAAACGATAAGCATATTGACAATCATTTAACAGAATTGTATACTTAATAATATACTCTTTTTTGGAAGATGTTGATAATTGATATATGGAGGTGTGGGCTTGTGGATGATAAGAACATATCACAGGCGGTAATCGCAAGACTTCCGAGATATTACAGATACCTCGGAGATTTAAAGGACAATGGAATAGAAAGGATATCCTCACAGGATCTGAGCAAGCTTATGAAGGTTACCGCGTCTCAGATACGGCAGGATTTCAATAATTTTGGCGGGTTCGGACAGCAGGGATACGGTTACAATGTCGAGTATCTTTATGATGAAATCGCAAAGATACTGGGTCTGAATGAGAAGCACAATCTTGTCATCATAGGCGCCGGGAATTTAGGGCAGGCACTTGCAAATTATATGAATTTTGAGCGCAGGGGCTTTATTGTGAAGGGCATTTTTGACAACAATCAGGCAATCTGCGGAAAAGTGGTCAGGGGAATCAGCGTCCAGCATGTCGATGGGCTGGAGAAATTTATCAGGAAAAACGATGTCGACATCGCAGTGCTCACCATACCAAAGGAGGGTGCGGTAAAGACTGCCGAGGTGCTTGCGAAGTGCGGCGTAAAGGCAATTTGGAACTTTGCGCATGTGGATTTGAACGTTCCCGCAGACATCGTTGTGGAAAACGTGCATCTGTCGGACAGCCTGATGAAGCTTTCTTATGGGATTGTAAATGGTAGTGTAGAGTAAGAGGCATACTTGGAAGCTGTTTTTTTTACAATGGATAATCTTTATGAAGGATAAAAGAAGGTGATGTCATGCCGCAGGAGGACGAATTTTTCAGGGAGGCGTTAATCGGGAAGAAAATCCCGATTCTGACGCTGGATAACCAGTGGCATAAATTGTTTACGCAGACGGGCGGAAATGACGAAATTCTTGCGCTTGAGGATAAGCTCAATGACGTATTGAAGCGTCAGGGCAAGCTCAATACCGAGATTAAAAGCCTAAGCGCATACAAAAAGAAGGTTCTGACGGAAATCGTCAGCATTATGGAGCTGCCTGACAGCAAGTCAAAAGACAAGAAAATGGAAGAGAACAAGCGTATTATCGAGGAGACCAACCAAAAGCTTGAGGAATACAATGATGAGCTGATGGAAATCCCCAAGCAGATTGACGAGGCGAACTTTAACCTCATGCTTGCGACCATGCGCGTGTGCTATGCAAAGATACAGCAGAATGTGTCCGACATTGATGAGATTAACAAATGGGTAGCGGCATTTCGTGTGAAGCTCAAAAAGCAGATTCTGCTCAAGCAGAAAAAAGAGATATGGAATGACGAGATGTATTCCTACATGCATTCCATTTTCGGACCGGACGTGATAGACGTATTTGACATGAAATATAACCCGAAAAACGTGCTGAATAAGGAGACCGACCTGATTGATAAAATCAACACGGACGAGGAGAACAAAACAAACGCCCAAACCTGAAAAGGAGGGCGTTTTTTGGAAAGGAAGAACGTCTTATGGAATATGTGCTGACAGCTTCGGAGATGAAAAAATGTGATGAGAGCGCCATCAGGGAGTACGGGATTGCGTCCCTTGTGCTGATGGAGCGGGCGGCGCTTGAGACGGTAAACGCGGTGCTTGCAAAATACGGAACCAATATTTATGTGGGCGTGTTTGCGGGCTGCGGGAACAATGGCGGCGACGGGATTGCAGTTGCCCGTATATTACAGGAGCATGGAATTCGCGTAGAAATCAATATGGTAGGCGAGAACAAAAAGCTTACGGAAGAGACAAAAACGCAGCTTGAGACGGCAAAAAAGCTTGGCATTCCAATCTATTACGGGGTGGAGCATACGCTCTATGATGTGATTATTGACGCAATCTTCGGTATCGGGCTGACAAGGGCAGTGGAGGGAAAACACAGGAAGGCAATCGAGGAAATCAATGCGTCAAAGGCGCATGTGGTGGCGGTTGATATTCCCTCCGGCGTGAATACGGACGACGGGACGATTATGGGGTGCGCCGTTAAGGCAGAACTGACAGTGACGTTTGCCTACCGGAAAATCGGGCTGATGCTCTATCCCGGCGCGTCGTGCGCGGGGGAGGTCGTCTGCGTGCCGATTGGCATTCCGCGTGCCCTGACGGACAAAAAGCGCACGGGGGTGGTGACCTTTACGGACAAGGCGGCTGATTTGAAGCTGCCCGACAGGTCGCCTTCGGGAAATAAGGGAACCTTTGGCAAGGTGTTTCTGGCAGCAGGTTCAAGGAGCATGGGAGGCGCATGCCAGCTCTGCGCGCTTGCGGCATACCGCATCGGCGCTGGCATGGTGCGCGTATTTACGGCGGAGGAAAACAGGGAAAGCCTTCTGCGAAAGCTGCCGGAGGCAATTGTTGACACCTACAAGGATGCGGACGACGGGGAGCCTTTAAGCGAGAGGGAACGGCAGGTATTGCAAAACGGCTTGGAGTGGGCGGACGTGATTGCAATCGGACCGGGGCTTTCGCTGACAAACAGGGCATCTGACATTTTAAGGACGGTCATGCAGTACAGCGGCAAGCCGATGGTGATGGACGCCGATGCGCTCAATTTACTGGCAAAAAATGAGGCACTTTTGGAAGAACTCCAGTTCGGACGCAGAAGGAGCGACGCAGGCATTGTGCTGACGCCGCATCTTGGGGAGTTTGCACGGCTGATGAAATATCCGGTATCGGAAATCAAGAAAGACCTTCTTGGTACCTGCAAGGCATTCACGAAAAAGTATGATGTGTCGCTGGTGTGTAAGGACGCAAGGACGGTGATTACCAAAAGGGGAAAGCTTACCTACCTAAATTCCAGCGGGAATAACGGCATGGCAACGGCTGGCTCGGGCGATGTGCTTACCGGAGTGGTTTCCGGGCTTTTGGCGCAGGGAATGACAGGCTTTGAGGCAGCGGTAATCGGCACTTATGCGCACGGACTTGCAGGGGATTATGCAAGGGAAAACGCGTCGTCATATTATATTATGGCACAGGACATCATCAATTCCCTGAAAGCTTTATAATCGGGAATAATACAATATAGGGGGAGCGTTCGATGGAATATTATGACAGGGTATGGGCGGAGATTGACCTTGATGCAATCGCCTTTAATATAGAAAGCATTCAGCAAAAAATTCAGGAAAATACGCAGATTATCGCAGTCATCAAGGCGGACGGATATGGTCACGGCGCTGTTCCAATCGCTAAGCTTTTGGAGCACAACAGCCGTATATGGGGTTACGCGGTCGCAACGGCGCAGGAGGCAATGACGCTTCGTCAAAACGGGATAAAAAAGCCCGTTCTGATTTTGGCGTACACGTTTCCTTCCTCCTATAAGGAGCTGATTGCACAGGAAATCCGCCTGACGGTATTTACGTATGAGATGGCGGAGGCTTTGGAAAAAGAGGCTGCAAGACAAGGGAAATGCTGTAAGGTGCATCTTAAGGTAGACACAGGCATGACACGAATCGGAATGCAGCCGGACAGCGACAGCATTGCCCTTGTCCAACAGATTGCGGCATTGGAGCACATTGAGATAGAAGGCATTTTTACCCATTTTGCAAGAGCCGATGAGAATGACAAGGCAAAGGCATATGAACAGCTTCGGAAGTTTCAGGAGTTTATCGCGCGGCTTGAGGAGGAGGCAGGAATTTCCATTCCGATGAAGCACTGCTCAAACAGTGCGGGGATTGCGGAAATGCCGGAGGCAAATATGGACGCGGTGCGTGCGGGAATCATTCTGTACGGACTGTGGCCCTCGGACGAGGTAAGGGCGCATGAAACGATAGCGCTCAGACCGTCTCTTACCTTAAAATCAAGGGTAGTTTATGTCAAGACAGTGCCCGCCGGAAGGGAAATCAGCTATGGCGGCACCTTTACAACAAACCGCGGTACGCGCGTCGCAACGATATGTGTCGGCTATGGCGACGGCTATCCGAGAAGCCTCTCCAATAAGGGATACGTGCTGATAAACGGTCAGAAGGCGCCAATTCTCGGGCGCGTGTGCATGGATCAGTTTATGGTTGACATAACAGACATTAAGGGAACCGTTCAGGTGGAAGATGAGGTTACGCTAATCGGAAAAGACGGGGAAGCGGAAATCACAATGGAAGCATTGGGCGCACTTTCGGGGCGCTTTAACTATGAGCTTGCCTGTGATTTGGGGAAGCGTATCCCGCGCGTTTACCGTTAAAAATAAGAAAATCATTTTATTTTCATGGCAATCTTTGCATCAATTGTATAAATCCATTCAAGGCAGGCAAAAATAGGATTGTGGCAATAAGACACAAGAATGGATTTGCGATTGACAGCATGGAGGATTGTTATGAAACGAGGAGATATTTATTATGCGGATTTAAGACCGGTTGTGGGTTCCGAACAGGGCGGCGTCAGACCTGTGCTGATTATTCAGAACGATGTGGGAAACAGGCACAGCCCGACCGTAATCTGCGCGGCGATTACATCAAAGATGAACAAGGCGAATTTGCCGACACATATCGAGATTAACGCGGGAGATATGGTGAAGGACTCGGTTATTTTACTAGAACAGCTCCGGACGATTGACAAAAAGCGCTTGAAGGATAAGGTATGCCATCTTGACAGTCCCGTGATGCAGAGGGTAAACAGAGCCTTGCAAATCAGCCTTGAGCTTGATACATAAGGCTTTGACTGCTTGGATATTTGAAGGTACGGATTTTGGCTTGAACGGTAAAAATTGAAGCAGAGACATGGAAATTGTGCAATATGCCATCGGAAATGTAAAACGGGTGGTGATGTTGCACAATTTGTTTTATTTTTAACAAAGACTTTTTGATAATTTTTACGAAAAGTGGTTGCAGTTGCAGGGGAAATATAGTATTATGGGTGTAATTTCTTTTTTTCAGTGGAAAAGAAAGAGAGCGGAAACGACGTGTAACCCGGAAACAGCTATCCACTTTGCTAAACAGGGGCAGGAGTTTTGACACTGGTTTTTGTAGAAAGTGCTGCTACAATAAAGATAGATGGTATAAAATATACCGCATCTGGAGATGGAATTATCAGTAAAGAACTTTCAGAGGGAAAGCATAACGTTGTCAAGGCGGATGCTGCAAATTTGTTTTATATGGTTTTTACAACACAGTCAAAAGACAAAGTTGCATCTCCTGTTTCATTGAAAGAAAATAATGCAGAAGTAAATGTCGGCGCAAGTGGGAAGCAGTTGACGGCGCGGACGGCTACATGGCGTACATAGCCTCCGCAGGCGGCAGATATGCAAGAATTGACGACGATTTAATCCGTAAGTATGACAGTTATTGGCGGGTGGACACTGTAGGACTTGCAAAGGGTACCTACTATATGAAAGTGGATGCCGTAGTATTAGGCGAGGAAAACGGGACATCAACTGCAACAGTTATTGCGACATCCGCAACAAAGGCTCTTAAGGTAACCAATTATGACCGTTCCGGTTTTGCCTTTTCTGAACAATCGCCTTGTAAGACGGGTTCAGGCGCCTATAATGACGATGGAACATTGAAGGATAACGCACAGGTTATTTATGTGACAAAGGATACGGCTAAGACCTGTAAAGCGATGATACATATAAACGGCGAGGGTAAGCCTGCACAGGAAGTTACAGGCATTCAGGCAATACTGGATGCAAAACAGAAAAAAGGAACTTCGAACGATATATTGGACATTCGGGTGATAGGCTGTGTTAACAAAGAGGATTTGGACTATATTTCTTCAAGTACAGAGGGGATTCAAATCAAGGGAAGCGCAGCGCGTACGCCAATGAACATCACGCTTGAGGGAATTGGTGAGGATGCGGCTGTCAAGGGCTTTGGCTTTTTGATTAGAAACTGCGGCAATGTGGAGCTTCGCAATTTCGGAATATTAGATTTCATGGATGACGGTGTTTCCATTGATACGGATAACTGTAATCTATGGATTCACGATTTGGATTTATTCTATGGTCAGGCAGGAGGCGACTCCGACCAGAAAAAGGGTGACGGAACAATCGACATTAAGCTGTCACAATATTGTACGGTTTCTTATAACCATTTTTGGGACAGCGGAAAGTCCTGTCTGATTGATGCAAGTCCCAAAACGGAGAATTACGCGGATTATTTGACCTATCACCATAACTGGTTTGACCATTCCGACTCCCGCCATCCGAGAATCCGAAACGGTCATAATTTCCATATTTACAATAATTACTATGATGGCAATTCAAAATATGGTGTTGGCTCAACAACAGGTTCTTCTGCGTTTGTTGAGGCGAACTACTTTGAAAACTGCAATTATCCGATGATGATTTCCAAGCAAGGCACGGACGCGTTAGGGACTGGTACATTTTCGGGTGAAGCAGGCGGAATGATTAAAGCGTATGCAAATCATATTGAAGGCGCAAAATCATACCTTCCCTACAGCAGCACCAATAAGACCGAATTTGATGCATATGAGGTAAAGGATGCAAGCGAACAGGTTCCTGAAAGTGTGAAAACAAAAGCGGGTGCAACCGCTTACAACAACTTTGATACAAGCGATATCATGTATTCTTATGCTGCGGAAGCTGCAGCAGATGCAAAAGAAACCGTTCAGAAATATGCGGGACGCTTAAATGGCGGCGACCTTAGATGGACCTTTGACGCCTCGGAAAATACAAATTTTGCGGTCATTCCTGCGTTAAAGGAACTGGTTGTGAATTACAAAGCCAGTGTAAAGGTTATTGGCGGCGATGTTGCGGGTAATCCTGTTATTATGGACGGCGACGATACGACAACCGCCCCGGGAGAGGATTTACCCTCTGTCAGTGAGCCAAAGGCGGATAAACCAACCGATACAAAAGTGGAAAAAGGAACAAAAATAACGTTATCCTGTGATACAGCCGGTGCCGAAATATACTATACCATAAACGGCGGCGTTCCGACACAAAACAGCACTCGTTACACAGGCGCAATTGAGATAACCGGTACGACGACAATCAGGGCAATTGCCATACTGGGAACTGCCACCAGCGATGTCAGAATTTTTAAGTATACAGTTCCCGGGGAACCCGGAGAAGGCGATAATACCGGAGGGGACGACAATCCGGGCGACAACACGGAGATAAAAGCCCCTTATCCGACAGTACCTGAAGGAGAAGTGCCCAAAGGGACAAAGGTTGAACTTAAATGTGATACACCGGATGCGAAAATTTACTATACGCTTGACGACACTGCCCCAACAGAGGACAGCACGCTTCACACAGAACCAATCGAGATTAACACAAGTACGACGATTAAAGCATTTGCCGTAAAGGAAGGCTATATGAGCAGTCCGATTGCGACATTTAAGTACAGTGTCATTGGAGAGGGCTCGCAGGAGCCGACGGTTCCAGAAGGAGTAGGACTGCGGATTGCATTCAAAAAAGCAGGCGAGACCTACACCTATACCTATACTGGCAGTGCGATTAAGCCGGAGATAGTCGTATGGAATAACAGCGATAAGCTTGTGGAAGGCACGGATTATACGGTAAAGTATACGAATAATGTCAATGCGTCCGCAGGTGCAAAGGAAAACAAAAAGCCCAAAATTACCGTTACCGGAAAAGGAAATCTGACAGGGAACGCTGCAGCAACCTTTGAAATCCAAAAGAAGCAGCTTGAAAATGTCAGCAAAGAGGAAGAGCCTGTAGTGGTTGGCGGGGTGACGGACAATGGGGAGCTGCTCGTTGTTGAAAAATCCAAAATAACGCCCACAGTTTACTATGGAGGCGTAAAGCTGACGAATAAAGATTATAGCATTTCAAAGACTGATAAATGTGAGAGAACAGATGATGGCAAGGAGATTACAATAACAGGAAAAGGTAATTTCGCCGGAACACGCACTTATAAGCTGAAGGTGATCGGCAAAAATAAATTGAAAAAATTTACGGTTTCCTTTGTGGCACCAAATTTTACATATGATGGGGAACCGAAGAGGCTTGAACTGAAAAATGGTGATGTGAAAGACGCGGACGGCAAGGCACTCACAACGGGAACCGATTATACGGTCGTATACCAAAAAGACCTTACCAGTGCGGGAACCGTTAAATTCACAGTTGCAGGACTTGGGTATTACACCGACTCGGTTACGAAGTCCTATACGATTAAGCCGAATGCAGTAACCTCCGGCATGGAAATTACCGGAGTAAGCAGTGCGCCGTATCCATACACAGGAATAGGTGTTACCATTCCGACCGCAGGCGTTTCTTATCAGGGGACACCGCTTGAGGAAGGCAGGGACTATAAGCTTGCATACGGCAGCAACAAGAAAGTCGGTGCAGCAAAGCTTACCGTTTCCTTCATGGGAAATTATAAAGGAAGCAAGGCGCTTTCAAAGACTTTTACAATCGGGGCAAATTCCTTGACAGATGAAACGCAAGGCGTTAAGCTTGTCATTCCGAACATGGTTTTCAATAAACCGGGCGTACACAAATCAAAGCCATATGTTTCCGTAAACGGTGTGGAAGTGAAGGCTTCCGAATATACCGTAAAATATTATACAGATGAAGGTATGGCTTCCGAAATGGGAAAAATCATGGAAGCAGATAAGGCGGTTCATGTTAAAATTGAAGGGAAAGATAAGGGCAATTATAAGGGAATGGTTTTGAAAGGCTCTTATATGGTTCAAAAGAAAGCCGAAGGCGCGATTGATTTGTCCAAAGCAAAGGTAACGGTTACTGCGGACTGGAGCGATTCGGCAGCAAAAACCAATAAGCTTGAGTATACAGGAACAGAAATCGAGCCCGGTGTGATGATAGAAATCAAGCAGGGCAATGTAAAGCTTTCCCCAAAGGATGTAAAACAGCTTATGGATGAACAAAAGCTTACCATAACATACACAAACAACATACACAAAGGCAAAGCATCAATCATAATCAATGGTGACGGCAGTACGTATGCCGGCAGCAAAACAGCGGTATTCAGCATTACAACAAAAAACATCAAAAACACAAAAATACTGGATGATTTGTTTGAGAAGCTTGCAGAAATGTGCGGTGCCTGACATTTGGTAGAAAATCCATAAAAGCAAAAACTTATGTTTGGAAATGCGGTTAGATATTGACGATTTGAATTTGCAATGTTATAGTATAAAGGTGTAATTTGCGTTTGTTATGCAGATTACACCTTTGTTATGAATTATTTTAAGTATATGAAAAGGAGAACGATTTCAATGGACGATGGTGATGCTTCCGCCTTTCGCATAATTTTATTTTTGATATTGCTTTTTATTGAGGCGGTTCTTACGGGTTTTAACAAAGCAATTCATTTAATGAATGAAAAGGAGATTGAACGAAAGGCAGAGGAGGAGAAGGATCAGAAATCAATCCTTCTCAACAGAGTCGTTGTGCGTGCCACGATATACACCAATTCCATACAACTGATTACAACCTTAGTTGAATTGGTTATGGGCTGCTTTTTCCTGCCACGGTGGACAATGTCATTTGCGGACTGGCTCTCTGGTCTTTCCTTTACAGGCGGTTTTAGTGAAGGTCTGATTCGGTGGCTGGCATTGATTATGGCAACCTTTTGTCTGATGTATATTCTGCTGACGTTTGGAATTTTGCTTCCAAAAAAGCTGGCGCAGCGCTACCCCGACGCATGGGCGTATCGCTTTATCCGGTATGTCCAGTTTCTGAGAACGGCGCTTTATCCGTTTACCGGGATTGTTGCCATTTCCGCGAATGCGTTTTTGCGGCTCTTAGGGTTTCGAACCTCTGATGAGCAGAATGAGGTGACCGAGGAAGAAATCATTTCAATGGTCAATGAAGGTCATGAGCTTGGCGTGCTTGAGGCAGGCGAGGTTGAAATGATTACGAATATTTTTGAGTTCGGCGACAAGGAAGCAAGCGACATCATGACGCACCGAAACAACATCACGGCGATAGACAGTCAGATGCCGTTTAAGGAAGCCCTGAATTTTATGCTAAAGGAGAGCAACAGCAGATATCCCGTGTTTGAGGAGAACCTTGACCACATTGTGGGTGTGCTCTATTTAAAGGATGCCATGCGCATACATACTTCTGACGAGGGCTTAAACCGTCCCGTAGGAACCGTGGAGGGACTCATCAGGGAGGCAGTGTTTGTGCCCGAAACCAAAAATATAGATGATTTGTTTCGGAGTATGCAGTCGGAAAAAAATCAGATGGTAATCGTCATGGACGAATACGGACAGACCGCAGGACTTGTCACGATGGAGGACATTCTCGAGGAGATTGTCGGGAATATTATGGACGAGTATGATCCGGAGGAAAACCATATTGAGGAAAAAGGCGAAAACGAATATATTATAGAAGGAATGACAAAGCTTGAGGACTTGCGGGAGCGCTTTGAAATTGACTTTGACAATACGGAGTTTGAAACCTTGAACGGCTTTTTAATCTCAAAGCTTGACCGAATCCCGGAGGAGGACGAGGACACGGAGCTTGAGATTGACGGATATCATTTCAAGATATTAAAGGTTGAAAAAAATGTCATACAATCAGTGCTTGTGACAAAGGCAATACCGGACGAGCCACAGGAAGCCTTGGAGGAGGCACTGTAAATTCAGAAAAATAACAAAAAGGAGAACATAACGATGTCAGGACATTCAAAATTTGCAAACATTAAACACAAAAAAGAGAAAAATGATGCCGCAAAGGGTAAAATTTTTACGATTATAGGACGTGAAATTGCAGTGGCAGTAAAGGAAGGCGGCCCCGATCCGGCGAATAACTTTAAGCTTGCGCAGGTCATTGCAAAGGCAAAGGCGAACAATATGCCCAATGATACCATTGACCGCGGAATTAAAAAAGCGGCAGGTGATGCAAATGCAGTCAATTATGAGCATGTAACTTACGAGGGATATGGGCCAAACGGCATTGCGATTATTGTCGAAGCACTGACAGACAATAAAAACCGGACGGCGGCAAACGTGCGCAGCGCCTTTACAAAAGGAAACGGGAGCATCGGCACACAGGGGTGCGTTTCCTTTATGTTTGACAAAAAGGGACAGATTATCATTGATAAAGAAGAATGTGAAATGAGTGCGGACGATTTGATGATGATGGCGCTTGACGCAGGTGCGGAGGATTTTTCGGAGGAAGAGGACAGCTTTGAGATCATCACGGCACCAGATGATTTTGATGCCGTATATAAGGTGCTTGAGGAAAACAAGATTACTATGGCAAGTGCGGAGGTGACTATGATTGCGCAAAATTACGTGGAGCTTACGGATGAAAATGCAATCAAGTCGCTGACAAGGACACTTGATTTGCTAGACGAGGACGATGATGTGCAGGCAGTATATCACAACTGGGACGAGTAATATTCATGGTTTGGGTGACAAAAGAGCATTTTTCCATAACACAAATCTGTATGTCAGGCCAGTGCTTCCGCATGAACCCGCTTGAGGGTGAAAAAGCAGGAGGCGTGGGGCTTGTAGCATTTGGAAAATATCTTGAAGTGTTTCAGAACGGAAATGAGATTTGCTTTGACTGTACACAGGAGGAGTACGATACCATATGGAAATCCTACTTTGATATGGAGACAGACTATGCAGCGATCATAGGGCGCATTGATGCCGCGGACAGCTACCTTTTGTCGGCGGCTTCTTTTGGTTCAGGAATACGGATTTTGCGGCAGGATTTATGGGAAATGATTATTTCCTTTATCATATCACAGCAGAACAACATCAGGCGGATACGCAAGTGCATTCGCCTTCTGTGTGAGAAATACGGGGAAAAAAGGACGGCACAAAACGTGGTAGAATACTATGACTTTCCAACACCGAAAGCACTTTCCGAGGCTTCCATAGAGGATTTATATGCCTGTAATTTAGGATATAGAAGCAGGTACATTCATGAGACGGCAAACGCGGTATTGTATCAGGAAATTGATTTGGAACAGCTTCCCACATGCTCTTATTCCGATGCGTGCAGGGAGCTTTTAAAGCTTTGCGGCGTGGGTGCGAAGGTTGCGGACTGCATTTGTCTGTTTGCGCTGCATAAAATGGAGGCATTTCCGAAGGATACACATATTAAAAAGGTACTTGCACAACAGTACCCGAATGGATTTTCGTTTGAGCGGTATAGTGATTGCGGGGGGATTTTGCAGCAGTATCTGTTCTTTTATGATTTGAATAAAAAAATGAAAAATAAATGAAAAAAGGGCTTGACAAAAAACAACAAAATGTGATAATCTTTAAAAGCTGTCGCAAATAATATAGGAACAGCAAAAAAGAACCTTGACAAATAAACAGTAATGCAACCCTGAAAATTCTAAAAGAGAATTATTCAGAAAAATGTTCAGAAGAACGAACAGACCTTTAACAAGTAAATCTGTGATGGAAATTACAGAATAAGGAAATTAGCCAGTTTATACTGGTGCCAAAATCAGACGGAGAAACGAAGTTTCTCGTAATTTTGCGAAGCAAAATTTGCAGACCATATTTTAACATGAGAGTTTGATCCTGGCTCAGGATGAACGCTGGCGGCGTGCCTAA
>CANOMQ010000019.1 GCA_947567595.1 uncultured Lachnospiraceae bacterium | reverse complement strand
GATATGAGTGGGATGTTTTGCGGTTGTAGCTCGCTTTCTAACTTAAACCTAAGCAGTTTTAATACCTCTAATGTAACTGATATGAGTGGGATGTTCAACTGTTGTAGCTCACTTTCTATCCGAAACTTAAGTAGCTTTGATACCTCTCGTGTAACAAACATGAGTTATATGTTTAAAGAATGTAGTTCACTGTCAAACTTAGACCTAAACAATTTTGATACCTCTTGTGTGACTGATATGAACTACATGTTTATTGGATGTAGCCTTCTGACAAAATTAGACCTAAATAACTTTAATACTATCAATGTAACTGATATGAGTGGGATGTTTTGCGAATGTAGCTCGCTTTCTAACTTAAACCTAAGCAACTTTAATACCTCTAACGTAACTAATATGTGGTGGATGTTTAAAGAATGCAGCTCACTTATAAATTTAGACCTTCGCAGTTTTGACACCTCTAACATAACTGATATGAGTGGCATGTTCAGTGGCTGTAATTTACTAACCAATTTAGACCTTAGCAATTTTAATACTTCCAATGTAACTGATGTATATAATATGTTTGAAAGCTGCACCAACCTTGTGACACTTTACACACCTTATAATGTAAGGCTTTCCATACCTTTACCAACCGCCACCCCCACCGACAAATGGTACCGCTCCGATGGCACTGTTGTCACAGAATTACCGAAAAGCCTTTCCTACAGTATAGTTCTCGGCAAAAACTTTGTTCCGCAAGGAAAAGAACCCGAACAAACTTTTACGGTAATCTTCGACACACAAGGCGGCAAATCGCTTGCACCCATCACAGGTCTTACAGCAGGAAGCACAATAACACTGCCCACTGACATTACAAAGGACGGCTATCTTTTTGACGGCTGGTACACACAGCCCAAAGGCGGCGATAAAATCAAAGGCAGCACCTACACCGTCTGTTCCCGAGCTTTATTACATGGGCACAAAGCTCAAAATTAACAAGGATTTCACCATAGCATACTCCAACAAATCGGGTATTTACGCGAAAAAGGGCGAATACACCGTGACGCTCACAGGTAAGAATAACTTTACAGGCAAGAAAACCTTAACGCTTACCGCAGTCAGCCAAATTCCAAAAAAGACACCTGTCAGCATTACAAAAGCAACGCTCACAGGCTTTAAAAATTCCTTCCCCTATACGGGAAAAGCCTGCAATCAGACCTGCACGCTTACAATACAGACAAGCAGCGGCAAAAAGGAGCTTGCCGAGGGCGTGGATTACACGGTGCGCTACGCAAACAACATTAAGGCAGGCACGGCGACGGTTCTTTATTATGGGAAAAACGGGTATACGGGAAAATTAAAAAAGACCTATAAAATCCTGCCTTATGACATCGCGGCGGACAGCGCAAAGAAGCTTTCCTACGACAAGAAAATCCAATACTTTTATGCAAAAGGCGGTGCAAAGCCAACGCCTGTCATCGCGTTTGACGGCAAAGCTTTGCGGGAAGGCGCGGATTATACATTAAGCTATCAGAACAATAAAACCATTGGCACAGGCAGCTCTCCCTGCGTTACAATAAACGGCAAGGGAAGCTTTAAAGGCAAAATTAAGATTAACTTTACCATCAAGCCGCAGGATTTATCAAAAATGACACTCGTGTCATGTGACAAGATGTATAGCGGAAAGCCGGGCGCACATAAGCTTACGCCGAAGCTGATGGATTTGGACGGAAAGCTTTTGTCCGCAGGAAAGGATTTTGATAAGAACAGTATTACATACGCATACGAGAAGGACACGAAGCTTGCCAACGGCACGCTGAAAAAGGCAGGCGCACCCGTGGCGGACACGGATATCCTCCCCGCAGACACGCAAATCCGCATTACGCTAAAGCATGGCAGCGGGAACGGTTATACGGGAATTTTTGAAGGAACATTTCGGATTATTAAGGCGGATATAAAGTCCGCAAAGGTTGAAATCCCGACGCAGAATTATACGGGCGACGCAATTATTCCTGATAAAAAACAGATTAAGGTAACGCTGGCAGGCAAGAGACTGCGCGACGAGGACTACGATATTGTCCTTTGTACGGATAATATGAAGAAGGGCAAGGCTTCGATTACCCTGAAAGGGAAAGGTAATTACGGCGGCACGAAAACCGTAAAGTTTACGATTGGGGCGAAAGGGTTTTTGTGGTGGTGGAGGAAAAAGTAATCGGACGCGGTGCGGATACCGATAGTAAAGGATAACAATAATGAAGTATGTCTTAAGGAGCTGTAGAAAAATAACTACAGCTCCTTAAAAACGCTTGCGCACGTTTCGCGCTCAATCAAACTGCCATTAATAATATTCTACACTTTTGTCACAATATCAAATTGACAAGACTTACTATATCATTTTAGTTACAGCATCTCCTCTCGTCAAACGGTTCTTTTAGAAAACCATATGAGTTATTTTACAATTGATGCAAGCTTATCTAACGATCTCCACAAGCTCATCCGGACTGTATACCTTTGTTTTCGCAGTTTGAAAGTCTTTTAAATTGCACGTCACCAGACAGTCCGCATGAACCATTCTCGCACATTCATCCTGCAAGCAATCCTCAAAATCCTTAAACGCCACATTGTCTATCGCTTCTATAACTTGTTCATGAGAAGCGCCTGTAACTGTCAACATCCTACAGATTTCCCTCAGCCACATCCTCTTTCCCTCATCTGGAATCCGGAGCGAATACCATATGATAGACAATGAATGAAATGCAATATACCCATCTATTTTACCTTGTGAGCATAAATCCATAACCAGCTTTGAGGAATCCCGAAATCGGTCTTCACGGTCCGTAATATAATTTAATATAACATTCGTATCAATCAACACTACCATATTTTTCTTCCATAGTCTCCCTTCTAGCCTGTTCATAATCATAATCTTTCGGGAACGGATACTTCTTTTTTAGTTCCTCCATGTGTAAAAAAGCCTGTCTTTTCTCAGATAATGAAACCTGCAGCGCAGATGTTTGTCCTGTTTTTTTCGTTACTGCATTAAACTGCCTTATCATATCTATAAAAAACCTTACACTGTCATCATTTGGCAAAGAATCAATCATAGCATATGCTTCCTGTCTCAAAGTCATTTCATGACACCTCCTATTATTTTCAAATACCTTCATTTATTATAATATGCATTTCCTGCAAATACAATCTAATCATGCCCTCTTTTCCACAGCAAGCACGCAATATAGATTCCACTTGTTATTTTCTAAAAGGCATTGAAGCAAAGCAACCGCAGCTCCTAAATAACCTCCGCACATGTATCCCGCTCAATCAGGCTGCCGTTTACGATATGCACGGTCGGGCTTACGGCAGTGCCTTCGATTCGTTTCGTAATGCAGGAAAGCGCGATTTGGGACATTTCCGCCATATCCACCGAATAGGTTGTGATTTTGGAATCGCCAAACTCCGCATACAAATAATCATCATATCCCGCCACAGAAATCTCCTGCGGCACGCGGAATCCCTTCTTTTCAAGCTGTTTCACCAGCATATACGCCGTCACATCATTGTTGCAGACAAAGGCGGTCGGCATGTCATGCGGCAGCTTCACCTCATAGTCGTTGATACTGCCGCTTCCATACTCCCTGTCCTTGATAATCCAGTCCGGGCGCGGTTCTATGCCGTTTTCCATCAGCGCCTTGCAATAGCCGAAATACCTGTCCGTGATACTCTCCGTATACATAATCGTTCCCACAAACGCAATATCCGTGTGCCCCTTCTTAATCAGATAATCCGTCACGCGGTACATGCCGTGGAAGCCAGCCGAAATGACAGAATCCACCTTCAGCTCATCATCATAAAAATCCATAAACACCATCGGGATTTTTTTATTCTGATAAAGCATTTTCAAATAATCCTTCTTCGGCTTGCCAAGAATGATAATGCCGTCCGCCTTCTGATTTTCCGTAATCAGCTTCGGAAGCACAAGGTTATCCTCATCATAGCCCGCCACAACCTCCAGCATGGAAAAGCAGTTTCGCTTGACTGCGCGCGTCGCAAGCTCCTGATACATTTTCCAGTAAAACGAAGCGAATTTTTCAAAATAAGTCTCAAATGTCACCACGCCTATGGTGTACGATTTACTTTGGGACGGCTTTGCCGCATGAACCGGCGCATATCCCATCTCATCGGCAACCGCCACGATTTTGGCGCGCATTTCGTCGCTGACGCCCTTCTGACCGGAAAGCGCCTTCGACACCGTTACCACGCTGACGCCCACCTTCTGCGCAATGTCCGCAAGTTTGACAGATTTGACCATGAAACCACCCCTCATTTCTGCACACATTTTTGTATCATGCAGTTTCATGCCAAGTGTGCGCAAAGACATGAAACCTGTGTATCGTGCTTTACTTTATATTGCAGTAAGCAAAATCAATCTTGCCCTGAAATCTCCCGACATTTGCGGAACAAGCAGCCCCGCCTTCATAAGCGTGTCGCCACGAACTACCCGCTCCCCGATACTGTCGTCTGTTACAAATTCCACCTTATAATGCCGATTTTCATCAAGCCCTTTTAAGCGGACACACCTTGACCTTACATTTGCCCTGCTCAAAACCTGCACATATGTTACAAGCGACTGACTCCGGTCATCACTGACTACCTGCCAGCAATCATAAACATGATTTTGGGAATACGACGCAATCCGATAATAGTCCCCTTCCCTGACAAGGTCGTTGTACTGATGATACATCGCAACCTGCGCGGGTATCCGCTCCCTGTCCGCCTGCGGTATCTTCGTCACGTCCAGCTCATAACCAAACGTCCCCGCAAGCGCCACAATCCCCCTTGTATCAAACGGCGTCACACGCCCTACAATATGATTGGGACAGTCGGACACATGCGCGCCAATCGTAGACAGCGGATACAACAGCGCCGTCCCCTCCTGTATCGCAAGCCGCTCAATGGCGTCCGTATCGTCCGAACACCATATCTGCGGACTATAGTAAAGCATACCCGGGTCAAACCGCGCCCCGCCGCTCGAGCAGTTTTCCAGCAGCAAATGCGGAAAGTCCTTTGTCAGCCTGTCCTGCATGCGATAAAGCGCAAGCACATAGCGGTGGAGCAGCTCCCCCTGCCTGTCGTCGGCAAGTCCATAGCTTCCAATATCGCAAAGGTGCCTGTTCATATCCCACTTGACATACTCCACATTGGCACTTCGAAGCACCGACGCCATCTGCTCATAAATGCAGTCCGCCACCTCCTGCCTTGACAAATCCAGCACAAACTGCTGCCTCGCCTCACTCGCAGGTCTTCCCGGAATGGCAATCGCCCAGTCGGGGTGCGCCCTGTACAAATCGGAGTCCGCCGAAATCATCTCCGGCTCAAACCAAATCCCGAACTTCATGCCAAGCCCGTTAATCTCGTCCACAAGATATTTTAAGCCGCCCTTTAGCTTCGTCTCATTGACCTGCCAGTCGCCAAGCGCGCAGTTGTCGCCGTTTCGCTTCCCAAACCACCCGTCGTCCAGCACGAACATCTCAATCCCAAGCTTCGAAGCCTCCCGCGCGATTGACAGCAGCTTTTCCGTGTCAAAATCAAAATAAGTCGCCTCCCAGTTGTTAATCAAAATCGGTCTCTTTTTGTCCTTGTATTCCCCGCGAATCAAATGCTTCCTGTAAAGCCTGTGAAACGCCGCAGTCATGCCGTCAAATCCCCTGTCCGTATAAACCATGACCACCTCCGGCGCCTGAAAGCTTTCGCCGCAGTCCAATTTTGGTGTGTCGAGCTTGAATGTGCGGGTTTCTTTATTGTAGGTTATCATAATTTGCTCCTCCGTTTTTGGCAAATGGTAAAATAAGTGTTTTTACTACCATAACACTATTAAGTAAATTAATCAATTTTTAAGTTTAAATTTAGTTTATTTTTTACCTATTGCACAATGTATTTTGGCTAAATTTACCCAAATCTATCGGATGCACATATAATCGAACAGGCAAATGGCATCATTCTGTTATTGCTATAATTCCATCCAAATACCTTGCCGCACATTATTCGTCGCACAAACGATTTCACGCAACGAAAAACGCCAACGGAACACTCAATCCTTCCGTTAGCGCTTCTCCTACTTATCATTCAAATTTAACCTTCTCCATAACCTCCGGCAGCATTGCAAATTCCGGTAGCACATAATCCGGCGCACTCGCCTTGCCAAACCCATACGCCGCAAACACAAACGGAATTCCCGCCACCCGCGCCGACTCCTCGTCGCCCGCAGTATCGCCGACATAAACTGCCCGCGTCACGCCGTTACGCCTCATAATAAGCTTATTATTCTCCCCCTTCGGAAGAAGATTATTCCCCCAGCACTCAATATCATCAAAACACTGTTCCAGCCTATGCGCCTTCAAAAAGCTCTCAATATACCCCTGCTGGCAGTTGCTGACCACAAAAAGCTTATACTCCTTTTTCAGCGTAAACAGCGTCTCCTCAAGCTTCGGATACAAAGTCCCTCCATGCTCACTCAGATATTGGTTTTCCAGCACGCAGCACTCATCCAAAAGCATTTGCTGCTGTTCCCTTGTCACATTCGGAAACAGCCGCTCTCCAATCTCCGTCATCGGCAGACCAAGACAGCCACTTAACTCCTCCGGTGTAATCGGCTCCTTTCTACACTCCGGATGGTTTGCCACCACCTCGTTCCATGTGCGCAAAATCCCGTCCACCGCGTCCCACATCGTTCCGTCTAAATCAAATAATATCGCTTCTGCTTTCATTTTTTCTCCTAACATATCTCCGCTCCCGAAGGCATCGGCTTTTCCGCGGTCATCAGCGCAAGCGCTCCGTCCGCGTCCTCCGCGCACAAAAGCATTCCCTCCGACAGTACGCCCGCAAGCTTTGCCGGCTTTAGGTTTACAAGCACCATCACCTTTTTGCCAACCATTTCCTCCGGCGTGTAATGCGCCTTAATGCCTGATACAATCTGCTTCACCTGCGAACCGATTTTTACCTGACTGCAAAGCAGCTTTTTCGACTTTGGCACTGCCTCGCATGCAATAATCTCGCCAATCTGAAACTGCATTTTTGCAAAATCCTCATACGTTATTTCGTCCTTCGGCTCTATATCAATCACCGGGGCATTTATGACACTCGTGTCATTTTCCTGCGCTTTTTCACCAGCCGTTTCCGCCTTCTGCCTCTCGGCAATCGCCTCCACCTTCGCATCAATCTCCTTCGGCTTAAGGCGCGCAAACAAAATCTCCGGTGTGTCCGTAACCTTTGTTCCCGACGCATAAACGCCAAACGTTTTGGTTGACGCAAAATCACGGATATCACTGTTCAACTGCTTCATAATCCTTGCGGCAGTTTCCGGCATGAACGGCTCAAGCAGACCTGCACCAATCGAAATGCTCTCCACAAGATTATACAAAACCGTCGCAAGCCTGTCCCGCTTTGCCTCGTCCTTCGCAAGCACCCACGGCTCCGTCTCGTCAATATATTTGTTGCAGCGCTTAAACAGATTAAAAATCTCCGTCAGCGCGTCGGCAACACGCAGACCGTCCATCTTCGCCTCAACCTTATCATAAGTTCCCGTCACAACTGCCTTTAAATCAGCGTCCACCTCTGCCGCGGCGCCCTTATCCGAAACCACGCCGCCAAAATACTGATTGCTCATGGAAATCGTCCTGTTGACAAGGTTTCCAAGCGTGTTTGCAAGATCGGAATTTAACCGCTCCACCATCAAATCCCACGTAATTGAACCATCGTTTTCGAACGGCATTTCATGCAGCACAAAATAGCGCACCGCGTCCACGCCAAACACCTCCGCAAGGTCGTCGGCGTACATAATATTTCCCTTCGACTTGCTCATCTTGTCGTTATTCTGCAAAAGCCATGGGTGCCCGAAAATCTGATGCGGCAGCTCCTCGCCCAGCGCCATCAGGAAAATCGGCCAGTAAATCGTATGGAACCGGATAATATCCTTTCCGATTAAGTGGAGGTCGGCAGGCCAAAGCTTCCCAAACTGCTCCGTGCTGTTTCCGTCCGCGTCGTAGCCAATCCCCGTAATATAGTTTGACAGCGCGTCAAGCCACACATAGACAACGTGCTTGTCGTCAAAATCAACCGGAATGCCCCACTTGAACGACGTACGCGACACGCACAAATCCTGTAAGCCCGGCAGGAGGAAATTGTTCATCATCTCGTTTTTCCTTGAAACCGGCTGGATAAACTCGGGGTGCTTGTTGATATGGTCAATCAGACGGTCGGCATACCTGCTCATTTTAAAGAAATATGCCTCCTCCTTCGCAGGCTTTACCTCGCGCCCGCAGTCGGGGCATTTGCCGTCCACAAGCTGCGACTCCGTCCAAAACGACTCGCATGGCGTACAGTAAAGCCCCTCATACGCCCCCTTGTAAATGTCGCCCTGATTATAAAGGCGCTTGAAAATCTTCTGCACCTGCTTTTCGTGGAAATCGTCCGTTGTCCGGATAAACTTGTCATAGGAAATGTTGAGCATGTCGCAAAGCCCTTTAATAACACCTGCTATGTTATCAACAAATTCCTTCGGCGACACACCTGCCTCCGCCGCCTTTAACTCAATCTTCTGCCCGTGCTCGTCCGTGCCCGTCTGAAAAAACACATCATAGCCGTCTTTTCTTTTATACCGCGCAATGCTGTCCGCAAGCACGATTTCATAATTATTCCCGATATGCGGCTTGCCTGAAGTGTAGGCAATCGCCGTTGTGATATAGTATTTTCCCTTGTTCTGCATTCCTTTCATCGCCTTTCTTTATTGTGTTCATTCTTAATTAATATTAACGCCCATTTTATCATAAGAAACCTTTTTTGTAAACTCCACGTACCTTTTTTTGGCAATTCAAGTTGACACAAAAAACAACAAATTGTACAATTATTATAGACAACTTTAAAAATCCAACTGCGAAAGGAGATTTCCTATGAAAAAAATAATCCTATCTTTTTTGACACTGCTTTTCGTCCTTCTGTGTGTTCCGGCTTTTGATACCAGCGCGGCGGAGGATAACGCTGTTTGGAATTACGACGGCGGCAACACTTGGTCGCTGAAACGCGATGACGGTACCGACATTACGGTCAAGCTTATTGGAAAGGTGCTCCATGTACAGGGAACCGGCGCGGTGCCCTCCTACACACCCGAGTCGCTTGGTCTTCGTCCGTGGCATGTTGCAAAGAACTCCATCTATGAAGTGCTTATTTACGACGGCATAACGGAAATCGGTTCGCGGGCATTTTCCGATTTGAATTACTGTGAAAAAATAACACTGAGTGCAAACACCTTCCTTAAGGACGGCACCGTTTTTGCGGGCGCGCGGGACGAGGGCTGCCGTATCAATTTTTTAGGCACAAACATGGCAACGGAGCTGATTGGCGGTAAAATTCCGTACACCTCCCTTGACAGTATTGTCCATTTTGCACTTGCCAATAACAACGGAAAATATTATTATATCTTTGCAAATCACTACATGAAGCGCATGGTTGACAGCAAATCGGGCGGCAAGCTTGTAAACGTGATTGCGTCCGACGATTACGACACGACCACAAACGCAAGCTATCCCTTTATTGACAACACCACGAAGGTAAAAAAGGTTGCCGGAGACCTGCACTATCTTACGGCAATTTCAACGCAGAGCAATATTCAAGGGAAGAGCGCTTTGGAAATTTTCGCGCTTGTGATGGGCGACAACCAGTACGCATGTGCCTACAACGTATCACTGAATTTAAACGACAAGGTCATCAAAAAAACTGACACGCCTGTCACTTATTCCATGGAAATACCAAACGCGTACAAATTTCCGGGCAGGCAGTTTTCACTGATACAGCTTGGCGCAGGCACGGTCAATACGCTTGTTGACGAGGATACGGACGACAACACGATTACCTTTACGACCGACTATCCGTCAACGGTTTATGCATTGGTTTATCATGATGCAGCAATACAGCCGTAAGCGAGGCTGGGGAAAAATAATAAATGCAGGCTTAGAGGGGGAGAAATAAATATGATACGAAGGAAATTTGCCGCGCTCTGTCTTGTCATGGCAGTCAGCACGGCACTGACAGGCTGCGTCGGGACAAAAGCAACGACGCCTTTGGACGCCAAAAATCCCGTGACCATTGAGGTATGGAACTATTATAACGGCGACCAGCTCACCGCATTTGACAATTTGGTGAAGGAATTTAACGAGACGGTTGGCAAGGAAAAGGGCATTATTGTCAAGAGCAGCAGCCAAGGCTCCGTCAACGATTTGGAAACAAATGTTCTTGCCGCTATCAAAGGGGAAGTCGGCGCCGCCGAGGTTCCGAACATTTTCATGGCGTACGCCGACACTGCCTATACCGCAGACCAGATGGGCGGGATTGTGGATTTAAGAAAATATATGACGGAGGAGGAAATTGCGCAATACATCGACAGCTATGTGAAGGAAGGCGATTTTAGCGGTAACGATGAAATGAAAATTTTCCCGATTGCAAAGTCAACGGAAGTGCTGGTGCTCAACAAGACCGACTGGGACGTTTTCGCGTCGGAAACCGGGGCGCGCTATGAGGACATGGCAGATATGGAAGGGCTTGTAAAAACCGCGCAGTCCTATTATGAGTGGACGGACGCCATGACGCCCGACGTGGAGGCAGACGGCAAGGCGCTGTTTGGCAGGGACGCGATGGCAAACTATATGCTGATTGGCAGTATGCAGCTTGGCACGGAGCTTTTTCAGGTAACAGACGGCAAAATGACGCTGCACTTTGAGAAGGATACCATCAGAACATTGTGGGACAATTATTACATTCCGTTCGTGAAGGGTTACTTTGCGGCAACGGGGCGGTTTCGCAGTGATGATATCAAAACAGGAAATATCATTGCCTATGTGGGGGCGTCCTCCGGTGCGTCCTTTTTTCCCGATGTCGTGAACAAGAGCGAGTCGGAAAGCTATGCGATTGAAATGGACGTTCTGCCCGCCCCCGGATTTGCAGGCGGAGCGGCTTACACCGTCCAGCAGGGCGCAGGCATGGTCGTAACACAGGGCAGCGACGCGGAACTCTACGCCTGTGTGGAATTTCTGAAATGGTTTACGGCAGATGAGCAGAACATTCTGTTTTCCGTGCAGTCGGGCTATCTTCCGGTCACGAAAACCGCCAACGACAAAGCCGCCATCTTGGAGAGCGGCGCCCAAATCAGCTTTAATATGGAAAAAACGCTTCCTGTAGCGGTTGATATGATCACCCAAAACCAGCCTTACACGACAAAGGCATTTGAGGAAGGGACAAAGGCGCGCAATATCTTAGAGTATTCCATGAGCGGCCTCGCGGCGCAGGACCGTGCAATCGTCGTGGAACGAATTGCCTCCGGGCAAACCCTAGAGGACGCTGTTGCCGAATTTTGCACGGACGACTATTTTAACGCGTGGTACGAGGAAACGCTAGAGCAGCTACAGGCGTGCGAGCGCAGGTAAGGGAGAGGGTGATGTCAGTGAAAAGACGGGACAGAACGATTTTCCGCGAAATCTTAACGCCTCTTTTGGTGGTCTTAATCCTTGAAATGCTGTTTATGATGAGCTCTATCGTTTTTGGTGATGTCATCGGAAGGCTCAACCAAAATGCGATGGACATCCTCGCACAGCAGACGGAAAACAGGGGAAATTACCTGTTAAACGATATGATTGGAAGCTGGTCGAATTTAGGAATGCTGTCAGACGACATTGACGCAAAGGTACAAAGCCGCTTGGAAGCAGGTTCGTTATCACTGGAGGCTCTAAACACAGGCGGCGCCGATTGCGTTTCGCTGCTGCGTGAGATTGCGCCGGAGCTGGCTACCACGATGTATGCCAAAAAAATTTCCGGTATTTTTGTCATCTTTGACACACAGGAATTGACACCAGCCACGGCACCGGACTCCTTGCAGGGGCTTTATCTGAGGGATTTGGACCCCACGGCGGCACCCTCGCAGCGCAATGCGGATTTATTGTGGGAACGCGCTCCGGTCGATATTGTCCGCTCCGGCTACATTGCCACGGATTCCGGCTGGAAGCCCAGCTTTTCAGCGCAGGATACCGCACAACAGGACTTTTTTTGCAAGCCGTATCAGACCGCCTATGCGGACGAGCATAAGCTAAAGGAAAAAGACTACGGCTATTGGACGACAAGCGCGTACTGCTTGGACGGCGACAACCGCACGGCAATTTCCTACTCCATTCCGCTTATTTTGGAAGACGGAACGGTCTACGGGGTGCTTGGCATTGAGCTTCTGACGGACTATGTCCGCTCCCTTCTGCCACAGACGGAGCTTTTGGACGACAGACAGGGCTCTTACCTTTTGGCATTCACCAACGAAGACGAGACACAATTGTCGCCGATTTTGATTGCCAGCGATACCCTTGACATGCAGCAGCTTACGGCAATGGGCTTTGCCCTCGCAGAAGACGGCAGTAGTGCGGAAAACTTGGATAAAACCTATTACGGGGCGGCAAAAAAGCTTGTGCTGTACAGCAACAATGCCCCCTTTGACTCCGACCAGTGGTACCTGCTGGGAATCAGCTCAAAGAAAAGTCTTTTTGCGTTCTCAGGACAGATACAGCAGTTTTTGTTTGTCTCCATCATTTTGGCATTTATCATTGGTTTAATCGGAATTTTATACGCGAGCTTCCGGCTGTCCAAGCCAATCCGGCATTTATCCGATGAGGTGGCAAAGGCGCAGACGCAAAACAGTATCCCCGTCCTTCCCGCTACAGGAATACGTGAAATCGACCGTTTTGCGGACTCGATTACCCGTCTTGGGCGCGAGATTGAGCGTGAGCGCGACAGCGACAATCTGACAAAGCTCTATGCGAGAAGGGGCTTTAAGCGGGAAGCGGACCAGCTCTTCCTAAGACCTGATGTGCTCAGGCACGCGGGGCTTCTGATGATTGACCTAGATAACCTAAAGTCCACAAATGACCGGTTTGGGCACAATTTCGGCGACTTATATATTCGGACTGCCGGAAAATGCTTTGTCACGAATACGCCGGAAAATACGCTGTGCGCCCGTATGTCGGGAGATGAGTTTATTATTTTTTTCTACGGGTACGACAGTCAGCAGGAAATCCGGGAAAAAGTGGCGGCGCTCTATCAAGCCATTCGGGAGGTGGAATTTGTCCTGCCGGACGGGGAAAATATGGGACTAAGCGCCTCGGGCGGCGTTGCGTGGTATCCCGAAGACAGCGAAAACCTTTCGGATTTGATGAAGTTTGCCGATTTTGCCATGTATCAGGTAAAGCGCTCCAAGAAAGGGGAATACAAGGAATTTGTCTTGGAGCTTTACGAGCAGCAGCTTCTTGAGCACCAAAGACTTGCCGAAGAAAACCGTAGCAAAAATCAGGAATAATTAGGCATAATTTGAAATAATCTTGCATGACAAATGCGGCAGACGCCCGTGAAAAGGCGCTGCCGCATTGATTTGTCCTGTATTTATCCTGTATTTGTCCTATGAGATCAGGGTATACTCCATCATTTCATATAACAGTCTTGCGCCTTCCGTAATCTCCGCAGGAAGCAGCGCCCTCGCCACACATTTCGTCTCCTCCGACGCGTCGTCCTCCCGTTTCAGATACGCATAGTCTCCCTCAAGACTGTCCACGGTATAATAAATCTTGTCCAGCAGCATATGAATACCCCTTATGCCAAAACCGCTTTGACTGCCGCAGCGATTTTCTCGTCCTTGCAGTTCGCAAAGAAATACTCCTGAAACTTCTCGCCGCTCAACGCACCCTTACAAAGCTCCTTGTCAAGCTTTGGCAGAATGTCGCACAAATCCGCATGTGTCACGGTCTTTACCTCGTCAAGGATTTTCTTGTTTCTCTGCTCCGGTACGACACGCTCCTTCGGGTATCCGCCGCCGCCCGGTGCGCAGAATAATTTTTCGAATATATATTCGAGATTTAACTCGCCGCCCCAGCCGAAATTTTCCGCAAACGGGAGCGCAACACAGTTGCCGTCGTTTACCTGTGAGAACAGGTATGCGTCAAGCGGCGACTCGATATGTCCGCAAAGCACCTTCGGGAATGAATTGCAGGCAAGCATTGCGCCCTCACCTGTTCCGCAGCCTGTGATGACAAAATCCGCCGCTCCCGAATTTAACAAAACCGCCGCAAGAATGCCGTTCTGCACATAAGTAAGCTGGTGCTCGTCCTCCGCCGTGTACATGCCATAGTTAAATACCTCATGTCCCATCGGCTCTACGACTTTCTTGAGCGTCTCACAAATCATGGCGTTTTTTGCAGCCTGACTATTTTCATTGATTAATGCAATTTTCATCTTCCAATCTTCCTTTCTACTGTTTGTTGTTGTTTGGGTTTGCCAACATCTTAAGTATAGCACTAATCCCACCATGAATACCACTGTTTCTTTGAATTTTTGTTATTGACGCCCGCAATTTACATAATCATGGCTTTTTTTGGAATACTTTATAAAATTTTTGATTACTTCTAATATTTTTTGTGAAATTTATACATTTTTAATTGCTTTCATCGGCAATTTGCGATATAGTAATGATATAAAGATATGTTTTACTCGTTGATACAGTCAGCAGGAGGTAAGAAATTGATAGCAAGGAAAAATGATTATCCAGAATTTATAAAAGAAATGAATACAGAGCGAATGTATGAGTCTTCCAAATCACTTTCCTTCGTAGCCGCCTCCACAAAAACCGAGCGCATTTCACAAGAGGAGTATGATCAGTTAGTCGAACCTTACAAAGAAGCGATGACGCGCCTTGAAGTCCGCATGAACGGTTTGAATGAAGATTACAGAAAAAAGTACCGCGACTACCCAATACATAATATCCAAGCCCGCATTAAGAGCAGAAAGAGCATTGAGAAGAAACTGGCATTCCGAAAACTTCCGATTACGGCATACACTGCAAAGGATAACCTTACTGACATCGCAGGCATCCGCGTAATATGTTATTTTGTTGAGGATATTTTCAGCATCCTTTCCCTTGTGCGGACACAGACGGATCTGTTGATTTTAAAAGAAAGCGATTATATCCATTACCCAAAGAGCAGCGGATACAAGAGCTACCACATGGTGCTTGGCGTGCCGGTGTACCGGATTGAGGGTATGCAGTATTATCCGGTGGAAATCCAGTTCCGCACGCTTGCGATGGACTTATGGGCAAGTATGGAGCACCGGATTTGTTACAAGGGAGAAACCTCTGAGGAAACGACGGACGCGTTCCAGAATTATTCTGCTGAGCTCTCCGAGATGGAGCGGCGCATGAAGCATCTGCTTGATGAGGCACGAAGGGATAACCCGCAGGAGCCAATATTGTAAACATTGTAAATAACAACTAATCGAATAGAATCAACTTTTTCTCCTTTCTTAAAGGCAGACCGTTTTCCGTGGTCTGCCTTTTGTCATGCCATGATACGGCATCAGGACATCGTATGCCTTGACGATATATGTACTGTGATATTGCAGTCCGCAATAAACTGGTAATTCGCCTCAAGCCCGTATTCAATGGAAATGTCCAAGTCGTCCTCCGTTTCCTTTGCCTCAACCTTTTTGGTATCCAGCGCAACCATGATATTCCCAAAGGGCGTATGGTAGTCCGCCATTGTTTTTTTGCCCTCCGAAAACACCATCTGCACATTCACAGGTCCTTTTTTGGAAATCGTGAACTCCCTGTCCCGCAGCTTTATCATGTTTTTGATGGTGCCTGCAAAGCCGTCAACAAGCTCGTCATACATGATAAAGTGTCCGTCATTTCTGAAATAGTATTCGCCGGGACAGATTGTCTCGATAAGATCCAGTTCTTCGTCGGTTGCCGACTCCCTGATGTCAACATCGGCAAACTGTAGTCCCTTGACTGACACTAACACTTCTTTTGTCATAATCCCCCCATTAATTCCTGTCAAACAGCTTCGTTATCCCAAGCTCAAACTTAAGCTTGGGCACTTCCCCGCCATCTGTCTGATTGTTGTAAAAATACGACTCCACAAACTCCTGCGCCGCTTCCCTGCTCAGCTCGTTTCCTTCCGCGTCAAAAATGCAGCCGCCTGCAGTGTCAATAAAGATTTCAGGGGAAAGCGCGCCAATCCAAAGCACTACCCCAAGCATTATCAGCATATTCCTCATCGGTTCATACCTCCCATATTCTATACACTCAAGTATGAACCACTTTTTGGGATTTATTCACGGACGATGCTTTTTTTCCACTTTTTCAAGCTGCAATTGTCTGATGATTGCCTCCTCCTGATTGTCAATATGCTTTTTCACTACATTGGCGGCGGCTTTTTTATCCTTGCACTGAATGCAGCGGTACATCTCCTTGTGCTCCCTGACAAGCATTTCATGCTGGCTCTCGTCCTTAATATACTCAAAGCGGTACCTGTACATTTGTTCGGACAAATTATTCACAAGCTGGATTAATCTTTTATTTTCTGTTGACGCGACGATGATGTCATGAAACGCCACGTCTGCCTCTGCAATTTTTCTGGTATCCTTTGTCTTTGTTGCCTCCTCAAAGCACTCACATGCCTTGTAGAGCAGCTCCAAATCCTCCTGCCCCATGCGTTCACAGGCAAGCTCAATCGCAAGCGCATCAAGCGCACTGCGCACCTCCAAGACGTCCTTTAAGCTTTTCCATGAAATCTGCGCGACCTCCGCACCTCTGCGCGGTATCATTATTACCAAACCTTCTAATTCTAACTTCCTGATTGCCTCTCTTATGGGCGTACGGCTTACGCCAAGCTTATTTGCAAGATGTATTTCCATTAGTCTTTCGCCCGGTTTCAATTTCCCAGTAAGTATTTCCTGCCTCAGCGTGTTAAACACCACGTCCCGGAGCGGTAAATACTCGTCGTCCATAATCATGCTCATGCAGCTCCTCCTTTCTTCGTTTTTTTATTGTTCATTATAAAACCTCGTGACATAAATCTGCGCATGAATGTCCTTTTGTTCGAGCGTCCTGCGCACATAATCCGCAGCGGTTACGGCTGCTGCCGACTCCTGAAAGACACCAAAGATGCTTGGACCGCTTCCGCTCATCATCGCATTCAGCGCGCCGTTTCCCTTCAGCATTTTTTTGATATCGGTGATAATCGGAAATTCCTGTTCCGTAACTGTTTCCATTACATTCTCCATGCGCTGTGTGATACCTCTTAAATCACCGTCCCGAAGCGCCTGCACCATTCCGTCGATATCAGGGTGCGTTTTCATTCCACCCAAATCAAGGCTTTGGTATACCTTTGCCGTTGATACCATAATCGGCGGTTTTACGACTACGAGCTGTGCGTCGGGCGGGGGTGGCAGCGGTGTAAGCTTTTCGCCAATTCCCTCTGCGAGCGCGGTTCCGCCCATGATGCAAAACGGGATATCCGCGCCGAGCGGCAGCGCAAGCTCCATCAGCTCCTCCTTGCTTCTGCCAAGCGCAAACAGCTCATTCATGGCAAGCATGACGGCTGCCGCGTCGGTGCTGCCGCCTGCCATTCCGGCTGCCACGGGGATATTTTTTTTCAGGCTCACTTCCACTCCCTGCGTTATGTTGTAATGCCCCATCATGCGCTTTGCTGCTTTATAAATCAAATTATCCTCGAGCGCACCGAGGTTATCCACGCTGTTGATTAGCAGGATAATGTCGCTGTCCTGTCTTTTTTTCAGGGTCAGCTCATCGTAGATGTCTACGGTCTGCATCACCATTTTGACTTCGTGATAGCCGTTTTCAAGGTGTCTGCATACGTCTAAGCCCAAGTTTATCTTTGCGCGCGCTTTATAGCTTCGTGTTTCCATTTTGCTCCCCTTTTTGTATTTTTTTTCGTACAATTTATTTGATTATAGCGGAAAATCAGTACTTAGTCAACTACCCAAAGGCTGACCTCGTTTTCGTAGTGGTGCTTTTTGAACATTGCGAGGTAAACCGCGTCAAGTGCGTCGTACAACGTTTTTGTTTCTGCTTTTCCTATAGGAATTGGGGGGTTTGGGTTAATGGTGTATTGCAATATGGTGTAGGTCACGCCAAACAGACGGGATCCAAGCCTTGTTTTTTCGCAGCCGTTCTTTTCATAAAACGCAATTCTGCGCCGGCGGGTTTCCCGTTCCGTTTCGTCTTTTGCGTAGTCGATGTTTTCCGTTTCAATAAAAAATCCCTCAAGCCACGGATATTTTTCTTTTAAGGCGTCTCCTATCAGGGTAAAAAAATGGTGACCTATTCCTGTCGCGCGGTATTGCCTGACGACGGCGAGGTAGTCAAGCAGACCGTATGGCTTTCCTTCGGGGACGATGAAAACGGCGTAGGCGCGAAGCTCGTCGTTTTCGTATAAGCCAAACGCGCTGCTTAGCCCGGTCTGCATTGTGTAGAGCATGCGCTCGAGGGGCTTTAGCTCGTCGGGAGGGAAGTCTTTGGTCATGTAAGTTTTGTATATTGTTGTGAATTCTTGGGGGGATAATTCTTTTAGGTTCATTGGTTTTTCCTTTCTCCAATACAGATACCATGTAGTATAAACGATTTAATAGAACTTTACAACAGGCATTACAGCAAACAGGGCAGAAGTTTCCGCTTCTGCCCTGTTCCCATGTTAACCATGTTAATAAATTACAAATTCTTTATGCACCGTACCGGAATAATTTCCGATTCCGATAATGTTGGCAACCGCCTTATCATTTGGCAGTGTGTTGCCTGTATAGGTGACAATGTAATCCTTGCCTGCCTTCAGGCTCTTGCCGTTGACTGTTATGCTAAGCTTTGGTTCTACAGGCTTACCGCTGTATTTTTGAACCTTGATTTCTTTTACGCTTGCTGCCGTGATGTGTCCTGTCGTGATTGTAAACGGCAGCGTCAATTGCGTCTTTTCCGTTCCCTTTTTAGAGATATTCAATCCCTTCTCGATAATCGTTACCTTTGGTGCATCCGCACTTCCTATGCTGGCGATTTTTTTGTTATTTTCATATTTTAAAGCATATGCCGCACCCTGCTTTAGGTCAACGGATACTCCAAGCGGTTTATAAACAAAATGAATCTTAGGTTTCACTGCGCTTCCGGTATATTGCGCCGGGTCAACTGTAATGACAAAATCATCTAAGACTGCATCCTCTACGGTAAATACGTTATCAAATACTGCCTTTCCGCTGTAATTTCCTTTTCCCGTAATCACAAGCGATGCCGTGTCCCCTGTTTTTTTGTTCTTTTTAAATGTAACCGTATAATCCGCACCCTTTGTTAACAGTTTCTTGGAATTTCCTTCGTTTACAACATAAACGTCAATCTCAGGAGTCCATGCATTTCCTGTAAAGGGAAGAAGAATCGGATCGTTTGCTGACGTTCTTGCATTCTCTGCCTTAGACAACACCGTGTCTTTCTTTGTCGTCCACCAAACCTGTCCAAGCTGTGTCGCGTTGCTTTCTCCGCTTGCCGCGCTGATTGGACGTTTCTTGATGGTAAAGGAAACCTTCTTTGTTCCGGCGTAGCCTTTGTCTTCCTTACCTGTGATTGTGACGGTTGCCTTTCCGCTCTTGATATTGGTCTTATTGCCGTTTTCGTCATCATAGCTTACCGTGTATTCGACTCCCTCCGTCAGGGGTTCGCCTTTTGCGTTTTTCACATCCAATTCTGACGCGCTGAGCTTAACCTCGCTGCCTGTGTAAAGCTTATTGTTGGCTGTAACTTTAATCTTTGCATTCGAAATCAAATGATCCTTATCCACTACATAGAATGTTACGTCTCTCTCTTTTGTGTATCCCTTGCTCTCAACGCCCTTTATTGTGACTGTATATTTGCCTTTCTGTAATTTTATGCTGCTTGGTTTCGTGCTTGTTTCACCGTTATAAATCGGCTCCTCCTGACCCTCTTTCCTGATTTTAATTACATTATAATCCTTATTGGGTGAGAGCGTCTTTTTGCCGTTCTTTACAGAAATCTTATACGGTTTATTCTCCTCCACAGCTTCCGCCTTTACAATAATGCCATGGTCATTGATATTCTTTGGAGAAATTTCAAAAGGAATATTATCCCGAACGCCTGTATAATTTCCTTTTCCTGTAATCTTGAGTGTAGCTTCTGTGCCTGCCTTGACATTATTCTTGTAAGTAACCGTGTAGTCCCTGCCCTTTTGCAATACTCTGTTTTTATATCTCACAGTGACATTCGGCGTAACCTTTTGTCCCGTAAATGTGCCGCCGGCAACTTTGTCAACCGTAATATCCTCACTGTCAATCGGGCATTTTTCAATCTTAAAGGTTTGTTTGAATGCGCCTTGAATTGCTACGCTGTCACTCCTTGCAATAACATACATCGTTGCCGTGCCGACTTTGATATTTTTCTCGTAATACAGCGCATAGTCTTTTAATTCTGCCTTTATTTCCGTTCCATTCTTGTCGGTCAGCTTTATCGGTTTTGGCTCTACTTCCGTTCCGGTATAATAATAATGTGCTTCTAATTCAGCCTTAGCCTTTGATATGTCAGCCTTCTCTATAATGTCAAAATACAGCTTCCTTTCGCCCGTAAATTTTGTTCCGCTTCCCTTGACAGTGATTACCGCCTCGCCTATGTTTGTGTTGTTCTCGTATTCCGCAGTATAGTCCGCAGAGGTCAGCTTATATCCCGCATAGGACAATTCAAGATTTAAGGTAATGGCTTTCCCTGTGTATCCTTGTTTTGTTTCATAGACATATTTTCCGTCGGCATTTTGATGAAAGCCCTTTATCTGAACCTTATCCATTGAAACCGATGTTGAAAAATCAATTTCCGTAAAGACTGCATTTAATGTTGCGGCGCTGTCCGGCATTACAAAGGAAGCCGCTATGATTCCGTTGCTTCTGTTGTTGTCATCCGCAGTATATTTTAATACTGCCGCCATATTTGCCGCGTCATATTGTGCCTGTACTCCTGCTCCGGAGTCGTCTCTTAATGTGTCCTCCTTTACACTTTCTCCGGAAATTTTAAGCTCTGAGAGATAGTATCCACTGTCCGGAGTTGCTGCAATCCGCACAACCTCACCGCTGTTTGCTTCCATGCTGCTGACATTGACAGTACCATGCTCACCGTCAGCTACATTAACTCCGTACTTGCCATAGAGATACATATCGTCAATTGTTCCCCATGCGCCGCCGACCGTAGACGTAATTTCCATTCCGACTGTCAGCGTGTCTCCTGCGGAAATCTTAATGTTTTTAATCTCCGGATTCACCCAGTTGAGCCAGCCGTTTAATGAATATAAGTTCTCATAAGTCGTATTTTTTCCAGATGCATCTGTAACCACAGCATACAAACGCTGTTCATCCTTTGCAGATGCGCCATTTCCCTGTGTAAATCCGCCAAATGTATAGCTGCCCGCTTTCATGTCTGTAATCTTCTGCTCAATGTTAAAATGAATCGGATTCAGGCTCCAGAAATGCATACCATTACTGCCACCATGCGTGTCGCTGTCTTGTACCTCCACATGGGCAACACTGGTATCCAGCACGTCCTGCGCGGTATTTTCAAGCAGATTTTTTGTCCATCCGGTTTCCCCGTCCTCAAAACCGCCGTTTGTAAGGATATTGCTGGTAGAAAGCACTTCAAGCTGCATCATAATGTCATACGATTCTGTCTTTGTTTCCGCCGAACCGTCAATTTTATAATAGGTACATTCCGCAATTCCATTCAACTCGTAAATGCCTGCCGCGTCGGAATTAAGCAGGGGCAACTGCGTTTCATCCCACTTTACGGTAATCTTCTGAATGTGTGGATTTTCGCAAAGCATTCTGTCTCTGGAATTTCCAATCGTTTTTACAGTGCTTGTGCCGTCGCTAAAGTTGACTGCAACTAAAATGTCCTCCCGCAAAATCTTCCCGTCATCTATGATAACTGCTGTCTTGCTGTTTTTAAGCCATCCCAGATCGTCGCCTACATTGATTTTTTTCTCAATCTTGTCTTCCACGCCGGAGATTTTGTTTTCCCGCGCTTCTGCAGACGCAATCGCGCCTGTTCTGATGTATTTATAAACACGTGATGTCGGAAGCGCTTGACCGTTAAAGTCAAACCATGCCTGATTATCAACGGCGCTGCCGCCATACCACTGTCCTGCATCCAGTGGATCATATTCAATGGAATAGCTTGATGCCCAGCCTGAGCCGTATTTCTCCCATAACTGTTTATTTTTGTTGTATATGCTCTCATCCAAGGTCTTTCCGTTATATGCATAGAGCGGTGAAACCCATGCCGGCTCCCAATAGAACACGCCGATGGCAGGGTTTCCGCTGACTGCGCTGTTCACCATGTTTACCGCATGAATGACATCACGCATCTCGTCCGCCTGTCCCTGAACGGAAACCGGATAATCCAGTGTCTGTGTAAGCTTCGGAGAGGTATTGCTGTGGCCGTCTCCATCCTCCCATGTTGTTACCCATGACGTCTCAACAACCATGACCTTTTTGCCATATGTATTGGCTATTCCGGTCAATACTGTCGTTAAATTATCGGTTCCGCCATGCCAGAACGGATAGTAAGATGCCGCAAATACGTCATAATCCACATTGTTCGCCTGAAGGTTCTTTGCGTAGCTGTCAAACAGACCGGAGGAAGGGTCTGCAAAGTGCAGTGCAACAATACAATCCTTGTCAAAATCCCTTACTGCCTTGCTGCCTGCGCTGAAAATCTTAGACATATTTGTCCAGCCTGACACACCGCAGATGCCGTTATTTGTCTCATTTCCTACCTGAACCATCTTCACGTTTACGCCCGCTGCCTTCAGAGCGTTCAAGCTCTCTAACGTATAGTCGTAAACCGCCTTCTCTCTTTCCTCAAGTGTAAGCTTTTTCCATGCCTTGGGCGATTCCTGCTTTGACGGGTCTGCCCAGAAATCAGAATAGTGGAAATCAATTAAAACCTTCATGCCTGCATTTGTTGCAAGCTTTCCAAGTACCTTTGCCTTTTCCAAATCGGAGTTACCGCCGCCATATCCGTTTCCGTTTCCATCATAGGGGTCATTCCAAATACGGATACGAACCCAGTTTGTGCCGCCTTCATAAAGCATGGCAAAAAATTCGGAATCCGACAACGCTTTTCCGTTCTCATCTTTAAAAACAGTGCCGCTTTCTTTCAGCGCAATATAAGAGGAAAGGTCTGCGCCCGTGATAAAATCCTCGGGTACTGCAACCGGCGCCACTTTTATGGATGATATTTCCCATGTGGAAGGAACCAGCTCCTCCATTGCAGCGCTTAACTCGTTATATGCCGTTTCAAGCTCTTCGTATGCCAAATCTTCCTTGTTTACTGCCGCTTGTGCCGCGGAAATCTTTTCAAGGAACTTGTTCCACATGCCGCCGTCTTTCTCTTTGTCATGGTAATACTTTGGTTTTTCTGCTTTTAAATCATCATCCCGGAGCTTTACTGCCTCATTGATGAGGTTTTTCAAGTCATCCAAGGTGATTTGCCGGGAATTAGAAAGCACTCCGTCCTTGTAGTAGACAAATCCCTTAAATGCCGGTGTAATGTCAATGCCGTATTCGTCGCCTGCGGGGCCGTTTAACAAGGCTTTTAACCAAGTATATCCGCCGTTTTCTTTTACATATAAATCACAAATCTTGTCCGATACATTCTCCGTGTCCGGCATGCTGAATTTCAGGTAATACCAGTTGTTCATGGTATCGGGAATCATATTATAATAGTTGTTGTTCCATTCGTCCGTATCGTCCGCCTTAAGCGTAATCTGCTCCCCTGTATTCTCGTCTATATCCGTAAGCTCTTTGGCAAGAGACAAAACAGGTGTTCCCGTTTCGCTGTAAACATAGAATGTCAGGCTGCGCATTATCGCCGATGCCAAATCCTTGCCTGCGTAATGCTTTCCGCCCTTCACTGCATAAGCGGTTTCACCGTTCTTTACAGCGGGATAGGTTCCTCCGCTGAATGTTTCCACGGCATTTGACGGATCACTCTTTTTATGAATCTGAAAACCGGGATAGCTTCCCTCCGGCATTTCCACAAACATAATCGGTATGCTGTACCAGCCCGGATACTGTTCCAATTTGGTCATGATATGGGTGTCGCCCGCATTCCATACGAACCAGTCGGTGTATGTATCAGCGGTTGAATGGGACATATCGCTGTTCCAGAAAACCAGTCCCAGCTCATCATCTGTAATGGTGTCATTATAATAATAGAATGTGACGATTTCTGTCTTTTTTTCTATATTTTTAGCCGCTGTCTGAAGAGCGGTATACGCGTTGGTAATCTTTTCGCTCTTGTAATCATCACCCTTTGTTTCATCGCTGCTTTCGCATTCACTTACGACTGCGTCTGCCTGTGTTTTTGCTTCATTGAATGTGTTCCATGAAGCTTCCGTATATTTGTCTGCGCCGTTTTCTACAATAGCAATAATGTCTTCAGACGCAAGCAAATCTTTGAGCATTTTCAGCGTAATGCCTTCCGCAAGCTTTATATCTTCATAAAATATTCCATCCCTGTAATAAATGCTGCCGCTAAATACCGGTCTGAAATCAACCGACACTGTATCGTCTGCTGCTGGTTCTTTGTTCAAGAAGTTCTTTACAAGCGTGTAAGTTGATTCTGCAAATGTATATAATCCGCAGATCTTATCCGTTGTCGGAACTATAAAGGTCAGCGAATACCAGCCAGCATGTTCTTCGTCAGCCTTCATATGATAGTAATGAATATTTTCCTGTGTGCCGTCTTCCGTGATTGACGTAACTGCGCCGTCTGTTTCGCTGATTACGGAAAGTGCGGCTTCTGCGCCGATAGCGGGTGTCGTTTCCCCGCCGTATACATACAGCGTAACATTGCGCATTGCGGCGTTTACTTCGTCTTCTCCTTCGTAAAGCTTAGGGTTTTCCCCATAAAACTTTATGGCATAGGGTTTTTTGTCGTTTTCCTTGTTAAAGAATTTTGCATATACGTCGCTGTTGCCTCCGTTGTCATTGCTCGCCTCGCTGCCGCACTGATATGCTGACGCCGAAGCGTCCTGAACAAATACCTGAAAGTTTGCATTGTCTTCTACACTGCCTTTGAAGGTCAGCGGGATTGTATACCAGCCGGAATAGTCGGAAGGGGTCATCTCGTAAACAGGCTGTGTTCCCCATGCTTTCCAAGATGCGGTTGGCGCCGTTGAAGAAATGTTATCATGTTCACTCCATTGGTAAATGCCAACGCCCTTACCGTTTGTATCGCCTGCATAATAGTAGAAGTCTATTGTGACGGATACTTCTTTCTGTTGTAAGCCTTCTGTTGCTTCATTTAAAGCATTGTAGGCATCCGTAATTGCAGTCGAACCTTCTTCGTCCATGTAGGAGTCGTCTTTGTCCGTTAACGATGCTGTCAACTCCTGTGCTGCTTTGAGAGCCGTGTCAAAAGCAGTCCATGAGTCCTCTGTGTAGTCGTCCTGTACTTTGGTTTCTGCTTCTGTGATTAAGGTCTTTAATGCACCGAGCGTAATTCCGTCTGCAAGTGCCTTTGAAGCATAAAATGTATCGTTTTTATAGTATGTTTCACCTTTGAAAACAGGCGCAAAATCAGCATTTGTGAAATTTTTCACAACATTGTATGCCGGATCTGCATAAATATATAATCCACAGACTTCACCTGTAGTTTCATCGGCAGCCGGCACGGAAAATGTCAGTGAATACCAGCCGTCATTCTCGGAATCAGGCTCCATATTGTAGTAATAAATACCGTCAGTATTGCTTGTTTGCGTAAGATTGATTATTTCTCCGCTTTCATTCAGCGCCTTAAGCCCTTCTTTATAACCAATCGCAGGCGTTCCTTCGCTGTTATATACGTGTAATGTGACATTGCGCATTGCAACGGTTATAGTTTCTTCGCTTTCATAAATAAGCTTTCCGCTTTTATCAACCGCATAAGCGTCTGCATCACCGGAAACCAGCTTTTCATATGTATCCGTATTGTTCCATTGTTTGTCATAAGAAAGTATTTTTGTTGCTTCACTCTCTATACTTTCTAATCTGTATATATCAAAACCATCATCTGTTATCGACGGGTCAAATTTTAAATCAACACGGTACCATCCCGGATAATCCTCAGATTCTTTCACAAGACAAACGTTTACGCTCCAATCATCTGAAGCATCATCATTGTCTTTATCATCAAGCAGCCACTGATCCGTTGACCAGTCACCTTCCAAATTCACTCCTGTGTAATGCCATGAAACTGCACCAAGTGTTTGACCTTTTTCCCCATGGTAATAAAACGCAGCCGTAATGTCTGCAAGCTTCAAGTTCTCTTTCGCTTCCTCCAAGGCTGTGTAAGCGCTGTCAATCGCAGCAGCATCTGTTGACGCAGCATCGATTAACTGTTTTGCCGCATCACGCGCTGTCTGAAAACTGCTCCAGCCTTCTTTATAATCCTCTTCTATATAATCTTTTACGCTCTGATAAAGCGTATCCAAATCACTTAATGTGTGGGACGCTGCAGCTTCAAACTTTGCATTGTCTAAATGGATCTGCTTACCTGAAGCCAATTTACCAGAAACCTTGATTGTTATACTGCTACTCTGTGTTATTTCAAATGAATCTGTCTTGAATGTGTCCCATGTTCCCCAACCTCTACCTGTTGTAAAGTTTTTTGATCTCAACGGATTGCCGCTGTCATCCAATACCTGCAAAGAAAATACATCCGCATCATATTCTCCTCCTGCTTCTATGGACGCTGTGTATTTTCCAACCGCAACATTTGAAATCTCCTGACTTACCGTGATTGTATAGGCACTGTCACCCCATTTGTACAAATAATTGCCATTTTCACTCATATTATTGTCTGTCGCAATAGCAATATTGTCTACCGTCCAAGAATCCGTTCCACTGCTAAAATCGCCGTTCTGCAGCGTTCCCGTTTCATTTGCACGGTTATCTCTTTCTAAAGTATCTTTCTCCGTTACTTTCTCTTCCTGCTCAGTCTCCGTCTCTGTCACGCTGCTTTTTTCGCGTGTTTCTGTTTCAGAAGACTCTTTTTCCTCTTCTGTAGTACTTTGAGGAGTTTGCTGCTCTTCCTCTATTTCCTGGGCGGAAGAACTAGATTCTGTTTCAACCTTCTCATCCCTGACTTCTTCCGCAGACGTTTCTTCGGATGCTTCCTCGGAAATTTCCGTCTCGTCAGGCTGTGCCGCATAAGCAGTCAGCTCCGGTACTGATAAGCTGGTCAGTATCATTGCCGCGCTCAAAATCCCGCACAGACTTTTTTGAATGTACTGTTTCACTTTTTTTCTCATGCTCGTAACCTACTCCTTTCTTCGCCTGAACCTTCCCTCATGAGGTTCGTTTTTTTGTACATAACTTGCACAATTTTTAATTTTAATGTGTATATATTATAAATTTTTTACAAAAAAGTTTCCACCACTTTATTTTATCTTGCGTGAAACTGCACGGTTTTTGGAGGTTTTTACTTTATATGCGGGCATCTTCCCCAAATAACCATCCTGTTTTTATAATTTTTCACACAAAAAAACAAGAAACATTCCCATTTCGTGAAAATGTCCCTCCACTTTTATATAATTTGTTGATTATAGACAATGTTTTTCATTTTCGCATTGGACAGTTAGTCCAATCGCTTGTCCTGCCACGGAATTAAAAAGGAACGACTATAAAGCAGGGCAGAAGTTTTTGCTTCTGCCCTGTTCCCATTTTAATAAATTACAATTTGTCGCATTTTCATACGATATTTACGGAAACAAATCCGCATGTGTCCCAGTGTCAACTAAGGTCAATGTCAGTATATCGTCCTCAACAAGGTAAACAAGCAGCCAGTCGGGCTGAATATGGCACTCCCGAAAACCGTCCCATTTTCCCTTTAAAGCGTGATCCTTATACTTTGCTTCCAATGGTATCCCATCACCTAACTTTAAAATCACTTCTTTTAACAAGGAACTGTCCAAACCTCTTTTCTGAGCCAGCTTATAATCTTTCTTAAACTTTCCGGTTCTCTTTATCGTATATTTCATGAATCCAAATCCTCAAACAAATCATCAATATTGGTAAATCCTTTCACATTCGGATCCCTGCTAATCCGCTTCGCCTCCTCCATTGCCTCAAGCACCTCCGCCTTATACTCCGGATACTTCACTTCAAACGGGAGCCCGCGCTGCAAAATAACCTGCTTCAAAAACATATTCACCGCTTCCGATAAATTAAGCCCTAATCCCTCCAAAAGCTCCACTGCCTGCTTTTTCGTTGTTTCCTCAATTCTAATTTGTGTTGGCGTTGTCGTCATACAGTGCACCTCCTTTTCTTCTGATTTTACTACAAATGGTCTACACTGTCAACGCCTCAAACGACTCATAACCTCAAACATCTTATTCATATCCACCGGCTTTGCCAAATGCTCATTCATTCCGGCGTCCTTTGCCATTGTGACGTCCTCCTCAAATGCATTCGCCGACAGCGCGATAATCGGCACAGTCTTTGCATCTGAGCGATCCAAACCGCGAATCACACGGGTCGCCTCATATCCGCTCATAACCGGCATCATCAAATCCATAAGCACGCAGTCAAACGTTCCCGGAGCCGACTGCGCAAACACATCCACGGCAGCTTTTCCGTCGTTTGCGGTTACCACCTCTGCGCCCGCATCTTTAAGCATAAACTCTACAATTTCACAGTTAATCTCATTGTCCTCCACCAAAAGGACACGCATTCCCGCGATATTGCGCTGTAAATTCTGCTCCTCATCCGCAGGCTGCACGCTGTGCGTTTCATCAATCCGAATCGGCAGCATAATCCGGACCACGCTGCCTTTGCCAAGCTGACTTTCGATCTCAATCGTTCCCTTCATTCGGTCTGTCAGCTTTTTCACAATGGACATGCCAAGCCCGGTGCCGTTGTAGTGCGTTCTTGCGCCTTGCTGCTCCTGCGTAAACAGTTCAAAAATATGATTCTTAAACTCCTCTTCCATACCGATTCCGGTATCCTCAATCACAAACCGGTAAGTCGCAATTCCATCCTGACACCCCGTTTCCTTCACCCGGACAGAAACGGAGCCTTGAGGACGGTTATATTTGATGGCGTTATCAATCACATTCATCACAATCTGCCTCAGGTGCAGCGGATTGCCAATCAGCCTGTCATGCTGCAGGTCAACCTCCTCGAGCGCCAGCCGGACACCCTTCTCCTCCGCCTTGACGGACAATATCGTGATGCAGTCGTCCAATGCCTCATGAAGGTCAAACGCTTCCTCAACCTCTGCAAGTCTTCCGCTATCCAGCTTACTGACCTGAAGCACATCGTTCACCAGCGACAGCAGATGCTGGGTTGAAACACGGATTTTTTTCCGGCACGCCTTCTGCTGCTCCAAATCATTTTGGATTTTTTCCATAATTGACAGCATTCCCAAAATACCGTTAATCGGCGTGCGCAAATCATGTGACATATGGGAAAGAAATTCGCTTTTTGCCGAGTTGGCACGCCGCACCTTCTCCAAAAGCTCCATAATTGTCTGATCCTGTTTCTTCTTCGTCACCATAATTTCCGTAATGTCCTGATGGTATCCGTTCAGGCTGACACCTGATTTTTCAAAGGTCTTGTCAGGGACGCCGCCGCAGCGGACATATATTTTCCCCCATTCAGGGTGGTGCCACGGATAAATAACCTCCGAACGTCCGGTTTCCAGCATCTCTTTTACTGAATCCTGTACCATTTGCACATAATCCGGCTCAACATTATCAAACCAGTGACGGTAACACTCCTCCGGTTCAACGTCGTCCGATACGCCCAAAAGAATCCGCATCGTCCGGTCTGCATACATTCTCGGCTGGCACCCGTCCTCCATCTCAATCGTCCAAATTCCGGTCCTTGCACCCTCTAAAATATCCTCCAGGCTCTGCCGTGCCTCCAGCTTATATTTCTCTTCCTGCTCCACCACGGCATTGACGTCCCGCAAGGCAAAAATCGCCCAATTCCCTTCATGCGTCTCCTCCGTAGTGGAAAAATGAATCTCCATATGCTTCAATCCAACAACACTGTCTTTTAGCTGATAGCGGATAAAAAACTTCTTCTTTGTCTCAAGCTGTGCAAGGACATAATCCTTATCTGTCACGACGCGAAGCCGCTCCTGGTTCCGGGGATCCACATACCGGGAAATATACTGCTCCATAGCCGTCTGGTAACCATACGCAAACTGAACAGCCCAGTCCATGCTCCGCTGCTCACTGTTGCGGTAGATTTCGCACTCGCCTGTATCAAAATTCACCATATAAATCCCCAAATAATCCACGCTGAGCGCATGGAGAACGTTATAGCTTCTCTTTTGAAGCTCACGAACCAAATTGCGCTGTTTTAGGGAGGATACAATAAAATATGCCGCCGTCTGAAGCATATTTGACGCATATTCTAAAGACTTTACAGGCGGATTATCCACACCGTAAAATCCTATAATCTTTTCTCCATTATAAAGAGGAACCACCACAAGAGAATGAACGTTCTGCCGCTTCAGGTTTTCATATTGAAGCGGGTCACTCTCCCTGATGTCTTCCAATCGCTCAATGACAATGTGCCTGCCAATCCTAAAATTCTGATACCAACATGCACACACCTCAGGGGGAACATTCTGGAGATTTTCCTTTTCCGGTTCCACCCCATCGGCAACCCACTCATACGTATTGTCATCGCCGCCGGACGCGTTCTGTTCAAATATATAAGTCCGCTCCCCGTTCAGCGCCTTTCCCAAATGCTCGAGCAGCACCTCCAGCGTACGGTCCGGAATCTCCTCCTGCAGGGCAACGCGAAGACCCTCATTGATGACGGTCTCTAAATTCTGAACGCTCTGCATATCATTATGCTGCTTACAGTCTCCATTGGACATAGCAGCTTCGCCAGTCTGTTCAAAAAGCTTATCTGAATAATTCATATGCCTGCCCTCCGTATAAATTCTGCCACAAAAATCAGCAATATCCGTATTATATTACCATATGCCCCCCAATTGCGTCAATACAGGGCACAAAGCCAAAACCAAACTTCCCCAAAATCCTTGTGCAAATCAGCATTTAGCATGCTGCATACAGAAAAAATGCACACAAAAAAAGTTTTCCCTTGTCAAAAATGCCATAAGACAAAAAACAAGGGAAAACGACTTCTTACTGAATATCCGCAAAAATTCCTTTCACCGCCGGATACACTTTCCTAAACTTCTGATACCGCTCCTCATACCGCTTCGCAATCTCGGCATCCGGCTCCACCGTGTCAACGACCTTCACAAGCTTATCCGCCGCCTCCTGCACGGACGCATACTCCCCGCAAGCCACCGCCGCAAGAATCGCCCCGCCGTATCCCGGACCTTCCTCGCTCTCAATCATATCCAGCCGGATATTCAGAACATTCGCAAAAATCTTTCTCCAAAGCGGGCTCTTCGCCCCACCGCCGCAAATCTTTGATGCCTGAATATCAATGCCAAGGCTCTTTGCCACCTCAAACGAATCACGGATTGCAAACGCCACACCCTCAAGCACTGCCTGATACATATCCTCCCTAGAGGTATCCATCGTCATGCCGATAAACGTTCCCCTCGCATTCGCGTCATTGTGCGGAGAACGCTCTCCCATGAGATACGGGAGAAAATAAACATGATTGTTTCCAAGCTTATCATCGGTAATCGGCTCCTGCTCCCTTGCAAAATCCGTCGTCTGTAAGATTTCTTCCATCCACCACTTATTGCAGGACGCCGCGCTCAGCATACAGCCCATCAGATGATAACTGCCATCCGCGTGCGCAAACGAATGCAGCGCATTGTTTTTATCCACGCCAAACGCCTTATTGGAAATAAAAATCGTGCCGCTCGTTCCAAGAGAAATATTGCATCTTGCATCGCCGACCGTTCCGGTTCCGATTGCCGCCGCCGCATTGTCGCCTGCGCCTGCCGCAACCTTAACGCCTTCCGAAAAGCCAAGCTCCTTTGCAACATCCGGCTTTAACGTTCCGACAACCTCATAGCTCTCATAAATCTTTGCAAGCTGCGACTCCCTGATACCGCAAATTGCAATCATTTCCTTCGACCAACACTTGTGCTCCACATCAAACAAAAGCATACCGGACGCATCCGACACATCGGTACAGAAGCTGCCCGTCAGCATATACGCGATATAATCCTTGGGCAGCATAATCTTTTCTATTTTCGCAAAATTCTCAGGCTCATTATTTTTTACCCACAGAATCTTCGGTGCGGTAAAGCCCGTGAATGCGATATTGGCAGTATACTTCGAAAGCCTATCCTTCCCGATTTCATTGTTCAGATAATCCGTTTCTGCCTGCGTCCTGCCGTCGTTCCAAAGGATTGCCGGACGAATCACATTGTCGTCCTTATCCAAAATGACAAGCCCGTGCATCTGACCGCCAAAGCTGATACCTGCAATTTTGGTCTTGTCAAACTCGCGTGTCAAAAGCTTCAAGCCCTCTTTCACCGCGCTCCACCAGTCCTCCGGCTTTTGCTCGCTCCAGCCCGGATTGGGGAAATAAAGGGGATACTCCTTTGACACAACATTCACAATCTTTCCGTTCCCCTCCATCAAAAGAAGCTTCACCGCCGAGGTTCCAAGATCCACACCTATGTAATACATACCGCACCCATCCTTTCATTATTGAATTTTTCCGCTATTGATATTATAACTATAGCATCGTGCACGAGCACGGTCAAGGGAAATCTCACAAATACATACAATAAAGGAACGCCTTATCAACGCGTTCCTTTAAAAAAACTTAAAAATTATTTATGACCGCCACTCTTTATGATGTAGTGCTCCCTCCATCTGCATATTTTGAAACCCTTGCTGCCGTAACGCCTCATACAAAACAATACTCACGCTGTTTGCCAAGTTCAGGCTTCGTATCTCATTTAACATCGGTATCCGAATGCAGGTATCCTCATAATCCACAAGAATTTCCTCCGGTATCCCCGCGCTTTCCCTGCCAAACATGATGAAATCATGTTCTCCAAATGAAACCTCCGAATAAACTTTTCTTGCCTTCGTCGTCGCCATCCAAAGCTTCGCGTCAGGATTGCCCGTAAAATTCTTTTCTAAAAATTCCTCAAAGTTCATATACCTGTGCACATCTAAGTGCTCCCAGTAATCCATTCCGGCGCGGCGCAGCTCCTTGCCTGTCAGCAGGAAGCCAAGCGGCTCGATTAAATGCAGCACGCTCCCCGTCGCAACGCAGGTACGTCCGATATTCCCCGTATTTGCAGGAATCTCCGGCTGATACAGTACAATGTTCATATTATGCCCCCTACGCATTACGCAGCTTCGCAACAAAGCGTTCCAGCCGCCCGATTGCAACCTTAAGCTTCTCCAGCGAATACGCATACGAAATACGCAAAAAGCCCTCGCCGCAGTCGCCAAACGCCGTCCCCGGCACAACGGCAACTTTCTCCGCCTCCAAAAACTTCATGGCAAACTCGTCGCTTGTCATGCCAAACTCCTTGATGCACGGGAATATGTAAAACGCCCCAAACGGCTCAAAGCACGAAAGCCCCATCTCCTGAAACGCATGTACCAAAAACCGCCTTCTCTGATTGTAGGACTCCCGCATCTTCTGCACGTCCTCATCGCCGTTTCGCATCGCGTCAATCGCCGCATACTGCGAGGTCGTCGGCGCACACATGATACAAAACTGGTGTATCTTGTACATCTGTTCGATGATATGTGCCGGCGCACATGCATAGCCAAGCCGCCAGCCCGTCATCGCATGCGATTTCGAAAAGCCGTTAATCAAAACCGTGCGCTCCCACATGCCGTCAATATTTGCAATCGACACATGCTTCTCCGTGTAGCAAAGCTCCGAATAAATCTCGTCAGAAAGTACGAACAAATCGTGCTTTTTAATGACCTCGGCAATTGCCTCCAAATCCTTGCGCTCCATAATCGCACCCGTAGGATTGTTTGGGAACGGCAAAATCAAAATCTTCGTCTTGTCCGTAATCGCGTCCTCAAGCTCCTGTGCAGTTAGCCTGAACTGATTCTCGTTTTTCAGCTCAATAATCACTGGCTTTGCGCCCGCAAGCACGGCACACGGCTCATAGGAAACATAGCTCGGCTGCGGAATCAGTACCTCATCGCCCGGGTCAACCATCGCGCGAAGCGCAATGTCAATCGCCTCCGAACCGCCGACCGTCACAAGAATTTCCTCTCTCGCGTCATAGCTTAAATCATATCTTCTCTTTAAATATTTGCCAATCTCCTCCCGAAGCTCCACAAGTCCCGCATTCGAGGTATAAAAGGTGCGTCCCTTTTCCAACGAATAAATACCCTCATCGCGGATATGCCACGGCGTCTCAAAATCCGGCTCGCCCACACCGAGGGAAATCACGTCAGGGTCATTCATTTCGCTTACAATATCAAAAAACTTGCGGATGCCCGAAGGCTTTATTTGTGTGATTGTACTTGATAATGGGTTTCTCATGGTGTTATCTGCATCCTTTCATCCGTTTGTTTCTTTCCAAGAATGGTACCGTGATCCTTATATTTCTTTAAAATAAAGTGCGTTGCCGTACTAAGAACCGCTTCCAGTGTGGAAAGCTTTTCTGAGACAAAGCGCGATACCTCCTTAAGTGATTTCCCCTCTATGGTTACGAGAAGGTCATAACCACCCGAAATCAGATACACAGCATGAACCTCCGGATATTTATAAATGCGCTCCGCCACGCTGTCAAAGCCATTTCCGCGCTGCGGTGTCACACGCACCTCAATTAATGCGTTCACCTTTTCCACGTCGGTCTTTTCCCAGTCAATCAGCGTATGATATCCGCAGATGACGCCCTCCTGCTCCATCTTCTGCATCTCATTGACAATGGTTACCTCGTCAACACCGAGAATAATTGCAAGCTCTTTCAAGTCAATCCTGCTGTTCTTTTCTATGATTGCTAAAATTTGTTCCCTCATGTTTTATCATGCTCCTTTTTCTTTCTATAATATTGATATCGTTCGTCCCCCCGCACAGGCTCCAAAAACCTGTTTTCGTCCTCATGACGGATGATTCGGTCGTTGCCTTCGGTTATTTTTCCAATCAGCGCCGCCGAAATGCCGCTCCCTGCGAGTGTCCTCACAAGCGCGCCGCCGTTTTTGCAGGTAATTAGCAAGCTTCCTCCCGCCATCAGTTCATAGGGGTTCAGGTCAAAATATTCGCATACCTCGATGGTCTCCTGCCTTACAGGTATGCTGCATAAGTCTGCGACCAGTCCGACACCGTTCCTTGCAGCCAGCTCCCAAAGTCCACCGAAAATTCCGCCCTCGCGCGCTGCCTGCATATCACTTGCGCCGGACTTCGCGGCGCAGGCGGCCTCTGGCATTACCGATAAATATTGTAAAAATCCTGCCGCCTCGTCAACAATGTCTGCCGGATAACGCATCTTTAATTCTTCCTGACTGCTCCTTGCAATCAGCGCAGTTCCCTCCAATCCAATCCACTTAGTCATCACGATGTCATCGTCCGGCTCTGCCCCTTTCATGTGCATCAAATTGTGAAACTCCATATGTATCACACAGCTTGCGGTTTCCATGCTTACCCACGGCAAAACCTGCACGCTTATATTCGCGAGAAAAATCCCAAGCGCATCTGCCCTTCGTGCCAATTCCGCAAGCATTTCGCGCACCTTGATTTCACGCAGCTTTTCCGGAACAAACAATGTTATATCCGCAGTTGCCTGATGCTGTATACACAAACCGCCGCATCTTGACGCAATATTGTTTACTGACGCCTCAAAAGCACGCAACACGGCATTTTTCCCGCCCGCCTGTGCCTGTGCAGATACGAATCCGTTTGCGGATACATTGGTATCCGTCTGATTTTCACATGGGAAAACAGCGCAGAAATCTCCTCTCCCTGCGCCATTGTAAACATCTTTATAACCCAATGAATTTGTATGCAAATATGCATGCATATTTGCATTCATCACCTTAACGACCGAACGCTCATAAATATCTTCGTTGAGTTTTCCGTAATTCATACAAAAATCCCTTCAATAAACCGAACGTACATACTAAGCGTACATTTACGGCTCTGCCTGTTGTTCCGCCTGCTGCTGTGCCTCTAACTGTGCCTGCTGTTGTTGCTGCAATGCCTGATAATACGCCTCCAAATCTGCCTGTTGCTGTGCTGCTGCCGCAACTTCCGCTTGGATTGCCGCCGCCTCTGCCTTGCACGTATCAATACTTCCCGACGCAATCGCCGCCTGAATCCTTGCTGCATGTACCGGATTGTCTGTATTGACTCCTACCGTTGCCGTTCTAGGTGATACTTTATAAGTGCTTTTGTTGATAACGTCACGACTTACTTCCACACCGTTTTCTTCCACAACCTTCCATAGTTGTGCCGTATATCCGATATGTGCAGATTCCACAGTGATATATCCGATACCCTGACCCGGCGCTGCCGTAATCACCTCATGGTCAGGACGTGTAACGGACAATGTCTCGCTCTCATAATGCACCTTGCGTTCAGGCGCCCGCTCCTCGATACCATATATCGTAAACGTAATCTGCTTCCCCTCGGTAATCCCTTCAATATAAATCGGGTTGTTCCAATTATTGACAAACTTGAAATCCTTGCCGGACGATTCCGCAATCGCCGCATCCATAGAAGGCTCTACATAAGTAACAATCATGGAATGGTTGTTACGCTCTGTCACCTCAAGCTCCGACAAAAGCACCGCGTTGTAAAGCGTCGTCGAAACCTGACAGATACCGCCCCCCAAACTCTCCACGACTTTTCCATTCAGATACGAGCCTGCCGGAAAATAACCATTTGCTTCCGTAAAAGGCTTAATTGCCTCATATGTCGAAAATTCATCACCCGGATAAAGAATTGTCGAATTAATCAACCGACAGCCATTCTCCACATTTTTACATCTTGCCGCGCTGCTGGTTGAGTAGCTTGTCGTAAACGTCCCCAGTACATCGGTAAGCTTTGCCAAATCCTCGGCGCTTCCTTTTGGCTCCATCACATCCACTACCAAATCAATCGCCGCGTCCTGATAATCCCATTCATTCCCTGTAAAATAATCTTCTATTGCCAACAGCGATTCTTCAATATTGACCGCCTCACCTGCCTGACCTTCCTCAATCTCAAAAGAGCCGTCAACACGCGTCATTGTCGCATTTTTTGCCGGAATATTATACTCCGTACACTGCTCCTCAAGCACCGCCCTTACAGCGTTTTCGTCAAGCGACAATTCCAAATCATACACCTTGCTGCCCTTTTTTAAATCCTGTATCGCCATATAACGCTTAATGAAATTTCCCTTTTTACCAACAGACGCCGCTTCGGTCAGGATGTCGGGATTTTCCCAATTAAGTCCCAACTCACCGGCAGTTACTGCCACATAACAGTCATTTGCCGCACCAAGTGTCACATTTTTGCTTTTTAACCCTTCCACGAACTGACTGACCGCTTGCGTCGCCTCATCCACAGTCATTCCCGAAAGGTCAACTTCTCCAATATAAACGCCGTTCAGTATGGTATCGTTCTCCTCCCTCGCCTGAACCGCTGCAGCGCCGAAACTGCCTGCAAGCACAAGCACGAACGCAAATGTCCATAGAACCCTGAAAAATTTTTTCATATCACTAACCATGCCTTTCCCAAATTAATTCCCCGAATGGCTTGTAATTTACAGAACTAATGTATTATAATATCAGATGGTATTCTAATACCCTACAACACTTGCAACTAAGGGTACTACCATACAGAGCACTAAAATAACCGCAATGACAGCCGCGATTGTACGTTGAGTTTTCTTATTATTCATGTTCATCATGTGCTGTTCACCCCTTTTCTGAAAGGATATTATATATGAATTTTGTTATCATTACAAGCTTTTTAATCTTTTCGATTGTATTTTTTTTCGCACGCAAACGGGCTGCACGCATTGAAGATACACGTGAACAGGAGTTTTGGGAGCGCGAGAAGCGCGCCAATTTCGTGCGGCGAAAATCCCTTGACGGTCTAAACTATATCACTATTCCGCAGGAGCTTTTGGACATGAAGCCTGCCGCCCCGTCACAGGCACTAAGCAGTTGTATCCGGGACTTAAACGACTTGTCCGAATACCAAATCGTCAACCTGACAGGCTATACCAATACGGATTTAAAGCTTGAATATGGTACCGCTAATATTACTATATTAAGTGATTTTGATTTACATTACACAAATCTTGTGACACTCCTGCAAAAGCTTGCGGAACTGCTCCACGAGGAAGCGGAGGACGCGCTTGCGATTGCCACACTGGAATTTGCGGTCTCAACGGGCACCGATGTCAGCAAGTCCTACTATCTGCTTGCCGAATTATATCAGGAAGCCGGAACACCGGAAAAAATTGATAACTTAATCGACCAAGCGCAGAATATCAACTCCATCATCAAGGACACGATCGTCCAAAGGTTGACAGAAGCTTATCGATAAGACGGCTTGCCTCATTTTTTGTAAGCCTTTTTAAATCCGTGCTTTCTGTCGTCACCTGCATGACAGGCAGCAAAACCACGCTGTCATTCTCGCCCGCGCACGTTTCAAGGCGGTATTGCTTTGCAAGCTTTATCAGCAATTCATACTGCTTTGGCGTGACCGGGCTTTCTTTTTTCACGCTGTACACAAGCTCCTTTGGCAAAAACAAATCTGCCTCTTTCCCGGCAAAATCCTGTACAAGCCTCTGATACAGCTCATGCGTGGCGAGTGCGTCATTGAGCGCCCTGTGCGCGTCCAAGTGAATTTGATAGTGATCACATAACGCGCTTAAATTCCTGCTCTCCAAATCCGCAAGAAACCGCCGTGCAAGCCGAAGCGTGTCAATTCCCTTGCGCTCAAAGCTCTTTTTTTGGTTGACCGCCGCCTTTTTGATAAACGAATAGTCAAAAATCAGATTGTGCCCCAGCAAAACCGTGTCCTCTGTAAAGGCAAGGAACGTGTCCAGCACGTCCTCAATGTATGGCGCATTTATGACATCTGTGTCATAAATTCCCGTAAGCTCCGTAATCCGCTCGGGAAGCCCTTTCCCCGGATTGACAAACGTGGAAAAGGTCTCGCATACTTTTCCGTCCTGCACCTTCGCGGCGCCTATTTCAATTATTTTTTCGTATTTTGGATTCAATCCTGTAGTCTCTATATCGAAAACGACATAGCTCATTGGTATCTTTTTCATGATGTTTACTTACTTTCTGACTGCTTATTCTTAAACTCGGTATCCAGATAAATCAGGTTCATCTCATAATCCTGCTTGTTTTTCTGATTGATGGTGGAAAGCGTAAGTCCCGCGAAAAACGCCTGCATTGCCGCTAGATAGACAAAGCAGCAGACAATCAGCGTCGGGAACCTGTCCACAAAGCCTGTTGAAAAATATTCCCCTAAAACAGGCGCGAGGAACGCTGTGGAAATCACGCTGAGGATTAGCGCAATCCATGTGAAAAACATCAGCGGCTTATAATTTTTATAAAGCTTGACAATTGTCAGCAGAACCTTGATGCCGTCCGAATATGTGTTCAGCTTTGATACGCTGCCCTCCGGGCGGTCGCGGTACTGGATAATCACGTTTTCCACGTGCATGTTTTTGTCAATCGCGTGAATGCTCATTTCCGTCTCGATTTCAAACCCCTTTGAGAGCACGGGGAAGGATTTCACAAACTGGTAGCTGAACGCGCGGTAGCCTGTCATGATATCACGGATATCGCTTTTAAACATGCTGTTAATCGCGCCGCGCACCAGTGAATTTCCAAAGTTGTGGAACGGGCGTTTATTTTCTTCAAAGTAGGAAGAGGAGAGCCTGTCCCCTACTACCATGTCGGCGCCGCGCTCCAATACCGCATCGCAGAGCTTTGGCGCTTCCTCGGCAGGATACGTGTCGTCGCCGTCTGTCATAATGTAGCACTTCGCGTCGATTTCACGGAACATGCGCCGGATTACGTTTCCCTTTCCCTGCCGGTACTCGTAGCGCACGACCGCGCCTGCCTTCTTGGCAATCTCGTCCGTGCCGTCCTTGGAATTGTTGTCATATACATAAATCGTGGCGTTTGGCAGGGCTGCCTTGAAATCCTTTACCACCTTTTCAATCGTCTTGCTTTCGTTATAGCACGGTATCAGTACCGCAATTTCGTCCATGTGCCTGTCTCCTTTTTTCCTATTATTATGTATTATTATAAATGTATTATGAATGACCATCAATGACCATTCATCGCTGTCCGTCACGCGCAGCCACACTTAATCGCATTCCATAGCAGGTTAAGTTTACCATATTTCGGTTACATAATAAAGAGAAAGTTTCATTTTTCTTATTCCGTTTTTCCTTCCTTTTCGAGCTTATTGCGAATGCGCAGCTCCTTGAAGAAGGTTTTGAGCAATGCGGAGCACTCCTCCTCCATCACGCCGCGCACCGCCTCCACCTGATGGTTAAATTCGGGCATATTGAAAATGTTTAAAATGCTGCCCGCGCACCCTGCCTTGGGGTTCATGCACGCCATGACCACACGTGGAATGCGCGCCTGCACAATCGCCCCGGCGCACATCTGACACGGCTCGAGGGTAACGTACATGGTGCACTCCTCAAGCCGCCAGTCGCCGATAATCCTGCTCGCGCGCTTAATCGCCGTAATCTCCGCATGTGCAAGTGTATTTTTGTCCGTATTCCTGCGGTTATAACCCCTGCCGATAATGACTCCCTCGTGTACAATCACGCAGCCAATCGGAACCTCCCCCAAGTCATACGCCTTTTTTGCCTGTTTATATGCCTCCTTCATGTATTTTTCGTCAATGTTTGTCTTGTCTAACTCCATATCTGCAATACTACTCCTTTGCATTCTGCCATCACCATTGAAAGATTTTTGTCTTAATTTTAAAGCGGACGGTCTTGGTGCCGCAAAAATCGCCAAGCCCCCTGATATACAGCTTTGCCGTGCCCTTTTTTTCGTTGTCCGCGTATCCGGTAATTTCATAGTCCACGCCTTCTGTCAGTTCGCCCTTATAGCCCTTGTATGTGACCTTTACTCCCGAGTCGGAGCTGGGCGTAATCGGACTTTCGGTGTACGTCTGCGGCTCGACAGTGACCTTCGCCTTGCCAATATCATAGCCTGCCACCCGGTAAACACCGCTCACGCTTCCGCAATACGCGCCTCCTTCTTTAGCGTTTACGGTAATGCGAAGCATTGTCTTTTGCGGAACGATATCGGTCTTGCCGACTGGCATTCCGGTTTCCGCATAGGTATAAACGACAGATTTCGCATCATAATCCCTGCCTGCCGACAGCTTTTTGCCGTTTTTATCCGTGATAACAAAGCTTGTCGTAAATTTTCCCTTTTTTCCGGTATAAACCCTGTCCTTCGCCGTCAGCGTGAGGACTCCGATGTCCTGCTGCACGATATTGAAAAAGGCTTCTTTTTTTCCTTTATAGCTCCCTTTTCCTGTAACGATTACGGCAGGCGCCTTTTTATCGGTCAAGGACGCAAGGGCTTTGTTATTTTTGTAGGAAAGCTGATAGTCCACGCCCTCCGTAAGGAGCCTGCTGCCGCAATACACCTGCGGCTTTGGCTTTGCGCCGCCCTTTGCATAGGGAACGTCTTGGCTGTCAAGCACAACACGCATCAGCCCGTCTTCGTCGTTTTTGATATTGTAGTTGATGGTAAAGCTTACCTCTTTTGTGCCTTTATAGTCATTGATGCCGCTTATCACAACGGCCGCCTTTCCCACACTGTCATTATTTTTATAGGAAAGCCTGTAATCCGTGCCCTCCGAAAGCGTTTTGCTGCCAATTTTGACAACCGGCTTTGGCTCAATCGCGGCTCCCTGATATACAAACGCGCCAATGCTTTTGACCCTTGCTTTTGTGAGCGAAATTTTGTTGACGTCGGAAGCGGGCTCAGGAAGGATTTCAAAGAAAAATGTCTTTGTTCCTTCATAATTGCCTTTTCCCTTCACGATAACGGCAGGCTTTTTCGCCTCACTTGTCCCGCCTGCTGACACCTTGACATTATTCTTATAGGAAACCGTATAATCAACGTCCTCTGTCAAAAGACGGCTTCCGTTGTACACCTCAATATCCTGCGTGAGCGCGACGCCAGTATAAGTTAAGTCCTTCACGCCCCGCACCCAAAAGTCGTTGTTGTACACGAAAATGCTGCACTGCGTCTGAATTTCATCAATTGCGGCGACCAGTGTCAGACGCACCGTTTCGGACGCGCAGACCGCATGAATGGTCTGATTGGCAATGAAAAGGACTTCTTTGCCGTCAACGCCATTTATGACAAGCGTGTCATTTTTTTGCACGATTTCAAGCGGTGTTTCCTGCTCGTCATACGCCGTCCAGACAAGCTCCTTCTCATACGGATAGTGTGCCGGATTGGGTGCGATTTTAAACGGCAGCTCCTTATCCTCGGCAAGCTCTATGTCCTGCTCTGACAACGTAAGCGCTGTCAGGGCGGGCTTTGTCGTGATTGTGTCTGCCTGCGTTTTTCGCAGCTCGGAGGTCAGCCCGTTCATGGTGACAACGAGCTTGTAGCTGTATGCTTTGTCAGGCTCTGCCGTGCTGTCCGTGTATTGTCCTGCTGTGATGTTTTCCGCAATGCACACATAATTGTCCGGCGCCTCGTCCGATACCGCGCTTCGGTAAACCGCATAGGACCGTGCCTTTTGGGATACATTCCACGAAAGCGCGATGCGCGTCCGGTTCTTTTGCTTATCCTCTTTATCGCGCTTTATTTCCGTGACGGAGGAAAACGCAACCGGTTTCGGGCAGATTTTCACGTCCAATGCATTCGCCGCCGGAATGGTTTCCGTGCCCCCGTCTTCCTTTGTGAAATAAGACAATACGCGATACTGATAGCTGTTTCCTGCCTCCGCCGACTGGTCTGTGTATGCGGTCGCATCGCCGCCCTCTGCCACCGCGATTTGTGTAAATTCCTTTTGGTTCGTGCTACGCTCAATCCGGTATCCCTCTGCGCCCTTCGCGGCGTTCCATGCAAGGCTTATGCCTTCGCTTTCCTCGTCGTACTGCACATTCTCCAGTAAGGCCGCCTCCGGGAATGTTAAAATTTTATCAGATGCGACTGTCTGTCCCTCGACAAGGCTGCCGTCCGTTCTTGCCGCAATCGGGAGCAAATGATACCAGTATGCTTTCCCCTTGTGCACGGTATCGTTGTAGGCTGCGTTTTGGGAGGCGACGGTGGCATCTGCAGTAAGCTCCGTGAGCAGCTCGCCGTCGTCCAATGGCGTTTCGCTTCGGTAGACTGCGATTTTTTCAGCGCCCAAGCCGCCGCTGTATGTGATTGTGACGGTATTTGCATAGTCGTATGCCATTTGGTCAATGCTTAGCGCGTCCGGCGTCATTTGGAATACAATGGTAGACGAGCCGTACAAGCCGACTGCAAGCTCCTTGCCTGCCGCGTCATATGCCTTGATGTAGTACTGGTGTTCATCACAGGGGCGGTAAGATGCGCTCTGCATGGACATCAAGACGCTCGTTTTATTCGCGCTTGCAGAAAATGTCTTTCCGTTTACTTTATGAAACAATTTGTACGACGCTGCGCCTTCCACGGGAAGCCAGTCAAACTGTGCTTTGTAATAGCTGCTCTGCTTCCATGTCAGGTTTCTGTTAATGTGCGCCTCACCCCAAGCGGTCTGTTCGTCGCCGTGCTTTGCGCACACCTTATAATAATAGTTTCCAAGCGCCCAGCCGTCCGTATCAATGGTATATGTGCGTTGTGCATCGGCGTCAAATTCCGCTATCCGCACGGCATTTTCATCGGCGCTTCCCTTGTCGGAAATCTTCCAAAGCTCGTAGCCGTCGGCGCCGCCTGTCTCGTCCCATGTAAAGACCGCGCGGTATCCGTCATAGGCGGAAAGTGTCAGCTCCGGCGCATCAATCACGCCTTTTACCCTGACGCTGACGCTGTCCGAACGCTCCGCGCCGTCAGGGTATACCGCCGCCACCTGATAGAAATACTGCCCCTCCTTCCGCTCTGAAAGAGTGTCCGTAAATTCCCTTTCCGAAGGAGCCACCGTGTAAATCTGCTCAAACGGTTCATTGTCCTTGGCGCGATAAATTTGATAGCCCTCTGCGCCTGTGCATTTCGACCAGCGCACGAGTACCTGCGGAAGCTGCCCAAAATTCTGTGCCTCCGTTACCTCTGCGCTTTTCATTAGCGGTACTTTTACCACATCATCGCAGTTTACGGTAAGCGCATTGATGCGGAATGTCCGGTTATTTGCATAATTGTCTGACCATGCTGTAAGGTTTGCACTGTAGAAGCTGCGCCCCTGTGCAAGGACATGCACGCCCTTCTGTTTTCCAGCATCGGAGGTATAGCTTCTGTCAAAATACATGCTAGGTCTTGTATTTGGAAATGTCAGCACAATGGCTGCATAATCGTCCGTATCAAAGGTCACGGGTGTCTCAAGCGTTATTGTATGCAGTCCCGCATAGCCTGTTTTGCCCTTCTGCGGCGTTTCAAGCATGGGGGTGCCGCTTGTGGGATTAACCACCCTGCCGTCCTTCCTGTCAGGATTTTTGTATATCTGTATTTCATAATCCACATCTGATGTACCGATTAAAAATGACACTGCTGTCAGTTTTTCGCGTACGGCAGCTTCACTTTTTATCTGAAATACCTGCGCCGCCCTTCTTACGGCAATTGTCGCAGAGGAATATGCCGTGTTTCCGTAAAAGTAATTATTGTCGTATTTGGTATCATCACAGACGGTAAACGCATACACCGGATTTCCGGAGCCAAGCGACACGTCCTCGTAGGACATGTAGAGATAGCCATTGTCGCCACTGTGTTCTCCCCAGCTATTGCGGATAATCCATGCGCCGTCGTTTTCCGGCTGTCTGCCCTCCTTGAAATTTTCTTTCGCGTAGGTGTCGTCCCAGCCGACTGCCATAATCGCGTGGTTTGTCTTTGCTGTTCCGCTGCCTCCGACGTTATTGTAATATGCTCCGGTCGCCGTGTTCAGATATGCACTGTCATTGTAATAAGACCATGACACCGCGCCGTAGTCTGTTATCATCTTTTTGACGACCTTGATTGCCTCCGCTTTTTTCTCCGGGTTTAAGGTGGTTGTCGTTCCGTCTGCGGATTTGTCCATAATCGCACCGGCAAAATCGTAGCGGTATGCGTTTTCAAGATATAGTCTTGCGTCCTGCGCGCTTGTTCGCTCCAACGCGTCAGGCAGCTTCGACGTATCGTAGGGGTATTTCGCCTCCACTGCACCGCCGTTCCAGTTCATCAGGCGGATAACGCCCCTGATATCATTTCCGCCATTTGCCAGATAGTAACTGGCAGGGCTGCTCATGGTGTCCTCGTTTGCATTGTCAAGCGCGTCGTATCCGGTATTGTAACCGAAATATGCAAGGTGACGCTCTGACAGGTCAATCTCGTCCTGCGTCATATATTGGTTTCGGATTGCGGACACCTCCATCGCACCGATTAGGGAAAAGCTCCAGCACGCGCCCCATGAGCCTTGATTTCGGACTGCCGGAAGCTCCCCTTCCGTTCTTGCGTCGTATGTTGCGGGGAGTGTGCTTCTTGTCCTTTTTGTATTGACGAGTTTCTGGGTAAAGGCTTCCTGATTTTCGTCATATGGGACGTTTTCCGGCTCAAGCTCTATCGGGCATGGAAAGTCGGGTTGTGGTTCGGGTTCTGTCTCTGTTTCAGACTCTTGCCCTATGCCCAATTCGTCCTCTGTCGTAAGCTCTGTTGCAATTTCCGTCGTAGCTTCCGACGTGCTTTCCGTCTCGGGTTCCGTTGTAATATCCGTCGTTACTTCTGATGTTGCTTCCGATATCGCATCTGTAGTGGCTTCTGTTATGCCGTTTGTCATGACCTCTGTCATGCTTTCCGTCTCAGGTTCTGTTTCCGCCTCCGATGCTACTACACTTCCCGACTCCGTATCGCTTTGTGTCTCCCGCTCCGGTTCCGTCCCCGTTTCTGCTTCCGACTCCCGTTCGGACTGTTCGTCAGCGTCCATGCTATCCTGCGTTTCCGCCTCCGCCGCATACACCCGCGTTTCCGAAAACGGCGATATTAATAATGAAACTGCCAAAATCAGCGCAGTCAGCTTCATTCCCAGTTTGGTCATTTCCTGCCCTTCCTTCATTTCCAATCAGAGAAACCGCCGGTACCAAAGCACCAAGCGGTCTTTACAGCTTCCACCCATTACCTTCAAATTTTATTCCCGCACAATAACTACCTGTTTTGCCTTTGTATACGGATTGGAAAAATCCACATGCTCCAGTCTGTCGGGTGTAATCGTGATGCCTGACGCCGCCGCGGACGACATGCCCCGCTCCACGGACACAATCACGGAATCAAACGCCGTATTCTCAACCTCAAGCCGCATATCCAGCTCGTCACATACCGCCCTCATGATGTCAACATCAATTCCGACAATCTCCCCGTCCTCCGTCATGTTTTCATACGGCGGGAACTCCGCGTTCGTTATCATTTTCATGACGCCGTTTGCATACGCATTCTGCCCGTTTCCTTCATAAGCGCTGGTCTGCGTCTCTCCCATAATCCATGCGTTCTTAATCTGCTCAAGCGTTCCGTCCTCTTCCAGCTTTTCCAGTGCCGCATTGATTTGTTCCAGCAGCTCAGGATTATTCTTGTTAACGGCAATCCCGTATTCCTCATCTGCAAACGGCTCGTCGAGCAGCTTCAGGCCGCTGACCTGCGCCACAAACACCTTTGCAGGCGCATCATCAATAATCACCGCATCAATAACGCCCTTTTTCAGTGCCGTCACCGCGTCAATGCCCCGGTTAAAGCGCACCACTTCCGCATCTTCAATGTCGCTGGCGTACACATCACCCGTCGTCTTAAGCTGCACGCCTATTTTCTTTCCGCTCAGGTCATCAAGCGAATTGACCGTATTTGCCGCCGCCTGTTCCCCGCAGCCCGAAAGCAGCGCAACCAAACAGCCCATTACAACCGCCAAAATCCGTACTCCGAAAGCGTTTTTCATAGATCCCTCCCATTATGCAACGACCTGATTTCTTCCATTGTTTTTTCCCACATAAAGCTTCTCGTCCGCCTTCTTAATCACGTTCTCGTACCGGATAAACTCCGCCCCGTCAGCAACACCGAAGGTCATTGTAATGTCCATCTTTGTTTTTTCGTATGTAAAGTCATGCTCCAAAATGCTTTGGCGAAGCTGCTGTGTCCTTGCAACCGTGTCCTCATATCCAAGCTTATACACCAGCAAAAATTCCTCTCCGCCCCAGCGGCTCGCAAAGCCGTATTCCGAAACGCTTTTCTTAATCAGGTCAGACACCTGCTGCAGCACGTAATCTCCCGCATCATGCCCGTATGTATCGTTGACCTTCTTGAAAAAATCAATGTCGCACATGACAATACAGTATAACTCATTCTTCTGCGAAATTGCTGACAGCATACTGTGGCAGCTTCTTCTATTATAAAGCTCCGTCAGCGCGTCCCGCTCAATCAGCTTTTGCAGGTTGTCCCGCATTTTCAGCGCGTAAATGCCGATGGAGCCGATTTCATCATTGCGTTTGACAATGCTGTTTCCAAGCGCCGTCCTTAGGTTTCCTTCCGAAATCGCCTTTAAAAAGTTGTTGATATTGTTAACATCTGCAATCATGCGTGACGAAAACTTCAATGTAATCACAATGGAAATAATGATTGTTATGATGGAAAACGTTGCAAACCATATAATAACTTCCGTTATTTTTTTATAAACCAAATCCTTTTGTTTTCCGGCAAATATCATTCCCACAATCGTCCCGTCTGAATTTTGCAGCGGGACATAATATCCAACATAGTCCCTGTCATTTATCGCCAGATTTTGGGAAAAATACCGCTCTCCCTGATTTAGTACGATTTGCGCCACGTCCGCACTCGCCTTTGTGCCCACCGCAGAGATGCCGTACTCGTCCTCAATCGTCGTCATAATCCGCAAATCGCCCCAAAAAAACGTGATATCAATCTGCGACTGTTCCTTAATCCGCAAAAGCATCGTGGAATCCGTAATGTTCAAATCCCCCTTCAGCAGCATTTCGTTCTCATAGTAATAATCCCCGCTTATCGTAAAGTTCAGACAGTCAAGCAGAGTATCCGTAGTTGACACCAGTTCGTTGCGGACACTCTGTATATAAAATCCATAAAACAACGTCACACCTGTGACCGTAATCAGACAGCTCAATAGAATAACAGGAAATATAACTATGGGAAGGAGCTTTTTACGGATACTTCCCTTTGTCTCCATTAATTATTATCCTCCTTTGTCTTTTATATCATAGCATAGTTGAATTTTCTTGGCAACAGCTAAGACGTCCCAAAAAATGCCCATTTCATCATTGCTTTCATAAACGTTTCATAAACACTTCTTTCATTTTTAATGCAATCCTTGACAAACTGTGTTATACTGAAAAACGAATGTGATATGACAAACGAATAAAAAGAAAGGAACGATATACCAATGGCATTTCAGAAAAAATGTCCCCTTTGCAGCGCGAAAATGAGCAAGGTCAACGGGGTGCTTACCTGTCCTGACTGTGGCTACAATGAGTCCTTTGGCAACTCGGCTTATACCACCTCAAGCTCCGGCGAGACAGTCAACACGACGGCAAATGCAAGCCAAAGCTCCCGCTCATTTTATCAGAATGCACAAGCGGCGCAAGGCACCGGACAGCCCACGATAAGACCTTACGAGCAATACTTAAACCAGCAGACAGGCAGCGCTTCGCCTACCCCCAGCTTTGAGGAAATCACGGCAAAAAGACGGGCGCTTTATGGCGACGAAAAGAAAAAATCATCGAATGGCATATTGATTGTGTGCCTTGTTTTCATCATTGCATTTGTGCTTGTCCTGTTTCTTGTGCTCTCAAGCTTTTTTGCAACATTGCGCGATAAAAGCGCCAAGCCGTCGTCAAAAAGTGATACGGAAGGCACAAACCGCGCAGGCTCGGGACATCGGTCTGATGATACGGACGATTTTGACAAAGACCTTTTGTCCGAAAAAGCAGCCCTCACCGTTCCGCAGTCTGAATTTTTCAGTCAGATGCTTTGTCTTATTTTTGATAAGGAGCCTGACGCGCTTTCGGCGGCGGAGTCCGAGCAGCTTGTTTCCCTGCACGTTTATGAGGTAGGATATGATTATCTGGCAGTGGATTATGTACTTTCGGACGGCACGCAGGGGACGGTTTATCCTGCCTCGCAAAAGCCTGATGTCAGCGAAGACCTCACCTGCTTTGTGAACCTTGAGGAGCTTTATCTGGAGGAGCATGCGTATGGCGACCTGAATTTGGACGGACTGGATAAGCTACATGCGATTTACTATGACGGCTATATCAGCGACATTGAAAATACCATTTCCCCGGAGCAGATTACGGAACTTGGTCTGTATGACGTCCATTTTTCTGCTGACGGAATGAGCGCCTTTTCCAATGTTGAGAGTCTTTATCTAGACAGCACGATGCTCTCGGACGTGAGCGGCATTTCCGAGCTGCCAAATTTGAAGCGGCTTACCATTATGGACGGCGATTATATTGACGACCTTTCCGCATTATATCAGGCAACGCAGCTTGAGTCGCTTTACATTGAGTCGAGCGCGCTTCGGGACGTGCGCTTTTTGACGGAGTTTGACAACCTAAAGGAGCTTACCATCATCGGAAGCAAGGTGCTTGATTTTACGCCGCTTGCAGAGTGCACGGACTTGGAACGCCTTTACCTTTTGGAAAATTATGAGACGACGGATTATGAATTTGTCAAGGGTCTGACAGGGCTAAAGGAGTTTGGTCTGATGACGAGCTTTAATTTTGACGACTCCGATATGCCTGACCTGTCGGCGCTTAGCAATGTGACGAAGCTTTATCTTGGAAAGTTCGAAAGCTTTGACAATTTAAAATATATGCCCAATGTTGAGGAGCTGATTATTAACGACGGCGGATATGGCGATTTTGGCAGTAACAATTCCCTTCTGCAGTTGCCAAACTTACGTTCTTTAACCTTGATAAACAGCTCGGTTTCTCCCGAAATGATTGCGCAGATTTCAGCGGTGGAAGGGCTTGAATATGTGGATTTGTATTCCAGCTATCTTTGGAGCGACATCAGTCCGATTTTCAACCTGCCAAACCTTCAGGAGCTGCGTCTTGACTATGCGTCCTTTATGCTGAACACGGATAATGTGGCGGAAAATGAGCATCTGCGTGTCCTTGATATGGGCAATGCGATTATTTCCAAGTATAATGCCGACCAGTGGGCGGATAAGGAGAATATTGATGTCAAAAAGCTTCAGGAGGCGTTGGCAAAGCTGCATGGCATGGAGGAGCTGACGGTTGAGGATTTGACGATTGACAGTGTGGAGTTTGCGGCTGGAATGGAAAACCTGAAAATGCTGAATATTATGGATAATTACGTGACCTCGCTGGAACCGCTTGCAAAGCTGCCAAGGCTTCAGGTCGTTGTGTGTGAGTCCAACCCGATTTCCGATACGGCGGGGTTAGATGGGATACTTGTAAAGTAAAACGTTATTGTTTATTTATATATTGTGAAATGATATATTATGAATTTATATAGAAAGGAATGGAGGATTGCGATGTATCAAATCATTGATGGGAAGAAAATTTCACAGGAGATTAAGGACGAATTGAAGGACAAGGTGGCTGCGCTCAAGGCGGAAGGGAAGAGTATCTGCCTTGCGGTCATTCAGGTGGGGAGCGATGCCGCTTCGAGCGTTTATGTGGGGAACAAGAAAAAGGCTTGCGCCTATATCGGGATTGAGTCGCTTGCATATGAGCTGCCGGAGGAGACGACGCAGGAGGAGCTTTTGGAGCTTGTGCGAAAGCTCAATGCTGATGATAAGGTGAATGGCATTCTTGTGCAGCTTCCGCTTCCGAAGCAGATTGATGAGGAAAAGGTCATTCAGACCATTGCACCGGAAAAAGATGTGGACGGCTTTCACGAGAAGAATGTCGGTGCGCTCTGCGTTGGCAGTAAGGGATATGTATCCTGCACGCCGCTTGGCATTATCCAGCTTCTGAAGCGTTCCGGTGTGGAGATTGCGGGAAAGCATTGTGTCGTGATTGGAAGGAGCAATATTGTCGGGAAGCCGATGTCGCTTTTGCTTCTGCGGGAAAATGGTACGGTTACCGTCTGCCATTCGCGCACGCAGAATATTAAGGAAATTACGAAGCAGGCGGATATTTTGGTCGTGGCGATTGGGAAGCCGAAGTTTGTTGACGAAAGCTATGTGAAAGAGGGCGCGGTGGTGATTGATGTCGGCATTCACAGGGACGAGAATAACAAGCTTTGCGGTGATGTTGATTTTGAGAAGGTTGCGCCGCATACGAGCGCCATTACACCCGTTCCCGGCGGCGTCGGGCCGATGACGATTGCGATGTTGATGTATAATTGCGTGCGTTCGGTTGAGTAGGTTGGGGTGTAACCGCTTTGGCGGTATATTTCCTTTGGACGCCCATATGCGTAAAAAGAAGAAGTGTCGAAAAACGGCGCTTCTTCTTTTTTGTTATTATCAACCCTAAGAGCGTGCCTTCCGCAATATCCAGTCCACCGCCGCCTCAGCGTGTGTCGGCAGATTTTCGGGAACGGTTTCTGTTCCGGTTTCCGTCTCCCCCGTACCCAAACGAAAAGCCTGCAGCGCAAATTTCGCCAGCAGCTCCGAGACACGTCCTCTCTCTATCGAGTCCTCTGTCCCCAACACAACGACGACCAAATCATGCGCCATCGTTCCGTCACCTGCCGTCAGCGACGTGACAAGGCACGCGCCGGATTTGTTGGTGGTTCCGGTTTTTAATCCGGTGACCTCGGGCAGATTGTGCAGAAGCGGGTTTGTGTTGCGCACCTCAAGGTCGAGGGATTGCAGCGTGGCGGATTTCAGGGAAGTCATGTCCGTGACCTGCGGATAAACCTTCAAAAGATACGACACCAGTTGGAACATGTCCTCCGCGCTCATGCGGTTCTGACGCTTTGCGGGAATAGGCTCCTGCGTGTAGGAGGGCAGACCGTTGCAGTTGAAAAAAACGGCTTGGGAAAGCCCCAGCTCTGATGCTTTCGAATTCATCAGCTCAACAAACGCCTCCTCCGAACCGGCAACCGCCTCGGCAAGGCATAACGCGCACTCGTTGCTTGAAGGCAAAAGCGCGCCTAAAAGCAGCTCCTGCACGGTAATCTGCTCTCCTGCTGTCAGGGGAATTACGCCGTCGTCCGAGGCAGACAGCGCCTGCGCTGCTTCGGAAATCGTGACCTGCTCTTCGAGCGAGAGCTTTCCTGCGGAAAGGGCGTCCATTGTCAGAAGGCATGTCATCAGCTTGGAGGTGCTGGCAATCGGATAAGGTGCTTTGGATTGATACTCATAGTAGCATTCCCCTGTGGTGGCATCGCCGACGAGCACGCTGTTTACGCCATAAAAGTAGCCTGTACGCTCTAAATCGGAGGGCGTGATGTGGAACGGATTTTGTGTGTTAATCTGCAAGGCGCCGGACTCGGAAACGCTCATGTCTGTGTCCAAAATTATCGCCAAATCACCTGCCATCATGAAGCAGTCGTAACCGTCGGAAGGCAATGGCATAATCAGTGTGTAGTAGCGCAGCTCTTGTCCGTTCACCTTAAATTCGTTTCGCCGCAAAGAAATATCGGGATTTTCGGTGTCCTCCCACGGGGTATTTTCCACGCCGACGGGCGTATAGGCGGCGCCTGTGTTTAGGGCGACGGTATTTTTTGTGATGTCTAAAGAGAACGATTTGTCCGTACCGTTCAACGCCACGGCAATGTCACGCAGGGAAAAGTAGGTGTTGTGGTCATAGGCGTAGTCCAGCGTTTTTGCAAGAACTGCGGCTCCGGTGTCTGTCTGTATCTGACAGGTTTGCGGAATTTCATAGCTTGCGTCTGCCGTGGTGGGAATGGTCAGGCAGATTAAGATTGCGGACAGGATTACGGAAGTGATTTTTTGTATGGTTGGTTTCATATAAATGGCGCTGCTCCTTTCTTAGCCATATCGGAAAATGGTATCATTGCAGACGGTATATTGCGGGACGCTCATATCCTGCGTCCTCGGACAAGAGCAACGTAGAACTTTTTCGAAGATAATATTCTGTTTTTGTGGTGACCTGCCAGCCGTCGTCGGACTGTCTTGTCAAAATGCCGTCCTTTGTCTGATAGGTGCCACTGCCGTCATATTGCGCCTGCAAATCCTCCAAGGGCGGCAACAGTTTTGGCCCGCAAGACATCAAATAGGAAACAGTGGACATTCCGAAGGTCTCTGTTACAAGCTGTTCAATCGCTTCCTTATCTGTGCTGCCCGTATAGCCTGCCATGCGAAGACGCTCGGTCAGAAGGTCTTGGAACGCCACAGCAAATGCCTCATAAGCAGCCTGATTGCAGGTTTCATAACTTTCCGGCAGGATATTACATTGGAATGTTCCCTCGGAACGGGCAGTCTGTTCCATCGTTAAATTGACTTCTATGGTCAATCCCTGCATGTATTGCTCCATTTCCTCCAACGAGATGGAAACTGCCTCCATGTCCTGCAGCCAGTTCAACGCCGTGACTGCGGCTTGGTTTGTCATATCCTGTTTTGCAATCCACACGCCGGACAGATTTTTGTCATCTGCCGCGAAAAAATGCAGGTATGTCAAAAGTGCGGTAGATGTGATTAGGAATAAAAGCAGTATGGTTCGTATGATTGTTTTCAGATTTCGTTTCATAAATATCCCTCTTTGCGGTTTGGCAAAATTGCATAAACAAAATTGCCCGAGCTGTCATGCTCAGGCATTATTTTGTTCGCAATGTTATTCTATTTAAAATCTATCATGCGTCTATAAAATTGTCAATCGCTTTTCCACTGTTTTATATGGCTTCTGCCCTAATCCACCGCATAATTCAGCTTCACCGTAATGGTCGCCGTCTTGTTTCTTGAACTGGTGTCAAATGCACCGCCGTAGCTGTACTCAGAGTTTGAATTTTGCGCAGTGATTTGGAAAACGCCCAAGTTTGCACTCAGCAGCTTTGTCAGTCCGGCATCCGTGCCATCCGCGATAATTTCCGCACGCGCCATCGCGTTGTCCGTCGCCTGTTCAATCAGATTAAGCTTCAGCTCGTCAAGCTTTGTATAATAGTACTCGGGGGAATCCGACTCAAATTCAATGTTGGATTCAATCAGCTCCGTAATGTCCCGCGAAATCGCGTCCACCTTATCCACGTCCTCAGACGTTACCGTAACGGACTGGTAAAGGTCGTAGCCGTCCAAATATTCGCCCGTGCGCTTTCCGTCATCATTGTATTCCGTCACCCATCTTTGCGAAATGGAAACGGAGCTGAACGACAGTTCGTCCTCGGAAATGCCGTTATCAAGGAGGTACTCCCGAATGACTTGGGCGCTGTTTTTGATGGACTGATAAGCGCGCTTTGGCGTTGAGCCATATGCGGAAAAGCTGCCGCGCCATACAATCAAATCGGACTCAAAATCGCAGCTTGCCGAACCCGTAACGGTAATGCCGCTGCTGCCGGAATACTTTTTGTATTTTACAATGCCACTTGAAAAAATGCTCATGCAGATGATTGCCGAAATCCCCGCTATCAGCGCAATGATAATGGGTACTGATACGCCTCTTTTTTCCTTTTTAACCTGTGGCGCCTGCATTGGCAATTGTGGCGCACCTGTTTCTTCCTTTTCACTATCGTACATAATAATCCCCCTTTTTTTAATTTGGTATATGTTCAAATCGTTGTTGGTTTTCATTATAGCAGATACTCTAATGTATGCAAGAATATGCGACAAAATGATGTAAAAATGATGTAAAAACGATAAAAAAGTGATGGGAATTTTGAAAAGCGGGACTACGATTTCGTTGCACGTGAATTTTTGATATGATACAATGTCGTCATACATGGCGAATATTGAATTGTTTAAGAAAATGATACAGGAGAGTGATTATATGTGTGAGGAACTGAAAGAACTTTTGGCTCCGGAAATTGTTGAATTTAAGATACGGCTGGCGGAGCAGAATGCGCAGTTGGCTGAGTAAAATTTGCAATTTCCATGTACGCAATGTAACTTATGCCTAAAAAACACCACAAACGCAGATAATTAATCATATGGAGAAACGATATGCAAAAAGTCATTATCATCGGCAGTCCCGGTGCGGGGAAAAGTACGTTTGCGCGCAAGCTCCGGGACTGCACAAGCTTACCACTTTACTATTTGGACATGCTATGGCACAAACCAAATCAGACAACCGTCCCACGGGAACTATTTGACGCACAATTGCAGGAAATACTTCAAAAAGACCGCTGGATTATTGATGGAAATTACCAGCGTACGCTCGTACCGCGCCTTGACGCCTGCGACACCGTCTTTCTGCTGGACTTTCCGGTTGAAATCTGCCTTCATGGCGCACAGTCGCGTGTCGGAGAAAAACAGGAAGATTTGCCGTGGATTGAAACGGAATTTGACGAAGAATTTCGGCAATCAATCCTTGATTTTCCTCGTATGCAGTTACCACAAATTTATGAATTGTTAAATAAATATCAAGCAAGCAGACAAATCATTATTTTCAAATCACACAAAGAAGCAGACCGCTATCTCCAAACCCATTGGCACTGTTCCTAACCTTACCTTCGCAAAATAGCCTTTTGCCTACAAATATATCACCGATAGCTCTGCTTCATTACTATGACAGGGCATTCGGACAAGCTCCCCTGTCCGAATGCCCTGTTTTTCCATATTGCTCATCTCAAGTTGTAATTTTTCTACTTACCTTGTTATTTACCACTGCTATAATCCACATCATAATCCTTTTTCACAGAAAATTTCGTCAGCATACCGTCTGCGCCAAATCCCATAAAATACTGGTACTCCAGCATTGTCGGCTGAGAAAACAACATATTCTGGTCGCCTGTAAAATCCGGGAATACTTCCCCTGCCTTTTCTCTTGTAAGCTCCGTAACCGGAACCCCGTTAAACGCAATTTTATCCAGCCCCGTCTTATCCGTAGCGCTCAGCGAAAATTCCATATATGCAATGACCGCGTCACCCATTCGAACCGCTTCCTCGCCCGTAGCCAGTGAAACATGTGCAAACGACGAGTCTGTCAGCCAGATAGACGCGCCGGAATAATAAGAATTTGCCTCCAGCATTTCCTCTGCGTCAATTTCATATTGATTAATCTGCTTATCCGGCGTCATTTCGGACACCGTGACCTTCAAACCCTTGTCCAGCAACGCCTGCACCGTCGTTTCCCCGACAAGAATTTCCGTGCCGTCAACCGAAACAGGATACAGCACTTCCTCCGGCTTCTCCTCCTCTGCCGCTTTTTCTCCCGATGCGCAGCCTGCCGTCACCATGACCAATACAGTCAATAAAAGACCTATGATACTCCATTTCTTTCCTATTGTTTTCATTTATTTTGATTCCATCCTTTCCTGTTTTGCTTTTCCCGAGTAAACCGCCGCCACGAATAACAATCCGAAGCTTCCGAACAGACACACGAAATAAACCGTTGCAAGCGGTGTCGTAGAGGATACGCCCTCTAAATTTGCAAACAGCCTGCCGTTGTTTGCCAAATACGCCGTAACCGTTGCACCTTGCGGGTACTGGTATGTATTGTATACATTTTCAAGCTTATATTCTTCGCCATTGTACGCTACCGTAACCTCGTAAAAATCCGTGTGCGTACCCGTGGAACGGTTTCTGACCTGTGTTGTCACTGCGTCCAAAACACGCACCTCGACCTCCTCATACTCAATCTCCTGCGCGTCCACGACAAACCACATGATGACCGTGGCAATCAGGAATACCACAAAGGCGCACCAGCAAAGATTGGCTTTCTTTTTCATACTCATGTCAAACAAATACCTCCTTAATCTTGAACATTTTTCTTTGTTTTCCGCACGGTTTTGCGTGCTGCTTTTCCGACAATCAAATCATAGCTTTCCGCTATCATGCGTCTGATGTCGTTTTCGGGAACGGAACCGTCAAGGATAATCGTATTCCAGTGCTCCTTATTCTGGTGCCAACCCGGTATCACCGCCTCATACGCCTGACGCCAAAAGTCCCTCCAATCCGGAGCGACTTTTACATTTACCCATATGTTCCCCTCACGCTCATAGACCAGCGCAAAGGTCTTTTTGTTCTTCCGGTAACGCACAAGCTGCCAGTTGTCATCATGAAACGGCGCGTCCTGATAAACATTTGGAAATGTCAGACAATATGCCAGTGCCTCTTCTCTTGTTGTCATACACAAGACTCCTCTTTATACCCGACGTTTGTTTATTCCCACGGGCAATAAGCCAAATGACCGCATTCAGACCTTTGGCTCCTACCGTTTTTTATCATAACAGATTTTGCAAAACTCGACAAGTGTTTAGAAGGGAGTTTTCTACAAAGTCAGCTCCGACAATGGTTGAAACGTATACCCCATGTCCTCCCACTTTGTCAAAAGCTCGTCCAAGATTTCCCCGTTTGTCTGTGATGTGTTATGTAACAGGACAATCGCGCCCGGGTGAATGCGTGTTGTGAGCTTGTCGAAGGCTTCCGCGTGGCTTGGCTGTTTTTCGGTATCCCAATCCACGTAGGCGAGGCTCCAAAAAATGGTGTTATATCCGATTTCCTGCGCCATTTTGACATTTTCGGCATTGCATTTGCCCTGCGGCGGACGGTAATAGTTCGAGAGTGGTTTCCCCGTGATTTCCTGAAATAAATCTGCCACATCGTCCAGTTCCTTTTGAAATGCCGCCTTGTCCGAAATCGCCGACATGTCGGGGTGGTGATAAGTGTGGTTGCCTACCGCATGTCCCTCCTCCACCATTCGTCTGACCAAATCAGGAGCCGTTTCCAAAAAGTGCCCTACCACGAAAAAGGTCGCCTTTACATGGTGCTTTTGAAGCGCGTCCAAAATCGGCTCCGTGTTGCCGTTTTCGTATCCGCAGTCAAAGGTGAGGTAAATGACCTTCTCGCTGTCGTCTCCCACATAGTAAGCGTCATACCATGCAAGGTCCTGCGCTGACGCGTTTCCAACCGACTGCGTTCCCGGCTCGCCAAAGGAAAGCCCCCAGTCGTCTGATGCGAACTTGAGTTCGAAGTCTTTCGGCGGCTGTTTTTTCACTACCATCGTATCTTCTGCTGTTTCGGTATTTTGTTCAGTATTTTGTATAGAAGTCTCCTGCTCCTTTGTTTCCTGTACTTCGCTCTCCTGCTCCCGCGTGGAATGCTCTGCCGGGCTGCCGACATCATTAAAATCAACAACCTCTATCGACGTTTCCTCCGCCTTCGTCTGCACTGCTGCCGCCTCCTGCCGCTCCGAGCCGCTGCACCCTGCCAAAATCATCACTGCCGCGACAACGGCAAAAAAGCCCTGTCTTTTTCTCAAGCCGTACCTTTTCATCTCTTTATCCCTCTGTCCTGCTCTTTCTATTTCTAAATCTCTTACTACAAGCCCTTATCTTCCAACCGTCAGTCCAAAATCCGCTCCCGCACGCTTTTCTTCTCCGCCGGAAGTTTGGATATCTGACTGAAAATCCCGTCATAATACTGCGCAATCCACGCAAACGGATTGTGAATCCCCGCAACTGCCCACGGCTCCGACGGGCTAAGCTGCACATTGTAGCCATTTACGGAAAAATCCTTCTCATTCGCCCCGCCAAGCTCCTCAAAGCTCCCCGCCATGTAAAGCACAATATCCTCAATGCCCTCCTCCATCTGAAAGCCCGTAAGCTCCGCCTGTATGCGCTGCGTCTGACATATTGCTTCACAAACATGGATTTCCACGCTGCCCGTGTATCCGTACTGCGCCCCGTCAATCGTATAACAATAGGAAAACAGATAAATATCCGCGCCATTTTCCGACTGATATTGATGAAATGTCAAATCCGAAACCTGCTTTGGGTAATGCGTTTCCACATAATCCGCAATCAGCTCCTGACAGTGCGCCCAATCCGACAGGCTTTTTACCCCGTCCGCCTCCTTGTCGCGCAGCAGACAGACAACACTGCCGCCCGCATTTCGCGCAAATAACGCGTAATTGGAAAACGCCCCGCCTTCCTCCAAAATGCCAAACGCCCAGTTATCGGGCGTTCCAAGACGGTACTCGGGCGTTTTGATACCGTTTGTGCCCGTCCGCTTTTTCACGTAAGCATTGCGTCTGATTTTTAAATGCATGCCGGGGTAAATCAAATCGGGATTTTTAATCACATCTGCATTCTGCTCCGCAAGCAGCAGATAGTCCCTTCCGTCTCCCAAAAGCTCCTCGGAAATGCGCCAAAGACTGTCCCCCTCCTGCACCACATAATCGCCCAAATTCTCCGTAAGCACGGTATAATCCGCACGCTCCTCCTGCGACACCTGACCGCGCGTCTGATACGTTTCCTTCGCGTGCACTGCCATAGTGCCTGTCAGTGCCAAAGCGCCCGCAAATAGTACCGTTTTCACTATTGTCGTTCTTTCCAGTAATCCCATACGCCTGCGCTCTCCCCCAGCCAAATATTTTCCCTTAATTCCTCACATTCTATTACTTCGCCCGTCGTTTCTGACTTGTCATACAATTCCCAAAACGCCGACTCCGTCCGGTAAGGCTCCAAATCCGCCGCCGCAAGATGTGTGTAAAAGGTATTATCCTTTGGCACATTGCCTGCGATTTTATTTAGCTTCGGATCATAAGAAAGCCCGATGGTAAAATCCTTGTTTTCGTCTATGGAAAAGAACGGCGTAAAGATATAATCCTCCTGCGCCTCCTCGTCCTCACCCAAAAACCATGCGGCAAAGGTCTCACGCACGTCCTCGTCGTTGGTAATCACGCCGGAATAGTTCCCGTCCGCCTCTGCCTGCGCGCACCAAAGCGACATGAAATCATCGTCGATTCGGAAAATATCGGATAGCTGATACTGCTCGCCCGTCATCAGGTTTATGTTGGCGCAGCGCTGCGTCATATGGAGGTAATACACAGGTGAAACAGGCGCATAAGCTTCCTGAAAATTCACACTCAGCAAATATTGACTATGGAAGTCAACATCGCAGTGCACGTCGCTGCTGTAAATGGAATATTCCTCCTGCAATGCCTTGACCTCCTCGTTTGGGGTAAGGTGCCAGTAATTCACCTTTTCCATTGCCATATCGTATAGTGTTTTGTTGATTGCTTCTAACTGCTCCCCGTCAATTCCTGACAGGGTTGGATATTCAACCGTTACAACGTCCCAGTAATCGTACTGTTCCGTGTATTCTGCTACGTACTGTTGTTTTTTGACTGTGTAATCCTTGTAGCCGTGCGGCGTGCCTAAGCTGCCACAGCTGCTAAGTCCAAGCGTGACGGCAAACGCCATTCCATAAATTATCATTTGTTTCTTCCGCATCATACTGTTCCCCCATAATGATTCATTTTTCGCATTATATTTATAATACGTCCGCAGCGCACCAAACTTATATCTGAATTGCATCAAATCTGCATCATTTTTCGGGAAATGACAAAATAACAGAAAAAGCGGGGACTTTTTCAAGTGTTCCCGCTTATGCCGAACTGTCTGCATTGTCAATCTTATTTCGGATTTCCTGCATCTGATAATCCAGTTCTTCTATGGAATCTGCACATATCTTTAACTGCCGCTCAATCTCTTCCGTATTGTCGATATCCTTTTTGTACTTTAACTTGTGTTCCAAACTCGCCCAAAAGTCCATCGCAATCGTGCGAAACTGGACTTCCGCCTTAATATACTTTTTCTCATCAGGCAGAAAAACGGGCACATTCAAAATTAAGTGAAGGCTCCTGTAGCCGTTTGATTTCGGCGACTTTATATAGTCCTTTTCATGTAACAAGATAATATCGTCCTGCCTGACCAAAAGCTCCGCCAAGCGGTAGATATCGTCCGGAAACGAGCAAATCACACGCAGCCCTGCCACATCTGCTATGTACTTCCGGATATTCTCTATCGTAACCGGATATCCCTTTCTCTCCAACTTTTTGTAGATGCTCTCAGGCTTTTTTAACCTGCTCTTAATCGACTCAAACGGGTTCCTTTTATACTCCTCGGAAAACATGGCGTTGAGCACCTTAAGCCTCGTCTCAACCTCCATAATCGCGGAACTGTACTCAATCATCATTTTGTTGAACGGCTCCAGCCTGCCAAGCCGTCCCTCCTGCAAACGGATAATTTTCGACTGCTCCGCCACCCGGATTTCCAACTCATTTTTGCAGTTGAACATTTCAATTGTATTTTTTACCCTGTTTTTCACGATAGACGCCACAAACGGTTTGTGAATAAAATCGGAAACGCCTGCCTGAAAACACTCATTTTCCACCTCAACCGCAAACTCGGCGCTTATGATGAGAACCGGAACCCTGTTAATCCAGCCGTTTCGTCTCATTTCCGCAATCACGCCAAAACCGTCAAGCCTTGGCATATGCAAGTCCAAAAGCAGCGCCGCCATTTCATCATGGCATTCCTGCATCCGTTCCAAGGCGGTCTCACCGTTTTCTGCCGTTTCCACGATATAATCATCTTTTAATATATTATGTAGAATTTCGCGGTTGACTTCCTCGTCATCCACTATCAGTATCCTTTGCATACTTGTATTATAACTCCTCCAAAACCAATGCCTTTTTCGGGCAAAAGCTAGAGCATTTTCCGCACCGAATGCACTTTTCGTCGTCAACAACCGGTGCCTGAAAGCCCTCCTGCGTCAGTGCGCCGACCGGGCAGATTTTTACTGACGGGCAGTTGTGATTTTGGGGACAATTCTCCACAATGACTCTAAGTTTCTTTTCCATGATAAGTTCCTCCTTTTATCAATAATTCTTACTATATTTATTATCTGTTTTTTGCAAAACAGTGTTTTACGTATGTATTCTCCTGTCTATATCCAGTATTCCATATGTCATTTGAACAATACACATACCGTCTCTACATCAAACATAAGTCAAGAATGGTCAAAATACAGTCTTTATCCTAAAATGACCAATTCCGATACAGCCAAACCTATCAACACGTTTTTGTTCATCCGATCATAGTTGATAATTTAGTGACTCTTCCTTTTTCCGTCAGCGCACCTTCGCATAGCGGGTGTCCCGCCAAATATGCCTGTAGACATTTTTTCTGCATCGGAAGCGGATTCATAAGGAGCTTCAGCTCTATGGTTTCTTCGGTCTCTACATTCCAGATAAATTCCTCGATCTTAACCTCTAAGTCCTTTGCCTTGACTTTTCCGTTTTCGGCAACATCGGCAAGTGCAGATTCTTCGTCGGCGCTCTCAATCAGACTTGGAATCGGTTGTTATCTGCTCATTGAAAACCGTGATAATCCTATAGATATCGCGTTCACGCAGACGATTCTTGTTGCCGTCCTTAACGGACCCACGGCTGGCATCGATCATAAAAATTCCCTGCCGGTTTGCAGCACCTTCTTTATCAATCACAAGCACACATGCAGCTATCCCCGTTCCATAAAGCAGGTTTGCCGGAAGGCTGACGATTCCTTTGATCCAGTGTTTCTTAAATAATAGCTTCTATGAGGGCTGCCTCAGAATTTCCACGAAAAAGGGCACCATGTGGCAGAATAACCGCAGCCTTACCATTAGACTTCATTGCTTTAAGGATATGCATAAGCCAGACATAGTCGCCATTCTTCTCCGGAGGCGTATCTTTATAGCCTTTAAACAGACCATATCGCATTATCGGAAATGGAGCTGATTCAATAGCACGGATTAAGAGACTGCAACTGCCACAAGCCGGATCACATACCGTGGCGCTGCTATCAGTACAGCGATGCCCACAACGTCAGCAAGGATTCCGGACACCTCGGCAGGCGTATAGAACTGTCCTTTACTCTTTCCGCTTTCTGTAGAGAATTTATGCATCAGATACTCATAGGCATCACCAATGATGTCATCGCCCTCTGCCTTATTCGGGGAAAAGTCAAGTTCCAGAAAGCGTCAGGATATAGTCCTTATACTCTGAGAAATCCATACCTCGGCAAAGCTTGTCGCAACTCGTCCACAGCGAGGCATATAACTGTGTTTTCTTGACAGCCATCTTTGCCTGCTCCTTGTTTAATGATTACCTTTGATTTTCTTCCTAAATCAGTCAGCGCTTTTACCGCTCTTAACCCATTCATCAAGTTCGGAAATTTTAAATTTCCACTGTTTTCCGATTTTTTGAGCAGGCAAACTTTCCTTACCATTTCTGATCCAACTGCGAAGAGTGACCGTTTTGATTCCTAAATATTCCGCAGCCTCGTCTATGCTTATCCATTTGTCATTCATGATTTCTTCCATGCTCTCACCTCGTGATTTGAATCTGCATACAGCTCAATTGTTTTAGTATACACCATAAATGTGAATTTTTCAAGAGTTTGCTGTTATTTGTTGATATTATTTTTCATTTGTGCGTTCTTGGAAATCCTGCCTTTCCCTTTTCGTTACTGCCTGCTATCACTGCAAAAATGGGCATGACAGATGATGTATGGGGAATATGCTTCAACAGATTCCTTCAAATACTGTTCAAGAGTGATACACAAGGAACTGCTGCCTGCCTTTGATTACCATTCCCTTAGGCATTCCCACGCTTCCCTCTTAATCAGCATGGGAGAAAACCCGCTTTTGATTAAAGAGCGTTTAGGGCATGAGAAGATACAGACCACTTTGGGAACATATGGGGCATTTGTACCCTAACTGCAATCTTGAAGTTGCCAATAAATTAACGGGCGTACTGACAATAGGTATCTACAGTATTTGTTATAATTTGTGAAAACAATTAATATTTTTGGAGAGTCAAGGTTTTGTTATTTTTAACGGAGAGAAAGCATGACACTATTGGCTTCTTGGATAGGGATAGATACTCATGGTCCTACATCAGCATATATTGTTAGTGATAGTAGATTTAGTTGGAATAAAAATGAGTATTTTGATTATGGAAAAAAAGTATTTGCCTCTCATACATATCCAGAAATTTTAGGAGATGTATTATTCCCATCTACTGTTATATCACAAATAATTAAAATGATAGATACCGGAGTTCTATTTGATACTAAAATGAACTGTGATCAAAAAAATAGATTGATATTTGAAAAATTGTGTTATTCATTTTCTAAATATCCAACTAAATTTACAGGTGATATTGTTCAAGTGTTACATATTTCACGAGATACGGTATTTGAAAAATACCCTCAATTTTATGGTTACTTTCTTTCTTGGACAAAAATAAAAGGTTGGGAATTTCAAAAAGTCGTATTACCTCAAACATCGGATATACTGTATGTTTTAGTGGTGAAAGAAAAAAGATAAAAGCCAATGCTACCAAGCAACCTGATTTTATGCGAAGAAATTAATATGGCAACTCCCTAGGTCCCTCTTTTATAGTTATGGGGATGCGAGGTGCTGTCGTCATCTGGAACATTATGTTCCAGATGGCTACTAGGGTTTATCATAGAAAATGTTAAATTGGCTATAAGCACAAAAATCCTTATGGCATAAAGTCATAGGGATTTTTGTGTTTAGTTAAAAGCCAACAATATGTGCATACTAACCTAAAAATGGCAACTTTTTTATTAAATCCATTGCTTCACCCGTTAGCGAAGCTACCTGTTTTTGTAAGTTGTTGATTTGAATTTTGTATCCCATCTCTTGGATACCTTTCGCAACAGTTGATTGTGAAACACCAAATAATGACGCAATTTCATTTTGTGTTATTGTTTTATTCTGCCTAACAGATGGGTCATTCATCATAATGTAAGCAAGCATTTTGTGTTTGTTTGTAAATTTTTGCCGCATATTATCGCCTCTTTTTATTCGATATTATCGAATAAATCAAGCCTTTTCTTGTTCTCAGATTGAAAAAATAGAAACTTTATGGTACTATGATTTATACAAAAGTAAAACTGAAAGCAGGTGGGAAAATTGACAGTGACGGAACAGATAGACCGGAAACATCAGGAAGATTTACAGAGGCTAAGAGGCTTTCGCCTGCTTGATGATGATTTCCTCACAAAGTGTTTTGAGGGAGATACGGCAAGCATAGAACTGGTATTGCAGATTGTGCTGGAAAAGCCGGATTTAAAGGTGCTGGATGTTCGCACCCAGGTATTTGTGGAGAACCTGCTGAACCGTTCGGTGAGGCTGGATATCC
>CANOMQ010000018.1 GCA_947567595.1 uncultured Lachnospiraceae bacterium | reverse complement strand
CATTCAGACTGTTTACCCTGTCAATGGCGGGATTTTTTCCGATACCGCCGATTCTTACACTCTCACTCATTTTAGATTTCCCTCCTTACCGGACAATACCGCCGATACTGCTTACAACCGGCATGCTTGCCGCAATTGCTTCCATAGCCGGACTTTCAAACTCTTCTGCCGGAATATTGCATAATATAGTGCTTAAAACCCCCTCCAGTGAATACGGCTCCTGTATCTTCGGTTTTTCTTCTCTTTGTTTCGTGTTTTTCACTTTCGGTTTCCCGTTTGATGCAAAGTTTCCTGTCCGTCCAATCGCATCAAAAGCATTGCACAGATTGATAACCGTGGGGGATAAAACATCTTTTCTGACCAGTGTCGCTTCAATTGGTGTCTTAATTTTTACATTTTTACCCTTCAGTTCTATCTTTCCTTCTGCCTGTATCGATACTTTATGAACCGTATTCACATCGAGACTTAACCTGTCTTTTATTGATATTTCGGCGCTGCCTCCTGCCATGTTAGCCAGTCCCATTTCCAATGAATTTAAATACATCCTTTTTCCTTTATCTGTTGTAAAGTATTTGTTGCCGTAATATGGTAGTCCCCCATATGCATCACTGTTTTCCCTAATGCTGTAAAGAACCCTGCCCGTACTTTCCTCGGGACCATCAAAGCATAAAGCTGCCTTGGTTCCGATTTCCGGCATACAGTACAGCATATTTCCCGTAACAGGCTGCCATGGAAACTCGTACGCTTCCGAAACAGGCTGTTCTATATCAATATCCAAATGCAGCTTCACCAGTTCCTGCCTTGTCTTCAATACCCTTCCATACAGCACGGCGCCGCTCAATGTTTGTGCCGGTATTTTTTCCACCTGAAAACATTGTTTTGGAAATGCGCGACAGGTGCATTCCAAAGCACCCCGTATATAGACCGTTTCCGCTTCCATTACATAAAACGGACTGCCTTCTATCTGCAGCAAATCACCTGTCCTTATGTAATCCATATGTTCAAGCCTGTATCCGATCAGTCGGTTTTGCTGCTTTCTTCCCTCTTTTTGGATATAAAACGGTATGACTGCATAGTTGATTTGAGCCAAATCAACTGCCGTTTTCTTTATTCCTTTTCCCAGCCCCGCATAAATACTTATTTTATCAGAAAAATCCCCTGTCAGCACATCATTCTGCAAATGGCTTAACAGCCTCTTTAAAAATTGGTAATCCGTTTCCTTATATTGTATCAGAGGCTGTTCCGGTTTTTTGTCAGGGATATTCCACATAACAGCGGCTTCATATTCCTGCGCAACGGCCTCTGCCACCTTTTTATAAGTCAGCTCTGGATTTTGAAACGATCTGGATCTCCTCTTTATATCCATCTTCCATGTATTGGAAACGGCATTCAGGGTAATCGTCGTATACTGACCTTCTTCCATGATTGTAACGCACTGAATGCTTCCAGCAAAAAGAACCTGCTCTATTGAGGTATCAGTGTCTTTGCCGAATATTTCAATTTTTTCCTCTGCCGCATTATTTAAAACAGCTTTTGCTTCCTCACCTTTTACGGCAGCCTTAATTTCTGCTTTCGTGTGTTCACCGTATTTACTGTGGATACTGCATTCCAGTATATGCAGAAGATTGAATCTGCATTTGACTTGTAATTGTTGGTTCATAATCTGAACTGCCATAGTTTGCTCCTTCCTTAATAATATATCCAAACAACATTTCCGTGAATTTCCTTACTCTACTATCATGTCATATAAATAAATTTTCATATTATAGGTATCAATTGATATATACTTTGTTTCATCCTGTCCATGAAGAATAAAATTAAATATATTATCTGACAGTTCCGGAAGCAGCTCTTTCGCCAGATCCGTTTTATATGGTTTTCCGCCTGCTGTTTTCATGGCAAATTCAGTACCATACGGCAGCATATCCTCATGAATATCTACAGAATATCTGTTATTTTTGCCTTTATCCTCATTGTATTTCCTTACGCCGTATTCTATATACTGATACAGCATAATCTCTTCTATAAAGCCCTGCGGGATTTCCATATTCCCGGATATGCGAAATCCTTGGGGTGGTTTTGTATCCTTGTCCGCCTCTTTTGGCGCTTCGTTTTTATCTTCTGCCTGCTGCGTTTCCTCTTCAGAAGAACATTCGCCTTGTTGTACTTGCTGCATCTTTGATAAATATTCTCCTGCATTTTCATCTGTTCTGCACAGCAAAACATTCCCCACCAGGAAAACAAGAATTCCTATCATAAAGCCTGCCATTACATCTCTCCATCGTTTTTTCAATTTTACTCCTCCACTTCATATACATGGCATTTCATATTGACTGCGTCTATATCAATATAAAGCGTGCGCGTTTTCCCACGAAGCCTACATGTAAATATCATATTTGTAACACCTGTAATATTGTCTTTCTCTGCATCATAATAAAACACATCTTCAATCTGGTTTTCTTCTATATATCTCTTCAAAATGCTTGCAACACTCAGGTAAACTGACTGATTAAAATGCATATCATCAGGGATTTTAAGATAATCCAAATTTTGCACTTCATCAAGAGATACTCCAGCAAAATAGTCATCAACAACCTCCATGTCATCCCAGTCAGGCTCCACATAAAAGTCCGGATAATATACTATTTCATTGTTTTCATTTCTCTTAATCAATTTATAAGCCTCATCATTGCCCAGTCCATAAAGAATAACCACCTCGCTCTCTGGATACAGATGTACTACCCCCTCTTTCAGATTAATCTCTGCATAAAGTGTCTGTTCTGCTCCCTCTATCCTAAATTGATAGCTATCTTGTCCAAACTGCACTATGTCTTTCTGATTTATTGAATAATCCCATGATTTTATATCTATATCCTCTCCACGAAACGTCTCTGTTAATCGAAACCTTTCGTTTCCATATAATATATCTCTTTTTATGTCAACGTAAAAAACTTCCCAGTCTCCACTCTCAGCGGCGTAACAGCCTAACGCTTCCATTATCCACTGGTAAAATATAAGTTCCCTGCGAATCTCCTTTGGCAAATCCAACATTCCTATTTCAAATTTGTTTTCTGCTTTCTCCAGGCTAATATATGCCTGCCCCGTTTCATTTGGTGCATCCTTATTGTCCGATGCCGCCACATATAACGTTCCCATAAAAAGCACGCAGGAACAGAATATTCCTACCGATACTATTATTATTTTAATTATTTTAGGATGTCTTAACCACTCCATCATATAACCACTTCCTCTTTGCACTATCATATATTACAATTGCATCTGCCGTTTTTGTCGCTTTCTTATTATGTACTGCACCATATGGCTCATAAAATACATTTCCATTTATTATGATTAAGTCTGTACACGCATTTTTCTCGTACCATAAATCATATCCTTCATATCTTCCAAAATGATTCGTAATATTTCCAATTGGATTTTCAACCTCATTTCTTAGCACTGCTATCGCCGCATCTATTGCATTTTCGTCGGAAATTTTACCTAAATGTTCTTTTTTAAACCCAGTATATTGCCCTTTAGGTGAAACCACTTCCTTTATACTTTTTCCATCTCTTTTACATCTGTTCAGAATTTCATATCCTACTGCCACCATTCCCCTGTATGAATTAGCTTCTCCTGCCAGTGTGGCTACCAAATGTTCAAAATCTTCATCCGTATATAACCCCTCTGCAATATCTTCTTCTTTATCCCTTTGCTTATAATATCTTCTCTGCCCTGAAGTTACCGGAGTTATCAATCCCCCGTGACTGCAAAATAACATTGACAACATTGTAATTCCTTCTGCTTCTTCTGTTTCCTGGTTTTCATTTGTATAATTAAAAGAAAAATAATTGGTTTTTTTAATCATATTTTCCCAGTCATCATTCAGCTTCATTAGTTTTCTGCATGTTCCATGTATTTCACATTCCTCTAAACTATTTATAATTTTCTGTTTTTCTTCTTCCGTTAATAGAGTTTTACAATTGCATTCAAAAGGAGCAATGTTTATATCTATCTGATGGTCCTTTACCGTTGCCGCTTTTCCTCCATTCAATTCCGTCGCGTTTTCTGAAACTTTTAACCGTGTTCTTTTCCTTTCTTTGCCGTTGGGGTCTGACAAAAAGTTGATAGTTTCTTCTCCCACCGTATTGGGTCCTATGGTAGCTTTATCACAGGTAAGAATTGCTCCACCCACTAAATATTCAGTATCCCGTCTGCCATATTCCAAACACAATTCTCTGGCTGCTTCCACATCACTTTCCGGTATTATTTCATCTGCCAATTCGGAAGCTATCATTTCATTAATTTTTTTGTTTTTTTCTCTTTCTATTCGTTTTTTAGTATATTCATCCATACCACAATCCCTCTATCCTTTCAAAAATTCACCTAAAACAAAACCATCTCATCAACCACCATCGTTTCCTCCACGCCAATCACCCCAAAATGATGCTCATAAAAGAAATGCACCGTCTCCTGTATCGGAAGAAACATTTCCCTGAGAAACGCCGCCCGTTCCCGTTCCTCAGCTGTTTCATCAGCCCCCAGATACACCAACAGTTCATACGCAGTTTCATTATTCTCATAAATACACGCATGCGGATAAATCCCTGTCACTGCCGTTTTAAAACTCATCATATAATTTTCCGACTTCATAAGCATTAAGCAGGCGTGTATAATAATTTTCTGTTCCGGTTTTCGAAAAAGCCTAAACCGTTTCCGGGCAGCTTCGCCATATATTCCCCCTTGAATGTCAACGGCAATCCGGCTTTCATAAAAATCTTCTTTCGTAAGTCCTTCCCGTAAATCAAGCTGTACAACGTAGTGCATACAGACATCAAAAAGCAGCGCGCGCGTCTGCCGCATGTCCGTTATATTTTTATCAAACAGCCTTCCAAACATCTTTTCAAACCGGTATAACGGATTAATCTCTATTGTGTCCCCCTCTATCGTCTGTGCATTCAGGTCAGTTACAGACACTTCAATATAAGGACTCGGGCAGGCGGCCTCTATGAACCGGAGGCTGTCACGGTCTTTTTTACTCTTTTCTGCCAAAAGAACGGCTTCCCATGCATAATTCATACCCATACCCCCATACACCGGTATTCCAAAAACTCCAGCTGCAACTGTGAAAGGATATACCGGATTTGGGATTCATATAAATAAGCATCGTGCGTTACTGCCTCCCTGTGAAACCGAAAAAGAAGTATTTTTCTTTTATCATTTGAAAATAACTGCATGCCGATATGCCTGTTCATATCCCCTTCCATAACAGTGCCTTCTGCATGGTCCGTAATTTCATACCCCGTTACCCTGACAGGATACCCTGCGGAAAGCTCTTCTATTTTTCTGTACAGCTCCATCGGCGTCTGAATAAAATTTCCCGTTTCCTGAAGATACCTTACCGCCAAATTGTCTTTTTTACAGTTAGATAAGACAGGAAAATGATACCCGTAAGAGCTTCCCTGAGCTCCCTGATACAATCTGTAAAGAAAAACATCTTCCAATGTTTCCTGCTGCGTTTTGATCAGAATTTTATTCTCTTCAAAACGGACGGATAAAATGTCATCGTTTGTTTCCACTAGATACCCGTCCATTTCGTCCCTGTTGCTTCCAAGATAATAGATATGTTCGTAAATTGCCTCGTCCAGACAGGGATGCCTGTATTCCTGCGACTGCATCATAAACCGTTCTATATTCCAAAGCAGAAGCATGTCCTCATGTACATACTTTTCCCATTTCCCCCATAGAAACCGGATAGTTTTGCCAGCCAAAACGTCCTCTTCCGGCACTAAATCAAAGAAACGCTCCGCATACCCCATGTGCACAGTCTGCCAAGGGATATGATTGCCCGCAAACAGACGGTATAAGGTTTTCATGCGTTCCCCATATCGTTCACATGTTCTTATACGAAAGCGGATATGATGTCCGTCCGATTCATCAACGCCTTCCACCGTTCCCTGTGCAAGGAACTCCCGGAAGCCCCCCTCATCCGCCATGAGAAAAACGGTACGGTATTCCGTTTTAGGAGCAGGGCTGACATCTTCCACACACACAGGATGCCAAAAAGGATTGATGGCATCATAATCCCCGCGTTTGATAATTGTCATGAAAACATTATAATACTGCCATGGCAGCTTCAATTCATCCTGAATCCGCTGCTCCAATTCCGCATACTTGGCTTCCGTCCATTCAAAAATATGCGCCAGACTATTCAAAAGCAGCTCCCGCGCCTCTCTGCGCTCATCCAAATCATTGATTTCCTTTAGCCGGCTCTGTATGTAGTTTCTGTAATCAAAGGTTTTCTCTTCTTTCATTGATATCCTCATTTATTGCATTTTCAGTACACAATAATCTGCCTTCTGCCGCTTCGTTCCTGCTGTCTGTTTTCCGTGCATGTTCTGACTTTATTTAACACTTCACACATTTTTGTGAATATATCCTCATTTGTGAATATACTTCTCTTTTCCTGATTCCTTCTTGTCAGATAATCCCTTAAAATCTCCCCCGGTACGGCTCCCGTTTGCCCTAAACATAAATATGCAAATCTGATATCCTCGGGATGCGGACTGTCCGCTTTTAAAATTTCCCTTGCAAAACGTCTGCTCACCGCAGGCGCAATAGAACGCCCCCCAAGTCCTCCCCATGTGGCATGGATATAATTGAGTGTATTGTATTCCGTATCCATATCCCATAAATCGGTATGCGTATCCCTCAGCTCAGCGCCCTCCTGAAGCCTGTAACGGCATATTTCAAACTCATTGTCGGCTAAATCCATACGTTTATCTGAAACCAGTTTCATTGTGTGCAGGACATAATCCGGTGAATTCTGTTCCGTGGAAAAACGCATTTTTACCGACGTGAATCCCTCTGAGGGTTCATATCCGATGCGTTCCTCCTCGCACATCAAAAAGATAAATCCATTCCATTTTATGATACCCGGACTGACGACAATCCTGTTTTCCTCCACCCTGACATCACATCCCTGCAGCATTCCTGCAGCATATTCCCCGTATTCCAAACGGAGCTGGCCAAAAGCGTAATCCCGCAGCGACCAAAGCAGTTCTTTTTTCAAAATCCGGTTCCTTTCAAACAACGGGTACAAATTCTGCATATTCACCCTCCTTATTTTGTTCCGTCAAAGAAATTCTGCACCCATCCTTCATTCTCAAAATAGAATTTCTCCTCCCTGCCAAGATATAATTTCCTGTTTTTCCGGTAGACTGGCACCACCAAAAAAGCCCATTCCATCGGATTTGCCCACACAAAAAACTTCACTTCGTTTTCCACAATGTCGTCCGTATCCGCCTGTAAAATGTGCCCCCCGTATAAATCCATGATTTCCTCATATTCCTTCTCCTGAAAATCAGACATGGAGCTTTCGCAGGTATACTGGTAACGCACCGTTTCCTTCGTATCCTTCAGATAGAGCTTCAGCGTAAGGTCTTCCATGTTTCTGGAAATCATGCCGCTTACAGCGTTTCTTTTCAGCGCATATATCAGTACCACTTCCTCACCGCTGTGCGTATACGCCGTAATATAGTACGGGAAAACAGGCTCCTCCACGGTAATGCTGATGTCCGCAAACCCGTACCGTTTATCCTTCAGGTACTTTAAGGCGCCGTCCACGCAGGTCATCTTCAGCTCATAATCCTTTGTCTGGTCACCGCTCCTGCGTTTAAACTGAATGGTTTTTCCCGGCACATATTCTTTAATCGCGTCACGGAAAATATCAATTTTGCAGGATTGTCCCGTCAATTTTATGACAGCGTATTCTTCCAGAACATTATCCTCGTACATCTGCTCCATAAATTTCCGGACAATCCCGTAAATGTCCGCCTTGAGCAGCAGCTCTATCTCGTAAATACTGAAATAGATCCGCGGAAATTCTTTTATGACCTCCAAACCTTTGTCCGTCCGCATGGACAGCTTCCATTTGTCCGCCATAATCCATGTAACAGCGTTTTCCGCAACAGGCTGCGACGCAAGCACGACGCGCAGCGTCCCCACACGGTTATAAAATTCTTTTTTTACCGTTTCCGCAAGACGGAACAGAAAATAGAAATTGTTTTTTACCTTGAAATAATCCGCACGGCTCCTGTTTTCAAACTCCCGGAACCGCGTCGGCAGATACTGTTCCGCCCTTTCATAATTTTCTTCGAGTTTCCTGTATAATTTGTCCGTGCCGTACCGGTCCACATAGCGGAAGACATCCATGTCATATTCCGACAGGATTGTTTTCCCCGATTCCAGAACACCGCTGTAAAGGCTGTTCACAATGGAAATTTTCAACAACTGCATAATGCGGAAAGTCAGGTTGTTCCCGCCAAAATCCGTATCCCCGTTTTCATATGCCGTGTCAATCGCAATCCGGTAAGACACTCGCCTGTCCCATATGCGGAAGCTGCAGGAGCATAAATCCGTGGTGCCACCCCCGCAGTCGATGACAAGCGCTTTATATTCCCTGCCGTCTTCCACGATGCCGTTCTGGATAATTTCGGATATTGTATTGTATAAAACCGATACGCCCTCGTCCACCATATCCTGTTTTTCCAAGGCATATTCCGGCAGGATCTGTTCAAATAAATTTTGGAATTTTGCCTTCTGCTTCACAGGGCACGAAATATGAACCCCGCTGATTTCACATTTGAACCGGTTTCGAACCGCCTCTATCACATGAACGAAATATGCCTTCAAAATATCCTTTCGGGAAACAAAGCTCCTCCTTCCCTGGCGGTCCGTTATTTCCTCCTGTTTCTCATAGTCTTCTATCCAGCGCTTAATATCATAGAAAACGCAAAAGCCTTCATCAATATAGCTAGAATTGACTAAGCGGATTGCATCATATCCAAATAAAAACTCCGGCTGTCCCGCCTCCACGGAAAGCACTCCTACCACACTGGGAAGAAGTATGCTTTCCTGCCAGTCATCACTGGAATCATAAAATACGGCGTAATTCGTATCATTTTCCCGCAGTCCGCGTTCACCGTTATGTAACCCCATCCGTTCGAAATAGCGGTTGTCCAAATACACGCCTGCCGTTGTGTTGCTGGTGCCAAAATCCATTGCCACAGGCATGGATAACAGGAACGGTGTTTTGACTTCAAAATCGAGCAGCGGTATTCTGTATACCTCCAGATATTCCAAGGATAAATCATATCTGCCGCTGTATATGCGGTAAAGCTGCTCCGACGCCCTGCGCCCCATACAATACAGACTGTAATTTTTAACATCGGATTCACGGCAGGAAATCTCCGCAGCTTTTGTCAGATACAGACAATCCGTCCGGGAACCTGCTGATACCACATTCAATACCGCACAGACCGTCATGTCTCCGCCAACCACCAAGGCATTTGTCCCTTTCAGTTCCTCGTCATACGGCAGCGTCAGGCAGTCATAGATGCCAATAGCAGTTCCTTCATAAACGATTATCTTGGAGCTGCATTTCAGGCTTCTGTCATGCTTCTCATGCAGGCTGGTCTCCCTGAAAACCCGTTCCAAGGCTTCCATTCCCTTTTCATCCGCCTTTTCAATCAGGTAGCATTCCTCCGCTCCCCGGAACCGCAGAATCGTCCGGATAAGCTCTTCCTTGTCCATAGGATTGATAACGCCCTGTATGATTTTTTCTTTCCGGCAGATTTCCTTTAACTGCAATGTTGTCATTAAAAGCAAATCTGCCTCATAATATCTTTTGTCTTTCTTTTCCGCATTGTTATTCTGCTTTAAGACGTATCCGTATTTATCCATCTGTATTTTGCCTCCAAATTTTATCTAAGCGCTCCCATTATCTCTAAAAAGCGCTTATAAAAGCGCTTTCATACCCGTTCTAACCATGTAATACAATAAGCTGGAATGCCGTTAAACAATATTAAACAATCAAATATCAATCTTCATCTATTTTAATGCATTCCCTTGTCAACAAATCTATGAATATCCGAAAGGAATCTGAATGTTTTTCTATCATGGTATCCGCCCATGGGGCATAATAAAAAATCATATAATCCACAATCAATTTTTCCTTCGTGGCCTCTTTTGGATAATATTGTACTGCTTCAAATTCCCCACCTTCAAAATCTGTTGCTTCAATCTCTTTTTCTATCAGACTCCGAATGGTTTGATTCAGACACTTATCCTGACCATTACTATCGTTCCATTCAAACTCAAGGCTTTTTCTGTCTTTTGAAAGGTGAACAATATAGCCAACATTATCAGATTCTTCTATAACTTCATAGTTAATACTACATTCTATAGATGGAATATATTCGGCGGAGATTACTCGTTCATACGAATCACCCTGTATGAAATATCCCTCAATATACTGTTTGTGTTCGTTTTCATCCTGAAAGGTAATGTATGTAATATTACCCTTTTCTGTCTGCTCAACCCAAAAATACTGAGGAGTCAGTTCCCTTTCCCAAATATCCAGCCCGCACATTTTAAAGAAGTCTGTTTCTTCTCCTTCAGATTCAATATAGTACATCAGTCCGTATCTGCCCTCATGGATTCCATAATACTCCCCCGTCATAAACGGTAATCCAGCACTATATCCTATTTTAGGAAAACCTAATTCAGGCAACCAAAGGGGTTTGACTTCTTTTACATACTTTTCCGTAATTCCATTGTTATTGATGTCACTCTCATATGAATCTGAGATATTACTGATATTATACCAGTAAATTTTTTCAGCATATTTTTCCACATACGGTTTTTGCTCTGCGGTGTATTTTTCCACATACTTATCATATAATTCATCGGAGTTTTCCCCCTTTTTTTCCCCACTGCCATAATCCACTCTCTCACATGAAACGTCACAATGGAAAGGATATGCCCTATGGTACAGCGATATGCTGTTCTCTTCTATAAATCTAGTATCATATGCGTCTTTGTTATCCGTTATCACCACATTGACACCACTACATATATAATCCAGTTTCAATTTATCCCTTGGCACACCATCGGAAATCCTATATGCATTAATGCCCGAATTTCCCACAATTTGGTACATGCCGTACATAAAAAGAAGATATGTTTCTTCCTCATATCTTACAACCTCTATTGGATCTGTCCATCTAGCCCGTGTATCAAATAAAAGCTGGGAATAGGACAAAACAACGCCTCCGTCTTCTGTTCCCAAATAAATGTTGAGCATATTTGCACTATAACCGTTTTCATAACCGTTTTCATCAGGACCATACTCAATTACATCATCAATTCCATCCCCGTTAATATCCGCCGTAAGAATGCAGATTCCTCCCGTAACGATTGTCAGCTGGTCTTCTGCATAATACCTGATATGCTCCAATAACGGCGACTTTTCCGCCAAAAGCGCTGCTTCCTCCATATTCAGCCTTGTTGATATGATATGAGAATCCAATTCGGTCTTTCTGCCTTCTGTAATTATTTTTTCAAGATATCTTCCAAAATTCTCCAAAGCATCCATTTTCGGAACAGGCTTGGTTTCTTCCAATGCAATTTCAGTATTTTTGGCAGAGCTACTTTCCTGAATACATGAATCCTCTATGACTGATTTATTTCTTTCATCGTTTCCGGTATTCGTATCAGCTCCAGTACCATTACATGCAGCAGATTCCATAATGCTGATAATGCAGACTATAAAGACGAACAATATTGAAAACTGCTTTTTCATGACCAATCCTCCTTAACCAAATAATTCATACTCCATTTCCTGCCAATCTTGCGCCCTCTCGTTCCATCCATTTGGTAAGTCTCCAAAGTGAAATCCTGCATCGGGATCACCCTGCGGTAATGTAAACGTTAGGTTATTTCCAATGTTATATGTGCCATCCGCACATTCAGCAATTTTCTGTAACCTTTCAGGCTTCCATGGACTTCCATTTACATAATATTGAGATACCAAAAATACATTTTTATAATCAACTTCCTGCTGTTCTTCCTTTTTCGTTATAGTGCTTATGTACTCGTTAAGAGGCATTTCCTGATTGCCATTTCCCGTATCATATGTACATTTATTATAGGATGCCCAATACCACACTGCTGACTCAATTGCATAATTTTTTGCAATATAATCTGCTGAATCCTCTGAATTGTCACAATTATTTTGAGAAGTAGAGAAACCATTTTTCATATCATTCAGATCGTCCTTATCTTTTCTGTTTGGATTTTCTGCTAAAAGATATTCGAAAAACGCTTTTTGAACAAGTCCCGTTAATTGCATTAATCCTGCACCTCGCGTATGTGGTTCATACGTAACTGCGGAAAAATCAGTGCGGTCTTCTAATAACTTTGTACCGTCTCCACTTTCTGTACCAAGTGTTGCCAAAAACATACAGATACTGTACCGATTTGTAATCCCATACTGGTACATACATTCCTTTAACTTCTCAATAACATCTACCCCATATGTTGCTTTGAAATTTTCAACATTCCATCCCATTTTTTCGAAAATCTCTTCATTAACATATCTGTTTAGAGTTGCAAAATCTTCTGCAAAATCTTTAATTATTTGTCCAGAATCCACAAAGTAGATAATTCCACACCCTGTCAAACATACCATATAGGATTTTTCTTTATCTAATTCTTCCTCATCCTGCCCCTCCTTGTTCATCTCATCATAATCTTTCCATTCGTTTCCTTCAATATCTCTTTGATTTGGGCATTTTTGGTCAAGGCTGTACTGACAATGTCGAAAACTTCCGGACAGCATGTTATTTTTCTTTGTTAAACATACACTTAATTGTAAAGCTATGCCTTAATAATAGTAAACCTCCCCTTCCGTTAGCGTAAAACTCCTCTGCGGACAAATCATATCCGTTCTTATTCTGGTGATCTCATCTCCCTCCAGCAGAACAATATTCAGCACATAATTATAATCAGATACATGATACAGGCAGCATGTATAGACACTTTTCCCCGACTCTTTAAACCACATCTGAACCAAAGCCACCTCATTTGGAATCGAAACCGAATATCCAATTTCCAGTTTGTCCAGTTCGCTGATTGAATTATCCTTAGGATTCTGTATATAAAACGAGCTTTTTAAATGCCATTTTGTATTATAATTTGATGGAATAAACTCCGACTTCCTCATATATACAGGAACCCCTATGTTCGCAAAATCGATCCAATAATACTCATTGTCCCAATATTTCTCACAATTCTCCGGAATTATAAAACCTTGTGCTTTTTCTTCATCTCCATAGTAGACAGCTGCTCCTTCTGCTTTTCCATTTTCTAAAAACCTGTCAGATGTGATATCTTCTCTTATGCTTTCCAGATAAGTATCTAATTCCGCTCCTTTTGGTGTATTGTAAATATTTTTCCACATATAATTATAGGGAAGATATTTAATCTTTAGATTTTCCTGTTCAGCATTATCTCCCAACTTATAAATACGGACTCCGTCATAGTTTTTAAGCACATAATTATACTCCAGAAAAATATAGTAAAAATCATCATTAAACTGAATTACCATACCATATCCTGAATTCTGTGTCTGAAACTCACTGATTACAATAAATTCATCATTTATTCGTTCTGTCAGCCGAACACTTACTACTCCACCCGAACCACCAGAACCTATAACAAAAACATAATTGTCCTGCTTATCAGTCATATGAAAATGAAATATATTTTGACAATTTATTTCACCACTGACTAATTTATATGCATCATAGACATCTTCCACTTCAGCGATTTCTTTTACTGACGAAAATATGTTCTTCATTTCTTCTAAGTCCAGTTCAAAGTTTTCTCCTCCAAGTTCCTCTATCGTCTTAAAATAGATACTTTTTTGTAATTCCTCCCATGAAAATTTCCGTAAGCTGCTGTCAAGAGACTGATAAATCATTTTCTCCAATAAATTTATTAATTCTGCCGGAAACATACTTTCCTCATTTTGTACTTCTACAAACTCTCCTTTTACCTCTTCTGAATATTGGAATATTTCCTGCTTCAATGAATCATCAAGCCACTGTATAGCGTCTTTCCCAAACAACTCCTGATTTAATAATTGATATGTTAACTCAAAATCCGTTGTTTCACAATTTTCTTCGACAATTTCTGCAGCCTCATCCTGTGTATTATGAACGGTTTTTTTTACACAAAATATAAGCACGATACATATCATAACAATAACTATATATTTTTTTAATATGTTCCTTCCCATATAAATAACCATGCTCCTTTCTCAGTCTGCGAATTTGGGTTTAGGCACAATATTTGCAATACGAGCTTCGTTCGTTATGTCAAAAGTGTATTTTTCAACCTATTCCCTTTTTTCATATCTGTCTAAAACCCCAATTTCTGACGGAGTGGATCCAAATCTGTATCTGATTTATCAACAAAATTATAATCATAAAAGAACAAATTCATTTGATTTAATCTACGTCTTGTCCCATTTCCAAAATTCTTTACTGCTTTAACTGCATTAGCTCGATCCTTTCGCAAATAGTAATAAATAATTTGATCTTGATCGTTTATACTGGAACTATATATCCCCCCTACATTTCGTGATAAACCATTATTATAGGAATAATCAAACATTGCCTCCAATTGTCTCTGCGAGTAAGTTGTTACGCTTCCACTTTGCGTGTTATATGCATTAATAGCTGCATTGAGATCTGGCATATATGTTCTTTCTGCTGCTATATTAACCATTTGAATAGCTTGATCCTTCGTAATTGTATAATTTGTATTGGAATAATTTTTGCCTGAGTATACTCCACTGATTATTGAATTTATATCTGTATCTGTCCAGCCTAATACTTCTTTCAAAATATCCCAATTTCTGCCCGTATTATCAAAAGTAAAACCTATACCTATTGTAACATTCTGTCTATTTTTAGCCTCTTGGCTATCTTCCGGATCTAAATACGGATAATCCTCAAAGCCTTCTGCTGTTTCTAACCATTTTATATAGTTATCACTTAAATAATAAATTAATTCTCCATTGATTAATTTCCATACTTCCTGTCCATCCTTAAGAAAATAAATAATCCCTGCGTATTCGCAACATAGCATATATGATTTTTCTCTATTTAGTATCTCTTTACCCTCTCCTTGATTAATTAAATTGTCAGTATCTTTCCATTCACCATCTTCTATCCATTGTTTATAATTTTTATCGATTTTACATTTACCATCCGGAGATTTTCTACATCCTTCAAAACAACTCTCTAGCTCAATAGTTGTTTTATTTAGTTCTTCAAAGTTCTCTAAATGAATCAGAGTATCTCCACCTTTTATATGAACAGGAGGTGAAGTAAGTGTTGCATTCGAACAGATAACACAAGCATTACAATTACACAGAGTATCTGATTCCTCATTTTGTTCACTGCTTGTTTCATTTACTCCATCAATAATTTCTTCCGTGCTGTATGTTTCTTCTTGATTTTCATCCTCTATCTTTTTTTTCGGTTTATCCGGACCTCCGCATCCGGTGAGTGTTAAAAGATAAAGTACAATTGGTATGAATGGCCAAACGGGCATATCAACTCTCTCCTTTTTTTCCAAATAGTCTAAACAATCATTTTAATATATTACTTGTTAGTTTGTTGTCAAAATTGGTTTTTCCGGCAACAGATACCCTCCCTTTACCGTATAGTTCTCCATTGACTGAAACGCTTTGGGGAAAGATGTTTCATGCTCTTTCCTTCCGTCCATTACCTCTGCCAGTGCAATCGTAGTCGAACCCTTTGCCACTTTTGGTATACTACCACATGCAAATATATCTACCGCGTCATCTGGTTCTCTCATACTTCCAAAATCCACAGCCGGTACTGCTGCGATTGCTGAATAAGATGCCTGCCAATGCTCTATTTTTTTATAATCATATTTCCTAATAACAGAAGAATCTTGTTCTTTCTCAGAAATATCTCCCGTCCCAATAGTCCTTACTCCACCCGGGGCAAAAAAATTAAAATCTCTGCAAATCTCAACATTTGCCTTGTTTGTCCTGCCTACCACCTCAATCGGCGCAACTACTGACACATTCTTCCCTTCTATACAGACTTTTCCATCCGCTTTAAAAGAAACATCCGTACTGCTGCATATCTGAATCCCCAATGCATCTCCCATAGAAAACTTCAACAATCCGCTTATACTTTCCAAAAATATTTTTTCAGGGTAAAGTCCCAGTCTTTTATGGTTTATTGTAGAAAACTCCTTGTTTTCATTATTTCTATAAGCATCTTTTTTCTGATTTCTCACAACAGAAAGAATTACCAGTCCATCCTCCTCCCTCTTTGTGGGAAAATATAAAACCGCCTTCGTACTTGTCTCAGGCATACAGTAACATAAATTATTTGTTTCTGGCGCCCATATCCATGGATAGTCCGCACTTTCCTGTTTATCTATATCTAATTGTATATAAACCGACTCCTCCTCCGTCTTTTTAATCACGCCTTCAAGACGCACGCCAGGCAACGCTTTATTATAAAATTTTTTCTGATAACAGATACCAGCAGCTCCCATACGGCAGTTGAAAATAAACTTACCTCTTTCAAATGTAATATAACGCCTATATACCTGATAACATTGATTCTCATATAAAGTAAAATCCCCTATCTGCCAGTTTTCTTTTGTTTCTAGTTCTAGATAGAATACATCCTTTTTGGGAATGCTATTTTCATAACAACCATTTTGATAATAAGAGTCATCTACTCCCCATCTAAGTATATCTGCCGCTTCCATTTTCTTGTTATTTCCGCTCCCTATACCCAAAAAAATGTTTATATTATCTGACTTTGAATCCGCAAACAATACTCCGTGGAAATGACTGCATAATCTTTTTAGAAATTCCCAATCCGTTTCATTGTACTGAATAATTGGTTTATCTATTATCTTATCCTCGCCAAATTGCCAAACAAACCTTGCATTGTTATACTTTTGTAATACTTCCTTTATGATCTGTTTGTAGGTCATATTTCGATTTTGAAATGACCTTTTCCTTTTTTTCCTGTCTAATTTAATTGTTTCCCCAATCCCACTAATTTCCACAACCAATATCCTGTTTTCCTTTTTACACACCAGACTTTGAACCAGCCCCCGAAATACAGGCTGGTTTTCTTCCTCTTTTTTGATAACTAAGATTTTAGTATCTGACCAATTTTTATATAAAACTTCCTCCTGATCTTCTTCTTTAACGGTTACTTGCATTTTCAACGTTACATGCTCATTTTCTTTTTGTTTAATTTCCAAATGAATTAAATTCAGAAATGGTATATCCATTTTTATAATTATCTCACCGTCTATCTCATATTCCTTGTTCATACCCCAATCATTCCTTTTCAAAATCCGTACAGCTTGTTCTAATTCATATATATTTTCCCACCATTTATATTAATGGAATCATCTATCTGTATCTTAGCAGCCCCCTGTTTCATTAAAATATCATTCTCCGCATACATATGTACCCCTGCATTCTGACTCTTAATGTCAATGTTTCCATTTGCGTGAACCGTAATATTTTTATTACTACTCATTTTAATTCCATTTTGATCTGACAGCTCCAACAGCAATCCATTATTGTTTGTCATAACAATGGAATCCGGAGTAAATAATATCTCTTTATTCTGCCTGTTCTTCCATGACTTATAAGCCGGATTCGATCTTCCTCCGGATGCTCCTACATGAACACTGCTCGCCACATATGCATTATTCTCGTTATTATCCGGAAACACCAGCCTGACTTCATCCCCAACTTCAGGCATGCAATACCATCCTGCCCCATCCGGTGTAGAATATACGGTGGCATAGTCAAACCATCGACTTTCACACTTGTCTTTATTCTCGTCTTCCTGTATTAGTACCTGCACCATCGTTTTTTCCACTACCGTAACGTTTGCTTTCAAAGAAATGCCCGACAGTTTTTGATTATACATAAGTGGAAGCAATCCATTTTCCTTGGTAATCAACCGATATTCATGATATAATTCCTGTCCCTTCAAACAACTTGTAATTTTTCCAATCACGAATTTCCGCCCTTTAAAATATACGCCTTGTCCAAGTCTATAGATCTCTCTTGTTTGCAGTATATAGCTTACAACATTTGCAGCTACCAATCCTCCTGCTATTGCGCCTTTTCTATACGTTTCATAATCCTGCTCCATATAATATGTATCTGATTCAATTTCATCCAATATCATCCCGTCTCGATATCCAAAATAAAATTTTCTGCCTGCCATTGCATCTTCCGGAATAATAACTGTCCCTGCACATGCAGCTATCCGTTTTATAAATTCCCAGTCTGTTTCATCATATTGCAAAAAAAACCGATGTGTCTGATCATTCTTCTTATCCAATAAAATGCAACTCCCTGAGGATTTCTCCAAACAAGTATGAATCAAATCGGCATACCGAAAATCCGAACTTTGAAATGAACGTATGTGTGGCGCTATATCCAAAAGAAATGTTCCTGTCTTTATTTCAATCGAAAGCACGGATATCTGATTTTCTTTCTCTACACACAGCCCTGTTAAAATCCCGTCAAAGAAATGGCTTATTTCTCCGTTCTCTGAAATAACTTTTACGCTTACCCACGTTTCTTTTGCTGCCAAATTCATATATTCCCGTTCCTTTTCCTGATGGATCAATCCCGTAATCCGTAATACTCCATGTTGATTTAGCTCTTTCTTGCACTCCAGTTTTGTATAATTTAAAAATTCGAACGGTTCTACCAATATTTTTATTGCTTTCATCTTTTATATCTCCTCTTCTAACGCTCTGATAGATTCCCACATCATTAACACTACCTTTTCCCATTTTTGATACTCCTTATAAGAACAATTAAAACTGCACTGTACCAATTTCATTTCCATAGGTATTGCCAACATCATATTATACAAATCGCTATCCATTGCATGGCTGCGAAACGCAAACCAATATCCTTTCGTATCCATAAGATTTTCCGTAGAATACATCTGATAATCAGGATTAGAACGGTGTATGGCAGACTTCATGCGTTCCGAAAGCTGTTGTATTTCATTACTTTGTATCTCACTGGGAAATACTGTAAATCCCATATTGACACTAAGATCTAAGGTGGTAAAAATTTTCTGTGGACGAAACTCTGATGGATATTTGACTCTTGCATATGATTCCGGCATCAGCTTCATGGTATCTGGAAGAAAAATTGTAAATGTTTCAAGTAATTCCTTTCTCTTAAAATTTATAATTTTACCATCCATATAGTATCCATTTTCTAACGTATTATATTTTTCCTCTCTTATTGCTTCTCTTTTCTTTAAAATTTCTTCATCTGTATATGCCATTTAATATCTCCTCAAATAATTTGTATTTCTTTTAATCCTATTCCAATTGCATTTCTCCTAAGAATACTTTCCACTAAATCCATTCTCATAATAATATGCGTTTTATCCTTGCTCATCACTTCTATAATCGCCTCATCCATCAATTTCTCCCGCTCTAAAACAATCTCATTAATCATATATCTATTCTTGCAATTTGTTTCCACATGTTCTATTGTTTTCATGAATGGCATGTAATAAGCCATACTTTTTTTTCGTTCTTTATCATATAAGATAATCCTCACAAATTTTATAAATGGATTATATAATGCTATTGTATCGCGTACCATTTTTCTTACCATGAAACAGGGAAAGGTGACAATATCGGTAAATACCATTTGCATATGTTTTTCTGTTTGAAAAATCAAATGTTTGGGCATTTGATACGTTTTTTTATTTTTCCATGTTTTTCGATCTATTTTCCCATACCATCCGACTGGTACCGGTGCAATATAATTTGGATCCACTGTTACCAAATAATATTTCACTATTTTGCCAACTCCTTTTCCTCATTCAGAAATTCCATAACACTATTTATTCTATCCTTATACCATGAAGTAGCCCTCCATTCTTCTATAGAATAAAACTCATATTCTACTATTTCGCGCCATAATATCTCTTGAAAGTCTTCACTTACAAAAAAGCACTCCCAACTTACGCTATGATCTTCCCATTTTTCATCTACAAAGACCGGATAATAATATCCTAAAAACTTCTTATAATTATCATATAATTCTATCGGATTTGTTTTGTTACAGTACACATCTAAATAAGCCTTTCCTCCGCTTTTTTTACTTATGTAGTTTTCATAATAAGCTAATTCCGGAATTTCTTCCTCTATATACATTTCGGCCTGACGCATTCCTGAGATTTCTGCCTCTGTATCGCTTCTCTCTTGTATATCATTTTGAGTTCTGCTATGATAAGATCTAAAATCAACCAAGCTGCCTTGTTCCAAGTATTGATATCCAATCAAAAAAAACGCAATTACAATAACAGCATTTAAAATGTATAATTTTTTATGGTTTTTGCTCATTTTTCTCATTCCAATACATATATTTATTTATAATTATTTCTCCATTATCATAATAGTCTGTAGCTGTTGCATAAATCGGTGCAATAGCTTTTAAATATTCATACGGATTATCTTTATACACCTCTACCCCAGTATAATAAGAACTATTTAATGTTTCAGAGTGTAGAATTATACTCTCATCTTTAGATGAAAATCTCTTAAACGGCTGAATGACCTCAATTATCAATTTCCCTTTATTGTCTCTTTTCCCATTATTTCTAATCAATTCGCCATTTAATGCCCACCGTTTTTGTTCTTTCTGCCAATAAAGTAAATCTCCATCATTAATATGCTCCTTAGTCCATGACCTTACAAACAAGCTCGGATCATCTGTTGGTAAACCGGCATACTTTATTCCAAAAAGATTATTACTGTCAGTACCTGTATATATATCAATCGGTGTTTTGTCTCCCCACTGCGTTTCTATTGCCGCCTGGTACAATGTTACCTGCCACGGTATCCCGTTTTTCAATTCTTCTGATACTGCTCCTTTTAAAATCGAATTCAAAAAAGCAACTTGAGAGTCACGGTTTTTAACATTTAAAATACAGATTCCATTATCTTCTATATGCTTCCCTATCATGTATTCTTCCAGTATCTTATCCCTATTATTTAATATTTCCTGTCCATCATTATAAAAATATATAATTCCCGGATCCCCATACTTTGTACATATCATGTATGATTTATCTCTGTTAAGTGTTTCTTTATTCTCTCCCTCATCATTTTCTTCATCATAGTCCTGCCATGTACCACCCTCAATAAAGTTCCTATCTACACAGCATATTTTATTAGCGTCATCATTCGTACAGCCTAGAAAATGACCCTCTAGCTCCACATCCGTCCTATTTAAACGGCCAATCTCAGAGATATGTATCACAACACCCTCTTTTTTAATATGTATTGGTGGTGAATCCTTTGTTGCCTTCATACATATTACGCAAGCGTTACATGTGCATTCTGTATCTTCCAGAGTTTCTGTTTCTTTTACGGCATCTGTACATTCTTCTTCTGTATATATTTCTGCATCATTTTTTGAATCGTCTTCATTCTTATTCTTATTGTTATTCTTACGCTTTGGAGTACATCCTTGAAGCATAATCATAAGTAAAATAACTACTGGTATCAAAGGTCCAAAAGGCATTACAAATATCCTCCTAAATTCTTCCAATCAGTTCTAATTGATCCATAAACCCACCAAAATAAACTTTCTTTCCTTGTTCTTCTTCAATATTTTTAAAAAATAATTTTAGTACTGCACCAAACCCATTATATATCTGCCACACATACCATCTGTGAATTTCTTCCTTTTCTGCCGCAGTAGAACGCAAGAAATTTTTTTCTAATATCCTATCCATTTCTTTAAAATCCTTTTCCATTGTTTGAAACAAGGACTTCATACTGAAATAAACACACTTCGGCTCTTCCTCTACAAATGGATCACCTGTATAAAATGCAATATGAAATTCGTAATTATTAATTATATAACCAGCTCTTAAATAGGAAATTGTAAGAACCCCTTCTTCTTCCTCCAGTGCTAACTCTTTTAATGCATTTTGTAAGTTGTCTTTTAAATTTTTCTCATTATCCAAAAATTGTTTTGTTATATTTCTAAGTCGTTTTTCCTTTAGGCAATTTATTTCTTCTAACAGGAAGTCCTTCATTACATCAAGCCGTTCCAATGCAAACTGTTCCATAATTCCTACCTTTTATATTTTATTAACATTCTATTTATCACAACTAAACTAAATCAAAAACATCTCATTTCTTGATATACATCCTATATAGCTGATAAATTTTTATCACTCTGCTGTTTCATGGGCAGTCATAACCTCATTTAAATCTTCCTGTATATTGTCTGTACTCCGCTCCATATCCTGCTGCTCAACCTCCACCGCAAGAATTTCCATCATCCCATCCAGTTCCTCTGCCTTGTCATCCATTCCCAACTCTTTGTATATATTTTTCGCAAGCAGATACTGCTTTTTCGCCTCTACATAATTTCCATTATCCGCCTGCTGTTTTCCGTCGTTCACGTAATCCTGCGCCTGCTGTTCTTTTTCCTTGATTTCCTCTGCTTTCAGCCTGCAGGAATCCAGCTTGGTCTGGATTAATACTGCATGAACCTCGTCCCCCAGTTCCTGATATTTCTCTATCGTCATGGCATAAAAAGCGCCCGCGCTGTCATAATCCCCCTCGGCAAACGCCTTGTCGCCCTCCGCTGCCAGTTGCGCTGCACTGACCTCAAGCTCTGCATGCTCCTGCGCCTGTTGCTTTACGCTTTCCGCCTCTTCCTGACGGTTCTGATAAAGATCCTCCAGCGCCCTTATGGCTTCTTTGCGCCCTTCCTCATAATAAACGCCTGTCGCCAGTTGCTTTGCCTGCAGGTATTTCTCCTCCGCCTCATCGTAATCCCCCTGTTCGTTTAAGGAATCCCCCAGACGGATATAATCAAATACGGAAAGGTAATCTGCAATGTGTTCCAGTTTTTGATTAATGTAATCGTCCGCCGCATAATCCGCATAACGCGAACGTGTTTTTGCCGAAATATAGCTGTTTTGCGCTTCCTCGTAATTTCCTCCGTCGTAAGCTTCGTCTGCTTTGTTGACAGCCTCAATCAGTTTGATGTAATCCGAAATTTTCGATATGTATTCTTTATTCCTCAATTTTTCCGCATCTGCCAGCGCCTCCTTGGCTTCCTCGGCGGCACGGATAAAATTGCTGTCCTGAATATATTCTATCGTATCCGCATATCTCCTGTCCATATCTTCCACAAGCCGTATGTAGCTTCTATGCAAAAACCAGATAACAGCAGCTATCACAAGTATTATAACAACCACTACAATACAGATTATGGCAATTTTCTTTCTTTTCTTTTTTCGTTCGGGATCCGTAAACACCTTGTCCACAAAGACTGCGGCAAACGTATAATTTTCCAGCGTTTTGGGCTGTTTTGAAAGGAGGAGTTCTTCCACGTCATTCAGGCTTTCCTTTGGATCGTCCTTTGCTTCCGAAAAAACATCGTCCAGTTCCCCGCCGTCCAGATTTTCCCATATTCCCCTTGTATATAACGCCAGTATATCGCCATTTTCCAGTTTTATTTTTTTTGAGACAACCGGTTTCAAGCGGTCCCCCTGTCCGACATAGGCGTACAGGTTATTCCGCTCCTCATGCTTTGCCAGCACATCTTCCGAGAGATTTGTCTCTTTTCCAAGGTCACTGCTCAGGGAAGTATCACGACTCTGTTCCTTCCTATTTCCGTTGCGATACAGGCGCAGCCTCGTATTTCCCGCATATACATAACGGAATGCTTCGTAATTCGTCACGACAATCATGACGGACGCTTTCAGCCGTTCTTTTTGGTCTGCCTTGCAAAGTGCCCGGTTTGCTGCTTTTATGTAGGACAATAGTGCGTTTTTGCGCATGGACGGATCCTCCTGAAAAGACAGCAGCGCCGTCTCAATTGCAAGCTTTGCGCTTTCGGTATCAGGCAAATCATTCAAGCCGTCCGCCACTACATAGCACGCGTACTCTTCCAGTTCCACAAAGGCAAAATAATCGTTATTCTGCAGTTCCGAGCCGGCCTCCGATATAAAAGCAGACTGAAATGTACTATTTTGTTTTCTCATCTTGGCAACCATACCCCTTTATTTTGTCCCTTTGTAACTATTCAGTACCTTCATAGTTACGAGCATCAAGCCATGCAAATCCACTTCGTGGAGGCTTGATGCATGGCATTATTTATGCTTTCTTACGCACTTCGCAGCAAGTGCGCAGTGCTGTACTGAACGGTTACGTCCCTTTTATCTTTATGACTACCACGGAAGCATTGTCCTTATCCTCGGAATCGTTTTGATTAACCCGTTCCACGAGAACAAACGCTTTCTGCTGACAGGTTCCCTCCTGCTCCAGACAGTCCTCCATCTCTTTCCACCGAACCGTCTCATACATGCCGTCCGACATCAGGAGGATATATTCTCCGCCGTTTAGTACAATCGGCGTATCAAAAAATTCAATGTCATGGAAGCCGTCCTGTCCCACATAATTATAAAGGCGGTGATGCTCCATAAGGGACGCCGCGTCCTGACGGCTCAGTTTTCCTTCCGCATACTGTTTTTTTGCCAGCATACTTATCGTATGTCCCACCGTCACGGGCACCAGTTCCTTATTCCTGTATACGGCTATCTTCACGTTTCCCGCTGACGCATAGTATAATCTGTTGTCCTTTATCAGAACTGCCGCAACACAGGCCTGTCCATATCCGTCTTCAATCAGGCTGAGGATTTCCCTGTTTGCTCCCTGAAACGCCTTGCGGAGATAATACTGCGGATTATAAAACGCGTTCCCGTCATCAAAAATATCTTTGAACACTTCCACTGCCGCGCGGCTTGCGATTTTTCCTCCGTAATGCTTTCCCATTCCGTCGGCAAGCACCGCCATCACGCCCTCCTGCGTTTCCAGTATGCCGTATTCGTCCTCCTGCACTTCCCTTGTCCCTATGGTTTTGCTGGCGCCGCATTCACACCAGTATGGGTGCCTTCCACCCCGGGAAGCGTTCCTGTTTCCTGCCATGCAAAAACGCAGAGTCACCATCATAAGACCAACGGTACACAGCAGTGCCGATATGTATTCCGGAATTGTCATATGCTCCCCCCTGACGGAACCTGATTATCCTCCCACATGAAATTTTCCCCGCAAAACGGTACAAACACGAATTTACTGTCCCCCATTTCAATGACATCATAGGAATTTAGAACCGTGGGAGTATATACCGCGGCATCGTTATGATATACAAGCCCGTTGCTGTCCCCCGGAAGAAGGACTGTTTCCTTCTTTTTTGGATCAAACACGATTACGCCATGATTTCTGCGGGATATTTTATTATCTCCCAATATCTGAATATCCATGTCGTCAGCCCGTCCGACAAAGTTCTTTCCGGACTTGATTTCATACCCTTTTCCCTGCCGCGGTCCCGATATGCAGACAATCCATCCGCATACGGGGGAGATTTCCTGAGCAAGCAGCAGCGCCTCTATTTCCTCATCGTTTTTTCCCGCCATCCCCTGTTTTTCTTCTGTCGCGGTTTCTATGTTGCAGTAGGGGCATACCGTCCCGTATCTTCTGGATGAAAACAAATGACCGTTCTGGCATCGAAGCAAATTACCCATCTCTTACACACTCCTCTTTCTCTTTTTGGTGTTTTTATTGTCCTGTCAGCGCAGCAGCAGGCGGTTGAGCCCGATATAAAGAATATCCCCGCGCTCCACCCTGCAGGGTGTGTCTGACGAAAGGCGGTATACTTTATCGTCCGCCGCTTTCTTTATCTGAATCCCATTTTTACTGCCCAAATCTTCTATATACCAGTTCCCTGAAGAATAGTTCATAACCGCATGCTCAATTTCTACCATGCTTGCATAAGGACTTGTATTCATATCAATATCGACCTGATTTTCTTTCACGTCACGGCCGATCACGACCGCTGTTTTTCCGTAAAGCTCCCAGACACTTAATTGCGTATCCTCTTCACTGAGCAGAACCAGCTCCGTAATCATGCCCGATTCCGAAGGCAGTCCGTTCTTTTTTGTTCTTCCCGGGCGTGTTCTGTCATCTGTATCCATGAATGCCATGATCAGAAAAAAAACTGCACCCCCGCCCGATATCCACATAAGCGGCTCATGGTATTTTATGCGTCCGGGATATACATAAACTATAAGAAGCAGCGCTAAACATATAAAAACAATTGCAAAATCGACTGCACGTTTTTTATTCATACCGAACCTCCTCTGCCTCTTATTTCCGTATCCCCATATATTTTTCAAACAAATCCGTCATATCAATCGGATTTGTTTTTGTTTTCTCTGTTCGTTGAAACTGTTCCGGATTTACATCCGATGATTTTGGATGAAATCCAAAGAATCGTGCAAGCTTTTTATCATATTCTTTTCTCTTTTGCGGATTCTGCAATATGGCATATGCCTCTGAAACCGCCCGAAACTTCTCTTCCGCTTTTTTGTTTCCCGGATTTACATCCGGGTGATACTTCTTGGAAAGTGTGCGGAATGCCTTTTTTATTTCCGCATCGGAAGCGTCCTGCCGGACGCCTAAAATGTCGTATAGATTTTCCATTTTTTTATCTCTTTTTCCGTTTCAAAAACGGGCGCACTCGGTTGATACCGAATACGCCCAATATTCCTTTAAGTAGCCGGATAACCGCCTTCCACCGTTATCATATTCAGTTTATCTTTTTTCTGCTTAATAACCAGTGTAAACGTTCCCGTTCCCTCCGCGTCGCCGAAATCTTCTTTGTAATCCACGACAAACGCATTCGGGAAATAATATTTGCGCTCCATAATTCCTGCCGCAATATGCTCCACTGTTACCTTTCTGTAGCAGTCTGCCTTCTCAGCCGGAACTGCTGACCACAGCGCAAGCTTTCTGGTGCTGTCAAACGGATCCCCGTCCACTGCCGTCAGAATTCTTCCCGTAAGTGTCAGAGTGCTTCCGACATCCTTTGTCCTTGCATTGGAATCCAAGGGTATATCCGTGGAAAACCTGACACTCCTTACGCATTCCTTTGCAATCTCAAAACTTTCCATACCTTCTACCGTTACCTTGTATGACATACTCTGTTACCTCCTCTCATCATTCTCCGCCAAAGCCGCCTTCAACCTTGATTGCGCCGTTTTCATCCTTCTTCTGTTTCATATGAATATAGAAGGTTCCTACACCTGCCTCGTCGTCTTCCTCCTCGGAATACTCCATTACAAATGCATTTGGCAGCGTAAACTGACGCACTACCTGACCTGCTGAAATTACGCTGATTTCCGCATTTCTGTAGCAGTCCGCTTTCTCCGACGGAACCTGTGACCATTGCGCCAGTCCAAGCGTCGGATCATTTCCTTCTCCGCCAAGCTTGTACAGCATCTTTCCCCAGACCTTAACGGAAAGGCTGTAATCCGTGGCCCTTGCATTGGAATCCATTGCCGACTTTGAGTCAAAATCCACCTTGGTGATGCTTCTTTCATCAAAGTCAATCGGTTCTGACCCGCCTGTAATTTTCATTCTGAAACCCATACAGTTACCTCCTTTTGCACTGTTTCTCTTAATTTATTTACTACAGAGTTACGCTCTGTTAGCAGCATTTAAACGGTTTATCTCCACTTCGAGATTTTTCACGTTTCCGTTGAACGTAATGTTCAGCGTGCAGTATCCGTTTTCATTATCAATGAAATACTCTATATCGTCCCCTTTTCCCAAAACGGCATTGATGCACTCCCGCTTCGATAACCATTCGCTCTTCTGGCTGCGCGGATTATTCGAGAAAAACTGGACAATCGCATCTTCCTTGAAATCTCCCGTGGCGTGCCGCAGGATCCGTTCTATGTAAGTCGTTACCTGCGTCTTATAAATCGGCTCAAACGTATATCCGTCCGACATCAGGTTCCTGCTCTTATAAATCATAATGTTTGTGATGTTATTTCCTTTATAAGATGCATTCTCGGAAGAAAATACAAATCCAAAGTTTTTACGGTTGATGTCCGCCTTTATCGAATTGGTAAATCCCGTAATTTCTTTTGACATCATTGTGCGGACAGCCAGTGAATGGTCATCCGCCTCAATGTCGAAACGGACACCGGGCAGCTGCATATCCACGCCTGCCTTTCCGAAACGGTCCTTTAGATATTCCGGACACTGGTACGCGGAAACAATGCCTGCCGCCACATAAGCGGCTCCTACATAAACACCGTCAATCCAAAGCTTCATGATGTCTTCTTTTTCCTTGGACAGCTCTACCGCATTGTTCTCATTGATGACCATACGGCTGTCCAATACCACTCCGGATTTCTCTTTTGGTATAATCGTAAAATTCGGAAGACACGGGATTGCGTATTCACTGAATGCCTTTCCCATCAGAGGCGCGCACCGCTCCTCATATTTTTCAATTCCTTCTGTCGCCAGTGTGTTAAAGGTTGTCGTATCCCCCGTCTCATAGCTGAAAAAGCACTGCACCCCGTAATCCTTGAACACATCCAAAAGGCGGACGAGGGATTCCACACTGTTGACATCCGTCTTCATTGCCGCGCTGTTTCCCTTAAAGCGCTCCCTTGTGAGCTTCATTTTGCTGTGCTGATCCAGTGATACTGACGGCACAATGGAATACCATACCGTGTTGCTGAATTCATTTTTCGCATTCACGGTATTCAGATAAGTAATCAGTCTGGAAATATTGCTTGATTTTGCCATCATGTCATTGGAAACATTGGTGATGACAAGGGACGGGCGCATTCCTTTTATCTTTTGCGGATACTGTTCAAAATAGCACCAAATTCCGAGCAGCTTTTCGATCAGCGGTTTTACTGTTTTGATAAACGCATCTTTTGATTCTTTATAAAACTCCAAATAGGAATTATAGTTTGCAACCTCCTTCTCTTGGTCAATCCTGCTCTCCATCGTGGAAGTAAGAGGACAGAATGTTCTGGCAACAAGCGCCTCCACGTAATCGTTGCTTTCCTCATTCAGGGTTTTATAATCTTCCTTCAACGCTTCAATAAGACCGGTATTGGCATTATCATCTACGGCAACAAGCGCGGTTGTTTCCACCTTGGGAGCCTCCAAAATGCGCAGCTCTCCTTCTGCCCCCATGCTCAAAACCCCGAGTGCAAGCGGTGAATTGTCTTTCTTTTCCCCGCTGTCGCCCAAAAGAAGACGCGTCTTGATGTCTTCAATGGCTAAGGGGAGCATTGCCATGACATTGTTATAGTTGGCGCTCGCCTCCTCAAACATGACATTTAACTTGTCCGCCAAATCAAGCTTCTGCGGAGCACCGTCCTCCAGCTCGGCATACTGTGCATATGTATACTGCAGCTCTTTACGGTTCTGCCTGATTTCCTCCATAACCTTTTTGGGGGAAATCATGTCCGTTAGTTTTTCAAATTTAAAGTCCGCGTTGATCGTTCCCTCTGATCTCTTTGTATCCACCATGGACATCAGCATCCCCAAATATTCGTTCTTCCGGTTCAGCGGTATTTCCGTCAGCATGTTTTCCGGAATTCCTTCCGGTTTCTTTAATGTATATGCCACCTTCTGATTGTTTGCATCATAGTAACAGTATACTGTCGGTGCAAATTTCTCCAGCATTTCATCAAAACTGCGTACCAAAAGCTGATCGTGGATTTCCTTAATCTTGTCATCTGAAAGGCTTTCCATCCCCCTGACATCTCCTACAAGTGTCAGAAAGTCAAGTTTTTCAGGATTTACCTCTTCCATCAGCATGGTTCTGTTCGTCTGTCTGATTGTGTCTCCCATTTGAAGTCCTCCTTTTTCTTGTATATCGCTATATATTCTGCTGTTCGCTTGGTTTTAGATTTTTATAATGGATTTCCATTTCCGTTATTCCGTCCTCAAACGTAACAGTCAGTTTTCCGTTATAATATACAGGATATCCCATTCCCTTCTTCAAAATCTCCGTTCCGCGGAGCACCGTACACTTTTCCGACTGGTCCATGACAATCAGCGCCTTATCCGGTCCCGCATAAAAGCTAATGTCCTCCGCGCCAATCTTCCCAAACTTAATGCCGCATGAATTCAAAATCTGATTTAGTGTAATCCGTGTATTCTGCCTGCCGAACAGCCTGTATGTCTGCGGTGCAACATCCTGCCCTGTCTGGGTTTGAATAACATACATATTTAATTTTCCCGTGTAAGTGCAGCCTTTTATTTCTTCCTTCTTTGCCTCATTTCCTGAAGGATTTGCCATATAAATCACGGTCTCCCTGCTCTTTTTCGCCAGCACAATCAAAATGACAGTCAGTATTAATACCAGTACGCCTAAAATAGTCCACAGCGGCATGTAATTCGGCTCCGGCACGGGATCAGCCGGAGGAGAGAACGTCAAGGTGCACGGCTGCCGTATTGCAAACCGTTCTGACAGATTAGCGACATCCAGTTCCAATGCTGCTTCACTGATCCCGTCTATTTGTATGGAATGCAAAATTCTTCCTTTATGAATTGTTTCCACTGCCGGAGTCCCATTTATTGTAAAAGAAATTTGTCTTCCTTCATAATATGCGCTGTCCCATAAATCATCATTTCGTCCCTGCGTATCCGATAACCAGATTTCAATGTCTGCAATATGTTTATATGCCGTCTGCGCATTTTGGACATCCTGCTTTTGTGCTGTCGGATCTTCTTCTGTCCTGTATGTAATGTGTGTCTTTATTTCCGCCGCATAATCAACTGTCAGATATGCTTCGGCATCCGACACGTCAGTCGATTCGTATGATATTTCTATTTTCTGTCCCAAAGGCTTTTCAATATCAACTACCGCAAATTTTTTCCCATTTATGACCGTTCCATTTTCAGCGGCATACTCTGCGCTTATATTCTCAAACCCTTGTTCTGCCGTCAGGACAACTCTTGCGTGTTCCGCTGCCGCTGCAGGCAGTTCCATACTTAATTTTCCGCCGTTTCCTTTTGACGCTCCCACGGCGCTCCTCGGAAAATTCATACGGTCATACAGAATGCGCTTCATAATTTCCGATATGCTCCCTGACTGCCCCTCCCAATAAATTGTTCCGTCCGTCAGCCCCGCACCGTCAAAAATATGGGCTCCTGTTCCATTCCATTCGCTGCCTGATGCGATAATATATATGACAATGCCTTTTTCTTTTGCCTCTCTTGCCATTTTTTCATATAGAAGTCTTGAAGCCTCTTTTTGCTGTGCGTCAGGCATATCAATTTCCCCGTCTGTTAAGATGATGACATACCGGTTCGTTTTCTCCTTATCGGAAAACAGCTCCACAGCCTGCCTTAACGCTTCACCGGCATTGGTGTATCCGGTATATTCAATTGCATTAAGGTTTTCATCCCACTGTGATTGTTCTGTCCCGAAAGGAATTTTCGCCTGTATTTCCGTATTGTAAGCGACCAGACCTGCTTCATAATTTGAAGGCAGGCTGTAAAATGCCTGTCTGACTGCATCTACCGCAAGCCTGTCCTTGTCATGTCCGTTCATGGAAACGCTTGTGTCAAGCATAAATACAACTTCGCCATTGTTTATATCAAACTTTTGTTCTTCCGATGCCATACATGGAAAGTGCAGGCATATTGTCAGAATAAATATTGAGCACAACGCCATACATATTATCTTTATTCTCTTTGTTTTCATGCTGTGTCACCTCTGTTTGCTCCTGACTCTGACAGATTTTGTTATGCATTTCAGCCAAATATTTTTTATCATTAATCTTTTATCAGCATTATAGCATTATTAAAAAATTTGTCAATTAATTTTTTAATTTGTTATTTTATATTTTATTATAAAGCATTATTGAAATTTATATTTTATCAAAATTTAATTATTGAATATTTTAATTTTATAGTGTATAATAAAATTGTATTTTTTTAAGGAAACATATATTGTGGTTATTTATTTCGTCATATAATGTGTTTTCAAAGGGGGGATTGTTACTTTGCATAAATATTTGAATGCAAAAGAATACGACATCTTGTGCACGATACTTCATTCGAATGAGCCCTTAAACGTATCACAGATTATTGCGTTTCATCCCGACATGACAGCAAACATTGTCCAGCCCTCAATCCGAAAATTAATAAAATTAAAATTAATAGAAATAGCAGATATTTCGCTGGAAGGCAACGTTTTTTCCAGACGATTCAAGCCAACAAGCGATGCTCTTGATATCATACAGAAAATGTTTATAGATGACTATCTGCATTTTAGCAGGCTGGTATCGGGACATACTCTGATTAATGCAATGATGAAGGCTGACAATGATCCCGATAAAGCCATGCAGGATATTGATGAGTTGGAAAGGCTGCTTACGGAATATAAAGGGAAAAGGAACAATAAGAAAGATTAATATATACTCAGATAAAGGGGATGGAATGTTATGCTGCACTTTTCATTTTCAACCATATTCATGGCACTGCTGACAAGCAGTCTGCTTGTTTGTCTGATTGCCTTTATTTTTCTCCACAATAAAACAATGGTTTGTGCAGGGTATCAATTATTAGGTGTATTTATTGGATTAGCTGTCATTCGGCTGTTCGTACCAGTTGAGTTTACGTTTACTGAGAATGTTCTATTTTCTCAAATGTTATCAGAAGCTATATTTTTCTTTCGGCACCCTCAGATACAAATTTTGAATGCCGAATTTTCCGTTTGGAATCTCTTTGAAGCAATATGGGTAATTGGTATCATTTTTAATCTTATCCGATATGTCCATCAGTATTTTTTTACAAAAAACTATCTTTTAAAATACGGGACAGAGCACACTGGAGAAGCGGTTTACAAGACAATATTGGATAATATATGCAGACAGTACAACAGAGAAAATAATTTCCGTGTTGTGGATTTACCGAATATGGATATTCCTATCATATTCGGCATGAAGAATCCCTATATTATACTGCCTGCCGACATACCTGTTCCAAACGATAAGCTGTACTATATCCTTTATCATGAAGCAATGCATCATTTCTATCATGATTTTCTTATAAAGGGATTCATCCGTATTTTATCCATTATTTACTGGTGGAATCCTGCTTTCATTGTACTGTACAAACAAATTGATACAATATTGGAAATGCGTATTGATAAAAAGATCACAAATAATGAATTTGAAATTACGGACAGCTATGCCAAATGTCTGTTGTACATGAAAAGGAATGCCATAAATCATTCTTCACCGTCTTCTTTTTTAAAGAAAAATTCCTGTTATTTAATGCAGTCACGGAATAAGGATTTAAAAAAACGTTTTTATATGCTTTTACGGGATGATTATACAATTTCCAAAAAGATTTTCATTAATATTATACTGATAGCCATTGTGGCAGGTATTTATGTGTCTTCTTATTTGTTTGTCTTGGAGGCAGATTATTGCCCTCCGCAAATTAGGGAAAACGTTTTTGTTCCTAATTCAGAAAATACCTATTTTATTGAAAATAACAGTTCCAATTATGAAGTATATATTAATGGGTTCTATATTGAAACAATTGATTCTTTGGATAGTTATCCCAATGGGATAAAAATATATAATAAAAAAGGAGACTTTATCAATGAAAATTAAAAGATTAATTTTAGCTGCAACAACTGTTTTAACTTTATCCGTATGTTCCATGCAGCCTGCAATTACCGCATCCGCTTCAAGCCAAAATTGTTTGGTGGAACAAGGCGAAAATTCTGTCGCCCCTAGATCTGATGTTACAAGATGGCTCTATAAAATTGAAGACGGGAAGGTTTACAAACGGCTTTATAACTCTTCCATAGGTGTTTGGATCGGCGACTGGATATATGTCGGAGAATATCCGGGAGAATGAGAAAAATTTTTTTACTTAATTTTCTAAAAAATTGAGCATATCTCGGGGAACTAAATCCCCGAGATATGCTTTTATATAAAAATAAACATCTTTAACAAATTGTAGTCTGCTTTTAAATTCCATTCCTTCTCCCTCCCCTATCCTGCGCTACGCACTGCTCTCCTATTGATTACCTTATGATTTTAAAAAGCAGGATAATAAATGAAATGAGCAGGATGCCTATCTAGCCTTTTAGCTGCACCTCCCCCGGCGTCTGTTCTTCCATTTTATCTCTCTCTCGCTATTCCTCTGCATTCCATCCTCTAGTCCTTCATAAAAAATTTCTTCCTGTACCCTTTACTTCCTTCCATTCCTAAAAATATCCCCAAATCGTCCCCAAAACCGATTTTCGCTCCTATGCATCTATAAAAACGGGCATCTAATTCTTCCCTTTTCCACAATACTGCATCACAACTATTACCTCAACATGATTCGTAAACGCAAACATATCAACCCCCTGCGCCTCCACAGCCTTGTACCCCGCCTTTTGGAACCACTCCAAATCGCGTCCCAGTGTTTCGGGATTGCAGGATATATAGACAACCCGTTTTGGCTCTATGGCGGCAACTGCCTTGACAAACTCCTGTGTGCTGCCGCTTCTTGGCGGGTCGAGCACAACCACGTCCGCGCGCTCTCCCTGTTCTGACATTTGTGTCATATATTCTGTCGCGTCTGCCGCGACAAACTGGATATTCTCAATGTGATTGCGCTTCGCATTCGCCTTGGCGTCCCGTACCGCGTCGGCATTCAGCTCGATTCCGATAACCCGTTTTGCCTTTGCTGCCATTGCCATTCCGATTGTTCCAATGCCGCAGTAAGCGTCTATGACGGTCTCTTTTCCCGAAAGCATGGCTGCCTGTATTGCCTTTTTATACAGCACCTGCGCCTGCGCGGAATTAACCTGATAAAACGACGAAGGCGATATCCGGAAACGCAGACCGCAAAGCACATCCTCAATATATCCGGCTCCATAAAGTGTCTTGCTTTTCTCGCCAAGCACCATCGTCGTGTCCTGACTGTTTATATTTTGTACGATTGTCGTAATTTCCGGGTGAAGCTCCCTAAGCTTTGCAATGAAATTGTTTTTATGCGGAAAATCCGGCGCTGCCGTCACAAGGACTACCATAATCTGTTTTGTGGACATGCCTTTTCGGATTAAAATGTGGCGCATCAGCCCTCTTCCGGTATCCTCATTGTATACCCATAGCTTAAATGATTTTATCAGCTCTGTCACGGTCTCAATAATTGCCGATGCCTGCGCGTCCTCAATCAGGCAGTTTTTAATCGGGATAATGCGGTGCGTTCCCTCCTCATAGGTGCCCGCCACCACTTCATCCTTTTTCCTTCCAAACACGGCGTGTACTTTGTTTCTGTAATGATAGGGATAATACATTCCTGCCATATCTTTTACAGGGCAGTATTTTTTTACAAATTGTTCAATCTGCCGCTTTTTCTCCGCAAGCTCCTCCTCGTAAGTCCTGTCCCCGATATGGCACGCCCCACACTTTTTTACATAATGGCAACTTTTGTTTATTTCCGTAGTGTTCATCAATGTGTCCCTGCTCCTTTTCCCATACACGTTCCCCCGAATGGCTGAGCAGGGGATTCCCGTATGCATATAAAAATCGGGATAAAGCATGTATCATGTTCAACCCCGATTTCCCTTATTTCTTCGTTTCATAAAAACCGCTCCATCACCCTGTCTACTGTCTGTGGTTCATAAAAGAACTTTAAAATCCACGCTGCAATATGTACACAGGTACGATGAAAAAAAATAAACATAAATATAAAAGCAATCCCAAATAAAATTCCGGTCCATAGCCTCCGTATGTTATTGCTTTCATATGCTGTCAGCCTTTGTGTAAAACCATCCACAACCAATGGAAGCATCATAAGACACACAATCCAAAAACTTGGAATGCCAAAGCAGACAGCAGCTAGAATGCCAGCCAGCATACCGACCAGTTCCCCTGTGCACCGCGCGCAAATCGGAAACTGTTTCCCGTGAAAATAAAACGAGCGATCCGGTCTTGCATGACATCCGAAAAAAATCTGCAAAAACCTGCCTATACGATTAGCCAGCAAGACCTGCCGCTCCTGCTGCACCAATGATTACAAACACGATAATGTAGTAAACAATTGAGAGACCAACGCATACGAGAGCGCCGATTCCTGCTGCCTTAGCGGTCTTTGGCTTTGTATCCTTCCATACAAGGAACAAAATCAAACCAACAATAGGGATACAGCATCCAAGTAATCCCCATAAAAACCACCTTTATCTTGTACATTTGTATTCTCTTCCATTTTGAAACTATTCTCCTTCCTCATTTATCATCTTTTCTAAAAAATATTCACATACTGCTTCCAATATCATATATTTTAGAAAAATAATTATTATTAAATTTTTATAAAGTCTAGCGCGTTAAACTTTTCTTTATAATATCAAAAAATACATTGTATGTCAACATTTTTCTAATTTACACGACAAACCTCGTCAAACTTAACAAAATCGGAGCTAAATTTTTGTATTCTCTTTTGTCCATTCCAGTAACCCGCCCCCCGTTACCTCAAGATTTCTTAATATAAGTCACAAACGCATTCCCATTCTGCCAAAACAGATTGGTCGCGTCGTTCATTCCCACTTTATAAACCGTCCCCGTCTCTGGGTTCATCACAACGACATTCAGCTCATTAAATCCAATCAGCAGCACCGCCTTGCCGTCTTCCAAGTTCACAAGCACGGGAATGTCCTTGTTGGTATAATACAAAACCGCGTCAAGGCTCACGCCGCGAAGCTCCAGCGCCCTTGTGCCGTTTAAGTTTTCCTCAAGAATTTGTTCAACGCTTCTGCCGCTGTCAAGCATTGGCTGGACATTTTTCACAACGCCTTCAAACTCAAGAATGGTCTCAAGGCATACTGCTATCTCGCTGTTCGTCTCGTCAGCCTGCCTTCCCGTTATCGCCATAATCTGGTTTCTTGTGCTGCGCGAGGTCTTTTTCCAAATATAATCGCCCCGTTCATCTACCACAGTCCCGTTAATCGCATACGCAAGCTTGATGGCATCTGCCTCGTGCGTGAATGTCGCGTCAATTCCATATTTTCCATAGACATAATAACGGCTAATCGGGTTTTCAATGGTCACCTTCATTTCCCTTGAGCCTTCAAACATCAATAGCAATGGCTTTGTATGCTTGAGTTTTCTTGGCTCTATCACATTTTTTAGGGTAAGCTGTACAATCTTCTCATAGTTCTGCGTGGCGACGATTTCCGAAGAATTGTATCCCTTTTCGTCCACCACATTATTGACAATCTGATCCGACTCACACTCCTCATAATTGCCCGTCTCCTCGTTCATTGTCATTCTGGTAAGCGTAATCAGGTTATCCTCAATGATGGCGCCTGTGACGTATATCCCGTTATACTGATACGTCTTTAAAATTTCTCCCTGCTCGTCCTGAATGTATACCACATTCATCAGAAAAGTCACGGCGCCCGAAATGTCCACCTTGATGTCGTCATAGCTTGCCACGCCGTAAATCAAATCCTCATTGATGAAGCCAAGCGGCAACAGCCTGCTGTTTCCCTGCGCCTTGATTTCACCCGTAACACCCGTATTTAAATTCATGCGGATAAGCCGTGTGCAGTCATATGCGTCGGCGGAATTCTGCCACACGAGCATTTTATTGCTTTCCGATACCTGAAAGCTTCCCTGCTGGAGATTTTCCGCTATCACGCTGCTTGTGCGCTCCACCAAATTCATCGCCAAAATCACGCCGTCAAGGTAAATGTAAAAAACACCGCTCTTATTGATATAGGAAAGCTGGTCAATGTCCGTTTTGAGTGTGGCATAGGACTTATCATACGGTATGAACATCAGTTCCTCCACCGTGTTGAGCATACCATTATACTCGTATATTTCAACGCCCATGTTCCCTTCGTGGCTGCCCCGGTTCATGTAGCCATAAACAATAAAAATGACATTTCCGGTCTCGTCAACATTCAATATTTTGATACTGTGGCTGTCATAGCTGCTGCGCGGATCGTCCCCGTCATAGAAGCTGAAAAGGTACGCCATTTTTTTATCAACCGAATGATAACAGAACAACTGATTTTCATTGACAAAGGCAAGGTTGGAGCCGCCGTCGCTTTCCAGCATATTGACATCGCTGTTTCTGATGCCAAGCATAATTTTATTGCTTGCGTAAACGTCCGCCTCAGGTTCAAACAACTGGTTCATGCTCCGCTCATAATCCAAAAGGTAAATGCGGTCCTCCGTATACCGAATGCGGTAAAATTCCACGATATTGTAGGTGTACGTTTCCCTGCTCCACGAACCGGCGCCTGTGGTCTGCACGCGGTAATAAAGCTTGATGGACGCGGTGCTCTCATCAATTTCACTAATCATCGCCTGCGGCTCTGTTATTTTTTTCACATTCAAATCCGCCCATGTCACCTGACTGAGGCTGCAATGGATATCGACATGGCTAAGCGTCGTATTGTCGCCTTTTGCATTTGACTCCAGATAGGTCACAAGGTCGTTCGCCCGTTCCTTGTCAAAGGTCTTTTCATGGAAATCTTTCACAAAAGCAAGCTTCTCCTGCGTGTGGTACTGTGCGCCGTCAATAATCCGCGTGTAGTAGCGCACGACGCCTGCTTCGGTCTCCAGCAGCAAAATCCAGTTGTATTCCACGCCGTTTTCAATTAAATCCTTGATGGTCACTGCGGCGTTTATCTGCGCGGCGTCCTCGTCGTAATCCTCCACTGCCGTATGCTCCACAAGCCGTTCCCCGTCAATGCTGCGCACCTCAAACGATATGCTGCTGATTTTGTTTCCGTATTTGTCAATGGTAAAACGTAATGTCCTGCCCTCCCCAAGCGGCGTGATGGTGTCCCTGAAAAAGCTTCCATTCAGCTCCTGCCTTAGCCCATGCAAATAATTATGGGAAATGCCGTTCGTCGTGATATGCACCAGCGGAAGCGACGCCTCTGTCATATTTGCCGTCATTTCCTCATTGCCTTTATTATAAATGCTGCTGCTCACAAAAAGCGTAAGGATAAACACTGCAAAGCAGACAATCACCTTACTTATCGCATTTTTCATTGATACTCCCTGCTCCTTTCCAAATTCGTCTGTTTACGCTTCCAAGTCCGTGTTTAAGAGCTTTTCCAGTGTGGGGCTGACGTTGAGAAATGCTTCCAGTGCTGCAAGCTGTCCTGTGTTTGTCCTTCCCCGCATATGTCCCCTTTTTACTGCCCTGATTAGCAGATTTTTCGGTGTATGTTCTATATCAATAAATTCAAGCAGTTGTGTGTCATAGCCCTGCTGCTCCAGCAGATTTGCGCGGATTGCGTCGGTCATGAGCGCCGCCATGCGTTCCTTTATAATGCCATATTTTAAAACGGGCGAGAGCGCGGCACACTTTATCTGACTGTTCAGCTCATGCTGACAGCATGGTACGGAAAGAATCACCCTCGCGTTCCACTGAACTGCTTTTGCAAGCGCGTAGTCGGTCGCCGTGTCGCAGGCGTGGAGCGTCACCACCATGTCAACCTGCGTCATGCCCTCATAAGAGCCGATGTCCCCTACAAGGAATTTTAACCCGTCATATCCAAATTTATCCGCAAGCGCCTGACACGTTTCAATGACATCTTTTTTTAGGTCAAGCCCGATGACACGGATGTCATAATGGTTCATGATTTTCAGGTAATGATACAATGCAAAGGTCAGGTACGACTTGCCGCACCCGAAATCAATGATTTGAAGCGGTCTGCCTTCCTCCTTTGGAAGATTGGGCAGGATATCGCGGACAAACTCAAGATATCGGTTGATTTGGCGGAATTTATCGTATTTTGCGTTTATGATTTTTCCCTCGGGCGTCTGCACGCCAAGCTCCACCAAAAACGGAACGGGGGTGTCCTGCGGAAGGATATATTGTTTTTTCCTGTTGTGGGAAAAGACGGCTTCGTCTGTCTGCGGAGGTTCGGAATTTTGCGCCGCAAGATTTTTCTCTTTGACTGCCATTTTTCCTTTTTTGCTCACCAGAACCGTAAGGCTGTGCCTGTCCGTTTTTGCTTCAAGTTGCCGAAAATCCTGCTCCATCGCATCCGCCACAAAGTCCGCCAAGTCGCTTGGGGAGATATTTTTGTGATATACCTTTGTACCGATAAAGCGTTCCGCCTGATAAACCAACGCGTCCTTTTTTTGTATCGGACGGATTTTGAGCTTCTGTATCTTTTCCCTGTCACGCGGGTTACTCGCGATTATGGTTAGGAATGTTTCATTATTATATATGTAATTGTTGATAATATTTCTTAAATTTTCCATGATAATGATTATAGCACGATTGCAGGGGAATAGGAAATGAAATTTACGTTTATTGACGGGGGAATTTTTTAATGGTATTCTGAAAGTGCAATGATATATTAAAAAATGTATATGTTATATTAATAAACTTATTATAGGAATAAAGGAGGCATTCGCAAATGCAATGGCGAAAAAACATGCAATTAATTGACGCGAATGTTAAAAAGAACGCCGCCAAAAATCTCCTGCGACGCTCTTTTATCTGTTTTTTCAATCAGTCTTCAAAACTCATTGCTCTGCGTTTATATTCCTGTTCCCAATCTTAAATTTTACCGCCTTCTCGCCCGAATACCTGCCTTTGCCGCCAAATACCACCGTCGCGGAAAAATACGGACGAAAATTTTTCCTGCTGTTTTTAAAACCCATTATCAACGGCACGGGAAATTATTACATCGAAGCGCAAACCAGAGACACCCGACGAACAGATGTCATTGTTGACTATGCGGGAGAACAGTTTATCGTGGAGCTTAAAATTTGGCATGGTAATGAATATAACAAAAGAGGCGAACAGCAGCTCACGGATTATTTGGAGTATTACCATAAAGAAAGGGGCTATATGCTTAGCTTCAATTTTAATCAGCAGAAAGAAATCGGTGTAAAGGAACTTAAAATCGGAAATAAAACGATTGTGGAGGCAGTCGTTTAGCGTCGGTGAAAGCGAAATCCGTAAAAGGATAATAAGGATTGACAGCCTTCCCCATAATACGCTATAATAGTTTATGCTTTAACGCGTCAAAGCGTCTATGTGTTAAAGTATAAACTATTTTTAATGGGGAGGCATTTTGTTATGCTTATCAAAATTATTTTATTGCTTTTATTTTTCGGCTGTATGATTGGCGTGGGGCTTTACGCGCGCAAAAGTGCGGGCAGTACGACGGATTTCGTGCTTGGCGGCAGGAGCGTAGGACCGTGGCTTTCTGCGTTTGCATATGGTACATCTTATTTCTCCGCTGTCGTTTTTGTCGGTTATGCGGGGCAATTTGGCTGGAAATACGGTATTTCCTCGACATGGATTGGTATTGGGAACGCCGTAATTGGTTCGTTGATTGCGTGGGTGATTATGGGCAGGCGCACGCGTGTTATGACGCACCATCTTGAGGTGGCGACCATGCCGGATTTCTTTGGCAGGCGTTACAACAGCAATGTGCTGAAGCTGGTCGCGTCGGCAATTGCGTTCGTGTTTATGATTCCTTACACGGCATCTGTTTATAATGGGCTTTCAAGGCTTTTTGGAATGGCATTTGACATTCCATACACGGTCTGCGTAGTGACGATGGCGGTACTGACAGGCGTATATGTCATTCTTGGCGGCTATATGGCAACTGCAATTAATGATTTTATTCAGGGTATCATCATGCTGATTGGTATTGTGGCAGTTATTGGCGCTGTGCTCGCAGGACAGGGCGGTTTTATGGAGGCGATCAGGACACTCTCGGAGCTTGAGTCGGACATTCCTGTGACGCTTGGGCAGAAGGGCGCGTTTACGTCGTTTTTTGGTCCTGATCCACTCAATCTGCTTGGCGTTATTATCCTGACGTCGCTTGGTACGTGGGGACTGCCGCAGATGGTACATAAATTTTATGCGATTAAGAGCGAGAAGGCGATTAAGACGGGAACAATTGTTTCGACGTTTTTTGCGATTATCGTTTCGGGCGGCTGCTACTTTTTGGGCGGCTTTGGCAGATTATTTGACTCGCCTGCGATTTACAAGGCGGACGGCTCGATTGTGTATGACGCGATTGTGCCTTCCATGCTTGCAACGCTGCCGGATATTTTAATCGGCGTGGTGATTGTGCTTGTGCTTTCGGCGTCAATGTCAACGCTTTCGTCGCTTGTGCTGACTTCGGCTTCGACGCTTACGCTGGATTTTATCAAGGGGACGATTGTGAAGGATATGGACGATAAAAAGCAGTTGATTTACATTCGGGTATTAATCGTGTTCTTTATCGTGATTTCCGTGGTGCTTGCGCTCAATCCGCCGACGTTTATCGCGCAGCTTATGGGTATTTCGTGGGGTGCGCTTGCGGGTGCGTTTCTTGCGCCGTTCCTTTATGGGCTTTACTGGAAAGGCGTTACAAAGGCGGGCGTATGGGCAAGCTTTATCTGCGGCGTGGGAATTACGGTTTCCAATATGTTCTTTAAGTTTATCGCGTCGCCGATTAATGCAGGCGCGGCGGCTATGATCGTGGGGCTGATTGTGACGCCTGTCATGAGTTTGATTAGCCCGAAGCTGGACAAAAAGTTCTTGGATAATACGTTTAAGTGCTATGATGAGACGATTTCCAATGTTTCGCGCAAGGAGTATTTGAAAGAGGATTAACTTTGTGTTACACTGATATCACAATACAAATGGTAAAGGGGTGTACACAAGATGAATTTTATGGAAAAGAACTGGAAGGGAATTGTTATCTGCCTGTGTATTGCGGTGCCGTCGTGGTTTTTGGGGAATTTGTTTCCGATTATCGGCGGCGCGGTGATTGCGATAATCGCGGGAATGGTGATTGCATTGTTTCTTAAAAATAAGGCGCCATTTGAGGCTGGGATTAAATTTACTTCCAAGAAAATACTGCAATGGGCGGTTGTGCTGCTTGGGTTTGGGCTGAATTTGAACGTGATTGTGCAGACGGGAAAGCAGTCGCTTCCGATTATCATCAGTACGATTACGGTCTCGCTCGTGATTGCGTTTGTGCTGTGCAAGGCGCTGCATATTCCGGGCAAGATTTCGACGTTGGTCGGTGTCGGTTCGTCTATCTGCGGCGGTTCAGCAATTGCAGCGACAGCTCCTGTGATTGACGCGGACGATGAGGAGGTTGCGCAGGCGATTTCGGTGATTTTCTTTTTCAACGTGCTTGCCGCTATCTTTTTCCCGACGTTTGGAAAGCTGCTTGGTTTTAGCACGACGACGGGGGAGGCGTTCGGGATTTTTGCGGGCACTGCGGTGAACGACACGTCGTCGGTTACTGCGGCGGCGTCCACTTGGGATACGATGTGGGGGCTTGGCTCTGCAACGCTTGACACGGCGGTGACGGTAAAGCTGACGCGGACGCTGGCGATTATTCCGATTACATTGGTGCTTGCGTTTTGGCGCGCGCGAAATGCGAAGGGCGACGGAAGTGAAACGAAGGTATCGCTTAAGCAGATTTTTCCGATGTTTATTTTATATTTTGTGGCGGCATCGGTCATCACGACGATTGCGGTTTCGGCTGGCGTCAGTTCGGGAGTGTTCTCGCCGGTTAAGACGCTGAGTAAGTTTTTCATTGTGCTTGCTATGGCGGCGATTGGATTGAATACGGATATTGTCAAGCTGGTGAAAACGGGCGGTAAGCCGATTTTCATGGGATTTTGCTGCTGGACAGGGATTACGGGCGTGAGTCTTTTGATGCAGCATTTGTTGGGGATTTGGTAGTTGATGTTGGATTTTGGATAGTAAAGCAGGGCAGCTCGAAAGAAATGGTTTCGAGTTGCCCTGTTTTGATTATCTGATAACTTTTTATAGCTTAAACTGCTTCACCGACACGCTCAGCTTGTTTACTATCTCGTCCAGTGACTTCGCATATCCTGCCATCTGGCTCATGGTGTCGTTGACTTGTTCTGCAGAAGCATTGACTTGCTCGGTAGCTGCCGCGGAGTTTTCGGAAACGGACGCTATGCCTTCCATTTGATGTACGACGTTATCGCGTTCCTTGTTCATTTCGGCGTTGAGTGCCTCAATTTCCTCGACTGCCTCCAAAAGCTCCTGAACAGAGTTTCCGATTTCCTCAAACATGGTCTGCGTCTGCTTAATGGCGGTCTGCTGCTCTTCCTGAATGACGCCGCTCTCCTTAAGGCTGTTTTCCACATGTGCGGAATTTTTGGGTATGGTTGTGAATATGGCGGATACGTATCTCGTGCGCTCAAACAGGGAAAGCGGATATGGACGCTACGACGTTCTGCTGGAGCCTGTTGACAAAAACGGAAAGGCGTTTATTTTTGAATTTAAAGTGCTAGACCCTGACGAAGATGAAGAAACCCTTGAGGACACTCTTGCGGCGGCACACAGGCAAATCACAGAGAAAAAATATGAGTCAGAGCTGATTTCACGCGGCTTTGCACCGGAAAAAATACGCCAATATGGCTTTGCGTTTCGTGGAAAAGAGTGTCTTATCGGATAAGGCACTCTTTCCCTATAAATACACTACCCAAGCGCCACATCTAGTATCATCATAATCACAAACCCCGCCGCAACGCCTATCGTACTGATATTCGAGTGCTCCCCCTCCTGCGATTCGGGAATCAGTTCCTCCACGACCACATAAATCATCGCGCCCGCCGCAAATGCGAGAAAATACGGCAGCAGCGGCACAATCATCTGCGCAAGAAAAATCGTAAGCACTGCGGCAACCGGCTCGACAAGCCCGGAAAGCGTCCCATAGACAAACGCCCTCCTCTTTGACATTCCCTCACTTTTGAGCGGCATTGATATAATCGCGCCCTCCGGGAAATTCTGTATGGCAATGCCAAGCGCAAGCGACATCGCGCCCGCCATCGTAATCTGCGAGTCGCCCAAAAGCGCCCCCGCAAATGTCACACCCACAGCCATTCCCTCCGGGACGTTATGGAGCGTCACGGCAAACACCATCATCGTCGTCTTTTTCATTTTTGCCTTGATGCCCTCCGGCTGCCTGCTTTCTATATGGAGATGCGGTATGATGCTGTCAAGCAGCAGCAAAAACGCCATACCCAGCAAAAATCCCACCGTTGCCGGAACCCACGCAATTTTTCCCTGCTCTGTCGCCATATCAATCGAAGGAATGAGCAGCGACCACATTGATGCCGCAATCATCACGCCTGCCGCAAATCCCAAAAGCAGCTTCTCCAGCTTTTTGTTTAACTGGTTTTTCATAAAAAATACCATAGCGGAGCCTAGTGTTGTACCGGTAAACGGAATCATTAAGCCAACTACCAAGCCAATATCCATGCTATATCTCCCCCTTTTCGCTCATAGTTATAGTATTCTTAATTTTGCAAAATGTAACCATCATTCCAAAAAAACCGCCGTAATCCTCATTCAAAAGGACTTACAGCGGTTTGATAAGCGCTCCGTTTTATCGCAGCACCGGACGACATTTTAAATTGGTATTTCCCGTACTATAATAAGGCTTCCTGTTAAATGCCTCCTTTGCCGCAGGTGCAACACTGCCGCCCGAAAGTTCCCGTTCTGTCATTCTCTTACTCTCCATTATTTCCCTTTCGATATACTGGCTCACAAGCCGGGCTGCTCCCTTCTGATCAAGAAATTCCATAACCGGTTCCCCCTTCTCTACGCATTTTGCACAAAAAACATGTGATTTCGTCTTTGTTACCCTATTTATATCACAATATTTTTTGTTATTCAAGGGAATGTTGCATATTTTTTATACAATTCGAAATATATATGAAATCTCTACAATTCCCGCATGAAAAGTTTGTCTCTATTACCGATTAATTATCTTTCCCAACCACCGAAATGCACCATTAAATAAACTTATCAGATAAGCGAATTTTCAAGGTCGGCAAGCTGCTCCCTAAGCTCCCGTCTCGCGTCCTCAATGCTCTCACGGTTGCGCGAGTTGAGCGCCTCCTCAAACTTCCGAAGCCACATGTCAATCATAACGCGCGCATCGCCCGTGCTCTCCTCATACAGCCGCTCGCCCTTAAGCAGTAACAGCCGGTTCTCCTCTTGGTCACGCGGGTGCACCTTCAGATAAGAAAGCTCCTCCATGCGCTGCTGCACTTCCTCCTCCGACATCTCATTACTCTTGCCCTTGATAATCTGCTTCTTCACCTCGCCCGTGGAAATGACCTTGACCTGTACCTCCAAAAGCGAATTAATATCGTATGTATACGTAATATCTACCGCTTCCTCACCCGCAGCATTCTTCGGCACGCGCACCGTCATGCTGCCAAGCAGCAGATTATTCTGCGCAAAACGGCTCTCGCCCTGCAAAACATTCACGCGAATGCTCTCCTGATTGTCATGCAGCGTATAAACGCGCTCCGTACGGCTCGCCGGAATAACCGTATTCCGGTCGATAATCGGCATAAAATGCCCCGCCTCATACATTCCGTTTGCGCGTTCCACCGAAATCTCCGTGCCAAGCGTAAACGAGCACACATCGGTCAGGATAACCTCCTTCACCGCCTCGTTGCGCTCCTTCATTGCCGCCTGAATGGCAGCGCCAAGCGCCACCGCCTCATCAGGATTAATCGACGTGTCCGGGAACTTGCGAAACAGCTTCACGATAAAATTGTGCACCGTGGAAAGCTTCGTCGCCCCGCCCACAAGCACAACCTCGTCAATATCCGAAAGCTTGATATGCGCGTCCGATAAGCTCCTTTGAACAGGCTTCCTGATTTTCTCAAGCAAAGGCTCACAAAGCGTCTCATAGTCCTTCAACGAAATATGAAGCTCCTTATCCTCGTCCTTATAAGGAAATACAATGCTGACCTCGTCCTTTTCCGTAAACTCGCGCTTGGCAATCTCCGCCGCGTTGTGAAGCCGCCCAAGCTCCCGCATGGTAAGCGACTCTAAGGGAATTTCATTTTTCTCCAAAAATTCATTCACCAATAAATCCGTGAAATCCTCGCCGCCTAAATAGTTGTCACCTGCAACCGCACGCACCTCCAAAATATTCTCAAACAGCTCCAAAATCGACACGTCAAACGTACCGCCGCCCAAATCAAATACCAAAAAGCGCGTGTTTGCCCTTTTTTCATAAAGCCCGTACGCAATCGCCGCGGCAGTCGGCTCACTGATAATACGCTCCACCTTTAAGCCCGCAAGCTCGCCCGCACGCTTCGTCGCCTTCCTTCGCTTATCGTCAAAATAAGCCGGAACGCTGATGACAGCCTCCGTAACTTCCTCTTTTAAGTACGTCTCCGCGTCCTCCTTCAACGCGCGCAGCACAAACGCCGAAAGCTCCTCCGCATTGTATGTATGGTCGCCCAAGCTGTACTTTTTGTCCGTACCCATAAAACGCTTAAACACATCTGCCGCCCTGTCAGGGTGCAGCAGACCGTACTCCCGCGCCGTCTCGCCGACGGAGACAATCCCCTGTTCGTCTACACTAACCACCGACGGCGTCAGCGGCTTGCCAAGACGGTTCGGAATGATTTTTGCCCCGTCGTCGCTGTAATATGCGCAGAGACTGTTCGTCGTCCCCAAATCAATTCCAATTATCATGTTTTTACACAGATCCTTTCTACTTTTTCCTCGTCATCAGACGGTAAATCGCGTGCCCGATATAATAACTGCGCTCCGCAACCGCCTTCTCATAATATTCATACGCCCGCGCCATGTCGCCCTTCGCCTCGTAAAAAATCCCAAGCGACTCAAACCGGTCGCAGCACGTCGTATAATTGCAGAAGGAACACATCACACAGCCCTCTAACATCGCGGCATATTTCTCGGCAAGCCGAAGCTCGCCCGTAATCGCCAGAAAGTCAACAATCAGCGTCAGGTTATCCAGCCTCGCCGTCGGGTCACTCTCCACATAACGGTCATAAGCCTCCTCACCCGAACAGCCAAAATATTTTTCAATCGCGTTCACAAAAAGCTGCCTGTAACGCTCCGCCTCCTTCTCGCGCTTTAAAAATTTATTCAGACGGATAAGCTCCAGCACGCCCCCGTTGCTGTCCTCCCAGTCAATTTCCTTTCGGTCGGACGACGTGTAAGAAATCAGCTTTTCCTTGATTGGAATAGCCTCCTTCAGCATCTGAAAGTCATACGCAAGAATGTCCGCGTAAAGGTCCCGCAAATCATATGTATTATGCTTGTGCGCCGCCTTTTTGACCTCCTTTAAAAGCGCCTTCTTCTCCTTCACCGTAGTGCACGCCCTATGCCGCACATAAAGCTGCATGTAAAGAAAATACGTGTCGTCAAAAAGCTCCTTGTAGCTCTTCAAAATATGAAGCGCCTTGTCATACTCTCCCACGGAAACATAAATATCCTTCAATTCCCGCACCATATGCGACCTGCGCTCCGCGTCATAATACCGCAGGCTTCCACGCAGCAGCTTTTCCGCGTCCACAAACCTGCCAAGCTTCATATACGTACGACTCAGCGCAAGCGTCGCCGTATACGCGTACCGCTCGCCCCGTTCCTTATCCGTCAGCGTATCCAGCGCTTCCTCAATATATTCCACGCCCTTCGCATACTGTCCCAGTCCGCCGTACGCCTTGCCCAAACTGACACTAATGTCATATTTTGCATTCTCGTCCGCAATCTCATAGCCCTTCATAAGCTCCGCAATCGCTTCCTCATACCTGCCAAGCTGCATCAGCGCACAGCCACAGCGGTAATACGCAAAGTCCACGTCCTCCGGCTCCGAGCTGATGTAGCGTCTCCAAAACGCAATGGACTCGTTATATAAAGACCTGCGCCCGAGAGCCATGTCATCATACGCGCGCGCCGCAACCTTATAAATTCCCGGACGGTCAGGCGTAAGGTCAATCGCCTTTTGTATGTATCTGCACGCCGTGTCAATGTCGTCCATATCATGATAACGCTCCGCCATCTTGATATAAAGCTCCGTATCCGGCGCAAAAAATTTCTCAACATATAGGTATTCCTGCAGCGCCTCCTGCGACTGTTCCTGCTCCTCATAGCACGTTGCAAGCGCCATGTGATATTTCGCGCGGTCATTCACCTCAATCGCGCTTTTCAGGTGCGGCACCTTGTTCTGCCGGAACTGTGCCACGCACATTGCCTTCATATAATAGAGCTCCGCGAGATAATCACGGATGTAAATGTCCTCCGCTTCCCGCTCGCCCTCCAAAAGCATGTCGTCAATCGCCCTGTTAAGCTTCGCAATATCCGCGCTGTCCGGCTTCGCATAATAGTCATACACCAATTGCAGCGCCCGCAGTCCAAAGCTCGTGACCTCCGCCGCCTTCGCACGTTCAAAAATATCCTTGGCGTCGTCAAGCTGTCTGTAATCAAGGAACACACGAGCCGTATACTCAAAAATCCCCGCTTCCTGCGCGCCGCCCTCCAAAAGCTGGTAAAACAGGTCAATGACCTCCTGCGCATTGTCCATCTCATAGCAAATCCGCTGCTTCAGGAACAAAAGCCCGTTCTGCACGCCAAGCTCCTTAATCAGCATATCATACACATCATACGCCCTCTGATACTGCTTTGTCTCCGAATACGAATACGCGAGATTTAACGCCGCAGTCACATTGTCAGACATAATCGCCATCGCAGACAAAAATTTCGGGATTGCCTCTTTATACAAATCATACCGTGCCTCGGTTGTCGCCGCGTCCTTCGCACGCATCATCAGCATCAGCCCAAGCTGCAGATACGCGTCCGAGCGGCTGCGCTCAAGTGACTCCTTGGTATCGTCCTCCGCAAGCGGCTTTCCCGCCTTCAAATCCGCAAGCTTTCCCTCAATGACCGCAAGCCGTTTCTCACCATGCTCCGTCGCCTTCACATAATCCTTTTTCTGCTTATACATATAGGAAAGCAGCATATGATACCCTTTAATCTCCGTTTCATAAGAAGGATTGGACTGGATTGCCGCAATCGCCTTGTCGGGCTGGTCCTGATAGCCGTACGCATACACAAGCAGGCGCACGTCCTCCGGGTCAATCGCGCCGTCCCGCATACTGCGCTCACAAGTGTCAATAAACTCCCGCTCCGCCTTATTTGCCGCCTCATTCAAATCCTCGTCGTCGCTTAGGTTGCGAATGGCATAAATATGCTTTAGTGCCTCGCGTATCTCCCCATGTTCCAGCTCATAAAAAGCCGCGTATTTATTCCCCGCATAATTTTCCGCGTTAATCTCCAAGCTTTGGCACAGCGCCTTGTACGCCTCCTCCTTTTTGCCCATTCCCCAAAGAAGGGATCCGCAGACCATCTGCACATGCAAATCGTCGTGGTATTCCTCATTGTCCAAAAGCTCTGTCACGATAGCAAGCGCCTCGTCTACATTTCCTGCCCTGCGCAGGCATTCCGCCTTGTCAATCGCATAATGCGGGTGCCAGATGCCAAGCGCGTCAATCGCTTTGATTAAATCGCCCGCACGCGTGCTCTCCGCATTGTTCAGCTCACCGCCAAGCTCGTAAATATAATTAAAAAATGCATCATAGTCCGCGTCGTCCGCACCCTTGAGCATCTGCATCCAGCTATAGGAATAGCCGCCGCTGGGATTGTTAATATTGGAAATCATGAAATCCACAAACCCGACCGGAAGATGCTCCTTGAACTCCTGTTCGTTGTCCCGTATGTGAAAATAGCCGTCCAGCATAACGTATGTTTCGTGCGTAATCCTGTAATTTTCTGCCAAATAGATAAAAAGTGCCCACTTCGCCTCATCGTAGCTGTCAAGCCCATCAAACACCTCGTCCTTTAAAAGCTCCTCCCAAGATGCCGGATTAATGCGGGCAGAAATACTTTTGTAAATATCGTCAAGCTTCGCCCGAAAAGCCCCCATCGGCGTGCTTGTATCAATCATCTCAGCCGTTATCTGTTCCTGCTCCTCGTCCGGTGTACGGCTGTATGCAAGCGCATTCTCATACGCCTCCCGCAACGACTTAAAACCCTCAGGGTTTTCCTCAGGGTTGTTTGCCGGCAGCGCCATGCGGTATGCGCTGCGAATTAAATTCTCGTCCTTTGTGATTTCGATTCCTAAAATCGCAAAGGTCATATTCAAATCCATCTCCATATAATCCGCTCTCCTTTGTACCAACTCAAAGACTATTGTACCAAGTTTTTTTGCATTTGTATATGGTATTTGTTTGGTAATCCTATTATTTCTGCGACGAAAATCCAATATAAATGTCTGCTCCGTCCCCGTCCGCAGCCCTTATGCCTTCATTATCAACGGTCGTAAATGCTTTTGCAGGAATGATAAGCGTCTTTTTCGTTTCCGCCCCCGGTGCTGCCGAAATACGCCCGAACGCCGCAAGCTTTGCGTTTGGCACTTCATTGCCCGTTCCGTTCACATGGACATAAGCCTGTAGAACCTCACTGACACAAGTGTCATATTCTGCAGTACATGATACTGTTATTGCAAGCCCTTTCTGTGATGCCTCCCGGTACATTGCCTTATCCGTCATCGCAATATGCCAGCCGCCTTCGTCCGTCTTTTCTGCACAAAGCCCCGCAGCCTGCACGTTGTCTATTCTTAATTCTCCATATGTAAGCCCAAATCCAAACGGCTTCCACGGCTTCTGCGTCAGATAGCGGTACGTCCGCCCTGTCATTGCATAGTCCGTTATCGCAGGAATATCATTCTCATTATAGTAAAACGTAACCGGAAGCTTTCCCTGCGGCGCCGCTTTTCCAAACAGAATATCCGCCACCGCGCGTCCGCCCTCGCCGCCCGGGTACCATACCTGCAAAATTGCCTTTGCCTGTTCTTCATAAGCCGACAAGTCAACCGGACTTCCCGACGCATTGAGCAGAATAAACGGTGTCCCCGTCTTTGCCACTGCATCAATCAGCACACGCTGCGCTTCGGGCAAAAGCAAATCAAGCTTGTCACCGCTTGGAAACTGATTTCCCGTATCGCCCTGTTCCCCCTCCAAGCCGGCATCCAGCCCGACACAGAGGATTGCAAGGTCTGCGTTTTCGGCAGCAATCACACCCTCCGTCACAAAATATCCCAAATGCGGCTTCTTTGGCGGCGTATTGTCAAACAGATGGCAGCCCTGCGCATAATGGACTTCTATATTATTTTCAAAGCAATAATCACTGATGCCCTGCAAAAGCGTAACGGTTCTTGGCGGCGTACCATGATAGTTTCCCACCAGCGCAGCCGTACTGTCCGCATTCGGTCCAATCACCGCAATTGTCTTATAGTTCCCCTTCTCAAGCGGCAGTATGCCGTCATTTTTTAGCAGCACGCAGCTTTCCACCGCCGCCTGATACGCAAGCTCCAAATGCGCTTTACAACCCACCACACTGTATGGAATTTTGTCAAGTGCGGACTGGTCAAAAAGTCCCAGCAGGTATCTTGTCGTAAAAAGCCGCACCGCGCTTTTGTCAATCTCCTCGCGCGTTATTTTTCCCTGTTCATATGCATTTAAAATTTTCTGATACGTGCACCCGCAGTTTAAATCGCACCCCGCTCCAAGTGCAAGCGATACCGAGTCCTCCGGCGCCTCGGTGATATGATGCTTTTCATGAAAATCCCGAATTGCCCAGCAGTCTGAAACATAATGTCCTTCAAACTTCCATTCTCCCCTCAGCACAGCATTCATCAGATACGTATGCGCACAGCATGGTTCGCCGTTTGTGCAGTTATAAGCGCCCATGACCGCTTCCACTCCCGCCTCCTTCACACAAGCCTCAAAAGCGGGAAGATAGGTTTCCCATAAATCCTTTTTCGACACCTCTGCATCAAATTCATGGCGCAATGCCTCCGGTCCCGAATGCACTGCAAAATGCTTTGCACACGCCGCCGTCGTCATAAAACCGTCCTTTTTTTCCTGTAAGCCATTAACCATCGCACACCCCATCTGCGCGGTAAGCTGCGGATCCTCTCCATAAGTCTCTTGTCCGCGTCCCCACCGCGGGTCCCGGAAAATATTGATATTCGGCGTCCACATTGTAACGCCCTTATACTGCGTCCTGTCGCCATGCGCGGAATATGTATTATACTTTGCCCGCGCCTCCAATGCGATCGCCTTTGCTATGTTCAGCACAAGCTCCGTATCAAACGTCGCCCCCAAACCGATAGCCTGCGGAAAACAGGTTGCCACTCCCGCACGGGCCACGCCGTGAAGTGCCTCGTTCCACCAGTTATATTCAGGAATGCCCAGCCGTTCAATCGCCGGTGCGTCATAGCGCAGTTGTGACGCAGCCTCCTCAAGTGTCATCTGACTTACTAAATGCTCCGCTTTTTTTCTCGCTTCTTCCCTTGTCATCTCAATAACCTCCGATTTGCGTTTGGTGTTCTATCCCCTATTGCCGCCATTACCATTATCATAGCACAAAAACGGATACCCTGTACCGAGTACCCGTTTATTTTTCTTATTATTTTATGACCACATCGTCCCAAGAATCAGAAGGAACCAGCGCCACATACGTCTTACCCGTATTCAGCTCAATCTGCTCGCCCGTCTTCTTATCCAAGTAAATCGTCGGCTCGCTCTCGCCTGCCTTAATCCATGTTACCTCTATCGCCTTGCCGTTTGTGATATAATACGCGTCACGTCCGGAGTCAATCGCATTGTAAATCAGATAACCATTCTCATCAAGCTGTGAAAACGTGGTATTCTGTATCAGCAGGTTCTTAAACGTAAGCTGCGCATTCCCGTGCTGCGGGTCGGTGTGCGCCTTTCCATACTCAAAATAATCATACGTTCCGGTCTCACTGTTGTACTCCAGTCTCGAACTGTTGTGCGGGAACGGAAGCTCAATTTCCGTGCAGTCAATTGTATCGCCGACATCTGACAAATCAATCTCCGTATCTGAGAAGAAATAGTGCTGACCGGGATAAAACTCATTATACTCCGTGCTGTACTTGGAATTGCTAAACTTCTTGTCCAAATCGCCCGTGCAGACATACTCGGTAAACTCTCTCGATTTTCCATTATTTACGCGGGTAAAACCGCCGCTAAAGTTTGCGGAATACTTCTTTGCAAGCCACTCATCTACATAGAACGGACCGCCGTCATGGCAAAGCACCGCATTCCACTCTGCCGCAAGCATGATGTTTGTCGGTCTTGTGCTTCGGATACTGCCAAACTGCTCAATCTTGCCCCAGTCCTTCACAATCGCCATAAAACGCGTAATCCTGCCGTTTGCCGTGCTGTTCATAATCTCATAAACCACGTCCGCCTCCGTCATGCCGTAGTGCGGAAGCGCAGTGGACTCATTATCTACCATAATCGCCATCGGGCGCTGATCCTTCAGGCTCTCGTCAATCCACTCGTTCGTAATCTCGCTGCGATACATGCCCTCGCGCGTCTCCTCCTCCGGTGCGCTGTCCGTGCTTGCTTCCTCCGTCGCAGGCTCAGAACTGTCTGCCGAATTTCCCATGTCGTTAAAATCAATTTCCGTTGCAGGCTCTTCATTACTTGGTTTATTACCGCAGGCAGTCATTGCAGAAGCTGCCAAAGCCATTACCATAAATAATGCCATGCCCTTTTTCATGTTCATTTTCTTCATGATTTTTCTCCCCTTTGTTTAAAATCCGTTTTATAACCCTTTTTTCAAGACAATCGCTTGTCCAATACTTGTCCTGACAAATGCTTGTCTTAATACCGTGCGAACGGCTTCGAGCCCTATGCCCATGCACGTTACCTTTACAGCCTGCTCCGCCAGGCACCCTCACGGCACATACGAAATCCACCTTAGTGCTGCTATATTCCTATCCTGACACGGTTCGATGGCACATATTGCGTGAGACCCAAACTTCAACGCCGCTTATAAAGGGCAGCTACACAAACGCAGACCCTCATGCCGTTCATCACCCCAACTATAGCGGATTGATGGTACAGGGCACCGCTACCGCCCCGGCTGCACGGTGCTTCTATTATAACTTTTCAATGCAAGTTAGTCAATGAAATTCATCTTTTTTTAATATTATTTATGTCAACTTTTTCCATATTGCAAGACAATCCTTGCCGCAAAACGCAATTGTATCGGATATTGCAGCTCTGCAATTAGTATGTCCAGCTAACGCCAAATTATTAAAATTGCTCATAAGTGCTTTTTTTAATCTATTTTCAAAATCAGATCCAGCACCCTTTTTGCGCAGATTTCCATATCGCCGCGGGTAAGAATTCCTTTCTGCAGGGCTTCTGACAAGCGCTCCGGAAATCCGGTCGCCATCTTGATGTCATTTCCTGCCTTGACTTCCTTATAGTGTTCGCCATTTGTCCACCAGTCCGTTGTGACCACGCCGTCAAATCCCCACTCCCCGCGGAGAATATCCTCCAACAGCTCCCTGTTTTCAGATGCGCGGTGCCCGTTTACAATATTGTAGGAGGACATCACTGCCCACGGTTTTGCCTCCTTCACAATGATTTCAAACGCTCTTAAGTAAAGTTCCCTAATAGCGCGCTCGGAAGCCCTCGAATCACTGTTTTTGCGGTTTGTCTCCTTATTGTTGAGGGCAAAATGCTTCACCGCCGCACCGACGTGATTGCTCTGGATACCGCGCACCATCGCCGCCGCAAGCGTTCCGGTCAGGAACGGGTCTTCGGAATAATACTCAAAGTTGCGCCCGCACAGAGGACTTCTGTGGATATTGACTGCCGGAGTCAGCCACACTGCTATATTGTTCTCCTTAACCTCCGCCCCTCCTGCTTCGCCGACGCGTTCCACAAGCTCCTCATTCCACGTACAGGCAAGTTGTGTCGCGCAAGGCCATGCCGTCGTGCAGACACCGCATTCCGGCGCAATCCGCAGTCCCGCCGGTCCGTCTGCCGTCATCACATTCGGAACACCATACTCCGGCAGGTTTCCCCACCCAAACGTATTGGCAACCCCTGTATTTGGCTGTCCGCCCAAAAGATGTGCAAGGTCTTCGTCGGAAAGCTGGCTCATAAATTCATCTAAAGTGATATTGCCCTCTGCCACCTCTTTTAAGAAATGGTGCTGCTGTGCCAAAGAATTGCGCCACAAATGATAGCGTCCCCTCGCCCGTACCGTCGGTGCAAAACCGTCTGTCTTTTCAACAGGCAGCGGCTCCAATGCATTCGCATCTGTCTCAACAGGCGTCGTAATAGGCAGCGCTTCATAGCTTCCATCTGCAAGCATTCTTTTCCCTAAGCTTGTCGGCGCACATTTTTCGGACAACTGACGCACCACCCTGCCCTCCTGCACTTCATAATGATATGGCAGCTCCACGACATCGCGTACCGATACCCCGACGTAAAAGCAATAGCTTCCCTTTTCCAAAACATAGGCTGACTTCTTAATCGTTCCAAGGTCATCATAGGACGCCATGCTGTCAATCTCCCATGAAAGGATCACGTTCTGACTCTCCCCTGTCTGTAACAGCCTTGTCTTTTGAAATGTCGCAAGCTGTTTTGCCGGCTTTCCAAGCTTTCCTTGCGGCGCGCCAAAATAAGCCTGCACGACTTCTTTTCCTGCCGTTTTGCCGACATTGGTGACCATCACAGGCACATAAATCCTGCCGTTTTCCTCATACGCCGCCCCCGCATTCAGCGCAAAGTCTGTGTAGGAAAGCCCAAATCCAAACGGATAATTTACCTTGTCTGCCGCATTGGGAATTGTCTCAAAATAGCGGTATCCCACATAGATATCCTCCGTATAGTCCACATAGCGCTCGGACTCATGGAAATTTTCGGTAGACGGATAATCATCCAGCTCCTTTGCAAAAGTGTCCACAAGCTTGCCGCTCGGATTTCCCTCCCCCGTCAGAAGCTCCGCCGCCGCAAGACCGCCCTCGATACCGCCCTGCCATGCCATCAGCACAGACTGTATGCGGCTATCCTCATAAAACCATGATGAATCCACCATGCCGCCGACATTCATGACGACAATCACCTTATCAAAGCTTGTCTTTACTGCATTTACCATTGCCTGTTCCGCGTGTGTCAGACAGAAATCACCATCTTCAAATATCTCTGCGGAACGCTCTGCCATTTCTTTCTCACTCTCACATAGATTTTTGTTCTCGGTATCCACAATGCTTTTTCTGTCCCAGCCTTCACCGGAAAAACGGCATATCGTAATAATTGCCGTGTCCGTATATGCCCTTGCCTTTTTTAACAGCGCCTCCGGAATCTCCGGTTCTATCGTCATTCCCGGAACCCTTCCCGCCTGATACTGCGCCTTTACATTATCGCGGTAAAAAGCCGAAAGTTCCTCAAATACCGTCACCTTGTCTTTCATAATTTTCAGACCTTCATACAGATTTCTCGCATAAGAAACCGTCACTTCGCCGCTTCCGCCGCCGCCCCGCACATAATCAAAGCTGGCTTTTCCAAACAGCACCACCTTGCTCCCTTTTGCAAGCGGAAGGACATTTCCTTCATTTTTCAGAAGAACCATGCCTTCCTTTGCCGCCTCCTTTGAAAGCGCGATATGCTTTTTACAAGCTGTCACCCTCTCGCCATTTTCACTAAGCGCAATACCCGGCTGATATAGAACACGTGTCCATTTTTGCATTTGCAGTTCCTCCTTTATTTGCAATTTTACTGCTTCTTATCAATCTATTACATTCTCACGGGATGCCCTGCGTATCAGCTCCATACGCTCCTCGTCCGTCATCACAGGACGCTGCTGCGCTTTTCGCATTGACACGATAAACTCCTCCGCCGTCGTGTCATACAAGGTCTCTATTTTCAAATCAATCAAATCATACTCCCACAGCTCATAAATCAGCAGCTCAAACGATGCCGGCGTAAAGACATTTTGGTGAAAATCGCGGGCGCCCTTTACCCCTACGCTTTCCTTATAGTTTTTACGGTTGAACTCCTCATCATGAATAAACGCATACTCTTTTTTGATTTTTTTATCCTGCGTTCTTGGCCACGACTCCAGCCCGTCCCTACGGACAACATGGTTCCAGTAATCCGTCAGCGCCCCCATCGAGCCATACTGCTCATTCGAAAGATAGTCATTGATAACCTTTCCCGTCGTTGTCACCATTCGGAAATGATCCAGCGTAAACCGCTTGTCCGGCACGGCAATCGACAAAATACCGTTGGGCTTGAGCATACTAGAGCAGTCCTTTAAAAACCCGATAAAATCCGGCACATGTTCAATCACATGGGACGCAATGATATAGTCATAACTGCCACATTTTCCCGTCACCTGCGCGTATGAACGCCCGTCCCATATATAATCCACTTCCTCAATCCGGCTCGTGTCAAGCCCCATGCCCTGATACTTTTCAATCAACGCTTCCCGGCTTAACCAATCTACGATTTCTACATGATACCCCTCGCTTTTTGGCGCACAGGGGCGAAGCGACGGTCCGATTTCCAAACCAAACTGCTCCTTCGTAATCCCTGTAAGCATTCTGCTAAAATGATTTTCATCACGTTTTAGCGCCGCTTTTTGCTCCTGCATTCCTCTCAGTCTGTCAAACATTAGTTCTTTTCCTCCCTGTACAAAAGCACTGATTAAGCTAGTGCTCTGAATGTTTTATCATATTGACATTATACCTGTTTCGCGTGTATATATCAATTCAGATTTTTACTTTCTATTCCTAATCTGGCAGAGAGTCTATTCTCCGCGCGCAAAAAAATTGAGTAGGGAAGTTATCTTCCCTACTCGTGCGCTTAAATCGACATGCCCCAATATTTCTTCTGCCTGCGCTTCCTGTGCGCAAGGATTTCATAATACATCAGAACCGTCACAAGCTCTCGAATCCACGGCTCCTTCTCACCCCACGGCGCCCGCTCCGTCAGCGTATCGGCAGTCACAATCGCACCTGCATTCACCGTATCCGTTTCCGTATCCGCCTCCATCTGCATTTGCGTCTCCAGCTCCATCTCCTGCCTCTTTTTCACCTCGCCGCCCACATGCTCCTTGTCCTCGTTCGCCTTAATCACGGTCATCACGCTCGCCACCATACGCTGTATGCTCAACTTGTCAGGATACTGGTCATAGATAAAGCTACCGTCGTAATCCATTTTATCAACCACACTGCTAATTACACCCTGATAATTTTTCGCATACGTAGGGTACATCTGCTGCAGATACTCCATATCCTCCAGTATCCTGTCCTCCGGAAGCATCATCGGCTGCCCCATAGACTGCTGTGCAGCCTGCGCCCTCCATTGTCCATAGCCCTGATACGGAATATTATTGTAGGAAGTATCGCGGTACCCCATATAAAAAGGAAATGCTTTATAATAATCCATTTTTCGAGCTCCTCGTTTTTATGATTATCATATGCATTTCCCTGATTATTCGTTCGTAATTAATATTTTATCCGAAAATCCACCTTCGCCGACAACGGCACACTCACCCTGTTTGCCCCGTCAACAACCACCGGAAGATACAACGCCTCATTCCCGTTTGCGTCAACAAGATAAACATACGCCGCCTGACCGGCAACCGCCTCCGGCAAAAGCACATTCGCCGTAACCGCCGTACCGATTACCCCCGGCTCCGCAAAATGAATTTCCTTCTCATGCACCGCGCCCACGGATTTCGTCGTACACATATAACTAAGCTCCGTCCCGAAAAACAGCGAATTATCCATATCGCCATAGAACGTAAAGCTTGCGTCCGCGCCATACGAAACATTCAGCGCCATGCCCGGTCTTGTATTTAAAACAGCAATCGCCGCCGCATCAACATAGCAATTAAAGCCGCCAATACTCATATTCATTGTGTTGCCCGAACCGTTCTGCAAATCCTTCGCCGTAAACGTCCCAAGCTTGTCCGTTATCGCCGCCCATCCAAATATCTGTTCGTCCTTCAGGTTCGTCGTGGCAATCTGACTCATCACGCCGTCCATGCCCTCCGCGACCCAGTTCGCATACAAAATCAAATCATACTTCGGCATAGCAATGGTCGTCACTGCCGACGGATAAATCCTCCCGTCCGAAGCAGTCCACCCTGCAAACCGAAATCCTGCCACCACTCCGGCGTCAACCGTCACCTTCGTATTGGGCGCATAGGAACCCGAACCGTTCTTTAAGGAAAAGCTTCCCAGCACATTCAGAGACTTTTTGCTGACAGCGCTTTCCGCCGTGCCCGAAATAAAATACACACAGATTTCATGGTCGTCGTCAACGTCCTCAAATGTATATTCCGTAACCGCCCCGATATTTTTCCCGTCAATTGTAACATAATTTACCCGGTGCCCCGGATCAGGGTAAATATGGTACGTCTTATCATCATCTTCCCTTACATTATGCGTCCCTTCATCAGTAATGCCGCCCCCCGCAGCCGCCTTCGCCGTAATATGATACGTCTTCCTTGCCTGCGCCGTCATCACATTCCCCGGCATACCGAACGCAACCGCCATTGCAAGCGCCAACACAACTGCCAACATTCTCAAACTCTTTTTTGCACTTTTCATAACAGCCCTCCATTTCCGCTGTGTAAAATCTTTGATTTTGCACTCCCTTACCGTCTGTTTTGAAAAGCCATTGTCTAAGTCCCTCCTCAGACAATGGCTCCCACAAAGTCAATATCCTTTATTTCAATGCAGCGGCATTAATACGCGCAACCGCCCTCATCAGCGCCGCCTGAGCCCTGTCAAGGTCAATATTCGCGCTTCGCTCGGCAAGTCTGCCCTCGGCTCTCTGTCTTGCCTCCTCGGCACGCTCCTTGTCAATCTCCTCCGGCCACTCAATAATCTCCGCAAGAATCGTAATCTCCTCCGGAAGAATCTGCACAAATCCCGCATGAAGCGCCGCATTGCGCACGCGCTCCCCCTGCGTAATCGTCAGAATACCGGGCTTCACAATCACCGTCAAAGGCGCATGCCCCGCATAGACACCGATTTCGCCCTCCGTTGTATTGAACTCCACCATCTCCGCCTCTTCGTTAAAAAATTCACGGTCAGGTGTCACAATTGTAAGCTTGAACTTTTCAGCCATAGCAGCACCTCCTATTTGGCTCTTGCCACTACGTCATCAATTGTTCCGGCATTTAAGAAATGTCCCTCGGGTATATCGTCATGCTTTCCTTCCATGATTTCCTTAAAGCCTCTGATTGTCTCCGCAATCGGTACATACTTACCCGGCATACCCGTAAACTGCTCCGCAACATGGAACGGCTGCGACAAAAATCGCTGGATTTTTCTCGCACGGTTTACCGTAATCTTATCCTCCTCTGACAACTCGTCCATACCGAGGATTGCGATAATATCCTGTAATTCCTTATACTTCTGAAGTACCTGCTGCACGCCGCGCGCTACTTCATAATGCTCCTGACCTACGATACGCGGGTCAAGAATTCTCGATGTAGACTCAAGCGGATCAACCGCAGGATAAATACCAAGCTCCACAATCGAACGCGAAAGCACGGTCGTTGCATCCAAATGCGCGAACGTCGTTGCCGGAGCAGGGTCAGTCAAGTCATCGGCAGGCACATAAACAGCCTGTACTGAAGTGATAGAACCGTTCTTTGTCGAAGTAATACGCTCCTGCAAAGCGCCCATCTCCGTCTGCAGCGTCGGCTGATAACCCACGGCAGAAGGCACACGTCCAAGCAGTGCCGAAACCTCGGAACCAGCCTGTGTAAAACGGAAAATATTATCAATGAAAAGAAGCACGTCCTTTCCACCCTTATCACGGAAATACTCCGCCATCGTCAGTCCTGTCAGACCAACTCGCATTCTCGCCCCGGGCGGCTCGTTCATCTGTCCGAATACCATCGCCGTCTTGCTGATAACGCCGGACTCCGTCATTTCGTTATAAAGGTCATTACCTTCTCTCGTACGCTCACCAACGCCCGTAAATACCGAATATCCGTCATGCTCATTCGCGATATTGGTAATCAGCTCCTGAATCAGCACCGTCTTACCTACGCCGGCACCGCCGAACAGACCAATCTTACCACCCCTCTGATAAGGGCAGAGCAGGTCAACGACCTTAATACCCGTTTCAAGCATTTCCGTCGAAGTTGCCTGTTCCTCAAATGTCGGCGCAGGTCTGTGAATGGGTTCATAGCCCTGTGCCGCAGGGGCAGGCTTATTATCTATCGGTTCGCCAAGTACGTTGAACATACGTCCAAGCGTACTCTCACCAACAGGAACCGTAATCGGCGCGCCTGTCGAAACAGCGTCCATCCCTCTTACCAGTCCGTCCGTCGGTCCCATGGCGATACATCTTACCGTATCATCACCCAAATGCTGCGCAACCTCAATTGTCAGCTCCGTGCCGTCCGTCCTTGTAATCTTAACCGCGTCATTCAGCTCAGGAAGCTGTCCCTCACTGAACTTCACATCAAGAACCGCACCGATAATCTGGGTAACTTTACCAATTATCTTATCTGCCATTTCTTTGTTTCCTCTCTCTACTTATTATTTTCACGAAGTGCAAGAACACCTTGGCGTTTTTATGAAATTGCCTGAGCACCCGCGATAATCTCTGTTAATTCCTGTGTAATCGCACTCTGACGCGCCCTGTTGTAAAGCAGCGACAAATTCGAAATAATCTCGTCCGCATTGTTGGTCGCATTGTCCATCGCCTGCATTCTGGCGCCGTTTTCACTCGCAACCGCCTCGACCATTGCCCCGTATATCAGACTTGTGATATACTTCGGAATAATCAAGTCAATCGCTTCCTCCGTCTCCGGCTCAAAATCCAGCACCGCCTTGTCGTCAGCGCTGCGCTCGTCCTCAATCTTAATCGGAAGGAGCTTCAGCCTTGTCGGAATATGCGTCACGGTATTCTTAAAGCCCGTGTAAACAATGTAAATTTCGCCTACCTTACCGCTTGAAAAATCACTGAGCACCTGACTGCTGATTGTCATCGCATCTGCATAGATAGGCTCCTCAATCGCCGCTGAGTAGTCGTTTCCCATCTGATAGCCAAGCCTTGCAAAGGTATCCCGTCCCTTACTTCCGATCGGGTAAATAATCAAATCGTCCTTATTCCAGTCGTTGTCTTTGACAAGCTTGATAATATTGGAATTATAGCCTCCTGCAAGTCCCCTGTTTCCGGTAATCACAATCACCGCTTTCTTCGGGGAAACATTCTGCTTTAAGAACGGGTGATTAATATCCCCTGCCTTGGAAAGCATGGAAACCACCGTATCATACATGCATTTAAAATAAGTCTTAGACTTCTCCGCACGTCCCTTCGCTCTTTGCAGTTTGACGGTGGAAACAAGCTTCATGGCCTTTGTAATCTGCTGCGTACTCTGTACGGAGCCCTTACGCCGTTTGATATCTCTCATAGAGGCCATAAATATTCAGTCCCCCCTTCTTTTATTGAAAACGTCCTTTAAACTCTTCAATTGCTGCAACAAGCGTTTTTTCGGTTTCGTCTGAAATAACCTTTTCTTCCCTGATTGCCTTTGGCACCTGCGGATATTTCGTATCGAGGAACTCAAAGAGCTCCGCCTCAAACCGCGTAATCTCGCTGACAGGCACATCAAGCAGATATTTCTTCGTCGCTACAAACAAAATGATAACCTGATATTCCACAGCCATCGGCTTATACTGCGGCTGCTTTAGGATTTCCTTAATTCTCGCACCCTGCTCCAGTCGTTCCTTGGTATCCGGATCAAGATCCGAACCAAACTGTGCAAACGATGCAAGCTCTCTGTACTGGGCAAGCTCCGTACGAATCGGACCCGCAATCTTCTTCATCGCTTTGATCTGAGCGGAACCACCAACTCGGGAAACGGAAAGACCTGCGTTAACAGCCGGTCTGAAACCGGAATTAAACATCTCTGTCTCCAAATAAATCTGACCGTCCGTAATCGAAATTACGTTCGTCGGAATATATGCGGAAACGTCGCCCGCCTGTGTTTCAATAATCGGCAATGCCGTGATAGAACCTCCGCCGTACTCATCATTCATGCGGCATGCACGCTCAAGCAGTCTTGAGTGCAGATAGAATACGTCTCCGGGGAACGCCTCACGCCCGGGCGGACGCTTTAAGAGCAATGAGAGTGTACGGTATGCAACCGCGTGCTTACTCAAGTCGTCGTAAATAATCAGCACGTCCTCTCCGTTCTCCATCCATTCCTCACCAATCGCACAGCCCGAATACGGTGCGATATACTGTAATGGAGCAAGCTCACTCGCCGTAGCGGCAACGATTGTCGTATAAGACATCGCGCCAAACTCCTCCAAAGTCTTTACAATGCTTGCAACGGTTGATGCCTTCTGACCGATTGCAACATAGATGCATTTCATGTTCTGACCCTTTTGGTTGATAATGGTATCGATGGCAATCGCAGTTTTACCTGTCTGTCTGTCACCGATAATCAGCTCACGCTGTCCTCTTCCGATCGGAACCATCGCATCAATAGCCTTAATACCGGTCTGCATCGGCGTATCAACACCTTTTCTCGTAATAACACCGGATGCCACTCGTTCAATCTGACGATATTTTGTAGTTGCGATAGGACCCTTGCCGTCAATCGGCTGACCAAGAGCATTGACTACACGACCAAGCATCGCGTCGCCTACGGGAACCTCCACAACGCGGTTCGTCGTCTTTACGGTATCACCTTCATTAATGTTCTTGGAACTTCCAAGCAATACGGCACCGACATTGTCCTCCTCAAGGTTCATGACCATGCCGTAAACCTCGCCGGGGAACTCAAGAAGCTCGCCCTGCATTGCCTTTTCCAGTCCATGTACACGTGCAATACCATCTGCCACCTGAATAACCGTACCGACTTCCGATACTTCCAAATCAGCGGCATATCTCTTAATCTGATCCTTAATCACAGAACTAATTTCTTCTGGTCTTAAATTCATAATGGATCTGCACCTTTCTATTTATTTTCTCTTTTCACAGTTATAACTGAATCGCAAGCAGCTCACGCTGCAGCTTATCCAACTTCGTCCGAATACTGCTGTCCACAACCCTGTCACCCATTTGAATCACCATACCGCCTATCAGTGTTTCGTCCACATCGTAAACACACTCGATAGTCTCGTATTTGGTGGTAGCAAGTAAACGGCTCTCAATATCCTGTTTTTCCTGATTATTCAACGCTATGGCTGTTGTCACGTAAGCCGTGCCGATATGGTTGTATTCCTTCACCGCCGCGATAAACTCGCCGAGAATGCCTTCAATCTCAGCATAACGGTCTTTCTCAACAATCGTCACAAGAAAACCAACCAGCTCCTTGCTGAGCTTACCGCCGAACACGTTCTTCACCACTTCGATTTTACTCTCTTTCGGAATCTTCGGGTGATTCATAAACTGTCCGAACTCCGCGTTTGTGCGGATCACCTCAAGAAGCCCCGCCGTTTCCTCCAAAAAAGGGGCGGTCTTGTTTTCTTCCACGGCAAGTTCAAACAACGCCTGCGCATACGTCTTGGAAACTAGCTTAGCCATGTGCTATCACCTATTTCTTTCAATGTCTTATCAAT
>CANOMQ010000017.1 GCA_947567595.1 uncultured Lachnospiraceae bacterium | reverse complement strand
GCCGGAGCGTCTGACTCTTTTGACGATTATCATGCTGTATTTCTATTATTCCGTGGGAAATGACTTGGAGCGCACGTGGGGAACCTTTTACTATAACGTCTATCTTTTTATGGGAATGATTTTCACGGTAATTGGCAGCTTTGTGCTGATGGGGTTAAGCTACCTGCCAGTTTTTAATCTAAACCTGTTCATGAATTATTACGGGGAGTCGGCGTATTTTAGTCTGGTTGCGCTGTCCTTTAGCACATTTTATGTAAACATGTCGATTTTCCTTGGATTTGCGATGACCTTTCCGGAGGCGCGTGTGCTGTTAATGTTTATTGTGCCGATTAAGGTCAAATGGCTTGGAATTGCGTACGGCGTGCTGCTGCTTTGGAGCATGATAAACACGGACATTATCGGCAAGGTCGTGATTGCGGCGTCGCTTTTGAATTTTGTGGTATTTTTCCTCATGACAAGGAGCGGTATCCGCCGGATGTCGCCGCGCGAGGTGAAGCGCAGGCATGACTTTAATAAGGAAGTAAGAAAGGCGCGTCCGATGTCGGTGGCAAAGCACAAATGCGCAGTCTGCGGCAAAAACAGCGAGGATAATCCTGACGCGGAGTTCCGGTTCTGCTCAAAGTGCAACGGGAATTATGAGTATTGTCAGGATCATCTGTTTACGCATACACATGTTCAGTAAAAAACAGTAGGGAAAGGAGTATGCAGAGTCGATGGAACAAAACCAACAGGCATTTCTTGCAGGCTTGGGGCAGCTTAAGGAGACGGCGCGCCTGCAGGGGAATATGCTGACGCAGGAGCAGATAGACGAGGAATTTGGTAAATGGCAGCTTAGCGAGGAGCAGCTTGCGTTATTATATGATTATCTGAACCAAAACCATATCGGCATTGACGAGCCGGGAAATACGCAGGAACATCTTTTGGGCGAAGATGTCAATTTCCTTGCAATGTATTTAAAGGAGCTGGAGGAGCTGCCAAGTGTGACGGACGGGGAAAAGCGTGCCGTGATGATGTCGGCGCTTGCTGGAGATAAAGACGCACAGGCAAGGCTTGTGGAGGTTTACCTGCTGCAGGTTGTGGAGCTGTCAAAGCTTTACGCGGGACAGGGAGTCTTGGTGGAGGACTTAATCGGGGAAGGCAACGTTGCGCTGTCGATGGCGGTCACAATGCTTGCGTGCGTCGATGGCATTGACGAGGTGGAAGGGTTCCTTGTGAAAATGGTCATGGACGCGATGGAGACGTCGATTGGGGACGACCTTGACAACCGTGAGATTGGCGAAAACGTGCTGGATAAAGTAAACGAGGTCAATGATAAGGCAAAGGAGCTTTACGAGAGCCTGCTGCGCAAGGTCAGCGCCAAGGAGGTGGCGGACGAGCTTGGGCTTACGGTGAAGCAGGTGCACGAGGCGGTGAAGCTTTCCGCAGACCACATTGATTATATCGAAGGGGATACGAATGCAGAATAAAAGTGTGCAATACGATGATTTCAAATATGTCATTCAGGACACGGGCTGCGTATATTTTGGAAGGGAGCTGCGCTATACTGAAATGATGGAGCGCGACGACGTGCCGTTTAAATTCAAGGCGATTATTAACGGGCACATTGCAAAGGAGGCGGATTTAGGGCAGACCATATCCGCGCACCTGATGACGCTTGACACACAGTCGTTTACCTTCCGCATTTTCGAGCAGCTAAAGCTTGCGGTGCGTGTCTGCTATCAGGAACAAAAGCGGGGCTTGTCGGGTAAAACGAAGGAAAAATGGGTGCATAAGACCTGCACGGTCAGGCAGTTTTGTACGCAGTACCGGGACAAGGTGGAAGCGCAGCAGATGATGATTGAGGACATTTCCATTTCCAAGCTTGCGCTGATGGTTATCAATATCTGAACAAATATATCATAAAAAAGACGGTTGGAGAACAGGGAAAGGAGCTTTTATCAGACAATGAAGAAAATAGAGGAGCTTACGGCTTATGAGGTGCTGGAACAAAGAAAAATAGACGATATTGGTTCAATGAGCTATCTGCTGCGGCACAGAAAAACAGGGGCAAGGATTGCGCTCCTTAGCAATGACGATGAGAACAAGGTGTTTTATATCGGCTTTCGCACGCCGCCTGCGGACTCGACGGGCGTGCCGCATATCATAGAGCATACGGTGCTTTGCGGTTCGAAGGAATTTCCGGTCAAGGATCCGTTTGTGGAGCTTGTGAAGGGCTCCCTGAACACGTTTTTAAATGCCATGACCTACAGCGACAAGACCGTTTATCCGGTGGCAAGCTGCAATGACAAGGATTTTCAGAATTTAATGCACGTTTATCTGGACGCGGTATTTTACCCGAACATTTATAAAGAAGAGAAAATTTTTTGGCAGGAGGGCTGGCACTATGAGATGGAGGACGATCAGTCCCCGCTTACGATAAACGGCGTTGTCTATAATGAAATGAAGGGGGCGTTTTCGGCGCCTGACGAGATTAACGACAGGGAGGTTGTCAATTCGCTGTTTCCCGATACGGCATACGGTGTGGAGTCGGGCGGGGACCCCGATGTCATTCCCGAACTGACGTACGAGCAGTTTCTGGAGTTTCACAGAAAGTATTACCACCCGTCAAACAGTTATCTTTATTTATACGGCGATATGGATATGGCGGAGAAGCTTGCGTGGATAGACGAGCAGTATTTAAGCCATTTTGACCGCTTGGAGATTGACTCTAAGCTTACACTGCAAAAGCCGTTTGCAAAGCCTGTTTTCATACAGAAGGACTATCCGGTAATGGAGGGGGAGACGTTAGAGAACAATACCTATCTTTCCTATAACATGGTAGTGGGCACAAGTCTTGACAAGGAGCTTTATTTTGCCATGCAGATTTTGGAGTACGCCATCTGCAGTGCCTCGGCAGCACCCGTAAAGCTTGCGCTCATTCACAAAAATATCGGCACGGAGATTTATTCGGTCTATGACAATGGCATTTATCAGCCATATTTTTCGATTGTCGCAAAGAATGCAAATGACGCGCAGAAGGACGCGTTTGTGGAGACGATTGAGCAGGAGCTTCGCCGTCTTGTGCGCGAGGGGATTGACAAGAAATCCCTTCTTGCAGGACTAAACTACTATGAGTTCCGCTACAGGGAGGCGGATTTTGGCTCGTATCCAAAGGGGCTTATGTACGGGCTGCAAATGCTCGATTCATGGCTTTATGACGACCATATGCCGTTTGACATGATTGAGGCAATTGATTTATTTAAGACGCTAAAGGAACGGATTGACACGGATTATTATGAGAAGCTCATTGAGCAGTACCTTATCAACAACCAGCATAAGTCCGTGCTGGTGCTTTCGCCAAAGGAAGGGCTTACGGCAAAGAAGGAGGAGGCGCTTGCCAAAAAGCTTGCGGACTATAAGGACAGCCTAAGCGACGCACAGATTAGGGCGATTGTTGAGAAAACGCAGGCGTTGAACGCGTTTCAGGAGGCAGAGGACGCGCCGGAGGATTTGGCAAAAATTCCCATGCTCACAAGGGCGGACATGAAAAAGGAGCCGGAGCCTTTTATCAACGAGCTTCGGGAAACCCACGGGACAAAGGTGTTGTTTCATGATGTGCAGACAAACGGGATTGCCTATATCAAGCTTGTTTTTGACGTGTCCGAAATTCCGGCGGATTTGTTCGGCTATATCGGGGTATTAAAGAACATTTTGGGCTATGTTGATACGGACAGCTATTCCTACGGGGAGCTTTACAATGAAATGAATATCCACACGGGCGGGATTGTAAGCTCCGTGAATACGTATGTGAACGCGAAAAACCTAGAGGAATATCAATTGACCTTTGAGGTCAAGACGAAGGCGATGTATGATGAGATGGAGCCGGCGCTTAAGCTGATGAATGAAATCATTACGTCGTCGAAGCTTACGGACACGGACAGGGTGCTTGAGATTTTGGAGGAGCTGAAATCAAGAATGCAGGGAAATATGACGGCTTCTGCCCATTCGGTTGCGGCGGTGCGGGCGATGTCGTATTTCAGCGAGACGGCGGCGGTCTCGGAGCTTGTGAGCGGACTGCCCTGTTACAGGCTTTTGGAGAAGCTGACGGCGGATTTTGCGTCATGTAAGGACGCGCTGATTGAAAAGCTTGGTGCGCTTGCCAAGTGCATTTTCCGGCGGGAAAACATGATGGTGGATTTGACTGCCACAAACGAAGGGTATGAGAAGCTGGTGCGCGTTCTGCCTGCCGTGACCGAAATGCTGTTTACGCAGGAGGTCAAAAAAGAGCGGTTCCATGTGACGCCAAAGCTGCAAAACGAGGCGTTTTCAACGTCCGCGCAGGTGCAGTATGTATGCCGTGCGGGAAATTACCGGACAGGGACAGATTACTGCTACACGGGTGCGCTTCGGGTTTTGAAGGTGATTTTAGGGTATGATTATCTTTGGACAAACGTGCGTGTGAAGGGCGGCGCGTATGGCTGTATGTGCAGCTTCGGGAAGACGGGTGACAGCTATCTTGTGTCATACAGGGACCCGAATTTGAAAAAAACCGTTGACATTTATGAGAAGACGGGGGATTATGTAAGGGAGTTTACTGCCGACGAGCGCACGATGACAAAGTATATCATCGGTGCAATCGCGGATTTGGACGTGCCGATGACTCCGTCAGTCAAGGGAAGCCGTTCTGCGAGCGCATATTTTACCAACTTGGATTACGAAGATGTGCAGAAGGAGCGTAACGAGCTTCTTGCCTGCACGCAGGAGGACATCAGGGCGCTTGCCGGACTGGTTGATGCGGTGCTTGCGCAGAATGCCATCTGCGTGGTCGGAAACGGGCAGTCAATCGAGGAAAATAAAGAATTGTTTATGGAAGTGGAAAATTTATTCCATTAATAAAAATGAGGATACGACAAATGGACGAAAACTATAAATCCGGCTTTGTGGCGTTAATCGGAAGACCAAACGTGGGAAAATCCACGCTGATGAACTGTATCATCGGGCAGAAGATTGCGATTACGTCCAAGAAGCCGCAGACGACAAGAAACCGCATTCAGACCGTCTACACTTCGGACGAGGGGCAGATTGTGTTTGTGGACACGCCGGGCATTCACAAGGCGAAAAACAAGCTTGGCGACTATATGGTGAACGTGGCGCAGCACAGCTTACAGGAGGTTGACGTGGTGCTTTGGCTGGTGGAGCCTACGGATTATATCGGGGCAGGAGAGCGGCACATTATCGACGAGCTAAAAAAGGTCAAGGCGCCCGTCATTCTTGTGGTCAACAAGATTGATACCGTGAAAAAGGAGCAGCTTTTGGGCTATATCGACGCATACCGCAGTCAGCTTGACTTTGCGGAAATTGTTCCGGTGTCCGCGTTAAAGAATGACAATACGCAGGTATTAATCGAGCAGATTATGAAGTATCTTCCGTACGGACCTGCCTTTTATGACGAGGATACCGTTACCGACCAGCCCACGCGTCAGATTGTGGCGGAGCTTGTGCGCGAAAAGGTGCTGCAAAACCTTGACGAGGAAATTCCGCACGGCGTGGCGGTCGTGATTGAGCAGATGAAATATGGAAGGAAAATTGTGGATATAGACGCGACAATTATCTGTGAGCGCGAGTCGCATAAGGGCATTATTATCGGAAAGGGCGGGCAGATGTTAAAGAAAATCGGTTCGCTTGCACGCCCTGAAATAGAGGATTTGCTGGAACAGCATGTCAATCTGCGGCTCTGGGTAAAGGTCAAAAAGGACTGGCGGGACAGTGATTTCCTGATGAAAAATTTCGGGTATGACGCGCGGGAAAATGAGTAAAAGCGGCGCATAAAAATTCGTGATAGGTACACCCTAACGGTATAGGCTTTTGTAATTTTTACAAAAAAGGAAGGGTTTTGATGTACGAGGACGAGTGGAACAGATTTATGCAGACGGGGCAGATTAGCGATTATCTTGCCTATAAAGAGCAGCTTGACACAAAAAACGAGGAACACAGGTCAGGAGAGACACATGAGTACGGGTATGCAGGAGTTCGTAGTCTTTACGGGGATTGTACTAAAGTCGGAACCAATCGGCGAATATGACAGGCGGGTGGTGCTTTTAACGAAGGAGCGCGGCAAGATTTCTGCTTTTGCAAGGGGTTCAAGGCGTCCGGGAAACCGCCTTATGGCGCCGACCAATCCGTTTTCGTTCGGGCAGTTTCGGCTTTTTGCGGGCAGGAGTTCGTACAATCTGTCGGAGGCGGAGATTTCGAATTATTTCGAGGCGCTGCGCGATGATTTTATCGGGGCGTATTACGGAATGTACTTTCTTGAAATATGCGACTATTACACAAGGGAAAACAATGACGAGACCGGTATGCTCAAGCTGTTGTACCAGTCCCTTCGGGCGCTCTCGTCAGCGCGTTTTGAGGACAGGCTGGTGCGGTGCGTCTTTGAGCTTAAGGCGATTATGTTAAACGGGGAATTTCCCGGGGTAAGCGGCAGTGATTTGCTGGGGGAGAGCGCGGCATATACCGTTACATATATCATGAATACGCCGGCGGAGAAGCTTTTTTCGTTTGATGTGAAGCCGCAGGTTTTGGAGGAATTGGGGCATTTTTGCCGCAAAATCTGTCAAAGAACCTTTGATAAGGAGTTTAAAAGTCTTGAAATACTTGAAAATATCGAATAAGTTGTATATAATATAAAGAACTGTTCCTGACGCGGCTGGGATAATCCGCGTTTGATAAGGAAAGGTGTGCGGGCATTTTGGATAAGGCTTATGTCCGGGTGGGGGTAGATTATGAAACGATTTGTGAGGATTATGGTGTGTGCCGCGGTTTTGGCTTTGGGGCTTTGTGCGTGCGGCGGCGGTGAGCAAAAAAACAATGTCAAGGGAGACGAAGCCGCAAGCGGCTATGCGGGCGCGTCCGTAATCACATTGAAAAAGGACGGTGGCATCGAGTACAGGCTGGTTGAGGACTTTGGCGAAGATTACAGCGAGGACGCCTTAAAAAGCCTGATTGACGAGTCGATTACAGCATATCAGAAGAAGGCGGCGCAGGCACAGGTGCGTTTAAAGGGCTGTCAGAAAAATAAGGAGGACAGGCTTGCAGTTGAGATGACGTTTGGGGACTGGAATGCGTATGCGGGGTGGAACAACTATTTCCTTGATTATATGTACGCGTCGGAAATGGGCATGGATACCGCGGCGATTGAGGGCAGCACGGACGGATTTTTCGCAGGGACGATTTCGGACGCTTACAACGCAGGCTATGGGCTGGAGGTTACTTTGAATGCGGTGTCGGAAAAGAATGCGAAGCAGACCGTTTCAAAATCCGATTTGCTTGGCATGGGCGATACGCATATCGTCATTTTGGAGCGCGGCAGCGATGATGAGCCGGTTTCGGTGGAGTGCTTTGGTGAAATCCTCTACGTGAGCGACGGCGTGAGCGTGACGGGAAAAAAGAGCGCGCAGGTTGACGCGATGGACGGGTATGGAATGATTGTATTTCAATAAATAAGAGCGTTGAAAAGGAGAACAGTTTGATGGAAAAGACATTAGACAAAATTGTAGCATTGTCAAAAAGCAGGGGCTTTGTTTACCCCGGTTCCGAGATTTACGGCGGACTTGCCAATACTTGGGATTACGGGAATTTGGGCGTGGAGCTCAAAAATAATGTAAAGCGCGCATGGTGGCAGAAGTTTATCATGGAAAATCCGTATAATGTCGGCGTGGACTGCGCGATTTTGATGAACCCGCAGACGTGGGTGGCGTCCGGTCATTTGGGCGGTTTTTCCGATCCCTTGATGGACTGTAAGGAGTGCCATGAGCGGTTTCGTGCGGATAAGCTGATTGAGGATTACGCGGGTGAGAACGGTATTACGCTGGAGAAGCCGATTGACGCGTTTTCACAGGAGGAAATGAAGCAATTTATTGAGGAAAAGCAGATTGCCTGTCCGACCTGCGGCAAGCATAATTTTACGGATATTCGTCAGTTTAACCTGATGTTTAAGACGTTTCAGGGTGTGACGGAGGACGCGAAGAATACGGTGTATTTAAGACCGGAGACGGCGCAGGGTATTTTTGTGAATTTTAAGAACGTGCAGAGAACGTCGAGAAAGAAAATTCCGTTTGGTATCGGACAGATTGGTAAGTCTTTCAGAAATGAGATTACGCCCGGTAACTTTACCTTTAGAACAAGGGAGTTTGAGCAGATGGAACTGGAGTTCTTCTGCGAGCCGGGGACGGATTTGGAATGGTTCCAGTATTGGAGAGGGTTCTGCCGCGATTGGCTGATTAGCCTTGGCATTAAGGAAGAGGAAATGCGTCTGCGCGACCATGCGCCGGAGGAGCTTTGCTTTTATTCGAAGGGAACAACGGATATTGAATTTTTGTTCCCGTCCATCGGCTGGGGCGAGCTTTGGGGCATTGCGGACAGAACGGATTACGATTTGACGCAGCATCAGAATACGTCGGGGCAGGATATGTCGTACTTTGATGATGAAAAAAAGGAAAAATACATACCATATGTTATCGAGCCGTCGCTTGGCGCGGACCGTGTTGTGTTAGCATTCCTTTGTGCCGCATATGATGAAGAGGAGCTTGGCGAGGGCGATATGCGTACTGTTCTGCACTTCCACCCGGCGATTGCGCCTGTAAAGATTGGCGTACTGCCGTTAAGCAAGAAGTTAAACGAGGGTGCGGAGAAGATTTACGCACAGCTTTCCAAGAAATATAACTGCGAGTTTGACGACAGAGGGAATATCGGCAAGCGTTACCGCCGTCAGGACGAGATTGGCACACCGTTCTGCGTGACGTATGATTTTGATTCCGAGCAGGACAATGCGGTTACAGTGCGGTTCCGCGATTCGATGGAGCAGGTGCGTATTCCGATTGACGAGCTGGACGCTTATTTTGCGGATAAGTTTACGTTTTAAAACAAAAGAGGTCTTATTTGGGCAGACATTGTCTGCCCGTTTTTAAGAAATTTTTATGAACAAAAATGGAGGAGAACTATTATGAAAAAGAAAGTTGTATCACTGGTGATGGCGGCGGTCATGACGGCGGCGCTTGCAGGCTGCGGCAGCAGTAACGGCGCAGGCTCGCAGGACGCACAGCCGCAGCAGGGCGGACAGACGCCCGCGCAGACACAGGAGCAGGCAAATGCACCGGAGGAAACACAGCCTGCGCAGACGGGCGACGGTACGGTTTATAAGGTTGGTATCGTGCAGTACGTGGACGACGCGTCCTTAAATCAGATTGAGAAGGCGATTGAGGAGGAGCTTACCGCAAAGGGAGCGGAGCTTGGCGTGACATTTGATTTTGCGGATTATACGCATAACGGGCAGGCAGACGCAACCGTCTTAAATCAGATTGCGACGGATTTGGTGGCGGACGGGGTTGATGTCATTATTCCGATTGCGACACCTGCGGCAATGATTATGCAGAACGCGACGGAGGACAATCAGATTCCGGTGGTATTTTCAGCGGTTTCCGATCCGGTAGGCGCCGGTCTTGTGGCTTCGAATGACGCGCCGGGCGCAAACATTACGGGAACGTCGGACGCGATTGACACGGAGGCGATTTTCGGTTTGATTATGGCAGGAAATCCCGATACAAAGAAGGTCGGGTTATTATATGACAAGAGTCAGGCAGGCTCGATACAGTCAATTGCGGACGCAAAGGCATACTGCGACGCAAACGGACTTACATATGTGGAAAAGACGGGTACGACATCGGCGGAGGTGCAGGCAGCGGCGGACGCGCTTGTGGCAGAGCAGGTGGACGCGGTTTTCACGCCGCAGGATAACACGGTTATGACGGCGGAGCTTGCGATTTTTGAGAAGTTTACCGACGCAAAAATCCCGCATTATACAGGGGCGGACTCGTTTGCGTTAAACGGGGCGTTCTGCGGCTTTGGCGTCAACTATGCAAATCTTGGCACGGTTACGGCGGATATGGCAGTTGATGTGCTTGTAAACGGTGCCAATCCTGCGACAATGGCGGTAAAGACGCTTTCGGACGGTATCATCACAATCAACACGGAAACAGCGGAGGCAATTGGCATTGACTATTCCGTGCTGGAGGGAATGGGTTCGCAGTTAATCGAAACCGTTACCGCACAGGAATTTGAGTAAGATACATAGGGGGAAACATGGGCTCCATCATTACGTTATCGATTGTGCAGAGCGCGCTTGAGCTTGGGTTTATCTATGCGCTTGTGGCGCTTGCGCTGTTTATTTCATTTTCTATTTTAAATATCGCGGATTTGTCCACCGACGGCTGTTTTACGCTTGGCTGTGCGGTGTGCGCGTCCGTGACGATTGCGGGGCACCCTGTGCTTGCGCTGTTTGCGGCGATGGCGGCGGGCGTCTGCTCCGGCTTTGTGACCTCTTTTTTGCAGACGAAAATGGGCATTCAGTCCATTCTTGCGGGAATCATTGTCAACACGGGACTTTATACAATCAATATCGCGGTGATGGGCTTTGCGTCCAACTTAAATCTGTTTAACTGCGATTCGGTTTTCACATGGGCAAAGGCGGCAATGCCGACAAGCTGGTATAAGCTGATTGTGGCGGCGGTGGTTGTGATTGTCATCGGTGTACTGGTGGCGGTTTTCCTAAATACAAGGCTTGGGCTGTCAATCCGCGCAACGGGCGACAACCCCGATATGGTGCGCGCATCAAGTATCAACACGTCGCTCATGATTACAATCGGGCTTTGCGTGGCAAACGCGCTGACGGCGCTTTCGGGCGGACTGCTTGCACAGTATCAGAAGTCGTGCGACATCAATCTTGGCACGGGAATGGTGACGATTGCGCTTGCAAGTCTGATTATCGGCGAGACGCTGATTGGGAAGGGCAGTATGCCAAAGAGAATAACGGGTGTTATTTTGGGTAGCTGTCTGTACCGCTTTATCGTGGCAATCGCGCTTCGTCTGAATGTGCCGGCGGAGTGCTTGAAGCTGGTGTCGGCGCTGATTGTGGCGGTGGCGATTGCGTTTCCGTATTTAAAGATGAAGCTGTCCTTTTACAAGACAAGGCGCTTATCGCGGGCGCAGAACCAAAGCTATATCAAGGAACTGATGGAGGTGGCAGGTCATGACAAGTGAGAACATGCTGATTATGAAGCATATCAGCAAGACCTTTCACCCCGGCACGGTGAATGAGAAGTGTGCGCTTGACGATGTGGAGCTAGTGCTGGAAAAGGGCGATTTTGCAACGATTGTCGGGAGCAACGGCGCGGGGAAATCGACGCTGTTTAACGCGGTCACAGGGGCGTTTTTTGTCGATAAGGGGCTGATTATGCTAGACGGCGAGGACATTACATACCAAAAGGAGTATGTGCGCAGCAAGGTCATCGGGCACTTGTTCCAAGATCCCTTAAAGGGCACGGCGCCGCACATGACAATCGAGGAGAACATGGCGCTTGCGTACCTGCGCGCCTCAACCTCGAAGAACGCGTATTTTAGCAGGATAAAGGCGGCGGACAAAAAGAAGGTCCAAGAACAGCTTGCGCTTTTGGACATGGGGCTTGAGGACCGCATGAAAAATCCGGTGGGGCTTTTGTCGGGCGGACAGCGGCAGGCTCTGACGCTTTTGATGGCGACGATGGTGACGCCAAAAATCCTGCTGTTAGATGAACACACGGCGGCGCTTGACCCGGCGACGGCAGAAAAGGTCTTGAACCTGACAAAGCAGATTGTTGCCGAGCGGCAGATTACGTGTCTCATGGTCACCCACAATATGCACCAAGCGCTCTCGCTTGGCAACCGTACGCTTATGATGGACGGCGGGAAAATTGTGCTTGATGTGTCGGGCGAGGTGCGCTCCCGCATGACGGTGGAGGATTTGCTGAGCGAATTTGCAAAGCGCGCAGGCAAGGAGCTTGACAATGACCGCATTCTTGCGACGGTGAAAAAATCGTCCTAAGACCTATCTTTTATTAGGTTTATCATAGAAAAAAGAAATCATATCAAAGTATGGAGGAATGAATTGTGAAGAACTACGGAGTAAATGAGCTTAGGAGAATGTTTCTTGAATTTTTTGAGAGCAAGGAGCATTTGGCGATGAAAAGCTTTTCTTTGGTACCCCACAATGATAACAGTCTGCTGATTATCAACTCGGGAATGGCGCCGTTAAAGCCGTACTTTACGGGGCAGGAGGTGCCGCCAAGGAGGCGCGTGACGACCTGTCAGAAGTGCGTGCGCACAGGCGATATTGAGAATGTCGGCAAGACGGCAAGACATCTGACGTTTTTTGAAATGCTCGGCAATTTTTCGTTCGGGGATTATTTTAAGCATGAATCGCTTGCGTGGAGCTGGGAGTTTCTGACAAAGGTGGTAGGGCTGGAGCCGGAGCGGCTTTATCCTTCCATTTATTGTGAGGACGAGGAGGCGTTTGACATTTGGACAAAGGAAATCGGTGTGCCTGCCGAGAAAATCACGCGCTTTTACAGGGATCCCGAAACGGGCGAGTGCGACAACTTCTGGGAGCATGGCGCGGGCCCTTGCGGCCCCTGCTCGGAGATTTATTATGACAGGGGTGTCGAGTATGGCTGCGGAAAGCCGGACTGCAAGGTCGGCTGCGACTGTGACCGTTTTATGGAGGTTTGGAACAACGTGTTCACGCAGTTTGACGGCGACGGCAAGGGCAATTACGCGGAGCTTGCGCAGAAAAATATCGATACCGGTATGGGCTTGGAGCGTCTTGCGGTAGTTGTGCAGAATGTGGACACAGTGTTTGACATTGACACGATGAAGGCAATCCGTGACAAGGTATGCGAGCTTGCGGGTGTGGCATACGAGACGGACGAGCATAAGGATGTTTCCATTCGTCTGATTACCGACCATATGCGCTCTGCGACGTTTATGATTTCGGACGGCATTATGCCGACAAACGAGGGCAGGGGTTATGTGCTGCGGCGTTTAATCCGGCGTGTGGCGCGTCACGGAAGGCTGCTTGGCATTGAGGGAAGCTTTGCGGCGAAAATCGCGGAGGTCATCATCAACTGCTCGAAGGACGGCTATCCGGAGCTTGAGGAAAAGAAGGACTTTATTTTCAAGGTGCTTTTGCAGGAGGAGGAGAAGTTTAGCAGGACGATTGATCAGGGCTTGACAATTCTTGCGGACATGGAGCGCGCGCTTGCAGACAAGGGAGAAAAGACGCTTTCGGGCGCCGACGCGTTTAAGCTTTATGATACGTATGGATTCCCGATTGACCTTACGACAGAAATTCTTGCGGAAAAGGGCATTTCGGTCGATATGGACGGGTTCCATGCGGCGATGGACGAGCAGCGCAAAAAAGCGCATGACGCGCGGAAGGTTTCGAATTATATGGGCGCCGACGCGACGATTTATGAGCAGCTTGACAAAAATATAACAAGCGAATTTGCGGGCTATGATACACTGACAATGGAAATGCCGATTACGGCACTGACAACGCAGGACGAGATTGTGGACGCGCTCACGGACGGACAGACAGGCGCGGTCATCGTGGCAAAAACGCCGTTTTATGCGACAATGGGCGGACAGGTCGGCGATACGGGCGTGATTACGGCAGGTGACGCGGAGTTTGTGGTAAAGGATACGATAAACGTGGTCGGAAACCGGATTGCGCATATCGGTACGGTGACAAAGGGAATGCTCAAGGTTGGTGACAGCGTTACGTTATGTGTTGATGCCGCAAACCGTGCAAAGACCTGTAAGAACCATTCGGCGACACACTTAATGCAGAAAGCACTGCGCGAGGTGCTTGGCACGCATGTCCAGCAGAAGGGTTCTTATCAGGACGGCGAGCGGACGCGTTTTGACTTTAGCCATTTTGAGTCAATGACAGCCGAGGAGCTTGCAAAAGTGGAGCGGATTGTCAACGATAAGATTGCCGAAAATATTCAGGTTGAAACGAATGTCATGACAATGGACGAGGCAAAGAAAACGGGTGCAATGGCACTGTTTGACGAGAAGTACGGCGAGAAGGTGCGCGTTGTGTCTATGGGCGATTTTTCGAAGGAGTTCTGCGGCGGTACGCATGTGAAGAACACGGGCGAGATTGCGGCGTTTAAGATTGTGTCGGAGAGCGGCGTCGCGGCAGGCGTGCGCAGGATTGAGGCACTGACGGGCGAAAATGTGCTGGATTATTATAAGAAAATAGAGGACGAGCTCCATCGGGCGGCGAAGGCGGCGAAGGCGACGCCGGCAAACCTTGTGGAGAAGATTGAGCACATGATGGCGGAAATCAAGGCGCTCCAATCTGAAAACGAGGCGTTAAAGAGCAAGGCGGCGCATGACGCGCTTGGGAATGTCATGGAGCAGGTGACGGACGTAAACGGCATCAAGCTGCTTGCCACGCGGGTTGACGGCGTGGACATGAACGGTCTGCGCGACTTGGGCGACCAGTTGAAGGCAAAGCTTGGCGAGGGCGTGGTTGTGCTCGCGTCAGGCGTTGACGGGAAGGTGAACCTTGTGGCGATGGCGACGGACGGCGCGATGGCAAAGGGCGCACATGCCGGGAACTTAATCAAGGGGATTGCCGGACTTGTCGGCGGCGGAGGCGGCGGACGCCCGAATATGGCGCAGGCAGGCGGCAAAAATCCGGAAGGAATTGACAAGGCGGTTGCCGAGGCGAAAGCGGTGCTTGCGGGGCAGGTGAAATAGGGAAAAACAGAAAATTCAGAAAAATTTTCAAAACCTATTGACGAATGCATATTATGTGGTATAATTTTAGATGTGCGATTAAGTATACCCGAACAGTCTTGCACACAATAATAGGACTGGAGGGAGGTTAGGTGTGATAGTATGTCAAATGTTATCGTAAAAGAAAACGAGACTTTGGACAGCGCTTTACGTAGATTTAAGAGAAGCTGTGCAAAAGCGGGAATCCAGCAGGAGATCCGTAAAAGAGAGCATTACGAGAAGCCAAGCGTAAAACGTAAGAAGAAGTCTGAAGCGGCTAGAAAGCGTAAATATAATTAATTCGTTTTGGTATGGAAGTAAAATCCTTGGCTATTTTTGTCAAGGATTTTTTACTCATATCAGGTTCGTCTATGAGGAGTAAACTATTATGTGGTTGTATAAGTACCAGTTGGCAGGATATGATTTATATCATCTGATTGCCTGTTTTTTCCTGTTCAGCATTATTGGCTGGATGGTGGAATCCATATATATGTCGTTTTGTAATAAAAAGCTAACCAACAGGGGTTTTATGACTGGACCGTTCTGTCCCATATATGGTGTCGGGGCGACGCTTGGCTATATTATCCTGCATCCGCTTGCCCAAAACGTAGTCATATTGTACATAGTGGGCGCGGCGCTTGCGACGCTCTTTGAGTTTCTGGTGGCAAGGCTGATGATGAAGCTCTTTGGCGAGGTATGGTGGGATTATAATGAAAAATTCTGCAATTACAAGGGCGTTGTGTGCCTTGAGAGCACACTTGCGTGGGGGCTTTACGCGGTGATTATCATCACGTTTTTGTTTGATAAGGTAATGAGCTTTGTGGACAAATGGCCCTTTGAATGGGGCATTAAGACGATTGCACTGATTTGTGTGATGGCGGCGATTGATTTTGGTTATCACTTTGCGATGTCGGTGAAAATTAATGAAGGGATGAGAGAGGAACTATCGGAGATTTATCACAGGCTGATTAGAAGATAAGGAAACGTGGATAGATGAAATGGAAAGTGCAGGTGTAAAAGCCTGCATTTTTGATGTTCCGTTTGCATAGAACCGACCGCGCACGCATAAATTGCATATAAGAAAACAAATCGGACACGGGAAATTTTATGACAGGCTGGAAACGTTTTATTTGCAAATTACTTGCTATCGTGATGATTGTACCTTTTTTATATGGAAATACGGCATATGCGCAGGGCGAGGCGCTTAGCTTAAGCTCGCCGTCGGCAATCCTTGTGGAGGCGTCAACAGGGACGGTGCTGTTTGAGAAAAACCCTGACGAGGTCAGGAGTCCCGCGAGCATTACCAAAATCATGACCTTGCTGCTGACCTTTGAGGCGTTGGAAAAGGGAAGGATTAAGCTTGAGGACGAGGTCAGCACAAGTGCCTATGCAAAGTCAATGGGTGGTTCACAGGTGTTTTTGGAGGAAGGGGAGATACAGACGGTCGATACCCTTATCAAGTGCATTGCGGTGGCGAGCGGAAATGACGCGTCGGTTGCGATTGCGGAGTATATTGCGGGAAGCGAGGCGGAATTTGTCAATCAGATGAATGAGAAGGCGGCTGCGTTAGGCATGACGAACACGCATTTCCTTGACTGCTGTGGTCTGACCTCGGACAGCAGCCACCACACCACGGCAAGGGACGTGGCAGTGATGTCGAGGGAGCTGATTACGCGCTATCCGCAGATTTATAATTATACAACCATTTGGATGGAAGACATTACGCATGTGACAAGGCAGGGCAGCAAGAACTTTACGTTGTCGAGCACCAATAAGCTTTTGAAGCAGTATCAGTGGACTACCGGGCTAAAGACCGGCTCAACAAACGCGGCAAAATACTGCTTTAGCGCGACGGCAAGCAAAGACGGCATTGACCTGATTGCGGTGGTGATGGGGGCGCCGGACTTTAAAATCCGGTTTGCGGAAGCAAGGAATATGCTGGAGTACGGCTTTGCGATGACAAGGATTTATACAGATGAAAACAAGGAAATCCTTACGCCGTTACAGGTATCGGGCGGAAAATCAGAGGAAATCCGAATAACACCAAAAGGGGTGTTCCGGTATCTTGACGTGACGGGGGCGGACTTTACGAAGATTGAAAAACGCTATCAGTACAAGGAGCTTTTGGAGGCTCCGGTTGCCGAAGGCGAGGAGGTCGGAAAAATCATTTATACGCTTGATGGTCAGGAAATCGGAAGCGTGGCAGTCATTGCTGCCGAGACGGTGGAAAAGGCATATTATGTGGATTATCTGATAAGAGTTTTCCGGAAGTATCTGATTTAGGGTGCGCTCCATCAAAAAATGTGCTATACTAAAATATAAACAGGTTCTAAAACAACAGGACAGGATAAGGAAGGAATTACGGGATTGATTATTGTAATAATGGCAGCGCTGCTTTTTACCTTTTTCCTTGCAATCGGGCTGATTGACGGAAACCGTTTCGAGGTTGTCAAAGAGGAGCTTTTGCTTCCGAAATTGCAAAAGGAGTGCAGGTTTGTATTAATTTCCGATGTACACAACAAGGTTTACGGAGAGAACAATGCGCCGTTTATCAAGGCGGTGAAAAAAATAAACCCCGATTTTATCGTGGTGGCAGGCGATTTGGTGACCTCAAGGGTGGGCGAGGATATGCGTCCGGGAATTGAGCTGGTTTGTGCGCTTGCAAGGGATTTTAAGGTGTATTACGGACTTGGAAATCATGAGACAAAGATAAAAGAGCGGCATGACAAATTTGGAAACCAGTTTGAGCTGCTGAAAAAGGAGCTGGCGGGGAAAAACATTGTGCTTCTTGAAAATGAAGGCGTGGAACTTTCGGAATACCATATCAGGATAACGGGCTTGGAGCTGCCGTTGGATTATTTTGCCCATTTTAAATTAAAGGAGATGGAAGCGGATTATCTTGACGGGCTGATTGGCGCATGTGAGAGAGACAAATGTAACCTGCTGATTGCCCACAATCCTGACTATTTTGAGGAGTATGTGAAATGGGGCGCGGATTTTGTGCTTTCCGGTCATGTCCACGGGGGGATTATGCGTCTTCCCGTGCTGGGCGGTGTGATTGCGCCGTCGTATAAGCTGTTTCCCAAATATGACGGGGGCATTTTTCGAAAAGGAAATGCGGTCATGCTGCTTGGACGCGGCATGGGCTCGCATACGCTGCCGTTTCGCTTTTTTAACCCCGCGCAGCTCTATGCCGTGACGCTCAAACCGCGCAGGTAAGCAAGGGGCGTACAGCGGCAGCGGATAAAACAGCTTGAAATAAATGTTCGTGTCGGTTATACTGTAATTAACGAAGGAGAATATGATGGAAGATACAAAGATACAGTGGCACGCGGCGTTTGTGTCGGCAATGGACTTGGAGCTTGCGCAGAACAGGGCGGATTTGGAGTACCATAAGGAATATAACCTGAATACAAAACCATTGGAGGTTGACCTGCTGGTTATAAAAAAGGATTCGGATATCCAGATTACAAATGAAATCGGGAGAATGTTCCGCGGGCATAATCTTGTGGAATACAAATCGCCGCAGGCGCATTTGGACATTGATACGTTTTATAAAGTGGGCGCATATGCAAGCCTGTATAAAGCATATGGAAAGACCGTGGACGAGCGTAAGGCGAACGACATCACGGTGTCATTGCTCCGCCAGCGTAAGCCTACGGGGTTATTTGCATATTTTAAGGAACACGATATTACGTTTACAAACCCATATAAAGGGATATATTATGTGGAAAATAACGTCTGCTTTCCAACACAGATTATTGTCACGAAGGAATTAAACGAGGAAGCGCATATATGGCTGAGGGCGTTGTCGGGTGAGATGCAGAAGGAGCAGATGAGAGGGCTGCTTGAAAAGATAGAAAAACTGGACAGGAAATTTGACAGGGAACTTGCGGATTCAGTGCTGCAGGTAAGTGTCAGTGCAAACAGACAGGTTGTTGATGAACTGAGAGGAGATGAGGAGATGTGTCAGGCATTGTTGGAGATAATGGAGCCGGAGATTAATAAGATCAAAGAAAATGTTAAAGAAGAGGTTACGAGAGAAGTAACAAGGGAAGTAACGAGAGAAGCAACTCAGAAAGGGATAAAAAGTATCGTAACGGTTCTGCGCGGCTGCGGTCAGGGGAATGCGGAGATTATAAAGGCGATCGTAAAGGAATATGGCGTGTCAGCAGATGAAGCAGAAAATTATTTATAAAATCCGACGGCAGACAACGAATAACAGTTTGCCTTGAATTTTCCTCCAATTCCATGTACAATAAAAAGGGTTTTTATGGAATTGGAGGTTTTTTGTATGAGCTTATCCGTACGCCTTGAGGTATTTGAAGGTCCGCTGGACCTTCTGCTTTATTTAATCGAAAAGAATAAAATCGACATCTATGATATTCCCATTGTGATAATAACAGAACAATACCTCGACTATATCCGCAACATGCAGCGCGAGGACATGAATGTGATGAGCGAGTTCCTTGTGATGGCGGCGACGCTCCTTGACATCAAGTGCAGAATGCTTCTGCCAAAGGAGGTCAACGAGGAAGGCGAGGAGGAGGACCCGAGGGCGGAGCTTGTACAAAAGCTTTTGGAATATAAAATGTATAAGTACATGGCGTTTGAACTTAGGGACAGGCAGGTGGACGCGGCAAAGACATGGTATAAAAAGCCCATGCTGCCAAAGGAGGTACGCGATTATAAGGCGCCGATTGATTACGAGACGCTTGTCGGTGACATGAATCTTGCAAAATTAAACGAGATTTTCAAGTCGGTCATGCGCCGTCAGGAGGACAAGATTGATCCCATCAGAAGCCGTTTTGGGAAGATTGAGAAGGACGAAATCAACCTTGAGGCAAAGCAGGAGTACATTGAGGAATTTGTGAAAAACCATAAGCGGTTCAGCTTTCGTCGGCTTTTGGAAAAACAGGGCAGCAAAATGGAAATCATCGTGACGTTCATGGCTGTGCTGGAAATGATGAAGCAGGGCATGATTTCCATTGAGCAGGAGAGCGCCTTTGCGGACATCATCATCACGTCAAGCCTTGCGGCGTGAAATCAAACCTTGCAGCTTGATAGAAATGAGGTTAGCTTTGGAAGAAAAAAAGACAGGAACGAAAAAGGAACATCAAAAAATAATGGCAGTAATCGAGGCTGTCCTTTTTGCGATGGGCGACTCCGTGGAAATGAGTAAGCTTGTCCATGTGCTCGAACTTAGTGAGAAGGAAATCCGCGATGTGATTGCCGAAATGAATGACCGGTATGAGAAGGGTGACCGCGGAATTTATATCGCGGAGCTTGAAAATTCCTTCCAGCTCTGCACAAAGCCGGAGCTTTATGAATACCTGATTAAGGTTGCGAAGGCGCCGCGCAAATACGTGATGTCGGACACGCTTTTGGAGACGCTTTCCATCATCGCGTACAAGCAGCCTGTGACAAGGCTTGAGATTGAAAAAATCAGGGGAGTAAGCTGCGACCATGCGGTGAACAGGCTTTTGGAATTTAACCTGATACAGGAGCTTGGACGCCTTGACGCGCCGGGCAGACCGCTTTTGTTTGGCACGACGGAGGAGTTTTTGCGGACGTTTGGCGTAAAGTCCTTGGGCGATTTGCCAACGCTCGACGCCGAACAGCTTGAGGACTTTAAAAAACAGGCGCAGGAGGAAGCGGAAGCAGGCGTCAGGGTTGAGGTTTAGCTTGTTAAAACTTTAACATTTTTACATAGGGGGAAACGGCAGCATGGAAAACGATCGGAAAATATGCGTTCTTGGCGTGGCAGGCGGCTCCGCGTCGGGAAAGACGACAATCATCAAAAAGCTTCAGGAATATTTTGGCGAGGATATTGCCGTAATCAGCCACGATAATTACTATAAGGCGCATGACGACATGCCCTTTGAGGAGCGCTGCAAGCTCAATTATGACCACCCGGCGTCGTTTGAGTCGGAGAAAATGGCGGCGGATGTGCGAAAGCTGCTCAAGGGACAGCCGATTGACATGCCCACATATGACTACTGCAATCATAACAGGGCAAAGGAGACCATACGGATTGCGCCAAAAACCGTGATTATCATGGAAGGGATTTTGGTGCTGGAAAACCGCGAGCTGCGGGATTTGATGGATATTAAAATCTATGTCGATACGGACGCGGACGAGCGGCTCATACGGCGGATTAAGCGCGACATGATAGAGCGCGCAAGGAGCATTGAGTCGATTATTGCACAGTACAGCAATACCGTAAAGCCTATGCATGAGGAGTTTGTGGAGCCGTCAAAACGATACGCGGACATCATTATCCCAAGAGGCGGCGAAAACGTGCCGGGTGTTGATATGCTGATTACATATTTGAACAAAAAGCTCGGCGCATAACTCATAATTGTGTTTTTTGGAAAATATATTTTTATGAAACCTTTTATTATAGAGGGAAATGAAAATATGAAAAAGAAATTCGCAGCGTTTCTTGCCGCAATTGTTCTGTTTTTATCCATGTCAAAGCATTGCGCGGGCGCTTATGTGTATGCTGACGAGCTCATGCTTTACGCAAAGTCGGCTGTGCTGATGGACGCCGATTCAGGGCGTGTCTTATATGAAAGAAACGGCCATGAACAGATGGCGATGGCAAGCACGACAAAGATTATGACGCTGATTGTCACACTTGAGAACGCAAGCCTTGACGATACAGTGACGGTATCGGCATATGCGGCGTCCATGCCCGATGTGCAGCTAAACATCAGGGAAGGGGAGCAGTACAGGCTTGGGGATTTGGTTTATTCCCTGATGTTAGAGTCCCACAACGACTCGGCGGTGGCGATTGCCGAGCACGTGGGCGGGAGCGTGGAAGGCTTTGCCGCGCTGATGAACCAGAAGGCGGAGGAAATCGGCTGCGAAAACACATACTATATCACACCAAACGGGCTTGACGCCACCAACGGTGACAAGTTCCATTCTACCACGGCAAGGGATTTAGCGCTTGTCATGTCCTACTGCATTAAACAATCACCTCAGAAAGAAAAATTCCTTGAAATTACAAGAACACCCTCCCATTCCTTCTCAGATACCGCAGGAAAAAGAAGCTTTCGTTGTACGAACCATAACGCCTTTCTTGGCATGATGACGGGGGCGCTTTCCGGAAAGACCGGATTTACAAACAAGGCGGGGTATTGCTACGTCGGGGCACTCGAGCGCGACGGAAAGACCTTTGTGGTGGCGCTTCTTGCGTGCGGCTGGCCAAACCACAGGACCTATAAGTGGAGCGATACCCGCACGCTGATGGAGTTTGGGCTGGCAAACTATGATTACAGAAGCTTTGAGGAGGCGCAGATACCCGAAAGCGCGTTTGCGGATATCAAGGTAACGGGCGCAAAAGGGGACAAAATCGGCTGTGTGGAAACGGTCGGGGTGGAGGCGGCAGAGCTACAGGACGAGACGCTTTGCCAAAGGGAAGGTCTTTTGATGAACGGCGAGGAGAAAATCACCGTCACGCTTCATAAAGTAAAAGGGCTAAGCGCACCTGTGCAGAAGGGTCAGAAGGTCGGGCACCTAAGCTACAAGGTCGGGGACGAGGAATGGAAGCGTGTGGAGCTTGTCGCGGCGCAGGGAAAAGAGGCAATTGACTTTATATGGTGCCTGAAAATGGTGTTTGGGAAGTGGAGTGTATAACAAAACGGAAAAAATATAAAAAAATTTGTTAAAATTCACTAGGCGAGAACAATAATATATGTTATACTCAATCTAGCGCAATTTTTGCATAAAAAATTGCAAAAACAAGTTTTTATAAAGTAAAATGAATATAAAATGGAGGTCAAAAAATGAGTACTACTTCAAGTCTGGCAAGTAAAAGAATTGAATCTTTACTTGATGAAAACAGTTTCGTTGAAATCGGTGCCCTTGTCACTGCAAGAGCGACGGATTTTAATCTGAAACAGGCCGAGACTCCTTCGGACGGTGTTGTGACCGGTTACGGAGTAATTAATGGCAGCCTTGTTTATGTGTATAGTCAGGATGCCGCTGTTTTGAATGGCTCAGTAGGCGAAATGCACGCAAAAAAGATTACGAACCTTTATGATTTGGCGATGAAGACAGGTGCGCCTGTCATCGGTCTGATCGATTCGGCAGGTCTGAGACTTCAGGAGGCGACTGACGCGCTCAACGCGTTTGGCGAGATTTATTTGAAGCAGACGCTTGCTTCCGGCGTCATTCCGCAGATTACCGCTGTTTTTGGAAATTGCGGCGGCGGTCTTGCACTGATTCCTACATTGACGGATTTTACATTTATGGAGAAGGAAAAGGCAAAGCTTTTTGTCAATTCCCCGAATGCGCTTGACGGCAACAGCACCGCAAAGTGCGATACGGCGTCAGCGGACTTTCAGAGCAGCCAGAGCGGCATTGTTGACGTTGTCGCAGATGAGGCGGAGATTTTTGCAAAAATCAGGGAGCTGGTTACAATGCTTCCCTCCAACAACGAAGAGGACGCGGTGGACGACGACTGTACAGACGACCTCAACAGGGTGTGCGCGGATATCGCAAACTGCGTAGGCGATACGGCGCTTGCACTTGCACAGCTTGCAGATAACAATGCATTCTTTGAAATCAAGGAAAATTATGCAAAGGATATGGTAACCGGCTTTATCAAATTAAACGGCATGACGGTAGGCTGCGTGGCAAACCGCACGGAGGTTTACGACGAGAACGGCGAGGTATCTGAGAAATTTGACGCGGTTCTTTCCGCGAAGGGCTGCTATAAGGCAGAGAATTTTGTGAATTTCTGTGACGCGTTTGACATTCCGGTATTGTCGCTTACAAACGTGAAGGGTTATGAAGCGACAGTCGGCAGCGAAAAGGGAATTGCAACAGCAGTGGCGAAGCTTACATACGCTTTTGCCAACGCAACAGTTCCCAAAGTGAACGTGGTTATCGGAAAGGCTCTTGGAAGCGCTTATGTGGCAATGAATTCCAAGGCAATCGGCGCAGATGTCACGATTGCATGGCCGGACGCTGAAATCGGTTCGATGGACGCAAGTCTTGCGGCAAAGATAATGTATGACGGTAAGGGCGCAGATGTCATCAAGGAGAAGGCGGCAGAGTACGCGGCGCTCCAGACAAGCGCACAGGGCGCGGCAAGAAGAGGCTATGTAGATCAGATTATCGAGGCTGCTGATACCAGAAAATATGTAATCGGCGCATTTGAGATGTTATTCACAAAAAGAGAGGACCGTCCTTCCAAGAAGCATGGAACGGTCTAGGAAAGGGTGAACGTTAATATGAAAAATTTCACTAAAAAATTTTTAATGACATTATTAATGCTTACCTGCGTTTTTGCCCTGACAGCATGTGGACAAGATGAGCCCCTTTCGGCAAACCAGCAACTCAAGCAGAAAAATGCCGAGGCGCAGGCTCAGAATGTTGTGCACATGACGGCGGCGCTTGTACAGTCACAGGTGAATGCCTCGACGATGTTTGAGGAGTACAACAATGTGGAGCTTGCCGATGTATTCAGTTCATTGTATGCCGAGTATACAAGAGGTGTAAGTGAATCCGGAATTTCCTGCGAGGGCAAGGCAGTAAGGACCGCATTCAGCTCCTTTGAGTCAGGCATTGAAGCGATGGGCAGCATTAAGGAATATGGACAGCCTGTATCAACCATATCAGATGATACCATTACGGTTGTGATACCGGTTACGGGCGAGAATGCAAGCGGTTCGGTTGAGCTGATTTTTACCAATGACATTTATCTTGTCATGACCTCATGCACACTCAACATGGATCAGACAAAGGGTCAGCTCATGGCAAAGGCAGCGCTGAACACACTTCTTGGTATGGGAACGGTGTTTGTCGTATTGATCCTCATCAGCATGATTATCTCCGTATTTTCATTCATTCCGAAAATGCAGGAAAAGCTTGCAAAGAAGGAGGCTCCCGTACAGGCTCCTGCCCCTGCACCCGTTGCAGCGGCGCCTGTTGTTGAAGAAGAGGAGGAGCTTTCGGACGATACGGAGCTTGTGGCTGTTATTGCGGCGGCAATCGCGGCATATGAGGGTACAAGCGTAGAAGGCTTCCAAGTAAGAAGCATCAGACGGTCAAACGCAGGAAAATGGAAAAGAGCATAAAAAGTAATGTTTTAAAAGTTAGATTGTTAAAGATTGATAGATTTGTAATATATACAGGAGGATTTCAAAATGAAAAATTATACAATTACCGTGAACGGCAACGTATATGATGTAGTAGTAGAAGAGGGCGCAGGCGGCGGCGCGGCGGCACCTGTGGCTGCAGCAGCACCAAAGGCGGCTCCCAAGGCTGCACCAAAGGCAGCAGCTCCGAAGGCTGCGGCAGGCGCAGGCAGCGTTAAGGTCGAGGCAGGCGCGGCAGGTAAGGTATTTAAGATTGAGGCAAATGTAGGTCAGGCGGTAAAGAGGGGCGACGCGGTTGTCATTATCGAGGCAATGAAGATGGAAATCCCTGTCGTAGCGCCGCAGGACGGTACGGTAGCAAGCATTGATGTGGCAGTTGGAGACGCTGTTGAGGCAGGTGCTTTACTTGCAACTTTAAACTAATCCATGTTTAAGGTGGTTAAAAAATACAATAGGAGGTCAACAAAATGTCATATATAGCAGATACCCTCAACAATCTGATCCATCAGACGGCATTTTTCAACATTACCGGCGGAAACCTGATCATGATTGCTGTGGCTTGTTTATTTCTATATCTTGCTATCGCAAAGCAGTATGAACCACTGCTTTTAACCCCGATAGCATTCGGTATGCTGCTGGTGAATATTTATCCTGACATTATCGCGCCAATCGGTGCGGACGGGACACCCGGCGGTTTGCTGTATTATTTCTACCTGCTTGATGAGTGGGCAATTCTGCCTTCGCTGATTTTCATGGGCGTGGGTGCTATGACAGACTTTGGTCCGCTGATTGCAAATCCCAAGAGCTTTCTGCTTGGGGCGGCGGCACAGTTTGGTATTTTTGCGGCATATTTTGGTGCGATTGCGCTTGGCTTTAATGATCAGGCGGCAGCGGCGGTTTCGATTATCGGTGGTGCGGACGGTCCGACCTCGATTTTCCTTGCAGGAAAGCTGGGACAGACAGGTCTTCTTGGACCGATTGCTGTGGCGGCATACTCTTATATGTCCCTCGTTCCGATTATCCAGCCTCCCATCATGAAGCTTTTGACAACCGAGAAGGAGAGAAAGATTAAGATGGCACAGCTTCGTCCGGTGTCAAAGCTTGAGAAAATTCTTTTCCCGATTGTTGTTACGATTGTTGTATGTATGATTCTTCCGACTACGGCGCCCCTTGTAGGTATGCTGATGCTTGGTAATCTCTTTAGGGAGTCCGGCGTGGTAAGACAGCTTACGGACACGGCTTCAAACGCGTTGATGTATATCGTTGTAATTCTCCTTGGTACATCGGTAGGCGCGACAACAAGCGCGGAGGCTTTCTTGAACGTGGCTACAATCAAGATTGTCGTATTAGGTTTGTTGGCATTTATGTTTGGTACGGCGGCGGGCGTGCTGTTTGGCAAGCTGATGTGCATTGTCACAAAGGGCAAGGTGAATCCGTTGATTGGTTCTGCGGGCGTTTCCGCTGTTCCGATGGCGGCACGTGTGTCACAGAAGGTTGGTGCGGAGGCAGATCCGACAAACTTCCTGTTAATGCATGCAATGGGACCGAACGTAGCCGGCGTTATCGGTACGGCAGTTGCGGCTGGTACGTTTATGGCGATTTTTGGAGTATTCTAAGTTGCGGATAGTGTAGAAATCATATAAGAACAAATATATAGGAGGAATAGAAATGTCAGAAACAGTAAAAAAGCCTATTAAGATTACTGAGACCGTTCTGCGTGACTCACATCAGTCCTTAATAGCGACAAGAATGCCGACCGAGTTTATGCTTCCGATTTTAGAGACAATGGATTCTGTCGGGTATCATTCATTGGAGTGCTGGGGCGGTGCGACGTTTGATGCGTCTCTTCGTTTCCTGAAGGAAGATCCGTGGGAGCGGCTTCGCAAAATCAGGGATAAAGTAAAAAATACAAAGCTGCAGATGCTTTTCAGAGGTCAGAATATTTTGGGATACCGCCATTATGCAGACGACGTGGTTACGGAGTTCGTTGAGAAGTCGATTGCAAACGGTATTGATATTATCCGTATTTTTGACTGCTTTAACGACCTTAGGAACTTACAGTGCGCGGTAAACGCGGCAAATGCCGTTAAGAAAAGGGAAGGACGCGGCGAGGCGCAGATTGCGCTTTCCTATACACTGGGCGACGCTTATACGCTTGAGTACTGGATGAAGATGGCAAAGGACATTGAGGAGATGGGCGCGGATTCCATCTGTATCAAGGATATGGCTGGTCTTTTGGTACCGTATAAGGCGGAGGAATTGATTAAGGCGATGAAGTCTGCGACAAAGCTTCCAATCCAGCTTCATACACACTATACGTCAGGCGTTGCGTCCATGACGTACTTAAAGGCAGTTGAGGCAGGTGTTGATGTCATTGACTGTGCGATTTCACCGTTTGCGCTTGGTACCTCACAGCCTGCTACGGAGGTTATGGTAGAGACCTTCAAGGGTACACCGTACGATACGGGCTATGATCAGAACGTGCTCGCAAAGATTGCAGATTATTTCAGACCGTACAGAGAGGAATGTTTAAAGAGCGGATTGCTTAATCCGAAGGTGCTTGGCGTGGACATCAAGACCTTGATGTATCAGGTTCCGGGCGGTATGCTTTCGAACATGGTTAGCCAGTTGAAGGAGCAGAACGCAGAGGATAAGTATTATGACGTGCTGCAGGAAATCCCGAGAGTGCGTAAGGACTTGGGTGAGCCGCCTCTTGTTACCCCGTCTTCACAGATTGTCGGTACACAGGCAGTATTTAACGTATTGATGGGTGAGCGCTACAAGATGGCGACAAAGGAAACCCATGCCGTTCTGCGCGGTGAGTATGGTCAGACTGTTAAGCCTTTCAATAAGGAAGTTCAGGATAAGGTGCTTTCTGCAGAGGAGAAGGATTCCATTATTACGTGTCGTCCCGCAGACAAACTCCCGAATGAGTTAAAGAAGATTGAGGAAGAGATGAAAGAGTGGAAGCAGCAGGACGAGGACGTATTGTCTTATGCATTGTTCCCGCAGGTTGCAATTGACTTCTTCAAATATCGTCAGGCACAGCAGGAGAAGGTCGATATGACACAGGCTGATACAAAGAACGGAGCTTACCCCGTATAATTTAGGATTTTGTCAGTATCGGGTTAATGCGGTACATTAACCCGATACTGCTTTGATAAGTTTATGATGAAAGCCTTCGACTTTCAAAGAATAGGGATTTCGTAAGAAAGGCAAGTTGACTATGGCGAGAAAAGAATTAATAACAAAGGACAAAATACTGGAGACGGCGTTTGAGCTGGCAAGGGTTGAGGGCATTGAGAGTGTGACTGCAAGAAAGCTTGCAGCGCAGATTGGCTGCTCGACACAGCCGATATTCCGGGTATATGCCAATATGAATGAACTGTATTCGGAGATATACGAGCGGGCAATTGACGCTTTTGGCGATTATTATGAAAGCTTCAGGTCAGATGTGGATACACCGTTTATCCATCTCGGACTTGCTTATATAAACTATGCAAAAGAGGAGCGGCGGCTGTTCCAGCTTCTGTTCCAGTCGGAAAACAGAGGGGAAAAGAGCCTTTATGAGCTTTTGAACGGAAAAGTGGGCGCCGTGAACAAGGAAATTAACCGCGCCATAGCGGCGGGGTGTCAAAATCCAAGCGGGCTTTTTATGAAAATGTGGATTTTTATTTATGGCTGCGCATGTATGGTGCTTACGGGGGATTATGACCTGACGGAGGAAGAGACGGTTGATCTTTTGAGTGACATTTATAAAAGCTGCTCTTAGGGAAAAGGATAAATATGGAAGTAAAATATGATACCATATCAAGAATTAACGATAAATTCAACAGAATGAGCAAAAGCCACAAAAAGATAGCGACCTTTATCATAGACCATTATGAGCAGGCGGCGTTTATGACTGCCTCCAAGCTTGGGAAAACGGTTGGAATCAGTGAGTCTACAGTGGTGCGCTTTGCCTATGCGCTGGATTATGAGGGGTATCCCGAGTTTCAGGAGGCGCTGGCGGAATGGGTGAAGGATAAGCTCAATTCCGTGCAGAAGATTGGCGCGAAATATGGAAAGAGCACGCAGTCGGAAATTCTTACTTCCGTACTGAGTGCAGATATTGAAAAAATTGACGACACAATCGATCATGTAGATCCGCAGGCATTTGAGGCTGCTGTCGATATTATATTAAATGCGAAACATATATATATTATCGGTCTTAGGAGTTGCAAACCACTTGCGGAGTTTTTGCATTTTTATCTCAATATGATACGTCCCGATGTGATTTTACTGGATTCGACCAGTACCTCGGAGATTTTTGAGCAGATGCTTCGGATTGACGAGAAGGACGCCATTATCGGAATCAGTTTTCCAAGATATTCCATGCGTACGCTCAAGGCAATGGAGATGGCAACCGACCGGAATGCGAAGGTCATTACCATTACGGACACAATCCATTCGCCGATGTGTCTTTATTCCTCGTGTAATCTGATGGCAAGGAGTGACATGGTGTCGATTGTGGACTCGCTTGTCGCGCCGCTTAGCCTGATTAATGCGCTTGTTGTGGCGCTATGTCTGAAACGACCCAATGAGGTGAAGAAAAATCTGGAAACGCTCGAGTATGTCTGGGATAATTATCAGGTATATCTGAAGGACGAGATTAACTTTATTGATGAGGAAATGCTTAATACCCCGTTGCAGACGCAGATGGAACAAAGAAGAAGAAAACAGGTGTAAAGCTTGAAAGCACAAACTTAAGTGCCAAGAAAAGAGTATGGATATAACATGGCTGAAATCGTAGTAATAGGCGGCGGGGCGGCGGGAATGATGGCTGCCGTCGCGGCGGCGCAGGCGGGCTTGGGACACCATGTCACGCTGCTTGAACAAAATGAGAAGCTTGGGAAAAAGCTGTTTATCACGGGAAAGGGACGCTGTAATGTGACAAATGCCTGTGAGGTAGAGGAATTATTTGGCAATGTTTTGGAGCATTCGAAGTTCCTGTACAGTGCGATATACGGCTTTGACAACCGGGCGGTTATGGACTTTTTTGAGACAAACGGCTGTAGGCTAAAGGTTGAGCGCGGACAGCGGGTGTTTCCGGTGTCGGATCACAGCTCGGATATTATTAAGGTATTGGAGAGGGTACTGCAAAAAAGCGGTGTCAATGTCCTTTTGAAAAGGGAAGTACGCAGGATTGTTGTGCAGGAGCTTCCGGTTTTGGGAGATAATTCCAAGAAGAAATCCAAACAGGGCGCAAAAGTATGTTCTGTTGAGTTGTTTGACAAGACGGCAAATAAAAAGCAGACGGTTGCGGCGGATTGCGTGATTGTTGCGACGGGCGGTATTTCTTATGTGCTGACGGGCTCCACGGGAGACGGTTACCGGTTTGCAAAGGGCTTGGGGCATACGGTTACACCGCTTTCCCCGGCGCTTGTGCCATTTTCCATCAAAGAGGACTGGTGCCACGCGCTGCAGGGCTTGTCGCTAAAAAATGTGAGGACGCAGGTCCTGCTTGACGGTACCGAGATTTATTCCGACTTTGGGGAGCTTCTTTTTACGCATTATGGTGTGAGTGGCCCGCTGATTTTAAGCGCGGCGAGTGTCTATGCGCATCATAAGCAAAGGGAAGGGTGCGCGGCGAAGCTTCTGATTGATTTGAAGCCTGCGCTCACACAGGAACAGCTTGACAAGCGGATTTTAAGGGAGTTTGACGCCAATAAGAACAAGCAGTTTAAAAATGTGCTGGGGGCTTTGTTTCCGGCAAAGCTTGTATCGGTCATGCCGCAGCTTGCCACGATTGCAGCCGACAAAAAGATTAACGAAATCACGAAGCAGGAGCGGGAGCAGTTTGGCTTTGTCATCAAGCATTTGGCGCTTACGATTACGGGGCTTCGCGGTTATGATGAGGCGATTGTCACAAAGGGCGGCGTGGCGGTTCATGAAATCAATCCGTCCACGATGGAATCAAAGCTTGTGAAGGGGCTTTACTTTGCGGGCGAGGTAATTGATGTGGACGCGCTTACGGGCGGCTTTAATTTGCAGCTTGCATGGTCAACAGGGCACCTTGCGGGCGTTAGCAGTGCAAGGCAGGCATGTGAGGCAGAGACTTTTGTACCGGAAGCTTTGGTATCAGAAGCTTTGGTATCAGAAGCTTCCATATCAGACAATGTATGAAATTTATGGAAATTGAAATAATAGATATAATGGATATAATGGGGGAAGAAAAATGAGCTATAATATTGCAATTGACGGTCCGGCAGGTGCGGGAAAAAGCACAATCGCAAAATTGATTGCGAAAAAGAAGGGCTTTATTTATGTGGACACGGGCGCGATGTACCGTGCGATGGCGCTTTATTTTTTGGAGAAGGGCATTCCGGCAGACGAGCAGGAAAAAATAAGCGAAGCCGTGCAGGACGCGGACGTTACGATCAGTTATGAGAACGGCGAGCAGGTGGTATGGCTTAACGGCAGGAACGTAAACGGGCTAATCCGCACGGAGGAAGTCAGTCAGATGACATCAAAGAGCAGCACGAACGGGACTGTGCGCAAAAAGCTTGTGGAGCTGCAGCAGGCGCTTGCCAAAAAAGAGAACGTCGTGATGGACGGCAGGGACATTGGAACATGTGTTCTGCCTAATGCAGATGTCAAGGTCTACTTGGACGCGAGCAGTCATGTACGCGCAGTAAGGCGGTATGAGGAGCTTAAGGCAAAAGGCGAGGAGTGCAGCCTTGAAGTCATTGAAAAGGATATTATTGAGCGTGATGAGCGGGATATGAACCGTGAAATTTCACCGCTTAGGCGTGCTGACGACGCGCATTATTTGGACTCGTCCGACATGACGATTGAGCAGGTCGCGGACGCGATTATTAAGCTGTGCGACTGATGGGAGGACTGCGATGGAGGTTGTAGTAGCAAAAACCGCAGGGTTCTGTTTTGGCGTAAAGCGCGCCGTTGACATGGTGTATGAGCAGGTGGGAACGGGAAAGACGGTACATACCTATGGTCCGATTGTCCACAATGAGGAAGTTGTGAAGGACTTGGAGGAAAAAGGTGTGAGGGTGATTGAAAGCCGCGAGGAGCTTCTTGCGATGGACAGGGAGCACCTACAGCCCGGGGAGGGTACAGTCATTATCCGTGCGCATGGCGTTTCGGAGGCGGTTTATCATCTGATGGAGGAAAAAAAGCTTGAGCGCATTGACGCGACGTGCCCGTTTGTAAAAAATATCCACCGTATTGTACGAAAGCGCTCCGAGGAGGGACGTCATATCATTATCATCGGAAACGGGGAACACCCGGAGGTGAAGGGCATTAAGGGGTGGTCAAAAACCCCGGTCACGGTTGTCGAAACAAAGGAGCAGGCGCAGGATTTTAGTCTAAATATGGACGAAAAACTCTGCATTGTAGCCCAAACGACATTTAATTACAAGAAATTTCAAGAATTAGTTGAAATTTTTCAAAAAAAAGGTTATGATATAATTGTTGCGAATACTATATGTAATGCAACAAAAGAGCGTCAGGAGGAAGCACTTGAACTGGCAGCCAAAGCTGACGTTATGATTGTGATAGGTGGTACTCACAGTTCAAATACACGCAAGCTTTACGAACTGTGTAAAAGCAGGTGTGAGAGTACTTACTATATACAAACACTGGCAGACCTGAAATTAGATTTACCTAATTCTGTTGAACTAGTGGGCATCACAGCGGGGGCTTCTACCCCAAACAAAATAATTGAGGAGGTTCAAAATTATGTCAGAATTAACTTTTGAACAAATGTTAGAAGAATCATTAAAAACTATTCATACAGGAGAGGTAATCGAAGGTACAGTCATCGATGTGAAGCCCGATGAAGTGATCCTTAATATCGGCTACAAGTCAGACGGTATTCTTACACGTAACGAATACACTAATGAGCCAAACGTTGATCTTACCACGGTTATTAACGCTGGTGATAAGATGGAGGTTAAGGTTCTTAAAGTAAACGACGGTGAGGGACAGGTTCTGCTCACGTACAAGAGACTTGCCGCAGACAGAGGCAACAAGAGAATCGAGGAGGCATTCAACAATAAGGAAGTGCTTATCGCAAAGGTTTCTCAGGTGCTTGACGGCGGTTTGAGCGTTGTTGTTGAGGAAGTAAGGATTTTTATTCCTGCAAGCCTTGTATCGGATGTATATGAGAAAGATTTGAACAAGTACGCAGGACAGGAGATTGAGTTCGTAATCAGCGAGTACAATCCTAAGAGAAGACGTTATATTGGTGACCGTAAGCAGTTAATCGTGGCAAAGAAGGCGGAAATGCAGAAAGAGCTTTTTGCAAAGATTAAACCGGGTGATGTGATTGAAGGTACGGTTAAGAACGTGACAGATTTCGGTGCGTTTATTGACTTAGGCGGAGTTGACGGTTTGCTTCACATTTCGGAGATGTCTTGGGGACGTGTTGAGAATCCGAAGAAGGTATTCAAGGTTGGCGAGGTTCTCAAGGTTTTGATTAAGGATATTGACGGAACAAAGGTTGCGCTGTCACTGAAATTTGACGATTCGAATCCGTGGAAGAATGCGGCTGAAAAGTATGCGGTTGGAAACGAGGTAACAGGTAAGGTTGCTAGAATGACGGACTTTGGCGCATTTATAGAGCTTGAACCGGGAATTGACGCTTTGCTCCATGTTTCTCAGATTGCAAAGGAGCATATTGAGAAGCCGGCTGATGTATTGTCTGTTGGTCAGGAGGTTACGGCAAAGGTTGTAGATTTCAATGAGGAAGGCAAGAAAATTAGTCTTAGCATTAAGGCACTGCTTGTTCCGGAAGTAAAGGAAGAGCCTGTTGCAGAGAAGGTAGCGGAGGATGATGCGGATGTTGTTTCCGTAGATATTGACGCGGTGATTGCAAAGCAGGAAGCAGAGTCTGCTGAATAGATTTTGCATAGTACAATTGAATGGGATTGCTCTGGGGAATAAATCCCCGGAGCTCTTTATATACCTTTATGTGAATATTTTAACAAAATCTGCAAAATAAAATTTGCAAAACAAAATTTGTTTAAGAAAAAAGCAAAGGGGGGAAATACTCATGGCTTATGATTATGAATATTTCAAAAAAGAGGTTTTTTCACTTACCAAGATTGATTTGAATGCTTACAAGGAAAAGCAGATGAAGCGCCGCATTGATACGCTGATAGCGAAACATAAGGTGACAGGATATGACAAGTTTGTAGCAAAACTGCGTGATGATAAGGCGGTTTTTGATGATTTTGTAAACTATCTGACGATTAATGTATCGGAGTTTTACAGAAATCCGGAGCAGTGGAAGCTGATGGATCAGCAGATCATCCCTGAGCTTATCAGTAAATTTGGAACAAAGCTTAAGATTTGGAGCGCGGCGTGTTCGACAGGTGATGAGCCGTATTCGCTTGTCATGGCATTTTCAAAGCATATTCCATTAAATCAGATTACGATTAATGCGACAGACATTGATAAACAGGTGATTGAGAAGGCAAAGCTTGGCTTATACAATGAAAAGAGCATTGCTGCCGTGCCAGACGAGTTTAAGAAGAAATATTTTACAAAGGTTGGTCCTTCTTACAAGATTGCAGATGAGATTAAGGCAAGGGTGCAGTTTCAGCAGCACAATCTTTTGAAGGATACATACCCTGACAAGTGTGATTTGATTGTTTGCAGAAATGTCTTGATATATTTTACGGAGGAAGCGAAAGACGAGATTTTCAGGAAGTATAACAGCTCCTTAAAGACAGGCGGTATTCTGTTTATCGGAAGTACGGAGCAGATTATGAATTATAAGGAAATCGGTTATGAGCGGAAAAATTCGTTTTTCTATGTAAAGAGCAGATAATTGATAAAACATAAAAGGACATAAAAACGGACTTTGCAGGAAAAGCAACGTCCGTTTTTTTTGTGGCTTTTGTTATGGTGACGTCTTTCCGGCACCCATCATTTCGAGAATGTGGTGTGCATACAGGTTAAAGGCTTCGCGCTGCGTCTTAAGCTCGTCTGTCAGCTCGAAAAACAGTGACTTGTCGTCGTAGCTGCGCTTGAAGAAGGGGACGAAAACCGCGTCCCACTGCGGAAGATAGGAGGAACGTTTGCGCGTATAGCAGGTGTGCGCGGTCGCCTGTTCCCGGTGGTCTTTGTCAACAAAGGTGGCGACGGATTTGTGTATGGCAATGTCCTCCGTTGGAAGGTAATAGTAGTCCTTGTAGTTGGAATAAAAATATTTGAGCTCCTCTTCATATAAGGGTACCCGCAGCTTGCCGTCTTCCTTATGACCGCTAAAGTAGCAGTCGTTGATGCCGTAGGAAATGTCCGCAGGCAGAGGCGTAGACAGTTTTAAACTCATGATAATCTCGGGACATTGTTTTTGATTGACATCCCTGTAATAATTTGCCTGTACGCGCGTGACCTTTATCGGAAGATGAAACAGGTCAGGAATTGCGAGGGCGGAGACGATTTCGAGCATTCCCTTGAGGTCTTCCTCATTGTGTAATAACAGCAGACGTTCGCTGCTTTCGTTGTGTGTGAGTACATAGTCGTGGTAGATTTCAATCAACTCGCCGCCAGTGTATTTGTCTTCGCGTTGCGTTGTGTTCAGAAAGCCCTCTAAAGTCTTTTGTTTGCAGTTTGGCAGTCTTAAAAAATTTTTGTAGGGTGCCACGCGTCTGTAAATATCAATCCCTTCAAAACGGTTGAAATCAAGCGCAAGCTGATAATGCTCGATTTTGCTTTGGAGATAGGGAATATCAAAGCTGTTGCCGTTAAAATGGATGAGAAAGCGGTAGTTTTCGGCAAATTGGACGAAGGCTTCAAGGATATTGCGTTCATCGTCATAGTTTGCGGCAAACCACTGAATGGTACACCAGTGCGCGGGACCATTCGTGTCGTCTAAATAAGCGCAGCCAATCATGTAAAGGTTGGAGCTTTTGGCATAGAGACCGGTTGTTTCAATATCAATAAACAATGTCTGCATTGGAATACACAAATTTTCGATGGGATAGCACGGAGTTAAAATTCCCAGACTTTTCTGTATGCATTTCATGTGATTTTTCCTTTCGTGTCAAATCAAATTCACTTCCTATTAAATAAATTACCATATGCTTTTGCTTCTGTCAAAGTAAATAAGGCATTGTTATTAAAATGGAAAGTTTTGTGTTACAAAAATTTTGTGAATTCTTACAAAAAAATGATGAAAAACTATCAAAAAAATAGTATAGTAGAGATAAGTGTAAAAATGAAAAAGGAATGCGGGCTTTTGGAAAGATACGGGCTTGCAGACTTTGGAAAGAATGGAGGATGAATATGGCAAAACTTACGTTTGGCGGTGGTGTCCATCCCTATGACGGAAAAGCATTGTCAAAGGATAAGCCGATGAAAACGATTATTCCGACGGGTGAGATGGTCTATCCCTTAAGCCAGCATATCGGAGCGCCTGCCGTTCCGGTCGTAAAAAAGGGCGACAGGGTGCTTACGGGGCAGAAAATTGCGGAGGCAGGCGGCTTTGTCTCGGCGCCGATTTATGCGACGGTATCGGGGACGGTCAAGGGCATTGAGCCTAGAAGGGTTGTGACGGGAGATTTAATCAATTCCATTATTGTTGACAATGACGGATTGCTTGAGGAGGTTGCTTATACGCCGCATGAGCCTGACAAGCTTGATAAGAAGGAAATTATCGAGCTGATTAAAGAGGCAGGGATTGTGGGAATGGGCGGCGCAGGTTTTCCGACGCATGTGAAGCTTTCGCCAAAGGAGCCGGAAAAAATTGAATATGTCATTGCCAACTGCGCGGAGTGTGAGCCGTATCTTACCTCGGATTACAGGAGAATGATTGAGGAACCGGAGAAGCTTGTGGAGGGATTGAAGATTATCCTTCGGCTGTTTGACAATGCGCAGGGAATTCTTGCGGTGGAGGATAACAAGCCTGACTGTGTGAAAATTTTAACAGAAATGACACAGAACGAGCCGAAAATCAGTGTGGCGGCGTTAAAGACAAAATATCCGCAGGGCGCGGAGCGGCAGATTATCTATGCGACGACAGGGCGTGAAATTAATTCCAAAATGCTTCCTGCCGACGCGGGCTGTGTGGTTGACAATGTGGATACGATTGTTGCGGTTTACCATGCTGTAAAGGAAGGGAAACCTTTGATGAACCGGATTGTCACGGTGACGGGTGATGCAGTGAATGATCCGAGAAATTTTTATGTCAGAATTGGCATGAATTATAAGGATTTGATTGAAGAGGCAGGAGGATTAAAGTGTACGCCGGAAAAAATTGTTTCTGGTGGTCCGATGATGGGATTTGCATTATTTGACTTGAATGTGCCGACTACAAAGACTGCTTCAGCACTTTTGTGTCTGACGCATGATGAGGTGTCAGCAATGGAGCCGACGCCATGTATTAACTGCGGCAGATGTGTTGCGGCATGTCCGAGCCGTCTTGTACCGACAAGGCTTGCGGTGCTTTCTGAACATTATGACGAGGAAGGCTTTGTGGCAAATGACGGTATGGAGTGTGTGGAGTGCGGGTGCTGCAGTTATGTGTGTCCGGCAAAGCGGCATCTGACGCAGGCAATCAAATCCATGCGCAAGAATGTGCTTGGGAAGCGCAAAAAAGCATGAAAGAATGGAGGTAGTACGAGGTGGATAATCATTTGGATACAATGTTTCGGGTATCGTCAAATCCGCATGTGCGGGCAAAGGATACGACATCACGCATAATGCTGTATGTGGTGATAGCGCTCCTTCCCGCGACGCTTTTTGGCGTATTCAATTTTGGGTTTCATGCGCTTTTGCTGGTCATCATAACGGTGCTGACAACGGTTTTGGCGGAGTACATATATGACAGGTGTATGAAAAAGAAGATTACGGTGACGGATTTTTCCGCGGTGGTGACCGGGCTTTTGCTGGCGCTCAACCTGCCGCCCAAGGCGCCGCTTTGGATTGGGGTAATCGGGGGCGCGTTTGCAATTATCGTGGTCAAAATGCTGTTTGGCGGACTGGGACAGAATTTTATGAACCCCGCGCTTGGGGCGCGCTGTTTTCTTTTGATTTCGTTTACGTCGATTATGACGAATTTTGACTGCGACGCTTACACGGGTGCGACGCCGCTTGCTGCGATTAAGGCAGGAGAGGGCGTGAATGTGCTTGATATGGTGATTGGGCGGACAGCGGGAACGATTGGTGAAACAAGCATGATTGCGATATTAATCGGCGCGGTATTTCTTTTGGTGATGAAAGTGATTGACTTAAAGGTGCCTGCGTCGTATCTGATTAGTTTTGTCGTGTTTCTTTTGCTTTTTAGCGGGCGCGGCTTTGATGTGGAATATCTCGTTTCGCAGCTTGCGGGCGGCGGATTAATGCTTGGGGCATTTTTTATGGCAACGGATTATGTAACTCGACCGATTACGGATAAGGGGCAGTATGTGTTTGGCGTGTTTTTGGGGATTATGACGGGAATATTCCGGCTGTTTGGACCTTCGGCGGAAGGTGTTTCCTATGCGATTATTTTGGGAAACCTGCTTGTGCCTTTGATTGAAAATGTGACAAGACCGACGGCATTTGGAAAGAAAAAAGTCAAAAAGGAGGCAGGTTGAAAATGAATGAAAAATCAGCGATGATAAAAGACGCGCTAATCCTTTTTGCGATTACGGTTGTGGCGGGGCTGCTGCTTGGCGTGGTGTATGATGTGACGAAGGAGCCGATTGCGCAGCAGAAGGAGAAGGCAAAGCAGGAAGCGTGTGCGAATGTATTTGCGGCGGCGACAACGTTTGAGACGGTGACAGAGCCGACAAGCGGGGAAGCAGTCAGCGGCAGTATTGACGGGGTGGATATTGATGAGGTCATGCGGGCGCTTGACGCAAGCGGGGCGCTTTTGGGATATGTCATCACGGTTACTGACCATGAGGGGTATGGCGGCGATATTCAGTTTTCGATGGGCGTGACATTTGAGGGTACGTTAAACGGGATTTCGCTGCTTAGCATTGCCGAGACGGCAGGTCTTGGCATGAAGGCAGGAGATGTGCTTGTGCCGCAGTTTATGGATAAGCAGGTGGAACAGTTTACTTATACAAAATCAGGCGCGGCAGATGATAGTGAGATTGATGCAATCAGCGGTGCGACCATTACGACAAACGCCATTGTAAACGGCGTGAATGCGGGACTTACCTATTTCCGTGACGTATTGCTGGTTTCCGATAGTATAGGGTAGGGGGGCATGGCAATGAAAAATAAAAATATGAATGTATTTTTGAACGGTCTTGTGAAAGAAAATCCGACGTTTGTGTTAATGCTTGGAATGTGCCCGACGCTTGCGGTTACCACGTCGGCAATTAACGGACTTGGCATGGGACTGACCACGACGGCGGTGCTTGTGCTGAGTAATGTCCTCATATCGCTTTTGCGCAACATCATACCAAACAGGGTGCGTATTCCGGCGTTTATCGTGATTGTGGCGTCGTTTGTGACAATGGCGGAATTATTGCTGGAGGGCTTTATCCCAAGCCTTTATTCGGCGCTTGGAATTTATATTCCACTGATTGTGGTAAACTGTATCATATTGGGACGCGCGGAGTCGTTTGCGTCGAAAAACGCGGCGCTGCCTTCCTTTTTTGACGGACTTGGCATGGGACTTGGCTTTACGGTGGCGCTCACGGCAATCGGCATGGTACGGGAGCTGCTTGGCGCAGGGGAGCTGTTTGGCATTCCTGTAATCAACGGGGTGCTCGCGGCGGTTTCCTCCGTTTTGGGAAGAAGCGAGCCGATAGAATATGTGCCAGTCAGTATCTTTGTGCTTGCTCCGGGTGCGTTTTTTGTGCTTGCGGCGCTTACGGCATTGCAAAACAGGGTGAAACGCAAAATGCAGGAAAAAGGTCAGAATGCCGATAAAATTCAGTCCGGGTGCAATTTTGACTGTGCGTCCTGTGAGGACAGCGGCTGTGCACGCCGTTTCGTCGATGTCAATGCGCCGTCCGGCTCGGTTGCGGACGCGGCGCGCGCGACGCAGAATGGAAAGGGGGAGTAGGGTATGTTTGATGTAGTAAAGGATTTGTTAGTGCTTCTTGTAAGCTCCTCTTTGGTGAGCAACGTTGTATTAAGCCAGTTTTTGGGCTTGTGTCCGTTTCTTGGCGTTTCCAAAAAGGTCAATACGGCGGTCGGCATGGGCGGGGCGGTTATCTTTGTCATAACGATTGCGTCCGGCGTGACAGCGGTGATTTACCGGTTCGTGCTTGTCACGTTTGACATCACGTATTTGCAGACGATTGTGTTTATCCTTGTGATTGCGGCTTTGGTGCAGTTTGTGGAGATGTTTTTGAAAAAATATGTGCCCGCGCTCTATCAGGCGCTTGGCGTGTATCTGCCGCTCATTACGACAAACTGTGCGGTGCTTGGCATTGCGCTGACCAATGTGCAGAAAAATTATGGAATCGGGTTTAGCATTGCAAGCGGGTTGTTTACGGCGGTCGGCTTTCTGATTGCGATTGTCATTCTTGCGGGAATACGGGAAAAGATTGCATACAATGATATTCCGGAGTCGTTTCAGGGAATGCCGATTGTGCTGATTACGGCGGGACTGATGGCGATTGCGTTTTGCGGTTTTTCGGGATTGTTATAAAAAGGAACGCTGGAAAGGAGCATGGTAATAGGTATGAATATTTCGGCAATTTTGACTGCTTTGATTGTGGTCGGTGCGGTCGGTTTGATTTTGGGGATTTTCCTTGGGATTGCAAGTATTGTGTTTAAGGTGGAGGTAGATGAGCGGGAGGAAGCGGTGCTTGGTGTGCTTCCCGGAAATAACTGCGGAGGCTGTGGCTATCCGGGCTGTTCGGGACTTGCTGCCGCGATTGCAAAGGGCGAGGCTGCGGTGAACGCATGTCCTGTCGGCGGTGAGACGGTCGGCGCCAAGGTCGCGGAAATCATGGGCGTTGAAGCAGGGGAAACGGTGCGCATGACGGCGTTTGTACAGTGCGTGGGCGACTGTGAGAAGACGCAGAAGAATTATGAATACACGGGCGTCGAGGACTGCGGCATGGTGAAGTATGTGCCGGACGGCGGCGCGAAGTCCTGCAATCACGGCTGTCTTGGGTATGGAAACTGTGTCAAGGCGTGCCCGTTTGACGCGATACACATCGTGGACGGGATTGCGAAGGTTGACAGGGAGAAGTGCAAGGCGTGCGGAAAGTGCGTTGCGGCTTGTCCGAAAGGGCTGATTGAGCTGATTCCCTATGACGCAAAGGTTGCGGTGGCGTGCAGCTCGAAGGATAAGGGACCTGTGACGATGAAGGCGTGTAAGACGGGCTGTATCGGCTGCGGGCTGTGTGTGAAGGCGTGCCCTGCGGAGGCGATTACCGTGACGGATTTTAACGCGCATATCGACCAGTCGAAGTGTACGGGGTGCGGCGCGTGCAAGGAAAAGTGCCCGAAGAAGATTATTTTGGAAGTGTCGTCTGTTTAAATGCAGAAAGGAATTAGGATGCAGTTAAAGTATTATGATATTGGGTTGAATCTGTTCTGTAAGCAGTTTCCAGAGCCGGAGCGCGTGATACGGGAGGCGAAGGAGAACGGGGTATGTTGTATTTTGACGGGGACGGATCCGAAGGAGAACAGAAGGATTGACGATTTTGTGAAAACGCATGAGGTGTTTGGCACAGCGGGGATTCATCCGCATAACGCAGACCGGGCAAAACGGGAGGATTTTGAGGAAATTGAGCGAATGATTACCGAAAATCCAAAGATTGTCGCCGTGGGGGAGTGCGGGTTGGATTATGACAGGATGTTTTCCACAAAGGAAAATCAAATTCGGTGTCTGGAAAAGCAGATTGTGCTTGCCAAGAAGCTTGATAAGCCGTTGTTTCTCCATGAGCGCAGTGCGGCGGACGATTTTGTGAAACGGTTTAAAAAGCATCCTAAGATTTGTGAGAAATCGGTGGTGCATTGTTTTACCGGAGATAAGCGGACGCTTGACCGGTATCTTTCGATGGGCTTTTCGATTGGAATTACGGGTTGGATTTGCGATGACCGCCGCGCGAAGGAATTGCGGGAGGCAGTGTCCATCATTCCGCTTGACCGGATTTTGGTGGAGACGGACGCACCATATCTGACACCGCGGAATGTGCCGGGGTTATCAAGAACAAATGTTCCGCAGAATGTTGTGTACGTTGTACACGAATTGGCGAAGTATATGAAGGTAGCAGAGGACGTGCTGATACAACGCGCGCGAGAGAATACGGAGCGGGTCTTTGGGATAGCGGGGGATGAAAAAGGCAATAACATCTAAGAGTGGCTCGGGGAAGGATAGGATTTGATGACCTCATAATCCTTCGTCACAAACACTGCCTGAACTCCGTCAAGTGACTGCACCAGTTTCATTCCTTCCTCAAGTCCCAAGATATAACAATACGTACTAAGCGCATCTCCTTGAAGTGACGAATCACAGATAATCGTTACTCCAAGGAGTTCATTTTGCACAGGTTCTCCTGTTTTTACATCAAAAATATGATGATAAATCCGTCCGCTTTTTTCGTCCGAAAAATACCGCTCATAACATCCCGAAGAAACGACACTCGTGTCAGTTTCTTTTACTGTGTCAATAATCTCGCCTGCATTCCCAAAGGGCTTTTGTATCCCAATCTGAAATGCGCAGCCGTCTGGCTTTTCCCCAATTAAAAGAATATTTCCGCCAAGACTGATAATCCCGCTGTCAATCCCTTCGGAAAGCAGAAACTCCTTAAGTCTGTCCGCAATATATCCTTTTGCAAGAAATCCCAAATCGATCGCCGCCTCTTCGTCTAAAAGCTGTACGCTATAAGAAAGCGCATCAGAAAGCGCCTCATCATAAGCTGCAATTTTCCCGTTTTCATCAGAAATGACCACATTTTTGTAATCGACATGTTCAAGCAGACTGTTCAGGCTGGCGGAATCAGGAATATAGTATTCATAATCGGGATTATCTGATTTACATGCCGACTGCATGGAGATACACCATTTCTTAGAAATCGGAAACATCGTCAAATCCAAAACACCGTCTGATTGCTCACACCAAAAAAGCGCGGACTGTATCAGCGATGCCGTTTCAAAGGATACAGGAACAGGCATTCCATTGCTGTTGTTGATTGCCCAAACCTCGGAATCTGCGCGCGTGGTGCTAAAGAGCGCTTCATAGGTTTCGCATAAATCAAAGCATTTGTCCAAAACAGCACTTTTTTCCTTGTCATATATGGTAATGGTAACAACCGTATCAAAGGCAAAGCCCGTCTTGGAAACCGGTTTGACACCGGGCTTTTTTGCGCAGGAGCTTAACAAAAAAATTCCACAGGAAAGAAACAGGAACATAGGTATAAATAAGGATTTTTTTAAATAAAGCATCAGTATGTCTCCTTTGATAGGTGTAATCAGCAGGACTGCCTGTAATGGATTTTTCATTGTAAATAGTATAACAAAAAAATAGAGAATGCGCAGTAAGAATAAAAAGAAAGATGCAAATATGATGCAAAAAGAATTGCCAAAAAGAATTGAGTAAAAAAATCGTTAATGCTATACTGAATAGCGAAAGGGTGATGATGTAGTGAGGAAAAGACGAAATAACAATCTCCAAAAACGGATACAAAAGCTATGCATTGCCGTGTTTTTCATAAGCATTGTATTTCATGTCAATGCAGCGGCACAGGAGCAAGTACGGGACGATACGTTAAAAGAATATCAAAGCTACATGCAGTCTTTTGAAGCAATCAAAACACTTGAGGATATCAAAGCACAGGATTATGAAATTGTGGAAAAACACGTATTTGACATACCGTTGGTAACAAAGAGCATGGAAAAAGGCGAGGACGGCGAATTTCTTGATACGGAAGTGACAAGACCGCTGGACATCAATCAAATCAGCGACGAGGACGCGGTTGTGCTCCAAAGCGTTCCGACAGTGCGCTTTATCACGGCAATTGACAAAAAATATCACAGGGCTGCAGTGTTTCTTGCAGACAAGGATGGAACGGTTGTATATAAGACTAATATGCTGGAGTGCAACTATACTATCAAAGGAAGCCTCACACAGCCAATTGTGGATATGGTGTCGGTGGCATTTGCGGATATGAACCACGACGGACTGATGGATATCATTCTGATAGCAGGATGTGTCAATGATTCGGGAAATTATGCCGGAAAAATGTACAAAATCGGGGAGGTTCTTTTTCAAGAGAAAGATCAAGGTTCCTTTTACCGGGACTGGCGGATTAATGACAAGCTCAACCGTTTTGATATGAACAAAAGTGCAAAATGCATCATATCTTTTGTGCGCGATGGCAATTCCACCGAATTTCTTTATACGGCAACGACACAGCAGGAGCTTTTGGATAATGGCTTTCGTGTGATAGAGGAACAAAGTTATTGGAGGACATATGAAAAGCTGGGAAAGCTCAAGGTACTGCCCGGTGTATTTTCTATGGCGGACTATGATATTTTTATGATTTATATGATTAACACGGACGGGAATATCGTGTGGTGTTTTCAGCCGATGGGAGATATGGACAATCTTTATTCTTTAAAGGGAATGAGCGGAAAAGACATGGATGGCGATGGCATGAAGGATTTGGTTGTGTGGGCGCAGTACAGCAAAGAGGGCGCGCATGGAGAACTCTTGGTTGAGAATAAATGTTCGGTGTATTATCAGCGTACAGGCGGATTTGACACGGACATGGATTTTGTGGAGCATTATCAATTTTCGGACACGGACAATATGGAACTGCTTTTGGGCAAAATACGCGCTTACTGGGGCTGGGCGGAATAGGAGAAAAAAACAGATGATAAAAATATTAATTGTAGACGACGAAAAAACAATATGTGATTTAATAGATATCAATCTTTCTGCGGCGGGGTATGACTGCAAAGCCGTACAGGACGGTCTTGTGGCGATTGACTTAATTGAACGGGAGCATTTTGATTTGATTTTGCTTGATATCATGCTTCCGGGAGCGGACGGTTATGACATTATGGAATACATACGCCCATTAAAAATCCCTGTCATTTTCATTACGGCAAAGCACGATGTGAAAGACAGGGTGAAGGGGCTAAAGCTTGGTGCGGAGGACTATTTGGTAAAGCCGTTTGAGGTTGTGGAGCTTGTGGCACGCGTGGAAGTGGTGCTGCGCAGGTATAACATTGCGGAAAAAATGCTTGTGGCAGGCGATGTCGTCGTGGATATGGAAGCGCATAAGGTGACGCGGGGCGGAAAGCCTGTAGCGCTGACTAATAAGGAATATGGTCTTTTGGTGCTGTTTATACAGAATAAAAATGTGGCGCTTTTTAAGGAGCGTCTCTATGAGAAGGTATGGGGAGACGAATACCTGTCTGACAGCAGGACGCTTGAGCTGCACGTGCAGCGCCTTCGTAAAAAGCTTGGCTGGGAGAATAATCTTGTGGCAGTCTATAAGGTCGGGTACCGTTTGGAAGTAGATTGAAAAATTTGTGCAGAACACAGATTTACAGGTTATCGAAAGCAGGAAGGAATGGATAAATGAAGTTTTCATATAAAATATTGCTGAGTACAGTGCTGATTTTGGCAATCGCATTGGGAGTAAGCGGGTATTTTTTTGTGAATTATGTATTTGATGCTTCCATGCAAAGAGAGGTTGGGCAGGCACTGGACGAAAGCAGTATCCTGCAGTTTGCGTTTGAGACGGCGGCGCTCAATATCCCGTCAAAGTATGACATGCTGCAAAATTCAACGATTGAAGAAATTGGCATCAAGCTTGAGGCGAGCGGGCAGGGCGGAAGGCTTCTTCGGATATCCGACGAGGAAGGGCAGTTTTTATACGCGAGCGAGGGCTTTGCGCAGAAGATCGACTTTTTGATGCAGATTGACAAAGAAACGCGCATTTATCAAGTGGTGCAGGACGGGGAATATTATTATATCCAGACCGGTATGATGTTGGATGCGCTTGACCGGGTTTTGTATTTGGAAACGCTGCATGATGTGACGGGTATTTTTGAGGAACGGCAGCGAGGATTTCATATTTACAGACAGGTGACGGTCTTGATGCTTTTTACCAGTATTGTCATTATGTGGATTATATCAGGGTGGATTACAAAGCCGATCCGTCTTTTGACAAAGGCGACAAAAAAGATGGCGGCAGGGGATTACGCCTATCGTGCAAAGCGTGTCAGTAATGATGAGCTCGGACAGCTTACGGTTGATTTTAATAAGATGGCGCACGCGCTGAAAAAAAACATGCAGCAGCTTGAAAATGAAGTGCGTGCAAGGGAGGACTTTATCGGGGCGTTTTCGCATGAATTAAAAACGCCGCTTACTTCGATTATCGGATACGCGGATTTGCTGCGTTCAAGAAAGCTTGATGAGGAAAAGCAGTTTCTTTCGGCAAATTATATTTATACGGAAGGGAAGCGGTTGGAAACGATGTCGTTTCGGCTTTTGGACATTGTGGTAATGAAGCGCGGCGAACTGGAGCTACAGGAAACGGACGTATCGGAGCTGTTTGAATACCTGAAAGAGATTTATGGTACGATTGAGGGAGTGGTTCTTGATATTGTGTATGATGCCGGGGTGGTATACGTGGAAGTCAATCTCTTAAAGTCCGTGCTTTTAAATTTGATTGACAATGCATACAAGGCATCTGATGCTGGCGGAATAATTGAAGTGCGGGGAGAACAGCACGAAGACGGCTATTTGTTCAGTGTCAGGGATTACGGTGTTGGTATTCCCGAGGAGGAATGCAGCCGTATTACGGAGGCATTTTACATGGTGGATAAATCGCGTTCAAGGAGCAGGAATGGTGCGGGGCTTGGATTATCCTTGTGCACACAGGTGCTTTCGCTGCATGGGAGTGAGCTTTTTATTGAGAGCACACTTGGCGAAGGGAGCTGTTTTAGCTTTTTAATCAAAAATACGGACGGAGAGAATGATGTATGAACGTACAGATGGGCAGGAAGAAGAGTCGGAGCGGGAGTAAGGGCAGGCATCAATACAGAAGCCAAAAGTATATTATTGTGTTATTGGTCATTGGAACGGCTTTTGTCGTTTTTGGCGCGGTATGGGGACCGGAGCAGCTCTCAAAATACAGGGACCGTTATACACTCAACAAAATACAGTCGGAGGCAGTGGAAGGAAACGGAGAGGGTTACCGCTATTCGCTAAACAGTAATGAAAAGCTCTATATTTTGTCAAAATGCCTGACCAATCAAGTGCTCCCCGAGAGTGAGGCGAGCGCGCTCACAAAGGTAGAGACGGATATGGATTATAATAATCTGACAGGGAATTATGCGTTCGTGGTCAATCATCAGGAACCTTCCGATAAGGAGATTACGGAAGAGCAGATTTACGAGCGGTGTAATACGGAGCTTGCCAAGATGCATACGCTTGCAATTCTTCCCGAGGAGGTAAGGAGCGTTACGGCAGCGACGCACAGTGCGGTGCTTTACTCGGCGATTGATGTGCTTGAGCCAAGGAACAATCTGTCTGTGTGGAAAATCAGCCTAAAGACCGGACAGCAGAACGCAAACAAGGAAGGCTGTCTTCTTGATGTCTATATTGATGCGGACACGGGGCTGGTCTATGAATTTTATGTCAGGACTGCAAAAAGTACATGGGCGGATATCGATTCGGATAACATGGTGGCAAAATGGAGCGAATATCTTGGCTTGACAGGGCAGGAAGCTTATGAGGACACTAATCCGCTGATGGAGACCACTTCGGATTATCAAAAATATAAATTTGCGGGTGTGGATAACGGAAATACGGTTGTTACGGTCGGATTTTATGAAGGGATTAACGAACTGTTTCTGAAAATTTCAAGATGATGCAACTTTGATGTAAAATTTATGTCAATTTGATGGGGAAAATATGATAGTTTGATGGAGCGCTCGTGTATTCTTTTGGTAAGGATTTCATATAAGGGAAAATTACCGAAGAAGAAGGGGGCTTTATTGATGTACGCAGGGTATGTACCATATCAAAGAACAGTCAGGAGAAGAGTTGTCAGAAGGGCTGACAGAAGGGGATTGTGGATATTTTTGACAACGGCTGTGGCAGTGTGTATCTTGTTTTGCGCCGTGCAAGCAATTGCCGAGTGGACTGCTGTTCACTGGCGGCAAAAGGAAGTTGAGGTGGTTGTGATGGAACCGCTTCCGGTCTTTGCGCTTCAGGAAGTCATAACACAGGCGGACGCGTTAATCCAAAAGGAACCGCTCATTCCGGTAAGGGACGCCTCCAATCCGCTGATTGTGGTTGACGCGGGACATGGCGGGGCTGACGGCGGCTGTATGCGCGGAGCCGTGCTGGAAAAGGACATTAATTTAAAGATTGCAATGCAGATAAAAAAACTGCTGAATGAGCGCGGCTATGAGGTTTTGATGACGCGTGAGGGCGATGAGACCATCTCCCTTGAGGAGCGTGTCAAGCTGGCAAATGAAAACGGTGCGACCATTTATATCAGCATTCATCAGAACTCCTGCGACGAGGACGTTGAGAGCGTGCACGGCATAGAGACGTATTACAGCGCGGATAGCGAAGCCGACAGCAAACGGCTGGCACAGCTTATGCAGCAGCAGCTCACGGACAACACCGACGCGCGCGACCGCAGCATTCTTGCGAACGAGAACCTTTATGTCATCAGGGAGACAACGATGCCTGCCTGCTTGGTGGAAACGGGTTTTCTTTCCAATAAAAAAGAGTGTGCGCTTTTGGCATCGGACGAATACCAAAAGCAGCTAGCCGCATCAATCGTGTCAGGGGTGGAGCTTTATCTTCACCCTAAGACCATGTATCTGACCTTTGACGATGGTCCTTCGCCGGAAAACACAAACGCTGTCTTAGACGCCTTAAAGGAGCACAATATTAAGGCGACTTTTTTCCTTGTCGGGAAAAACGTGGAGCGGCACCCGGAGGTTGCAAAGCGGATTGTGGCGGAAGGGCATACCATCGGCATTCATTGTTACAGCCATGATTACAACTCGCTGTATCAGAGCGTTGACACCTATGTAGCGGATTTTGAGAAGGCAAAGGCGGTTGTCTATGAGGCGACGGGGGTGGAGGCAAAGCTGTTCCGTTTTCCGGGAGGAAGCATCAATTCCTATAACAAAAAGGTTTATGAGGACATTGCCGAGACCATGACCGAAAAAGGGTATATTTATTTTGATTGGAATGCAAGCTTAGAGGACGCAGTACATACGTCAACCCCTGAGCTTTTACTTGCGAATGCAAAGGACAGCACGCTTGGCAGAAAAAAGATTGTGATGCTTGCACATGACGTTGTATACAATACGACGCTCTGCATCAATGACCTGATTGAACAGTTTCCCGAATATCAGATGTTGCCGCTGACGGAGGAGGTTATGCCGATACAATTTTGACAAATTTCACAATTTGTATAAAAAATAAAGAAAATAATTGAAATTGTTCTCCGAATATATTATAATACAATTGTAAATATATTATGTTAAGTTAAACGGGGGATGATTATGAAACTGCAAAACGACGGTTACTATGAGGAGGAGCATGGTTCAGGCTCAAATATGGTCTATGTTTATATGGTGCTGATTATGTCCGTGGTCGTTCTTGCCGTGACGGCGCTTGTCTTTTGGGCGAACAGCGGCAAAAGCAAGAATGACGGCAGCGGATATGCGGCGGCAGTGGCGCAGCGGGACGCGCAGACTGCACAGTCGGGCAATCCGTCAACCGGAGGGACAGCGACGGTCATTTCGGAAAACAAACTGACCTCTGACGACCTTGACATTTGGACGCTCCCCGACACAGGACGCGAAAAGGGTGGCTCAAAGTCCAATAAAAATAACGGCACGGTGAAAAATCAGACAACCGGGGAGACGGTGATAGAAGGCTCTTCCGAGGAATCTTCGGGTGATAAGGCGGCTACCGCTGACGAGCTTGCAAACGGAAAGACCTCGGTTTATGACAAGCCGGATAAGGAAAACATCAAGGACGAAAAAGACGACGAGGACAAAAAGAAGGACGACAGCGACGACAAATACGCGGACGGACGCATACAGGTAAAGCACACCGACGGGACAAAGGAGTGGGTGGATATCAGCTCCGAGCTGGAGAGGAATGATTATAATTACGCCAATCTGAAATACCAAAAGCCGGTGATGAATTATTATGAGGAAGGAAAAATCGTCTCAAAATGCGGCGCGGACATTTCTGCAAATCAGGGAGACGTTGATTTCTCCAAATTAAAAAAGGCAGGCTGCGACTTTGTGATGATTAAAATCGGCGCACGGGGCTACAGCAGCGGAAATATTGTATTTGACGAAAAATTCAAGGATAATCTAAAGGCGGCAAAGAAGGCAGGGCTTGATATCGGCGTTTATTTCTGCTCGCAGGCAGTCAATAAATCAGAGGCGCGCGAGGAGGCAGATGAGCTGTTAGATGCGATTGCTGACTATGATGTAAAATATCCGGTTGCATTTGTAATGGAAAATGTTGAAAATGATATGGCACGGATAGAGGCGCTTGACATCGAGGATAGGACTTCCATCGCAAAAGCCTTTTTGGACAGGGTGTATGACGATGGCTACCATGCAATGATTTACGGCGACAAGGAATGGCTGCTCACAATGGTTGATATGGAGCGTTTGAGCGACTATGACGTGTGGTATGCGCAGGACAGCAAGGAGCCGGATTACCCGTATGAATTTGGCATGTGGCAGTACGAGTCGAATGCAAGCATAAACGGCGCGTCAGGAAAAGTGGCGATGAGCATGAGCTTTAAAGACTACAGCCGATAGTTTATGATTTTTTCGGAAATCTTAAGGTGGGAATAGATTTCAGCATAGATGGCAGGAGATAAGCCTTCTATGTAGTTGGGCGTATAGTTTTTCTTCACACCGTTTTTCCTTAAAATGTCAATTGCTTTATTATAGGCAATCGCGGCGTCGATTTCCGACGAATAATGACCGATGATAAAATACCCGGGCACGTTGATACGTGCCCTGTATTTTTTTTTGCCATGATATGTGACCTCCGATACACCCTGATAGTGGTTGACAATCTGAAGGTTTTCATGTCGGAAATCCGTGTCGTCGCCATTTAAGAAAAGATAGTCTTTTCCCGCGACAGCAAAGCTTCGGATACCATAGCGGCTTAAAATATTGACCTGCATACCGTAATCCGCCACAAAAAGATGCCCGCCCCGCTGCATGATTTTGTGGGAGGAATAGTAAAACAAATCATCAATATCAAATTTTAAAACAAGTGAAGGAGATAAATAATAATCAAAAAATTTATTCCTTGCATAAATCGGCGTACTAAAATAAATGCCGTTATCCCGATAGTTCAAAAGAACCACCCATTTTTCAAACGGCAAGGGAGACTCGTCGTAATGATGGTTTATGGTAAGCGCGGGCGTGTTAATCAGGCGGTTCGCTTCATGATATGCAAGCGCAGCGTCATGTTTTGTCTGAAAGCCTCCAAGACTGATGTGCTTTTTTTTATAGGTAATGGACGCGCGGTAATAGACCGTACCGTCTTTTTTTGTTGCTATAAAGACTCCTTTTTGCATTGCAATAGCATACCTTTCCGTGGTCTGTAAACAATGTCTGTATTTTTTAAATCTTACAAAAATATAAAACAAATATAACATATTTTTTTCAAAATGTAAAAAAATATGAATTTTTTTAAGGACAAGCGAATAAATTAATAAGAGGTGCAGTGTAGGTTTACCATAATGAAAAGAAAGGAAGGGTAGAAAATAGAAACGATGTATGCAAAAAGCTATATTCTATTATTCTTTGTCAATATGATTTGTGCGGGAATGATTGTGTTTTCAAGAGGAATGGAGGTAAAAGCCAACAGCAGCGCCGTAACGACGCAGGTTCAGGTGGAACAGTTCCAGTCCCTAGAGCGGGTGATTACCTATGATACGATTGAACCGGCGTATTGTATCTCGGCGACGAACGAAGACGTTGAAAACCTGATGCGGATTGTGCAGGCGGAGGCTGGCGGTGAAGACAGGACGGGAAAGCTGCTTGTGGCAAACGTCGTAATCAACCGTGTGAAAAGTGCGAAATTTCCCGATAACATTACCGATGTCGTATTTCAGAGAAAACGCAACGTGACGCAGTTTTCCCCGGTTTCCAACGGGACGATTTATCAGGTGAAGATTTCAGAGGACACGAGGGAGGCGGTGTACAGTGCGCTTTACGGCGAAGATGTCTCACAGGGGGCGCTCTTTTTTATGGCGCGAAAATATGCCGAACCCCAAAATGCGCAGTGGTTTGACAGTAATTTGGTCTATCTGTTTTCCTATGGCGGGCATGATTTTTTTAAACGATAGAATTTTGCACGAATGATTGAAGTTGAAAAAATACTATGCTATACTTAGGTCAGTGCTTTTTGGCACAAAATGATGAAAACAATGCATGTTTAGAGGAGAAATGAAATGAATTTACTTTACAAAAGCACAAGGAGCAATTCAGAGCCGGTTACGGCGTCACAGGCGATTTTAAAGGGACTTGCGGACGACGGCGGATTATATGTGCCATGCAATATCCCAAAGCTGGACAAGAGCCTTCGGGAGCTTTCCAAAATGACGTATCAGGAAACAGCCTATGAGGTGATGAAGCTGTTTTTTACGGACTTTACGCAGGAGGAGCTTAAGGACTGTATCAACAAGGCTTACGATACAAAATTTGACACGGAGGCGATTGCCCCATTGGTCACGGCAGACGGAACCTACTATTTGGAGCTGTTTCACGGCGCGACGATTGCGTTTAAGGACATGGCGCTCTCAATTCTGCCCCATCTTCTGATTACCTCCGCAAAGAAAAATCAGGTAAAAAATGAGATTGTCATTCTCACGGCGACCAGCGGTGATACCGGAAAAGCGGCGCTTGCGGGCTTTGCAGATGTAAAAGGGACGAGAATTATCGTATTTTACCCCAAAAACGGCGTAAGCCCGATACAGGAAAAGCAGATGGTGACGCAGAAGGGGGACAATACCTTTGTCGTAGGGATTACAGGCAATTTTGACGACGCGCAGACGGGCGTGAAGCAGATTTTTGGCGATAAGGCGCTTGCCGAAGTGATGGACAAGGCAGGCTTCCAGTTTTCTTCCGCCAATTCCATCAACATCGGAAGGCTTGTCCCGCAGGTGGTTTATTATGTGTACGCATACGCGCAGCTTCTTGGCGAAGGAAAGCTTGCGGACGGTGAGCAGATCAACGTGACCGTACCGACCGGAAATTTCGGAAATATTTTGGCGGCATATTTTGCAAAGCAGATGGGTGTGCCGATTGCAAAGCTGATTTGCGCGTCCAATGAAAATAAGGTGCTTTACGACTTTTTTGAGACGGGTGTGTATGATAAAAACAGGGAATTTGTGCTGACAAGCTCGCCTTCGATGGACATTCTCATTTCGAGCAATCTTGAGCGTCTCGTTTACATAACAGCAGGCGCGGACGCGGCGAAAAACGATATGCTGATGAAGTCCCTGTCGGCGGAAGGCAGATATGAAATCACTGCCGATATGAGGGAAAAAATGGCAGACTTTTACGGCGGCTATGCAACGGAGCAGGAGACGGCACAGACCATTCACGATTTATACGAAAAGACAGGCTATATCATTGACACGCACACGGCGGTAGCGTCGGCGGTGTTAAAGAAATATCAGAAGGCGACAGGCGACAACACAAAGACCGTGCTTGCGTCAACGGCAAGTCCGTTTAAGTTTACAAGAAGCGTCATGAATGCCATTGACGCAAAGTACGACGCGATGGGCGATTTTGAGCTGGTTGACGAGCTATCGAAGCTTGCGAATGTGAGCGTGCCAAAGGCGATTGAGGAAATCCGCACCGCTCCGGTACTGCATGATACGGTATGTGATAAGGAAGAGATGAAAACCGTCGTGATGAAGTCCCTTGGAATGGAATAATTGCGCGGGCAAAAGAGGAATGATAGATGGGTTTTGACATGATTTTAAATATCCTCATTATGGCATGTGGGATTTACATGTTGTACTGGGCGATACAGATGAAAAGCAATAAAAAGATACCGGAAATGCTTGTCGGGAAAAACTTTCCAATCGAAAGGGCGCATGACCCCGAAGGATTTATCAAGGCGACCTTTCCGCTCACCTTTGCGACCGGGGTGCTGCTCTTGGCGTCCGGCGCAATCGGTTCGCTTGAGCTTTTGGCGGCTTATCCGATGGCGGATATGATTATCAATCTCGTTGAGGTTGTGGTTATCCTTGTATATGGAATGCTGCTGATGAAGGCACAGCGCAAGTATCTGGTAGGTGAAAAATAATAGAAGGAAGAAATGGAGGGTATGAAAATGACAGATCAGGAAATTTTAAAGCATATTGACCACACACAGCTAAAACCGTTTGCAAAGTGGGAGGACATTGAAAAGCTCTGCGACGAGGCAGTGCAGTATCAGACTGCGTCCGTGTGTATCCCGCCCGCGTACATAAAAAGGGTGAATGACAAATATGGTGATAAAATCAATATCTGCACGGTTGTGGGCTTTCCGCTTGGCTACAGCGTAACGGCTGCAAAGGTCGCGGAGGTGGAGCAGGCGCTTTTGGACGGCTGCAATGAGGTTGACATGGTTGTCAACATCAGCGACGTGAAAAACGGCGCGTTTGATAAGGTGGAGGAAGAAATCCGCACGCTCAAAAAGGCATGTGGAAACCACATTTTAAAGGTTATCATTGAGACCTGTTTTCTGACCGAGGAAGAAAAAATTGCCATGTGCAAGGCGGTGACAAACGCGGGTGCCGACTATATCAAGACCTCGACCGGATTTGGAACGGCAGGCGCGACGATTGACGATATCCGGCTGTTTAAGGCGCATATCGGGCCAGACGTAAAGATGAAGGCGGCAGGCGGCGTTAAGACAAAGGAGGATTTAATCCTGTTTTTGGAGGAGGGCTGCGACCGAATCGGAACATCATCGGCAGTCGGAATGCTTCAGGGAGCGCAGGCGCAGGGGTATTGATATGGAAAGTTTGGCAAAGGCAAGAATTGAAACGCTTCGCACACTTCTAAAAAAAGAAGGCATTGACTTTTATCTTGTGCCGACTGCGGATTTTCACAACTCCGAGTATGTGGGCGACCACTTTAAGGTGAGGAGTTTTCTTTCCGGCTTTACAGGCTCGGCGGGAACCCTTGTCGTAAGCGCGTACGAGGCGGGGCTTTGGACGGACGGACGCTATTTTGTGCAGGCACAGGCACAGCTTGCGGGCTCGGAAATTACCTTATATAAAATGGCGGAGGAGGGTGTTCCCACAATCGAGGAATATCTTGAGAAGAACGTAAAGGAAGGTCAGGTCGTCGGATTTGACGGAAGGGTATTAGACGCTGCGTTTGGGAAAAAGCTTGAAAAACAGTTTACACTTTCCTATGAAAAAGATGTGGCAGACGCGATTTGGAAGGAACGCCCGCCGCTTCCGGCGACAAAAATATGGATTGTTTCCGAAACGGACTGTGGCATGAGCGTGTCTGAAAAGCTTGCACGCGTGCGGGAAAAAATGGACGAACAGAAGGCAGGACATCTTCTTATTTCAAAGCTTGACGACATCATGTGGCTCTACAATATCCGCGCAAATGATGTGGACTGCAATCCGGTTGCACTTTCCTACACCTTTGTGTCAAAGGACAGCGCGGTGCTGTTTCTGCAAAAAGAGGCACTGACGCAGGAGACGCAACAGTACTTTGCCCAAAATGGCGTTATCGTAAAGGAATACGCTGAGCTTGCGCAATATTTAGAGCAGTGTGAAATCAATGGAACGATATGGTATTCGGGAGAAGATATCAATTACTTTTTATACAAGCTCATTGAAAAACGGGGCGATTTGGTTGATTTGGAAAACCCGACAACGCTTTTGAAGGCGGCAAAGACACCGGTTGAGCTTGAGCACATTCGGAAATTTTACCTGCTTGACAGTGTCGTGCTTACGCGGTTTTTGTTTTGGATGAAGGAGAACGCGGGCAGTGTGCCAATCAATGAGTATGACGCGGCAAAGAAGCTTGACGCCATGCGCGCCGAAATCGAAGGCTTTCTCGACCTGTCCTTTGAGACTATCAGCGCGTATCAGGAAAATGCCGCGATGGCGCATTACAGTGCGTCTCAGGAACAAAGTGCCCGGATTTTGGCAGAAGGGTTCTATCTTGTTGACTCGGGAAGTCAATACCGGGGCGCGACAACGGACGTGACAAGAACCATTGCGCTTGGGACACTTTCCGATGAGCAGAAAATGCACTTTACAAAGGTGGCGTGCGCAATGCTGCGCCTTGCCGACACGAAGTTTTTGTATGGCTGCACGGGGCGCAATCTTGACATTATCGCAAGACAGCCGTTGTGGGATTGCGGTCTTGACTATAAGCATGGCACGGGGCATGGTATCGGCTATATCCTGAACGTCCACGAGGGACCGCAGAACCTGCGCTGGCAGTATAAGCCGGAACAAAAGGAAGCGGTGTTTGAGGAAGGCATGATTGTCTCCGACGAGCCGGGGATTTATATTGAGGGAAGCCACGGTATCCGCACGGAAAATATCTTGGAGACAGTCAAGGAGCAGAAAAATGAGTATGGGCAGTTTATGGGCTTTCGCCATCTGACCTATGTGCCGATTGATTTGGACGCGGTTGACACGAGGTATATGGAGGCGGCAGATGTGGAAAAGCTCAATGCATACCACAGGGCAGTCTATGAAAAGCTGTCGCCGTATTTTGAAGGAAAAGACCTCGAACGGCTCAAAGATGCGACGCGTGCCATAGAAAAAGCATAGCAGGAGCGGATTTTTTGGCGGTTTATAAACTGTTACTAAATTATGTTAGAAGTTTATGTTTATTTTATTGACTTTTTACAAAGCTTTTGAGATAATCAAAGATGTAAGTGATCAGAACTGCCGACTGGCGGTTTGAAATACAAAATATTAATTCTAAGGAGGATTTTATATGTCAACAAAAGCGTATTATCCCATTTCTGAGATCGGTGCCGGCAAGGTAGGATTTTCAAAGACACGTTCTATCATCGAGGCAGCGTTCTACGGAAATAATGTTGTTAAGGTTAATACTTTAAAGGAAGCCTATGAGTTGGCAAAGAACTCACCGGGAACAATTGTTACAGACATGAAGATTAAGGACGGCGAGACATTTGGTCTTGAGAAGGACGCAAGGGTTCTTCTGTTCAACGACGGTGCGGTTACAGGCCGTTATGCAGCAGCGCGACGCATTAAGGGCGAGCCGGGCGTTGACGAGGCAAAGCTTGACAAGGTTGTTATGGATGCCGTTTATGAGACACGCTGGAAGACCATGTACCATGCAGAGTGCTTCGTAGGTCTTGATCCGGAGTTCATGGTTAAGGCACACCTTCTCATTCCGGAAGGAGAGGAGAACCTCCTTTATAACTGGATGATTAACTTCCAGTATATGTCTGATGAGTACGTAAAGATGTACAAGAATTCAAAGCCTGTAGGCGACGGAAAAGAGCCGGATATCTATATCTTCTCAGATCCCCAGTGGGCTCCCCACGAGGCACCGGACGTTGACTATAGCTGCTTAAGCGATCCTTTGACACTGTGCTACTTCGATACAAACCAGAACTGCGCTGCAATTCTTGGTATGAAGTATTTCGGTGAGCACAAGAAGGGCACATTGACAATGGCGTGGGCACTTGCAAACAGAAACGGCTATGCGTCATGCCACGGCGGACAGAAGGAATACTCGCTTGACGGCGGCAAGAAGTTCGTTGCGTCTGTTTACGGACTTTCAGGCTCAGGTAAGTCAACACTGACACATGCAAAGCACGGCGGAAAGTATGATGCATTCGGCGGAATCAAGGTTCTTCATGATGACGCATTCATCATCAACACAGATACCTGCGCGTCAATCGCACTTGAGCCGACCTACTTTGATAAGACGGCAGATTATCCGACAGGCTGTCCTGATAATGAGTATTTATTGTCAGCCCAGAACTGTTCGGCAACGCTTGACGAGAACGGAAAAATCCAGCTCGTTACAGAGGACATCAGAAACGGCAACGGTCGTGCAATCAAGTCGAAATTATGGTCTCCGAACCGCGTAGACAAGATTGACGCTCCTGTAAACGCAATTTTCTGGATTATGAAGGATCCGACCATTCCTCCTGTAGTGAAGTTAAAGGGTGCAGCGCTTGCGTCTGTTATGGGTGCAACACTTGCAACAAAGACTTCCACGGCAGAGCGTGTTGCGGCTGGTACGGACTTGAACGCACTGCGTATCGTTCCTTACGCAAATCCGTTCAGGACATATCCTTTGGTACACGATTATGAGAAGTTCAAGAAGCTTGTTGAGGAGAAGAACGTAGACTGCTACATCGTAAACACAGGCGATTTCATGGGCACAAAGGTAAAACCTGCCGATACATTGGGAATTTTGGAGACAATCGTTGAAGGAAAGGCAAACTTCGAGAAGTGGGGCAACTTCGATGATATCGAGATTATGTATGACTGGTCAGGCAAGACAGCAGACTTTAAGCCAAACATGGATGACAAGGCATATACAGACGCGTTGAAGGCTGCTATGCAGAACCGTGTTGACGCAGTAGAAGGCTTTGCGACAAAGAAGGAAGGTTATGATAAGCTTCCTGATGAGGCACTTGCAGCGTTGAGGAAGCTTGTTGAGCAGTGCTAATTGGCGGTGTTTGATAAAGTTCATAGTGTAATTGATGATAAAGGCGTACCCAAATGTGGGTACGCCTTTTTGAACGGTTTCGGGTTGTTTGGTGTATGAAATAAAGCTTTCTTTAATATGCAACTCATGTTATAATTGGAAATAGGAAAGGATGTGAGAGTATGGGTTTGGCAGAGCTGGAACGGAAAAAAGATGAAAAAATAAATGGTGTGATTTACGACATGTCGCCGACACCGGGATTTAAACATGGGATAATCAATAATAATATTAATACAATTATAAAGCATGGTCTGAAAAACAGTCTATGTCTTGTTTTTATGGAGAATTTGGATTTTAAATATCACCCGGATGTCAACGATGATTATCTATGCCCGGATATCATGATTGTCTGTGACCGAAAGCATTTAAAGGGAAGCTTTTACAGCGGTGTCCCTAAGCTGATTGTGGAAACCTTAAGTCCGTCAACGGCAAAACGTGATAAGACGGAAAAAAAGGATATTTATGAGCAGGCAGGGGTGGAGGAATACTGGATTGTATCACCACAGGGAGAAGTTGAAATCTATTATTTGGAAAATGGAAAATATGTTTTGGAACAGAGTTACCTGCTGGAAAATGATAAAGACGATGAGGATTATAATGCGGAACAGGAGATTACCTTAAAGGCATTTCCCCATATAAAAATGACATTGGGCGAAATTTTTGAAGGGTTGGAATAAAAATTTTTGGATTTTGACCGGATAAAAGGATAACAACGAAATATGGACGATTATAAGGTGTAAGGTCTTATCAAGGCTTTACACCTTTTTCAAATGAGCCCAGTCCTTAAAAAAATCTTAATCATTTCCCCAGTTGGAACTTAAAACAAAATAGGATATACTTACAGAGTAATTACAAAAAATACAACGAAATGGGGAGCGGAAAATGTACAACATACTGGTATGTGATGATGAAAGGGATATTGTGTCGGCACTTCGGATTTATCTGACAAGCGAGGGATACAAGGTATACGAGGCGTACAACGGTGAGGAGGCGCTTGCGCTGATTGAAAAGAAGGACATTCACTTGGTATTAATGGACGTGATGATGCCGGTGATGGACGGGATTACGGCGATGGTGAAGCTGCGGGAGAAGAGTAATGTGCCGGTGATTATGCTGACGGCAAAGAGCGAGGATACGGATAAGGTGCTGGGGCTGAACATCGGCGCGGACGATTATGTGACAAAGCCGTTTAATCCGGTGGAACTGCAGGCGCGGGTGAAGTCACAGCTTAGACGGTATATGCAGCTTGGCGGCGCGGCGGCGCAGGCGGGCGGTGAGGAGACGCTTGCCATTGGCGGCATTGAGCTGGATGATAGCACGAAGGAGGTTCGCTTGGACGGGGAGCTGGTGGCGCTGACACCGACGGAATATGACATATTAAAGCTTTTGATGGCAAATCCGGGAAAGGTGTATTCGCCCTCGCAGATTTATGCTGCCGTGTGGCATGACAATCCGTATGGCACGGAAAACACGGTAGCGGTACATATCCGGCATTTGCGGGAGAAGCTTGAGTATAATCCGGCGGAACCGCGGTATTTAAAAGCAGTGTGGGGACGCGGATATAAAATCATTCCCTGAAAAGGCTGAAGGTTTCAACTGCAAGTTAAGGTGATATAGTCCAAGCTTGCAGACGGAGAAAGGAGCATTATTATAAAATGAATAAAATAAGGGGTTTGGCCATTGCGAAGATAATTGCATGGATTTTGTGTATCGGCGGTGCGCTCGGTACAGCGGCGTTTGGGGGTTTAACCATTGCGGGCGTTGAGAGTGAGTATTACAACATGACGTGCGAGGAGATGTTTGCGGATACCTTTCGGAATGTGAACGCGTCCTATTCGCTGGACGCATTCCAAAGTATGAAAAACCACAGGAAGCAGAAAAACTTCCGGGAGGAAGGCTTCCGGTATGGGATTTTTCAGACGGACGACCTTTCGAAGGTGGATTTTCGGGATAAAACGCTCTATATGGATACAAATATGACGGACGATGATTTAAACGGTTTAGATCCCAATAAAGTATTTTTGTATGAAATTCGGGAGCTGTCAAGCGGCGGACAGAAAGGGAGCGCCTACGGATACGTTAAGGATTGGGATACGCTGTCGGATTTGCAAAGCATAACAGCGCATTTGGAGGAGCAGGACGGCGTTGTCTGGAGCAGTCAATATTCGGACGCGGTGTGCTTTGATACGGAAAAGGGTATTTTTTACTACCGTTCGGAGGAGCTTTATTATCCTGTGCAGATGGTGACGCTCTATTATGAGAATGATTTTGGCCTGATGAATGAATATCATTATATCTATGACAGTAAAGCGGGCAAATACATGCTGGACTATTTTAATGATGGGTATGGTATCGTGTATGAGGAGGACGAGAACTGGATTACGCAGGGGGATTCTGTTGGGGAATGGAATGTATCGGTTGCGGAGGAAATTCCCGATGAGGAATGGAATGCAACGGTTGTGGAGGACAATATTGACCATTTTTTAAAGGGGGAAGGCAAGGAGGGCTATGTTGACTTTGCTGCATTGAACAAGACCAAGCTGGACTACAGTCTGTGGGGAATGATGCTCCTTGACGACATACGGGAGATTGACAGCGAGGAGCTTACGACGATTGACTCGAGGAAAATTTCCAAAACGGCTTTCGTTGAGTTGGATACCGCGCCGGGGTATTATCTTGACGATAATTATACACTCCATGTCGCACAGGAGGCGGAGGTTGCGTCTTACTGGATTGCGTCCCTGATACCGGACGAGAACACGCCGATGACGCCAAACAGCAGATATTATACGTATGTATGGGTAACGAATTTGTTTGCCACGTATGGGAGGGATGCGTGCGTGCTGGCGGTTTCGTTTGCAATCATGACACTGGTGTCATTTATTTTCCTTGTATATGCCTGCGGATACCGCAGCAATCGGGAAGGCATTGTGCTGACATGGTTTGACAGGCTGCCGTTGGAAATCATTTCGGCTGCGGCGTTTTTTGCGGAGCTGGTTCCGCTGAGTATGCTCTATATGATTATGGATAGCATGGAAATCCGACGTACCATCGAGGCGGTTATCCCGCTTGCAGTCAGTGCGGTTGTGCTGATGTGTGCGATTGCGCTGTGGTATGTGCTGAGCTGCTGCGTGCGGATTAAGTACGGGAAATGGTGGAGAAATTCAATCTGCTATAAAGTATGGAGTGTTTTTAGAAATGCGCTCTTAAAGGTGTACCACAATATCGGCCTGCTTTGGAAGGTGATATTGTTTCTGATGGCAAAGGCGGTTGTGGAAGGCTTCATTCTTTTGGAGAGTGGCGATGGCATGGTGTTTCTTTTATGGTTTGCGGAAACGATTTTACTGGGTATGGCGGCACTTTACTTGGTGCTTCAGATGAACGAGCTGCAAAATGCGGCAAAGAAAATGGCAGACGGGGATTTGGGTTACAAGGTGAAGACGGATAAAATGTTCTCGGGCTGCAAGGTACATGGGGAGTATTTGAATAAAATCGGCGACGGTCTGTCGAAGGCGGTTGATGAGCGGATGAAGAGCGAGCGCTTTAAGACGGAGCTGATTACGAACGTTTCCCATGACATTAAGACACCCCTGACATCGATTATCAACTATGTGGATTTACTGGAGAAGGAGGAGCTGCACAACGAGAAGGCGGAGGAATATCTTGACGTGCTGGAACGGCAGTCGTCAAAGCTCAAAAAGCTGATTGAGGATTTGGTGGAAGCGTCGAAGGCGTCAACGGGGAACCTCGAGGTCGGGAAGGAGCTTTTGGAGGCGGGCGTATTTCTGACGCAGACGGTGGGGGAATTTGAGGAGAAGCTTTCCCTTGCGGGGCTGGAATTAATCGTGAAAAAGCCGGAGGAGGCGGTTTATATCTCGGCGGACGGCAGGCATTTGTGGCGCGTGGTGGATAACCTGATGAGCAATATCTGCAAGTACGGGCAGCCGTCCTCAAGGGTTTATGTAAACCTTGAGAAAGAACATGACAGTGCTGTCATAACGTTTCGCAACATTTCAAAGTACCAGTTAAACATGAACGGTGATGTGCTGATGGAGCGGTTTATCCGCGGGGACAGCTCGCGTAATACGGAAGGTCACGGTCTTGGATTATCAATTGCAAAAAGCCTGATGGATTTGATGGGCGGCGGCATGGAGATTACGGTGGACGGGGATTTGTTCAAGGTCAGGCTGTCCTTCGGACTGGAGGAGCCTTCAGAGGCGTTCTTAAGGGAGCATGAGAATGATGATGAGACGCATGAGGAAAATGATAAATAATTGTGCAAATTTTGCGCATTGGATTTTATGCACTGGTTTACGGAAATATCCATATGTAAAATTGCAGAAATTTAAATCCAAATATTAGTAAAGATGTAGAAGTCTTGTATATTGATATTTTGACAGTGATAGGGTATACTATAGTTAATCTGAAATGTGCGATAACTCTTGTTATTTTGAACCTACATCACTTTAAACGGGATTCCTATATTGCCTGATTAATGTCAAGCCCCCCATTTTGGTCAGGGGAAGGCAGCGAGATGGTTGCGGTCGCCCACCTAGCATTGGCTAGGAGTCAAAATACAGGAGCCGGCATTTTGGGGAAACAAATGACAAAAAGCAGCCTTAGCGGGCTGCTTTTTCGTCGTATTTGTTTCAAAAATCTGCATGGAGGTGCAAGGGGTATTCGGGGAAACAGGAATGTCAGTGTGTTGTTAAAAAAGTTCATAATGGTGCTGCTTTGGATTGTGCTTGCCGTTGGTATTTATTGGTGTAACCGCACGACGAAGGAGCGGGGAGAGCCGGAAGCCGTCAAAGAAGACAATGAAGTAAAAGAGGAGGCGCAGACGAGGGAGCGCGTGAACGATGATGTGCCAAAGGAGGCGGAAATCAGCAGGGAGGAGGCGCTTTCCGATGTGATCCGTGTTCTGATAAAAACAGACGGGTTTGCGGGGATTTATCATGATACGTTGACGTTTGTATGTGATAACGGGCTGGTTGTAACGCATGGGGACGCGGTGTGGGAATACGGTGCGGGGGAAGCGTATGTGATTGACAAATCGTGTTTTGCGAGTGCGTCGGAGCCTATTGTCGTTGCGGGGAAAAACCAAAGTGCGGTACAGATTGCCGGTTTAAAGCGGAGTGTTCCGGTTTCGTATCGGGGGCGCTTAGAGTGTTTTTGTGCGCAGGAGGGGCTTGTGCTTGTCAATGAGCTTAAGGTTGAGGAGTATTTGTATGGCGTTGTGCCAAGCGAAATGCCGTCCTCCTATCCGCCAGAGGCGTTAAAGGCGCAGGCGGTCAGTGCGCGTACGTATATCTATTTCCATAAAAAAAGCTATGCTTATCCCGCGTGGAGGGCGAATGTGGACGACAGCACGGCGTTTCAGGTGTATAAAAATATTGACGAGACTGCGGAGGCGGTTTTGGCGGTTGATGAGACGAAGCATCAGGTGCTTACATATGAAGATGAGGTGATTGAGAGCTTTTATTATTCCACGTCAAGCGGTTACAATGGGGGCGCGCGGGTTTGGAATACGCAGGAGTCGGAAGCGGATTTGTATCTGCCGGAAACAGGGGATACGGTTTTTGCGAAAAACAATGCGGAGGGCGAGGCGGCTTATCAGGCGTTTATTGACAATGGCAATCCGTCCGACGTGGAGTTTAATGAGGCGTGGTACCGATGGGTTTATGAGAAGGGCTTGGAGGGGGAAGCATGTCGTGCGTTTTTGCAAAAGCTGTATCATCTTTCAAAGGAACAGCCGCAGAAGGTTCGTATCCGTTCCCAATATCTGCCAAAAGAAAAGATTTTAGAGGAAAAGGCAGTCAAGGATATTTGGGTTTTAGAACGTGAAAAGAGTGGTCTTGTAACAGGGATTATGATAAAAACGCAAAATTTTATGGTCAGTGTGAAGACACAGCATACAATCCGGCAGGCGCTTGGCATGGCGGGCGATACGCTGGTGAAAAAGGACGGGGAGCAGTACATTATGGGGGATTTGCTTTCGAGTGCGTATTTTTATATGGAAAAAAAGTATGATAATAATATGGAGAGTGGGGATAATTTAAAAGGAATTGTCATTCATGGCGCGGGGCTTGGGCACGGGTGCGGAATGTCGCAGAATGGTGCGAAGCAGCTAGCGCAGAGGGGATTCACGGCAGATGAGATACTGGCATATTATTATAACGGAGCCATAAAATCCGCGCAGGCTTTACAATAAGTACGCGGAGCAAAAAGGGGCGGCGGCGATGAGAACCTATCAGGAACGTTTTTGTACGAAGCTATACAGAATGCAGAAGGATATACGCAGGTCCGTTCAGGAGGCGGAGGTGGGCACCTACGCCTCAGGGGCTGCGTTCTTTTTATTTCTTTCGATTATTCCGATGATTATGATTGTGAGCGGCTTAATTCCGCATGACGCGATTGTGAAGCGGGATATGGTGACAATTTCGCAGGCGGTCATTCCGGAGCGGGTGTATGGCTTTTTGCTTGGCATTATTGACAGCTATCACGGCAATAATATGACACTCCTGTCAGTTTCTGCGGTGGTTGCCATATGGTCGGCGTCGAAGGGGGTGCTTGCGCTGATACGGGGACTGAACCATATTTATGAGGTTGATGAATCGCGCAATTATATTCTCCTGCGGCTGCGGGCGGCACTGTATACGGTGTTTTTGCTGCTTGCCGTTCTGCTTTCCTTTGGGCTGCTTGTGTTTGGAAATACGATTGCGGACTGGATGATACAGGATAGGGGTATTACGTCGGAGCTTTGGCAGGCGGTCGGCGGACTGCGCCATATTTTGGTGGCGGCGATGATTTCCGTTGTGTTCTGTACAATGTACCGTATTTTGCCGAACAATCAGCTTACTTGGAAGGAGCATTATCCGGGGGCAGTTTTTACGTCGGTTTTTTGGACGTTGTATTCGTTTGGGTTTTCGGTGTATGTGGATTATTTTGGCGGGTTTTCGATGTATGGGAGTCTGACAACGATTATTATTGTGATGATTTGGCTTTATTTTTGTATGTATATTTTTTTCTGTGGGGCGCTTGTGAATAAGTGGCTTGTGGACGGGGAGGTGGAGGGTTTTTGAGCACCTCTTGTTTACATATGTTTGATGTCGTGTTAAAATAATTTCATAGTTCAGGATTGTATGCAGGAGGTGGATTGGAAATGAGGCGTAAATTCAATATAACGGGTTCCTGCAATCCGAAAAGACATTATATGGTCAGGCTGGATGGCAGACTGAGAAAAATAAAAGAAAATTATGTGGATGATGGAAGTTATTTTGTCATCAACCGTGGACGCCAGTATGGAAAGACTACAACGCTTAGGGCTTTGGAGGAATATCTGAAGGATGATTATATCGTTTTGTCCCTTGATTTTCAACAGCTTGGAACGGAGGATTTTGCAGATGAAGAAACCTTTGCGAATGCGTTTGCGGATATTTTTGCCAGAACCTTTCGGATGAACGGGATAGATAACAGTAAGGAAATGCTGGTGCCCTTATCAGTGATTAACGGGGAAAGTGGTATTGGGTTAAAGGATTTATTTGTACGGTTAAGCGGTGTTTGCGGGAACAGTCCGCGTCCGATTGTGCTGATGATAGATGAGGTTGACAGCGCGAGTAATAATCAGGTTTTTGTTGATTTTTTGGCACAGCTTAGAAGCTATTACTTAAATCGGGAGAAAACGCCGATTTTCCATTCGGTAATCCTTGCAGGGGTGTATGACATTAAAAATTTGAAATTGAAGCTGCGTCCTGAATCGGAACATCAGTATAACAGTCCGTGGAATATTGCGGCTAAGTTTAGGATTGATATGAGCTTTTCTTCTAGTCAGATTAGGGGAATGCTGGAAGAATATGAGGCAGATTATCATACGGGAATGGACATAGAAACCGTGGCAGAAGAAATCTATCATTATACATCAGGATACCCTGTCCTTGTCTCATCAATATGCAAATACATCGATGAGGATATTTTGGGTGAGGATGATTTGGAAACACCTGCAAGGGCATGGTCAAAGGAAGGCATTGAAAAGGCTGTAAAGCAATTATTGATTGACGATATTCCTTTGTTTGGAAGCATGATAAGACATCTCAATGAATATCCTGCATTGAAGCACATGTTTCAGGCAATTCTGTTTCAGGGCAGTGATTTTTCATACAGCCCTGACACAAAGGAAATCAGCCTTGCGTGCATGTTTGGCTATGCAGTGAATGTGGAAGGGAAGGTGCGGATTGCAAACCGCATTTTTGAGACGCGCCTGTACAATTACTTCCTTTCCGAGGAAGAGCTGTCAGGCACGATGGGAAAAATGGCGCAGCGCGATAAAAGCTATTTCATACATGACGGGCGCCTAGATATGGACATGGCGTTGAAAAAATTTGTGGATTATTTCACGGAAATTTATGGGGATAATGATGAAAAGTTTATCGAGGATTACGGACGCAAATTTTTCCTGCTGTACTTAAAGCCTATTATCAACGGCGTAGGGAATTATTATATCGAGGCACAGACAAGGGATGCGAGGCGCACGGATGTCATTGTGGATTATCACGGGGAGCAGTTTATCATTGAATTAAAAATTTGGCATGGAAATGAATATAACGAAAGAGGCGAG
>CANOMQ010000016.1 GCA_947567595.1 uncultured Lachnospiraceae bacterium | reverse complement strand
CTGATGTCTGCTCCTTAATCTGTTCAATTTGTACATGTTCGTCCTTCCCCGCTTTATTTTCCCTCTTTAGCTTTTGTATCTGCTTCACTGACATATCCGGTGTTACCTGTTCGATAAGCTTTTGGTCACTGATTGTCAGCAGCTCCTGCAGCTGGCTCTTTCCATATTCTTTATATTTCTCCCCTAAATACGGGCTGTCACCGTCGCTGCTGAATTTTTCGCAAATACTAATATACCTTGATGCCGTGGATTGTGTTAAATTTAATTCCTGCCTGGCACACTCCCAAATATTTTCATAGCCTTTACTTTTATAAAGCTCGCCATCCCTAATATGCTTCAAATAGTAACCGACCGCCACAAAATTCTCGGCAGCGGCAACCATTTTTTCCTTTGCCATATCAATCGAATCCTGCAGATTAAGGTTTTTATACCAGTCCTCCTTCGGAGCAACAAAGGAATTGAGTGAAAACCCTGGAACTGTTTTTCCTGCGCCCATAGTTATACACCTTCTTCCAAAATCATAAATTCACATGTAAAATCATTGTAAGCCTTTGAGACCGTTCCGGTCGGATCATATTGGTATATACTCATTCCGGCGGCAGGCGCTTCTTCTGCAGTTACCGCTCTTGGTATAGTGCTGGAAAATATGTGTATGCTATGTCCATATGTATTTTTTACAATATCTGTTATTTGCTTGTAGTTATTTGTACGGTTATTTGCCAGGGTAAATAAGATTCCGTCAACCGCAAGGCTGCTGTTCAACCCTTCCGTTACAACCTGACTGATTGTGCCGAGAAGCTGCTCCAATCCTTTTGCGCTATAATACTGTGCCTGTACGGGTATCAGAACACCGTCTGCTGCGGTCAGTGCATTTAGTGTAATAATATCCAGTGACGGTTTGCAGTCAATAATGATATAGTCATATAAATGATATATCATTTCCAAATATGTATTTAAAATCTTTTCCCTGCCAATATAGACGGACAGCAATTTCATTTCCATTAATGATAAGTCAATTGATGATGGAATAAGGTCAATCCCTTCCTCGTGATGCAGCACTCCGAACTCCTGCGTGATATTAAAGTCCTTGCTGATAATCTTTTCCATAATGGTGGCAATCGTAATATCCTGTTCATCAGGATTATATCCTAGCCCCTGTGTCGCGTTCCCCTGTGGATCCAAGTCCACCAGGCAGACCTTTTTTCCTGCCCTTGAAAGCCCGACGCCCAAATTGATACTTGTTGTGGTCTTTCCCACTCCACCTTTTTGATTTGCAATCGCAATAATTCTGCCCATAAATTTTTCCTCCATAAAAATTTAGTGATGGTTAATAGTTCCATTTATTCAAAAGGCTGTTCCGCCCATTGATAACGAATTAAAATACAAAAAAAGAACCATATGCTGAGGTTCTCCTTATTATTCTTAGTTATTTACTTTTTACATAATAAATCTCAGGTATTTAAACTTGATATGGTAATTTTAAGCATATCAATTTTATGTGCAATTGCAATGGTAATTTATGGTGTATTAAATTTTATAGAGCAGAAATATATAACCTAGCAACCGAACGCTGGATTAACGGAATTGGATAGCCTTTGTATCAAATGCTAAAACAGGAAATATGTTATAAACTTCCTGCCTCAATGCTCTAATATAACTGCCCTTGGCTTTGACCTGCCTATGGACATAAACTTTTCACAAGTTCTTCAGGAAGCCCTTTTGTCCAAAATAAAAGCATAACTATACACCGGATAAGCAAAAGCCCTGAAACCACCAACATTCCAGTGGTTTCAGGGCTTTTACAAAGCTTCCAAAGGGACTCGAACCCTCGACCTACTGATTACGAATCAGTCGCGCTACCAACTGCGCCATGGAAGCTTACAACAAACTTTTTCTTAACAGTACCGATACATCTTACCACAATCAGCAAATCATTTCAAGCATTTTTGCAAAAAAATTCAAAAAAATCCATTTTTTATTTCCCACAAAAATCCCTTCTTCCCCATCACCGTCACCATCACTCCTTCACAATCCCCTCGCACCATTGCAAAATATGCTCAAACCGTATTTGCAGCTTCCCTTCGTAAATCAGAACAGGAACCGGCTGTGTGAGGTTATGGAGCTGTGCGTAGACATCTCCTTCAAAGAAAAACACAACCAACTGCTTTTTGTAGGGATCAAGTATCCAATATTCCCGGACTCCGGCGTTCTCGTATTTTTCCAGTTTTTTAAAATAGTCCTTGCGCTTCGTGGACGGTGAAATGACTTCCAACACAAAATCCGGCGCACCGAACACGCGTCCCTTTAAGACCTTGTCGTGATTGCAGAGAATGAAAACATCGGGTTGAACCATTGTCTTGTCATCACAATCAAGCTGGACATCAATGGGGGAAATACCCACTTCGCATGTCCCATTGTTATCCAAAATATAATTGGCAATCTGCCTGTGAATTTCCCCAGCAATCTTCTGATGGTCAAACGTCGATGCCGCCATATCATAGAACACGCCGTCGATGAGCTCTACCCGGAAATCCTCTGGTACCGCATAATAGTCCGAGAGCGTATAATCCCCCTGTCGTTTTTCCTGTATGCCGCCGTATGCGAACGCCGCACCATCCCTTAATTCCAATGGTTCGTCGCTGTTCCCTAGCACCTGCTCCAAAGCCTGTAGCGTGGCATATCTTGGGTGCTCCGTTTCCCCAGAAAAAACCTTCTGAATTGTACCAAGCGGCACTCCCGACAATTCGGAAAGCTGTGTGTAGCTGTAACCCTTTTGCAGTTTTTTCTGCTTCATTTCCTCTATTGTCATACTTCCTCCTTTTTATGTGCTGTCAAATCCAGTGTTCTTTTGTTAGCTTCACTATATCAATTTTTGCTCCGTTTGTCAACCTTTTTCTTTCCATACATCCGTTTTATTTCCATATCTCACCCATATTTAGTAACAATTCAATCCGCACGAAAACAAAGAAGCTTTTCCTGAAGCATACTTGATGTTGTTTCCTGTTGTATTTCCTGATTGATTGCATCTACTGTGATTCCAGTATCCTCTGCAATCATCTCAATCGTCGGGATTTCCACGGACACTGCAATATCGTTCTTTTCTGTTTCATAAGAACGGAATGTCAGTATCCGAGCCACTCCTCCGATTATAGGAAGCCCTGCTGCTTCCTTTGCGAATACCGGACTCGTATTCAAAGCTGCTGTGAAAAGAACACATACAGCCGCTGCTGCCGCCGCCATGCCGCGGATTACTTTTTTAAACCTGTAGCTCTGACCGACAGTATGTTTCTCCGCCTGCTGTTTCCGTGATTTCATTATCTCCTGCTGTATCCGGTCATTAAGTTCCGCCGGAATCACAATGTCATCATATCTTTCTTTCATTTTCTCTAATCTGCCCATAATTCTGCCTCCTGAATATTTTCTTTTAATAGCTTTAAGCCCCGATAAAGTTTCGTTTTTACTGTATTCAGATTAAATCCGGTAATGCTGGATATTTCTTTCAAAGACATTTCCTCAAAAAATCTGAGTCTTGTGATTACCTGAATATCCATTTCCAGCTTCTCCAACTCCTGCTCGATATCACCTCCCTAATCATACCCTTTTTCATAATACACCTCCTGTTCGACAGTATCTGCGGTCAGAACAACCTTTCCGCGCTTTTTTAATACTGTTAAACATTCATTAATCAATATTTTATAAAACCATGTCTTAATTGCATCTGCATTTTTAATCTTCTCATGCGCTTCAAGCGCTTTGCAGACAGCACTTTGGACTGCGTCAAGAGCGTCCTCCTGATGTCTGGTATAGCTATAAGCCACTCGGTAAAATCGGTCTTGATTTTCGAGAATATACTGAATCAGCCTCTCGTATAATATTTGTTTCATTGCCGGCACGCACCTTTCTGTTTTATTCTTTTACTATATAGATTTTTTTGGTATCTGAAAAGTTTCAAAAACGGAAAAATGTCAAAGTTATTTTTATAATTCCTATTATACCCTGTTGACCATGCTGTTACTGAACTGCGGAATGCCTTGATTTTGCTTGGTTTGTTGATGTATCGCTCCGCATGGTCTTCTTCCCATGAACACCCATGTACAGGCATACAAAAAAGGTACCCCGCAAGCCTTCTACAGCCCTCGGGATACCTTCTTATATTTCCGGTACTAAAACCGCTTAATCTTCTTCGTCGTATTCTTCTCAAACTCCACTTCCCGCACCTTCAGCCGGAACACCCTCTTATAAAGCGGTGCCCCCTGATTGTACTCGTCGATAAGCTTCTGCAAAGCCGCCGGAATATCCTTAATCTTCTTCTTCCCCGCATACTCGTAATCCGGAAAAATCTCCGCCTCAATCGCGCCCTCGCTCTCGCGCACAAGCACCTCCTGTACAAGGCGGTTCTCGCCGAGCTTGTTCTCGATTTCCTCCGGTGAGACATTCTCGCCGTTTGGCGTGATGATTAAATTCTTCTTGCGTCCGGTCAGGAACACAAACCCGTCCTCGTCAACGTAACCCAAATCCCCAGTCTTTAACCAGCCGTCAACGAGCGTCTCCTGCGTTTCCTGCGGCATTTTATAATACCCCTGCATCACGCTTGAGCCCTTTACCCAAAGCTCCTCGTCAACCACCTTCGCCTCGCAGTTTGGCATCAGCTTTCCTACCGAACCGTCCTTCATATGTTCCCCGAAATTTGTGCTGATAACGGGTGCGCACTCGGTCATGCCGTACCCCTGCCAAATCGTAATGCCGTATTTTTGGAACAGCTTGAGATACGCCGGATTTAAGTAAGCGCCGCCGCTGCATATCGTATGGAACTGCTTTCCGAACACCTTTGCCTTAATAATCGGCGCGGGAATGAGCGCTGCCTCTTCCAGCTTCTTTGCAAGCGTCTCAATCATCAAAGGCACCATCAAAATCATATTCGGCTCAAAAAGCTTGATGTTTTTTGCCACACGAAGCAGTGAGTCGTTGATACAGATAATTGAGCCAACCGAAATGCCCTTTAAAATATCCATGCTCAGACAGTACGCGTGGTGAATGGGCAGCACGCTCATAATCACCATGCCCGCTTCCAAACCCATATCAAGGCAGGTAGCGTTTTCTGCAAGATTTCTGTGTGTCAGCATAACGCCCTTGCTCTTTCCGGTGGTTCCCGATGTAAACATGATGGTTGCAAGCTGCTCTGGCTGCGGCGCATAATCAAATCCTGCGCTGGCCGACGCAAGCAGCTCCCACAATGCCTTTGCGCCCTCAATGCCCTCCGGCTCGCTCATGCAGATGATATGCTTTAAACCGCCGCAACGCTCTGACGCAAGCTGTGCAGCGCCTGATTTTGCCTCGTCATAAACAAGCGTTGTGACATCCGCACGGTCAATAAGTTCACATAAGTCCGCGTCAGGAAGATTGGCATCCAAAGGAACCGCCACACTGCCGCTGTCCACCGTTCCAAAATATGTAACCACCCACGAATACGAAGTCGGTCCGATAATCGCAATATGCTTTCCCTGTTCCCCAAGTGACGCAAGTACTGCCGAAAAGCGTTCGCTGTCGTCTTTTAGCTGCGTATAGCTCTTACTTTCAATCTTCGCCGCCTTCTTGCCATTTTCATCAGCGCCCTTTACCTTGTAACGGAACGCATCCTGTGCATGATAGTTTTTCTCTGCTTCTACAAGCAGTTCCCGTATGGTGCTCTTTGTCTCGTTCATATAATATTCTCCAATTCCATTGACTATTTTGGTCAATTTTATTTTCAAGGGGACGCCGCGCAGCACCCATCTGTCAGGACACCGCGCGGCTGTCGTTTATTGCAACGATTCCAAATAATCGGCAGCTTCCTGTACGGTGCGAATATCCGCCGCCTTCTCCGGATCAATTTCCATGTCAAGCTCGTCCTCAAGCTCGCCGAGCATACTCATAAAGTCAAAGGAACTGAACCCCAAATCCTCCATGAAACGTGATTCCGGCTTAATATCCTCTTTTTTTACTTCCACATAATTTGTAATAATATCCGTTAATTTTTCAAACATCTCTTTACCCTCTCTTTGCAAATTTTTTAATTACCTGCACTTTTTATTCTGTAAATTCATACAACCGCTGCCTTACACCGCTGCCATCTCCTATACAAGCCTGATAATATCGCCAATCTTCAAATTCGGGTTTTCAATTCCCTTAAACATAATCTTACACATATAGTAGTAAAAGAGCTCCAACGCCTCCCTGCTGTACGCCTTCACCTGATGTTCAAAACTAAAATCCAAGCCGTTGTCCTCTGGTCTGTGCATTACCGTCAGATAAAGACCATCCGCATAGTAACCGTTTCCGTAACGCTTTGTCTTATACCGGATATCACCCAAATCTACCAAACCTTTTTCACGCAGTGTCGCCGGCTGATAAGTAAGCGCAACCGTCTCATAGCCCATTCCCCTTGGCGGATTATAAACCTGATGTTTATAATTCATGCACTCCACCGGATCAAAGTTCACATAACGGAATGTCTCATTCTGCTTGTCCCTGATTTCATGAATGCCTTCCAAAAAGCTCTTGCTCTCGGGAATAATGGTACGGAACGGGAAGCTGTGGATACGCGTACCGCCGGATTTCTTCTCCAAAAGTGTTGCCCTGCGGGCGTAAGCAACCATCATGGAAACATCGTCACAGCTATTCATTTTCTGCAGATACGTACGAATGCCCATAATCAGCAGGCACTGCAATGAGATATGCTGCGCCTCGCAGAAATCCATGAGACGCTTTGTCGGCTCTCCCTCCAAATGGAAAATGTCAATGTCCGCGACAAAGCTGTCGGAACCGGTCGGCGCCGCGCGCAGGTTTGGATTGCGCGTCTTGCGTCTTGCCTCGTCAAGCCGTCTTTTGCCGTCAATACCGTTATAAATCGGCTCCGGTGCCTCAAAGAGCTTGTGGAAATATTCGCGGTCCCTTGCCTGCGCCTTGCTGCCCGCCTCATACGCAAAGTCCTTCTGAATCTGTTCAATATAGGAGCGCTGGTCCGCAGGATACGGTACGTTTTCAAACTTCGCGTTACAATACAGCTCGATAACGTCCTTCATAAAACCGATTAACGACTGCGCATCCAAAAATCTGTGGTCGCCCACAATATACATTCCCTCAAATCCGTCTGGCGTCTTAATGATGACAATTTTGTTCATCGGTGCATCCTGTCCGAACGGGACACGCGTCCATGCCGTCATCTGCGCCTCTGCCTCCTCCATCGTCTTGTCGGAAAAATCCACAAACTCAATTTCGCGCTCTTCCTTGTCCACGATGTACTGATACCAAGTCTGCTCCTTCTCGTCATAGACAAGCCTTGCACGCATGGACTCAAAGCGCTCATACGCCTTATAGATGGCTCTGCGCAGCTCTTCGATGTCCAGCTCAACCTCGATGGTCAGGCTGCTTCCGACATTTAAAATTTCTTTTCCCGGACAATAATCCGCATAATAGAAATGATATTTCTGTGCCGCAGTCAGTGGATAGGTCTTATATCCGTATCTTGTTTTCATTCCAATCTCCCTTCATGTTAACTATATCAGTCACTACATAACCTCATTCAAAAATTCCGTCATTGCCTGCTCGTATTTTTCGGTATCCTTATAATAGCTCTCCGCATGTGCGGCGCCCTCGATAATCAGCTTTTTCTTTGGCGACGCGCAGCAGTCATAGATTTCATGGCACATCTTACAGGGTACAAAGGTGTCGTTTGAGCCGTGGATAAACAAAATCGGAATGGTCGCCTTTGCCACCTCACGCTTGGAATTGCACTCGTCCATGCCATAGCCCGCAAGCTTTTTGTTCACCATGTCGGCACCCGGTATCACGGGGAACGACGGAAGATGATACATGGAGTTTAACACATGCGTAAACACTTCCTTTGGCGATGTAAAACCGCAGTCCGAAATAATCCCCTTTACCTGTTTGGGAAGTTCCAGTCCGCTTGCCATAAGCACCGTCGCACCACCCATTGAGGTCCCATGCAGTATAATCTCCACATCTTCTCCGACTTCCTGTATCACCCAGTTAATCCACACAAGCGCATCCTTGCGGTCAAGACACCCAAAGCCGATGTACTCGCCCTCGCTTTGACCGTGTGCCCGCGCATCAGGAAGAAGCATCGCATAGCCTCTCTTGAGATAATAGTCCGATAAGCCGATATAATCCGACATGCCCTGACTTGTGTAACCGTGAAAACAGATTGCGACCTTCTTGCGCTCCTCGTCCTTTACAATGGACGGGAAAAATGTCGCATGCAGCTTTAACCCGTCAAACGATGTCTCGTGAATGTCCTTATGCGGCTGTTCGAGCATAAACGCCTTTCTTTTTTCCATCATCGGCATATACTGCGACCAGTCCGTGCCGGACATTTTCATGGTGCGCTCTACCTTCGCGTTGTTGCGCTTCATCGTCCTTCTGTAAAAATATGCGGTTTCCCCCACGCCTGCCGCCGCAAGCGCGCTAAGACAAATCACGGTATTTTTCAGTATTCCCATTTTGCGATACTCCTTTCAAAATCCTATTTTCCCGCCGATTTCTGTTTCGACTCCTTCTTTGTCTCTTTCTTGGTGTCCTTGTCTTCCTTTACGTCCTTTGTCTCCTTCGCTTCTTTTTTGGACGCTTTTTCTTCCTTCTTCATTTCCTTTTTCTTCTGCTCAATAATCTCCTTTAAGCGGAGTGCCTTATCGATATTTCCCTCCACTCTCAGCTTCTGTGCCGTAAATGCCGCAACCGGATCCATCTCGCCATCGGCAATCTTAAGCAGCACCTCCGGCGTACAGATAAACATTGCATCCCTGTCATAGTATTCGTACGGCTCCACATAAAGCTGTCCTTCCTTGACCTCGACATAGAACGCGCCGCCTGCCTCCTCGTCCTCGATGTCAAACTCAAACGCCAAATGCTCTTTAATGTCACTCACATCGGCTCCCATAAATTTCCCTTTGATTTCATAAAATAAATCTGTGTATGTCATAATGTCCTCCCTCGTTTTTGTCAGCGTATCCGTCGTGTTATTTTGTTATTTTACAGTTTTCGACCGACGGTCGAACTCTTTTGTCATTAGCCTATCACACTTTTCGACCATCGGTCAAGTACATTTTCTCTGAAATTATCCTAATTTTTTGAGATAGAATATAGCACTTTTTACAATTGTCCGTCCCAAAACAGTATGCTATAATTTTGAATAATTAAACCGTTGTCCTATAAACAGAAAGGTGGCGTTCTCATGCCCGACATGAAAAAATACGATTTGATACTGGACGCGCTCCAAAAGCTTTTGGAGGAAAAAACCATTCAGAATATCTCCGTCAGTGAAATTGCACAAAAGGCAGGAATGGGAAAGGGAAGTATTTACTACTACTTCCCGTCAAAAGACGCCATTTTGGACGCGCTGATTGAGCGAAGCTATGAAAAGGCGCTTCTGACAGCAAAAAGCCTGACCGCACAGACGGACGTTCCGCCGTTTACGCGCATGGCAATGCTGTTTCAGGCGTGCCAGAGCTCGTCCGTTTTCCTAAAACAAAACAGCACCTCCGCGGACGCCGAAAGTGCGCAGAAATTTGCCTTTTTGCACCATAAATATCTCTCCCATGTCATTTCCAAGCTAAAACCCGCGCTGACGCAAATCATTCAGCAGGGCATTGAGCGCGGTGAAATCCGGTTCGATTATCCCTCTGCGCTTGCGGAAATCGTTCTGATTGTGCTTGCCGTGAAATTTGACAATTCCCTTTTGCCCTCCACGCCGCAGGAGACGGAAGAGACGCTGCGCGGGCTGGTTGCACTGTTGGAAAAGGGCACGGACGTTGCCGCGGGAACGCTCAGCTACCTCACGCTCGCACCATATATTTCGTAAAAAACACCCATGCATGACAATTTTCTTCGTCTTCATGGGTGTTATAAATTTATGCATTCGTTTTTTCTTCCTTCATATGCACGTCCACCTGCGGAAACGGTATCTCAACCTGCGCAGCGTCGAGTGCAAGCTTTGCCTCCTCAAGGAGCCGCCAGCGCACCTCCCAGTATTTGGCATTTTCGCAAAAGCACCGCATACCAAGCACCACGGCGCTGTCCGCAAGGTCATCGACAAAGACCTGCCGCAGCTCCCCCCGCAGCACGTCCCCGTCCCGCTCCAAAACGGCTTGCAGCGCCTCCTTTGCCGCCTTGATGTCCGCACTATAAGCAATCCCGATTTTCAAATCCACACGCCGTACCGGCGCATAGGTCGCATTCGTAATCGCATTGTTCGCAAGACTGCCGTTTGGCAGCACGACCGTCTTTCCGTCAGGTGTTTCAAGGCGCGAGTAAAAAATGCCGATTTCCTTGACCGTCCCTTCCGTTCCATGTCCCGATTCCGCAATGTAATCCCCGACCTTAAAGGGCTTTAACATCAAAATCAGCACGCCGCCCGCAAGGTTGCTTAAGCTTCCCTGCAAGGCAAGACCAACAGTAACGCCCGCAGAGCCCACCAAGGCAACCACGCCTGTCGCGTCAAATCCGAAATTTCCCGCAATCAGCAAAATCAGTAAGCTGTACAGTCCCACCTTGATAAGCCCGTCAAGAAACTGGATAACCCCTGTCTCCGCGCTCGCTCTTTGGAGCGATTTTTTTGTAATCCTGCGTATGAGCTTAATCAGCTTCGAGCCGACAAAAAACAACAGCGCGGCAATCAGGACACGCACCCCGAGACCGACCGCCTTTTCGGGAAGTGTGTCCACAAATTTTTCCAACGCGTTCAAATCCCTGCTAATCTGTTCTATATCAATTTCCATATCCGATGTTAACAGCATAGACTCTTCATCTCATTTCTATAGTTTATTCATGCTAGCCAATCGTATGTATAAAAAGTCCGCTCCGAAGCTTCGGCTCAAACCATGTGGACTTTGGCGGCATTAAAAGCCCCGCGTCCGCAACCGCAAACAGCTCCTGTATCGATGTGGGATACATCGCAAAGGCAACGGCGCTGTCCGTATGCACACGCCGCCAAAGCTCCTCCATTCCCCGGATTCCGCCCACAAAATCAATCCGCTTGTCCGTCTTGGGATCGCCGATTCCAAGGATTGGTGCAAGCACGTGGTTTTGCAGGACTGCCACGTCGAGTCCGTCCACGGGGTGTTCGTTTCTGTACGCTTCCCTAAGCTTTAACAGATACCACGTATCGCCGACAAGCATTGCGACCTCGCCCTTTGCGGACGGCTTGGTGCACACCTTGTCCGTTTTCACAATCTCAAAAATTTCTGACACGCGTGTCACAAAATCCTGCTCCGACAGCCTGTTCAAGTCCTTCACGACACGGTTGTAATCCATAATCATCAGCTCTTCGTCGGCAAACAGCACGGAGAGAAAATAGTTAAACTCCTCCGCCCCCGTATAATCAGGAAATTCCTCCCGCTTCTTTAATCCCACCTTCACGGCGGACGCGCAGCGGTGATGTCCGTCCGCAATATAAATCTGCCCAATCTTTGCAAACGCATTCTCAATTGCCTGTACATCTGCATCGTTTCTGATACACCATACGCGGTGCGTAATGGTATCCTGCGTCGTGAAATCATAAAGCACCTGCTCTTTTTTCGTCCGCGCGAGGATTTCCCGAATGACATCATCTGCCCGGTATGCCAAGAAAATCGGTCCGGTCTGCGCCTTGCAGGCTTCCACATGACGAATCCGGTCAAGCTCCTTATCCGCACGCGTGTTCTCGTGTTTTTTAATCACCTGATTTTGGTAATCGTCCACGCTTGCACACGCCACAATTCCGGTCTGCACGCGTCCCTCCATCGTAAGCTCATAAATATAATATATGGGCTTGTCCTCCTGCACAAAGTCGCCCCGCTCTATCATGCCCCAAAGCAGCTCATGCGCCTTTGCGTATACCTCGTCCGCGTAGGTGTCCACGCTGTCGTCAAACTGCGTCTCCGCCCTGTCGATATTTAAGAACGACAGCGGGTTTCCCTTCACCGCCGCGCACGCCTCCTCGCGGTTGTACACGTCATACGGAAGCGCCGCGATTTTGTCCTCAAGCCCCTTCTTTGGTCTATATGCCTGAAATGGTCTGATTACTGCCATAATGATACGTCCTCCTCTATTTTTTATCAGTTGTTAAAACCTATTCTACCGTGTTTTCCCTCCTTTGACAAGCTGACCTTATCGTGATATAGTAAAATTAATCTAAAGAAACAATTTATAAAAAGTAGTAGAAAGGAAGAGTGCATATGACATCGGAAGACAGGCAGTTACTTGACCGGATTAACGACTACGCGGACAAGGTCTTAAAGGATTTTGACCCGCAGAAGACGCAGGTTTCATTCCAGCTTGAAAAAATCAAGCCAGTCATGGAAGAAATTGCCAAGGAAAAGGGCGCAAGCGTTGAGGAAATCTTTATCAAATACATGGACTTGGCAAGCGAGGTGACGGCAGAGCGCGAGACCAAATTCCAAAACACCATCGGAAACATGACAAAATACGGCGACGTACACGACGCGTAATGCTGTTTCCAAAAAACGCAGAACGACACCGCGAAAGCCTGTGCCATTCTGCGTTTTTTATCAATCCTTGTAAATTATAAATGCAAAACGCGTCTGATACGCTGCTGCAAATCCTCTCCCTTAAAGGGCTTGAGCACATAGTCGCAAATCCCCAGCATGGACGTTTCCAAAATCGTTTCCTTCTCCTGCTTTGACGTCAGCATAATCACCGTTGGAGATTGCCGCCTTCCCCTGCGGTTTTTTATCACCGCCTGACTGCTTTTCCATGTTCAAATAAGCCGTGATATGCCTGATTTGCTCCTCATACTCTGTCAGGAGTTGAAACACATGTTCGTCAACAAATGTCTCATCTCCCCGGTTAATCGCATTTTCCTGCTCCCTTGCATGGTTGGAAACCTTCATGGCGCCAATATTGGCAGAGGCGCTCTTTAGCCCATGCACCTCAATCCCATAATTCTTATAATCCTGCTGTTCCCAAAGCGTGCGCAAAAGCGGCAGCTTGCGCTCCCCGTCCAAGCAGTACAGGCTCAAAAGCTCCCTGTAGTCCGCGGCACTGCCGGAGTAATGCTTCACCACCTCATCGGTGTCAATGCCCTCAATCAATATATTCTGGATTTCCTGCTTTCTGCTGTCATCCTGCTTCCCAAAGTCAGCCCATTCCACGCTTGCCATGCGCCGCTCCTTTGGTATCCACCGCAGCAGCGCCTCGTGCAGCGGCTTTCTGTCAAGCGGCTTTGTGACAAAGTCCTGAAACCCGTTTTGCAAAAAGGTTTCCCGGACGCCCTCCATCGCATTGGCAGTCAGCGCAATCACAACCGGACGCGTGCCGTTTTCCCCGCATTCGCTGCGGATAATCTGCAAGGCTTCGATTCCGTCCATCTCCGGCATCATATGATCCATAAAAATAAGGTCATAGCATGTTTCCCCGACAAGCGCGATTGCCGCCCGTCCACTATCCGCCTCCGTCACGTCAAAACCGTAGGATTGCAGCATAATGCGCACAATCTTGCGGTTAACCATATTGTCATCGACCACAAGCGCCTTGCAGTTTTCCACGATAAACGGCTCAATCTTGCGTTCCTTGATAACTTCCGTCTCCGGAACCTCGGACAAAGGTCTCTGGTCAACAATCTTTTGCAGGATTTCCACGGTAAACGTACTGCCCTTGCCATATACGCTCTCTACCCGGATTGTTCCCTGCATAAGCTCCACCAAATGCTTGGTGATGGAAAGTCCAAGCCCGGTTCCCTCCACCGTACGGTTTCTCTTGGAATCGACCTGCTTGAAATTCTCAAAAATGCCCTCAATGTCCGCTTCCTTAATGCCGCACCCCGTATCCTCAATGCGAAAGACAAGCCGATCGACATCTGCCTCGTCCTGTCTTGTGCCGCTGACGGAAATCTTCACGTAGCCTTCTTTCGTGAATTTCAGGGCGTTGTTCAGAATATTAATCAGAATCTGCTTGATTCTGCCCTCGTCGCCAAGATAGCGGCACGGAATGGACATGTCAAAATCACTTTTCAGCAAAAGCCCGCGCTGCGACGCCATGATGTCCATCATGTTCAGCACCTCATTGACAAGCGTCTTGAGATGGTACTCTGACAGCACCAGCTCCATCTTGCCCGCTTCCACCTTTGACAAATCCAAAATATCGTTAATCAGCGACAAAAGATTGCGGGAGGCTGCCTTGATGTCGCAGGCATATTCATACACCTTGCGCCCCCTGCTCTCCTCCATGATAATATCACTTAAGCCCACAATCGCATTCATCGGCGTGCGGATTTCGTGAGACATATTGGCAAGGAACGCGCTTTTGGCGACGTGACAGAACCCCTTTTTTTCCCGTACCGGTCCACAATCGGTTCCAAGTGCCCCTGATAAAATCTGCCATTTAGTGAGAACTCTTCTTTTACATCGTCCTCCCTGCCAAGCATGTTCTGCGGAAAGCCCTGAAGCGAAAGAATCTGCCTTCCGACCGCACGGCTGCCCAAATCCTCAAAAATGCGCGTTGCGGCAGGATTGTAGCTTGCAATCCGCATTTGTTCATCAATCGCAATCACGCCGTCGCTCATACTGTCAAGCAAAATCCACGAGGCAAGGCTGCTAAAATCATAGACATTCCTGCTCCATATCAGGATTACCACGCCGGAAAGAACCACGCCCATCACCACAGGAGTCAGGTCATAGCCCTGCGTCAGCTTAAAAACATACAGGCAGAGCGCCCCCACGGGCAGGCAGGAAAGGATTAAAATCAGACTGCACTTGCGCTCCTCCGCAAACTCCGGTTTCCTGATACAGGTGTGCAGCAGCGCATAGATGGACGACGCATAGGGAATAATCGTCCCACACAGCATAAAAATCCAATAGCCCGGTCCGTATATCAAATGCAGATAGCCATGCCTTGCGGCGTCCTCGATTGTAATCCATTCGATACTGCGGTAATGCAGCCGATGAAAGTCGCACGTAAAAACAAGCGCCAGCACCAAAACGTCAGCCAGCTTCATCAGCGTTAAAATCCTTTGGGGCGTTTTCACGCGGCAGTAATTAAAGATAAAGTGGCAATAGCTGATTGTGACCGTAATCGAGCCTAAATACTGCACCTTCACAGCCACAATCGCCGCCTCCATCGAGGGCGCGGTCATTTCCAGCAAATATCCGACGTTCTGCACCAGCGAGCCGAGCAGGAAATACTGCATGAGCTTCTGTTCCCGCGATCCGTCGCCCTTTAACAAAAGAAATAACGCAAAAACAATGATTCCAATACAAAAAATTTCAAGACCTAAAAACGCAATACTCATAGTTCATACGTTCTGCTTATTTTACCACTCTTACACGGAACACGCCGTCAATGCGGTTTAAGCGTGCAAGGATTTTCTCGTCCGCCGCAGCAGCAATATCCATCAGCGTGTACGCATACTCGCCCCTTGACTTATTCGTCATGTCACTGATATTAATGCCGGCCTCGCCAAACGCCGCCGTAAACTGCGTAATCATGTTTGCAATATTTTTATGCAGGATTGCCACTCTGCCGACATTTGAGCAGACGCCCATATCGCACGAAGGATAGTTCACGCTGTTTTTGATATTACCGTTCTCAAGGTAATCCATCATCTCATCAACCGCCATCATCGCACAATTGTCCTCCGACTCCTCCGTTGAAGCGCCAAGGTGCGGTATGACGATACAGCCCTTCTTGCCTGCCGTCGTCGGGTTCGGGAAATCGGAAACATACTTTCTCACCTTCCCCGCCTCAATCGCGGCAATCATATCCTTCTCATTTACAAGCTGGTCTCTCGCGAAGTTTAAGACAATCACGCCCTCTTTCATCTTCTCGATGGCAGCAGCGTCAACCATGCCCTTTGTCGCGTCTATCAGAGGAACATGCACCGTAATGTAATCGCACTCTGCATAAATATCCTCTACATTTTTTACAATCTTTACTTCCCTTGTCAGCATCAGCGCCGCATGAACGGAAAGATAAGGATCATAGCCGTATACCTCCATGCCCAAGGCAACCGCCGCATTTGCCACCTTCACGCCAATTGCGCCAAGTCCGATTACACCAAGCTTCTTGCCGTAAACCTCCGTACCCGCAAAATTCTTCTTCGCCTTCTCCGCGTCCTTGCCGACCGTCTCAACGTCCGCGTTCGCCTTTACCCAGTCAATGCCGCCCGTCACGTCCCTTGACGCAAGCAGCATACCGCAGAGAACAAGCTCCTTTACGCCGTTTGCATTCGCGCCCGGTGTGTTAAATACCACAATGCCCTGCTCGGCGCACTTCTCAAGCGGGATATTGTTTGTACCCGCGCCTGCCCTTGCCACCGCAAGCAGCTCCTTTGGCAGCTCCATGTCGTGCATTGCCGCACTTCTTACAAGCACGCCCTGTGCATTTTCCATGCTGTCCGTTTTCTGATAATTCTCCGTAAACCTTGATAACCCGATATTGGAAATCGGATTTAGACAATGATATTGATACATTATGAGTTAGCCTCCTCAAACTTTTTCATAAACTCCACAAGCTTCTCCACCCCCTCAATCGGCATTGCATTGTAAATACTTGCACGCATACCGCCAACTGTCCTGTGTCCCTTTAAGTTCTCAAAGCCTGCTTCCTTCGCCTCTTTTACAAACTTCGCGTCAAGCTCCTCGCTTCCCGTCACAAACGGCACGTTCATCAAAGAGCGGTCTTCCTTTCGCACCGTTCCCTTAAAGAGCTTGCTCTCGTCCAAGAAATCATACAAAATCTTAGCCTTCTTCTCGTTGTATTCCTTCATCTTCTCAAGTCCGCCCCTCTTCTTGAGCCACTTGAACACCTTGCCGCAGATATAAATGCCATACGCAGGCGGTGTATTGTAGAGCGAACCGTTGTCCGCATGCGTCTTATACTTGAGCATGGTCGGTGTGCCCGCAAGCACGTCGTCCGTGATTAAATCCTCTCTGATAATCACAATCACCACGCCTGCCGGCCCGATATTCTTCTGGACGCCGCCGTAAATCACGCCGTACTTTGTCACGTCAACCGGCTCTGACAAAAAGCATGACGAAACGTCCGCCACCAGCGTCTTGCCCTTTGTGTTCGGAAGCGTCTTAAACTTCGTGCCGTAAATCGTGTTGTTCTCGCAGATATAAACATAGTCCGCGTCCTCGGAAATCGGTAAATCCGAGCAGTCCGGTATGTATGAGAAGGTCTGATCCTCGCTGGAAGCAATCTTGTTTGCCTTGCCGTAAATGCAAGCCTCCTGATATGCCTTCTTTGCCCACTGTCCCGTCACGATATAATCCGCAACGCCGTTTTTCATCAAATTCATCGGAATCATCGCAAACTGCTGGCTTGCGCCGCCCTGTAAAAACAGCACCTTGTAATTGTCGGGAATGTTCATCAGCTCCCGCAAATCCGCCTCGGCTTCCTTGATAATCGTATCATACGCCTTCGAGCGGTGGCTCATCTCCATCACCGACATTCCGGTTCCCTTGTAATCTAACATCTCGTCTGCAGCTTCTTTCAACACTTCTTCAGGTAAAACTGCCGGACCTGCTGAAAAGTTATACACTCTTGCCACGTTTTCTCCTCCTGATTTCTCCTTAAATTCGGGATATTCCCCGTTTCTATATATACAACATTTTGATGTTGAATATTTCTATCCTGCCTAAATCCAATCAATAAAACAAAATAACAGGCGTTCCTTTTTCCACAATCCCATACAGCTCGCTCATAATCTCAAGCGGCGTGTTAATGCACCCGTGTGAGCCGTTCGTCAGATAAATGTCCCCGCCAAACTCCTTGCGCCACGTCGCGTCGTGAATGCCGATATTGCCGTCCACCGCCATCCAGTATTTCACGGGCGTCGCGTAATTCCTGCCCCGAAGCACCCTGTTTTGCTGCTTGAAATACACATGGCACACCTTCGCCGGCGTATCCCACCCCCTCGAGTGGTTCCCCGTCACCACAGGCGTATCAATCACAAGCGCACCGTCCTGATAATAGTACATGTGCTGCTCGCCCATATCCACCTCGACATACGTGTCGCCAATGTCGTCCGCGCCCTTTTCCCAAACCTCCGTCCGGTACTTGGGCACCCTTGTGCCGCTCTCATCATTCAAAAAGGCATTGAGCAAAAACGCATACTCCTGCGCGGTATCAATCGCATTGCCAAAGCTTCCTCCGGCAACCGTGACAAGCTTGCCGCTCGTTGCCTGAAACTCCCGCTCCATGCCGACCGTGTCATACGTCGCCGATAAATATTCCACGTATTCCTGTATCAGGGACGGATCAAGCACCGGATTGTTGTCATCGTCAAACACAATGTTCCCGTCGTCGTCAAGTGCCATCCAGTCGCACACCACGTTCTCGTCAATTTCCTCCGTCCGGTCACCAAACACATACGTCATCTGAAAGTCCTGAAAATCCCGAACGCCCTCCCATTTTTGAAGCGTGTCTTTCATTTCCGCTGTATACGGCACACTGCGGTAGCAAAGCGCCTTATTTACGTCTGCCGCAAGGTCTATATCTGTTAATTCATTAACAATCCCGTCGCAAATCAATTCTACCGCATTCTCTTTCAAAAGTAAATCCCTTGTTTCGTCCACAAGCACATATCCTGCCACGTCGCTCTTTACAATGGATACGGAATTTGCGGGATTGTAGAGCCGCTCGTTGAGCCAGTCCAGTCCGCCAAGCGTCTCCTTCATCTGTGCCAAATCGTAGCTGTATTTGGGCACAGCCTGATAAGCGCCGCCCCCCGCAAGACGGGAAAGCCACGCATAGCCTTTGTTCTGATGATAAATTTCCTCCACGGCAGGCGCATACGAAGCCTGCACCCCGCACGCGTCAAGCAGAATCGTATGTACAGCGCCGTCAAGGGTATAGATATTGACGCTTCCTAAAAGCCCCTCGGTGCCGTCCAGCCGCGCCGTCACGTCCTGCGGCGTCATTCCGGTACAGTAAACACCGTTAATCCACACTCCCATCGGGAATGCCTCTTTGTAATAAAGCTCATTCAAAGCAATGACAGCCGCCGCCAAGAGCACAGCCGTCACTGCTATTGTACCAAATAATCGAAACAGTATTTTTTTCATTTTTCCTTACGTCATTATTTGTTGTTCAAATCATCTGCGTCAAAAGCGTCACTGATTGGCGCGCCTGCCGGAACCATCGGGAATACCTTGTCGTCCTCCTCAATCACGCACTCAATCACAACCGGCTTTTGCAGCGCAATCGCCTTCTCAATCGCAGGCGCAACCTCCTCGCGCGTCGTCACGCGGATTGCCTCACAGCCAAGCCCCTCCGACACCTTCACAAAGTCAACCTTGTCAGAAAGCACCGTCTGCGAATAACGCTTCTCATAAAACAGCGTCTGCCACTGCCGCACCATGCCAAGCACATGGTTGTTAATCACAATCTGTATAATCGGAATGTTGTACCGGCTCGCCGTCGCAAGCTCGTTCATATTCATACGGAAGCACCCATCGCCCGCAATATTGACACAGATTTTGTCCGGTCTTCCAACCTTCGCACCGATACATGCGCCAAGCCCGTATCCCATTGTGCCAAGTCCGCCTGATGAAAGGAAGGTACGCGGCTGTGTGTACTGGTAAAACTGCGCCGCCCACATCTGGTGCTGTCCGACGTCCGTTGAGATAATCGCCTCGCCCTTTGTAATGCGGTCAAGCTCTTCAATCACATACGGGCAGGTCAGCTTATCGGACTCATATTTTAACGGATATTTTGCTTTCATATCCTGAATTTGTGCAATCCAAGCGTCATGGTTCTGCTGCTCTAGCTTACTGTTGAGCTCCTTTAAAACGGTCTTTAAGTCGCCGATGACCGCCGCGTCCGTCTTAATGTTTTTGTTGACCTCCGCCGCGTCAATATCAATCTGCAAAATCTTCGCATTCTCGGCAAACTTCTTCGGATTGCCAATCACACGGTCAGAAAACCGCGCGCCAAGCGCAATCAGTAAATCGCACTGGCTGACGCCAAAGTTGGACGTCTTTGTGCCGTGCATACCAATCATGCCTGTATAGAGCGCGCTTTTTGCGTCGAATGCGCCCTTTGCCATCAGCGTATCGCACACCGGAGCCTGAATTTTCTCCGCAAACTCCTTCACTTCCCTTGACGCGTTTGAGATAATCGCGCCGCCGCCAAGATAGATGTACGGTTTTTTCGCATTTTTAATCAGCTCCAACGCCACATGAATATCCTGCTCGCTGTAAGCATTTTTCAGTGCAGGCGCTTCCGGCTTCACAGGCGTAAACTCGCACTTGTTTGCCGTCGCGTCCTTTGTAATGTCGACCAAAACCGGTCCCGGTCTGCCGGATTTTGCAATCTTAAATGCCTCCCTGATGGTATCGGCAAGTTTTGTTACATCTTTAACAATATACCCGTGCTTCGTAATCGGCATGGTCACACCCGCAATGTCAACCTCCTGAAACGAGTCCTTGCCAAGCAGAGGAAGCGTCACGTTTGCGGTAATCGCTACCATCGGCACGGAATCCATGTACGCCGTGGCAATGCCCGTCACTAGATTGGTCGCACCCGGACCACTTGTGGCGAAGCATACGCCGACCTTACCTGTCGCGCGCGCATAGCCGTCCGCCGCGTGAGACGCGCCCTGCTCGTGGGAGGTCAGGATATGCTTAATCTCGTCGCTATGCTTGTATAATTCATCATAAATATTTAAAATCGAACCGCCGGGATACCCGAATACGGTATCTACCCCCTGTTCCTTCAGACATTCAATTACAATCTGTGAACCTGTCAACTGCATGTATCATTCTCCTTTTCAAAAAACGATTAATTTTTCTTCGGGATTTCCAAAATTGCCCCCCTGTTGCCGCTTGTCACAAGCTCCCTGTACCTTGCAAGGTAGCCTGTCGTAATCTTCGGCTCCCTTGACTGCCACTTTGCCTTGCGCGCCGCAAGCTCTTCATCCGAAACCTTGACGTTTAAGGAATATTCCGGAATATTGATCGAAATAATATCGCCCTCTTCCACCAAAGCAATTGGTCCACAAACCGCAGCCTCCGGGGAAACATGACCAATCGACGCGCCCCTCGACGCACCGGAGAACCGCCCGTCCGTAATCAGCGCAACCGTCGAGCCAAGTCCCATGCCCGCAATTGCCGAGGTCGGATTTAACATCTCGCGCATACCCGGACCGCCCTTCGGGCCTTCATAGCGGATAACAACCACATCGCCTGCCACAATCTTGCCGCCCTTGATTGCCTCAATCGCGTCCTCCTCACACTCAAACACACGCGCAGGGCCTTCATGCACCAGCATTTCCGGCGCAACCGCAGAACGCTTTACAACGCTCCCGTCAGGAGCCAGATTGCCCTTTAATACCGCAAGACCGCCTGTTTTACTATATGGATTATCATTTGGTCTGATAACCTCGGGGTTTTTATTCTTTGCATTCTTGATATTCTCACCGATTGTCTTTCCCGTAACGGTCATGCAATCCGTGTTTAAAAGCCCAAGCTCCGAAAGCTGGTTCATCACGGCATACACGCCGCCCGCCTCGTTCAAATCCTCCATGTAAGTCGGACCTGCGGGTGCAAGGTGACATAAATTCGGTGTCTTTTCACTGATTTCATTTGCAAACGCAATATCAAAATCAAAGCCGATTTCATGCGCAATCGCCGGAAGATGGAGCATGGAGTTCGTCGAACAGCCAAGTGCCATGTCCACCGTCAGCGCATTCAGCACCGCTTCCTTCGTCATAATGTCACGCGGGCAGATATTTGCCTTTAACAGCTCCATAACCGCCATTCCCGCGTGTTTTGCAAGCTTGATACGCTCCGAATACACCGCAGGGATTGTGCCGTTGCCCTGTAAGCCCATGCCAAGCGCCTCCGTCAGGCAGTTCATCGAATTTGCCGTGTACATGCCGGAGCATGAACCGCAAGTCGGACACGTTTTATTTTCAAATTCACAAACGTCCTCCTCTGTCATCGTGCCTGCCGCGTAAGAGCCGACCGCCTCAAACATGGAAGAAAGACTTCTCTTCTGCCCCTTTACATGTCCTGCAAGCATTGGCCCGCCTGACACAAACACGGTTGGCACATTGATGCGCGCCGCCGCCATCAAAAGCCCCGGCACGTTTTTATCACAGTTAGGCACCATGACAAGCGCGTCGAACTGGTGTGCTAACGCCATCGCCTCTGTCGAGTCCGCAATCAAGTCCCTTGTCACAAGCGAATATTTCATTCCGATATGTCCCATCGCAATCCCGTCGCACACGGCGATTGCCGGAAATACGACCGGAACGCCGCCCGCCTCCGCCACGCCAAGCTTTACGGCATTGACAATCTTATCCAAATTCATATGCCCGGGAACAATCTCATTGTAGGAGCTGACAATGCCGACCATTGGCTTGTTCATTTCCTCCTCAGTAAATCCAAGTGCGTTAAACAGGCTTCTATGGGGTGCCTGCTGCATTCCCTTTTTTACATTATCACTTCTCATTGTATCACGATACTCCTTTCCGTCGTCATTTATATCCGTTCCGCAATCAAATCGCCCATCTGTGCCGTGCCAATCTGTGTCACGCCTGCGCGCTTTGCTTCTGCCTGTGGCATAATGTCAATTGTGCGGTATCCTTCCTTTAGTACCTTCTTTACGGCTTCTTCAATTGCCGCCGCCTCTTTGTCCAAATCAAACGAATAGCGTAACATCATCGCAGCGCTCAAAATCGTCGCAATCGGGTTGGCAATCCCTTTTCCCGCAATATCCGGCGCGGAACCGCCGCTTGGCTCGTACAAGCCGAACTTTGTGTCGTTTAAGCTTGCCGAAGAAAGCATTCCGATAGAGCCCGTTACCATGCTTGCCTCGTCGGACAAAATGTCTCCGAACATGTTTTCGGTTAAAATCACATCAAACTGCTTCGGGTCTTTCACAAGCTGCATTGCGCAGTTATCCACAAGCATATGCTCCAGCGTCACCTCGGGATAGTCCTTTGCGACCTCCTCCACGACCTTGCGCCAAAGCCTTGAGGAATCCAGCACGTTTGCCTTGTCAACGCTTGTGACCTTTTTCCTGCGCTTCATCGCAATGTCAAATCCCTTGATTGCAATGCGCCTGATTTCCTGTTCTGTATAGGTAAGCGTATCGACCGCCGTCATCACGCCGTCAACTTCTTTTGTGCTGCGCTCTCCAAAGTACAGACCGCCTGTAAGCTCGCGCATAATCATCATGTCAAAGCCGCTCCCGATAATGTCGTCGCGCAGCGGGCATGCTTCCTTTAATTCTTCGTATAAATATGCAGGTCTTAAATTCGCAAACAGGTTTAACTCCTTGCGAAGCTTTAACAAACCTGCTTCCGGCCGAAGCTCGGGCGGCAGCTTGTACCACGGTGAAGTCGCGGTATTTCCTCCGATTGAACCCATAAGCACCGCGTCGGCAGCCTTCGCCGTCGCAACCGCCTCATCTGTCAGCGGCTTGCCGCACGCGTCAATCGATGCGCCGCCCATCAGAATATCCTGATAAGAAATCGTGTGACCAAATTTGTCCGCGACTTTATCTAATACCTTCTTGGCTTCCGCTACAATTTCAGGACCAATCCCGTCGCCGGGGATACATACGATATTTAAATTCATTCCGATTAACTCCTTTTTTACGACTTCCTGCCGTAATTGGCAGTCAGTGAATAATATACATATTTTTTATCATATTACATTCGACAAAAAATTTCAACTGTAACCATTAAATTCCTTCAAAAAGCTTATTTCTAAGTCCTGCATTTGTATACAAAAAAGATGTAAAGCCTTAAAGAAACAGACTTTACATCTTGGCTTGTATGATATAGTTGCTTATGGGCACGTTTGAAAAATGCCCTAATCCTCAAGTGTTTGCTGTAAGTTATCCGCCACCTTCTGCAGCTTATCTTTCTCTTTACCGTCCGGCATATTTTCAAGTACTTCGTTGATGTCATCAAGGACAAATCGGATAAACCCCTTGAACTGACTATCTGTCATACCCATATAATCACCTCTTTCATATTATGTGGCTTACATTGACTGCTACAATGCAAGTATATCATAATTTAGATATAAAGTCCATTACATCTGCAAGTCCTTCCCCCAGCTTTCTTGTAATCTGAACGTCTTTGGAGAAGCCCTGTAAGTCACCCACCGGATACAACTGCCTGCTCTCCCCGTTGTACACCACAAAGAAATCACCACGCCAGCTTATGCCCTCTGCCGCGCCAAGCTCCTTGATCTTCTCAAAATTTTCATTAATCAAATACGCCATACCGTCTTCCATGACAAGCGCCTTTCCGTTGCAAAATTCCGACGCGTCGTCATAAAACTGCATTTTTCTGCCATCGTGGTCAATATATCCCCATCGCTCTCCATCGCAGGCAAGACAGTATGTTTCCTCCGACAGGACAATCGTATCATACACCGCCTGTACAATGCGCCCGTCCGCGTTCTCATACGTCATTCCCGGATACAGGCTCAAATCCACCAGCACGTCCCTGCCGTCAAACGTCAGCACCATCTTGGAGCCATAATTGGAGTAAAACGCACCATCAATCTGATATCTTTCCCACGAAATGTTTCATTGCCGTGATTTCGCAGGGCTCGGAATAAATCATCGTTCCGTCTGCCTTGTAATACGAAACCCTTCCCAAAATCTCACCGCTCGTATCATCATAATCAATCGAGTCTGCCACACAGTATAAGCCGCCTGATACAGTCACCTTGTCATCATCCGCACCGCTCTCGTACAGCAGCTTCCCGTCCCTGTTAAAGATGTAATACGTAAGCCGCTCCAAATCATATTCATCATACGTTGAATTGGTCAGGATAAATGTCCCCTCGCTATCCGGCGCTGCCCAAAATCCCGTATATTCGCAAGGCACGATTTCCTCCTTCTGATAATTGACAGCGCCCCACAGCCCGTCCTTTTTGACAGGAATCACATTGCCATGCGCATTTCCGAACGCTTCAAATTCACTAAAATCCATCACTGCCTCAAACACGGTTTCTTCGTCCGACTGTTCTTCTGCTGTCTGCTCTTGTGCAGTCTGTTCTTCCTGTGTCTGTTCTTCTGCCGTCTGTTCCTCGAAGGACTGGATTTGGGAAACCGGTTCTACAACCACAAGCGCTGTCTCCCCTTCCACCAGACCGCTGCTGTCAGCGTATTTCCCGCATTTGCCTGATAAAACAGGGCAATGCCTCCGCCAATCACTGCTGCCGTCGCAACCGCCCCGATGATGATTTTCATCTGAACCGTCTTTTTTGCCGCCTCCACAGCCGCCTTCTTTACCGCTGCCCGATAAGGTACCCCTGCCTTTTTCATGACTGCCTCCTGCAGGGACTGTGGCAGAATGCACTGCGCAAGCTCGTCGTCAAGCAGCAGCAAAAGCAATGGTGCAACGCTGAAGAGCTTGGTGCCCTGTTCCTTCTCGATTGTAAGCACTTCCTCCTTAATTTTTGCTTTCACACGCAAAATGTGGGATTTTACGGAATTTACCGGAATATCAAGCTCCTGCGCAATCTCTTCCTGCTTTTTCCCTTCATAATAATATGCGATAACGCAAAGCCGCTGCAGCTCGCTTAACCCGTTTATGACTTCCCGGATAAGCCGCTGCTTCTCCTTATCCTGCATGATGTTTTCTGGTATGAACTCCTCGTCCGCTTCCATATTCCCGAAAATTTCATCGTCCGTGTCAATCGGCACGATGTTTTTATTCTTTTTAAGATATGCATAGCATTCCCGTCTTGCAATCGGGCCTGCCCATGATAAAAATGCCTCCGGCTGATTAAGACTGCCGATGGATTTTGCGATATTGAAATACCTCATTCTTTCTGTGTTGTGTTGATAGTCTCTGAAAATAAAAAGGGTAGCTGATTGTCTGTTAAGATAATCGCTACCCAAAGGTAAACAATATTCAATTTTCATATCATTTAACTGTTTTGAATTTCCCCGATAAACGGGAATTCATCGTTCTGCAATAACAAACTCACCATTTGAATAGCTTAATTTGGTGTGACTAATCTTAAACGCTTGCCGCTTCATTTGGCTAAGGAGCGTGTGCATAAAAAAAGATGCATCGTCCCTGATTTCATCGGACTTTGCATCTTTTTTTCATCAATTATTCAAAATATTCAATTATTCCGAATCCGGCTTCTCAACCTGCTCAATCGCCGCCTTTTTCATCGGGATACGGCAGTTCTTGTTGTTACCAAACTCCACAATCACGTCGTCGTCCGTAACGTCAATCACAATCCCGTAAAACCCGCTTGTCGTAAGAATGCTGTCCCCGACTGCAACGGAATTTACCAAAGCTGCCTTCTTCTTCTGCTCCTTCTTCTGCGGACGAATCATCAGGAAATAAATAATGACAAACCATACGGCAATCATCAAAACCATCGAAAGCATGCTCGCCGTTCCCGCACCTGCCGCCGCAGCGTCGCCTGCCTCTGCCAACAATAAACTCATCTCTATAACTGCTCCTTTCTCAACCGTGTATCCCTTTTGGTACACAAGAACTATCATACACAAATTTTACCAATACATCAAGTAAAATATTTATAAAAAGATTCATAAACTCCAAACTCTGACCGCTACTGCTGGCTTTGCGCCATTCCCTCAAGCTTACGCTTCTTATACGCCGCAAATTCCCCCGCATCAAGCGCGTCACGGATTTCCGTCATCATCGTATTGTAAAAGTAAAGATTATGCAGCACGCAAAGCCGCATTCCAAGCATTTCCTTCGCTTTTAACAAATGACGGATATACGCCCTCGAATACCGCCTGCACGCCGGGCACTGGCAACCCTCCTCAATCGGACGCTCGTCCAGCTCATACTTTGCATTAAACAGATTGATTTTGCCGTGATTGGTATACAAATGCCCGTGTCTTCCGTTCCTCGAAGGGTACACGCAGTCAAAAAAGTCAATCCCGCGCTCCACACCTTCCAAAATATTGGCAGGCGTCCCCACGCCCATAAGATACGTCGGCTTGTCCTTGGGAAGATACGGCACTGTTTCTTCCAATATATAATACATCTCCTCATGCGTCTCGCCCACTGCAAGTCCGCCCACCGCATAACCGTCAAGGTCAAGCTGGGCAATCCGCTTCGCATGTTCAATCCGGATATCCGCAAAAACAGCGCCCTGATTAATTCCAAATAACATCTGTTGTTGATTAATCGTATCCTCCAGCGCATTTAACCGATTCATTTCTGCCTTGCACCGCTCTAACCACCGTGTCGTGCGCGCGACTGAGTTTTCCACGTATCTGCGCTCCGCCTTACTGGGCGGGCACTCGTCAAACGCCATCGCAATTGTCGAGGCAAGGTTGGACTGGATTTGCATACTCTCCTCCGGTCCCATAAAAATCTTTTTCCCGTCAATATGCGAATTGAAATAAACGCCTTCCTCCTTAATCCGCCGAAGCCCCGCAAGCGAAAAAACCTGAAATCCGCCCGAATCCGTTAAAATCGGTCTGTCCCACGACATAAAACGGTGCAGTCCGCCCAGCTTCTTAATCGTCTCGTCCCCCGTCCGCACATGCAGGTGATACGTATTGGATAGCTGCACCTGCGTCCCGATTTCCTCTAAATCAGCAGTAGATACAGCGCCCTTAATCGCGGCAACTGTACCTACATTCATGAACACAGGCGTTTGGATTGTGCCGTGCACGGTCGTAACCTCCGCGCGCTTGGCACGCCCCTCCTGTTTTAATAATCGATACATGAATTAAAATCTCCATTACTCCAAATCTTCCAAAAACTCCTCCAACGTAATGCCGCGCTCCATGATATTGTGCGCCGCCTCCTTACCAACATAGCGGAAATGCCACGGCTCATACTGAATGCCCGTGATATACTCCTTCCCTTGCGGATAACGCAGGATAAATCCATACTCGTCACAGTTCTCCCGCAGCCAAATGCCCGCCTCGGTCTCTCCAAAACCTTCATCAAGCGCATAATATCTATTGCTGATAATGTCAAGCGCCAAACCAATCTGATGTTCGCTCGCGCCCGGCACCGTCACCGTCATCGACGAAATCTTGTACGCCTCAAGATAGGAATAGCCCTTTTCCATATAATAATCAATCTTTCTGTTAAACAACACCGTCTGCCTGTTGTAATCCCTGTACGGCGAACACACCATCAGATTAATCCCGTCCTTCTTCGCCGCCTTCATCATTTCCGTAAGGTCATCAATAATCCGTGCGTCGCACTTCATAGTACCCTTGATTTTACCAAGTGTAAAGGTATAATCGTCAGGCACAGGATGCTGCTTATTGACAAGCACAAGCTGCCAGTCATCCTTCGAAAGCTTTGCAAGCGACGGGCTTTTTTCCTTTTTCGCCTCACCTGCGACCTCCGCCTCAAGAAAATCGTCGAGCGAATACTGGTCAATATCCGAAACCGCGACCTCAAGCTCCTGATTGTCATATCCTTCCAACACATCATTGTCATCAATCACTTCCGTAGCGGAAATATGAAAGGTTGTCGGCACATACTCATAATTCTCCTGTATCTGCGCCCACTCCTGTGATTCCGGCACAATGCCAAGCTGCTCTTCCGGCGATAAAAACGAAAAACTGCTGCTAGCCACAAAAAATATGAGAACAGCCAAAACACTTGCAAACCGCTTCGTGTTGTGCGTAAAATAATAACATATGTTATAGAAAATAGTGACCACAATCATATACACTGTCAATGGCAGCCTTAAATACCGGTGTCGTTTAATCATTTGTTTAATTTTTGCCGTCATGTTTTCCTTCCATGTTCTTTTCATGTCCATCATCCCCGTATGAAATTACAAACGCCTGTGCCCCCTTATATATCCCCGAACTTTTCACGAACATATCACAATGCGCATCTTAACAAGTCTGTTACTTATATCATAACACATCATTTTTTCTTTTGCATCAAAAAATGCAAAAATTTTGTTAAAAACCAAGTGTTATTTTTATATCAGCAACCCAGCAACAATCCCCATGAAACACGCCTTATTTTATGATAAGAATACCTATCCGGTAACCGCCGCTTCATCGCGGTTATTGACTTTGCATACTAATACGATTATAATAATATACGTTACTTTGAAATTATGCAATACATTCTTATAAATAATTTTCAACTTTTTGATTTTTTTCGCTAAAACAGTCAAATCCCCCATAGCAGGCTGCGATACATCAAGATGGAAACACAGCAGGCTGCAGGGTATTTAACCCTCGCGAAAATAAAAAACTACATTTTATATAGAAACGGAGGAACTTTATGGCAGGCTCTACATTCGGAACGCTCTTTAAAATAACAACATGGGGGGAATCGCACGGCGAAGCGCTCGGCGTCGTCGTGGACGGCTGTCCGGCAGGACTTTCCCTAAACGAGGAGGACATTCAAAACTACCTAGACCGCAGAAAACCCGGTGCAACCAAATTTGCCACACAAAGAAAGGAATCAGACAGCGTGGAAATCCTTTCCGGCGTGTTTGAAGGAAAGACAACCGGAACCCCTATTTCCATGCTTGTGCGAAACACCTCGCAGCGCTCGGCAGACTACAGTGAAATCGCGTCCTACTACCGCCCCGGTCACGCCGACTACACCTTTGACCAAAAATACGGCTTCCGCGATTACCGCGGCGGCGGACGCTCGTCAGGGCGGGAAACCATCGGGCGCGTCGCAGCCGGTGCAATCGCCGCAAAGGCGCTGGCGCAGCTTGGCATTACCGTCACCGCCTACACCCACGCCATCGGCGACATTACCATCAATATGGAACACTTCGACCTTGAGGAGGCAAGAACAAACCACACCGGAATGCCCGACAAGGAAGCAAGCGAGCAGGCGGCGCAGTATCTGAAAGCCTGCATGGAACGCCTTGATTCCGCGGGCGGCGTCGTTGCCTGCCGCGTGGAGAACCTTCCTGCAGGTATCGGCGAGCCCGTGTTTGAGAAGCTTGACGCCAACCTCGCAAAGGCAATCTTGTCCATTGGCGCCGTAAAAGCCTTTGAAATCGGCGACGGTACGGCGGCGGCAAAATTGAACGGCTCTATCAATAATGACTGTTTTTGTATGGAAAACGGCACCGTAGTCAAGACCACAAACCATGCAGGCGGCGTTTTGGGCGGTATCAGCGACGGCTCCGAGCTTCTTATCAAAGCCTACTTTAAGCCAACCCCCTCCATCTTTCAGGAGCAGAATACCGTAAACCGTGACGGCGAGAACATTACCGTCCAAATCAAGGGACGCCACGATCCGATTATCGTGCCAAGGGCAGTTGTTGTTGTTGAAGCAATGACGGCGATTACCGTCTTTGACATGCTGTTACAGAACATGACGGCGCAGATGGCGCACTTGGAGCATTTTTATAAAAGATAACACCCAATATAAAATCAGGGCGTGCCTGCGCACAGCCCTGATTTTATATTGTATCCTTCGGTTGTCCCGGCAAAGCCTACTCTTTCAATTCATGAAAGATAACACAGTTCGCCTGACAAACCCGCATCTCTTTTCCGTTCATTACAATACAGTTGTTTTCATAATCCACCCGGAAGAATGTCATCGTATCCGACTCATGGTTTAAGCTGACAAGGTGCCTGTTGTCGGGAAACAGCGCCGCGTCCTTTGGATACTCGCCGCTCACCGGCAGAGAGAACAAACGGTTTAATTCCCCTGTCTTTTGGTTAATCTCAAACAGCGCAACACAGTTATCCCCCGCCGTGGACGCTAAAATATACCTTCCGTCCATAGAAATGTTCAATGCGCTGGCGGCAACCCCCTTCACATTATATTTGTCCGAAGTCGGCACTGTCTGTATCAGGTCAAAATATGGAACATTGCCTTCCTCATGATAATGATAAACATCAATACAGTTCTTCATCTCACTGATAATGTACAAAAAGCGCCCGTCCTCCGAAAATTTCAGATGCCTTGGAGCCGAATCAATGTCACAGCGGATAATATCCACCTGTCTGAGCGTTCCTCTCTCATGGTCAAGCCTGTAAATGTTTACATAATCAATCCCCAAATCCGCAGCACACAGATATTTGTTGTCCCTCGTCATCTTCACACAACTGATATGCGGTCTGTAGCTGCGCTCCGCGATGCTTCCCAAGCCCTTGTGGAATACCTCGTCCGTAATCGCATCTACCGCGCCGCAGCTCTCATCCAAATGAAGTACCGTAATCTTCCCGTCATGATAGCCTGCACAGAATAAAAACTTGTCCTCATAATCCGTAGAAAGATAGCAGCCCCTCATACTATTCGTGGACGCGGTATTCACAAACTCAAGATTGCCGTCAGGTAAAATCTTATAGCTCGATACTCCTGTATCCGTTATCGCATACAAATATTTTCGATTATGTGAGATTGTAACATATGAGGAATTGGTGATAATGATATCGCACCGCTCCGTAAAACGTCCGTGTTCCATATCCACGTCATAAATCTTGATTCCCCTGTGATTTTCCTTCATTGTGTAAGTCGATACATATGCAACATATTTTTTTGCCATGATGAGCCTCCTTATGACGAAATTCTTCTTTGTGAAAATTATATCACAGGATTTTTTATTTGTTAAGCATTTTAAAGAAAGCTTTCCATATTTATAATGAATACCCGTATCCTGTCCTGTCAGCCGGCAAGGATATCCAGCTCCTTATACCCTGCAATCCGCTGCGCAATCCCTTCCCAAGTCATCTGTGAGCTGACAAACTCATAGTCCGCCTGAATGCGCTCCACCTCCTGTAAAATCTGCGGAAGTGACGCCAAGTCCTCCTTACAGGTGCGCAGGTAATAATCCGGCAAAAGCGCACAGGCAATCATTCCCGTCTCTGTCGGGCTGTCTTCCGGTCCCTCGCTCAAAAGCCGCAGGTGGCTGTCAAAATAAAGATTGAGCTCTGTCGCCACCAAAAGACCGTCCAAATCAAACACTTGGAACGGGGCGCCGCCGGGCACCTCCACCTGTCCTGCAAACTCATCATCGCCCAAGTCATAAAGCTCGTCGCAGACATCGGTCAGAAACTGGAAATCCGCCTGTGAAACCGGCTCCTGAAAAGAGCGCAAAATCACGTCCACTGCCTCGTCCAAATCCCCCAGCACCTCACAGCCCGCAATGTGAGACAGCCGCTTTCCCACCTGCACAAGACGCGCCATCGTCATCAATCCCCACAGACGGATTTGCACATCGCTTAGCTCTTCTGCCTGCTCCTCTATTTGCTGCGGTATCTCGTTTGTCAGAAGCGGCAGCTCCTCCAGCTCACCAAGCCGCTCGGAGCAGTCCTCACGGATTGATTTTTTGACCTTTTCATACACATCGTCATCTGAGCTGTAGATACTGTCACACCGGCTCAAATACATTCTCGCACGGTTTGCGTCGTCATTTTTCATGCAGTGGACGCCCATATCGTAGTAAATTTTTGCCATTTCCGGCAAATCCTTCTTCTCCTGCGCCTTTAAGAGCCGCTGCTCCAAGTCCTCCATATTGCGGGCGGGAAGCACACTGCGAAACAATTGTAACAGATTTGATAATTTTGAACCCATTTGAAACAACCTCCTGACGGTATTTTTTTAATCCCTGCCAAAGCAGGTATCATAAGCCCATTATAGCCCATCATGGAAAATGTTGTCAATTAGTAACCATTCAGTACCTAAATTGTGCCACGCGCTTCGCAGCAAGTGCGCAGCGCTGCACGGAACAGTTACATAAATTATTCCATAGCCTTTTGATATCCCTCCATTTCATAAATAAACTGCGGTATCTGTCCCTTCTTAAAATCAAATTTGCGCTGTAAAGCCTCGTTGTCTGTCTTTGAATGAATGGAAATTTCAAAATCCCCGTCCACAATGTCCGCATAATTTCGCACCTGCCAGCCATAATCCGTGTTAATTACCTGATTTAAAAGCTCCTCCTGCTGCGCCGCGTCATACACCGAGCCGACCTCAACATAATCATAGCTCACATAAGAAACACCCTCCCCGTCAAATTCCATGTTCTCTTTGCAGTAAATCACGTTGATAAAATCAATATCCTCCATATCAACCATCTCATACACATCAAATCCATGCTCCTTAAGCAGCGCAATCGTCTTGGTAAACTGCGGGTAAATGAGGCTTCCGTCATACCGGTCATACCGTGCGCCATGCCTCCAATCCAAATCCGCCTGATACTCCTCGTCCGTCAGCAGCGAAAAGCACCCGACCGGATACGTATCAAGCACGGTGTCAAAGTCAAGCTGCAAATACTCCTCCTGATATGTCTCCAAAAGCTTTGCCTGAAACTCCGGCGTCATATCCAAGTCCGCAGCGCCAAACGTCCCCACGCCGTAGAGCTTCCTGTATTCCTTTTTCCACCCGTCACTTAACATCGGGCTGGTTCCCGTCTTATAGCTGCTGTCATTGAAAATATCCGCCACAAGCGCCTTCGTCTGCGCGTCCGCCATGTCAACCGTATACATTCTGTAAATATGCTTTCCGTTCTTTAGGTTATACCCAAACGCGACCGCCTTGTAGTCCTTCTGCGCCTCATCATCACCTTCATACGTAAGCTGTTCCTTCGCCGCCTTTCTTGCCAAATCCATCACACTCGGATTTCCCTGAAGCTTCACGTTCCCCATGCGGTAATCCGTCGTCCCGATATACGTATACCATACCGTCCTTCCGTATCCCGAGCTTTTCGCAGGCGACACGCTCATCAGCCCCTCAAGCGAGACCGCACAGCTTTCAAGCTCCGAATCCGCAGGGACATACGTATTGTAGCCCAGCACGTCAAAGCGCAGGACAAGCACAATCACCGCAAGGCATGCCGCGTTAAACACAAACTGCTTCTTGTGGCACAACGCCCCGCGGATATCCAGCCGGAAAATAATCTCCAGCAAAACCGCCGCCAGCGCAAACCCAAACACCACGCCAAACAGATACCATGTATCCACACCCTTTTCCGGAGCAATCTCCCGGAAAAACAATCCCGCCATCAGTGCCGCCGGAAGGACAAGCATTGTCTTAATCACAGACTCCGCCCACCAAAACGCAATCGCCTTTCCCGCCGCCTCCGACGCGCGCTTTCTGTATAGCACATACGCAATCAGCGTGTACACAAGCATAGCCGCCGCTACCTTCCAAAGACAGTCCGCATTGTACCGGAAATAGGTATCGTCCCGGAATGCCCCTGTATAACGCGGCTCAAACAAATCCACCAGCATGGAAACCGGAGAAAACCGCCAATACGGAGTATAATCCAAGCCATTGCCCTCAATCGAGACAAACATATAAGTCGGAAAAAACGTCTGAAACAGGGAGCTTGTCAAAACCGACACCACCGAACTGTAAAAAAACAGCACAATACAGCCAAACACACTGATAATGATATTCCCCGTCAGGCAGACTGCCATCAGGCACATGCCATAGCTTAGCAGAAAGACCAGCGATACCACGCCGACCATTTTAATGGCATTTCCAAATACCACACCCGAAAATGCAGCTTTTCCTGCAGCAATCCCCATACAGATTACGACATGAATCGCAAAAGGAAGGAAAAACTGCAGCACGCCCGACACATATTTTGCCAAAAAAGTCTGCGTCCGGTTTGCCGGAAGGCTTTGGTACAGGTCAAGCTGCACCCTTGAGTGCAGATACGAAAAGCCGCTTACCGCGCACAAAAACGCCGCAAGGCATGCAAGTACTGCAAACGCCTTTACATTCGAGCCAAACAGCACCTTTTCCACGTACTCCAAAATATCTTTTAACGCGTACGTATATTCCGTTCGTTCCTCAATCCTGCCGATCATGCGCAGCATATTGACCTCAAAGGCTAAAAAATATCCCAAAAAAATGATAATCGGACACCAGACGCGTTTTTTCACATCTTGCTTGATAAGCTTAAAAAATAAGGTTTTTGATGTCATAGCCTGCCACCTCCGTTTCACTGATAAAAATTTCCTCAAGTGTGAGCGAAATATTTTCCGCAAACACCGGATTATGAAGGTTAATGCCTGCCATAATCTCTTCAATTTTTCCCCGCACCGTAAGCGTATTGAGCGAGCCGCGCTTCTCGGCATTTACAACCTCAAGCCCTTCTAGTGCCGCCGCCTCGTCCTCCGGCGTATGGAACACACACTGGATATTGTGGATATTGAGCTTCATTTCCTCCAAATCCTTCTGCATTAACACGCCGCCCTGATGCAAAATCCCCACACTGTCACAAATATCCTCCAGCTCCCGAAGGTTGTGCGAGGCAATGACCGGCGTAAAATCCCGCTCCGCAAGCTCCCCTGCAAAAATACTTTTTACCGCCTGCCGCATCATCGGGTCCAAGCCGTCAAACGTCTCATCGCAGAACATATATTTGGTATTTGCACAGACGCCAAGCAATACCGAGAGCTGTTTTTTCATGCCCTTTGAAAAAGTCGTAACCTTTCGCCGCCCTTCCAGCTGAAATTTTCCAAGCAGATCCCGAAACCGCGCCATGTCAAATTTTACATAATAGTCCTTGTAAAAATCCGCCATGTCAATCGGCGTGGCGTTTGGCAAAAAGTACTGATCGTCCGATATGTAAAAAATTTCTGCCTTGGCTGTGTTGTTTTCATACACCTTCTGTTCGTCCACGAGGATTTCGCCGCTGTCCGGCTTTAGCACACCGCACGCCATGCGCAAAAATGTGCTCTTCCCCGCGCCATTCGTTCCAATCAGCCCGAATACTTCTCCGTTCTTAATACTGACGCTCACATCTTTAACAGCCTGCGTCTTATCAAACTTTTTACTGATATGTGTCGCCGTTATCATAATTGTTCCCTCCCCCTTTTTACTTCTTCAATGCACTCTTCAAGCATCTGCCTTAGCTCTTCTGGCAAAATGCCCGCAAGCAGCGCTTTCTCAATGCCGACAAGCATCTCCTTTTTGATTTCCTGCCGCTTTTTGTCCGCGTTTTGAGAAGTCTCGCTCACAAAGCTTCCCTTGCCCTTGATTGTATAGATATACCCCGCGCGCTCAAGCTCCTGATAGGCGCGCTGAATGGTGTTAGGATTTAACGAAAGCTCCATCGCAAGACTTCGCACCGACGGCATGGGCGCGTTCTTCTCCAATGCCCCGCAGAGAATGAACTGCTCAAAGCGTTCGATAATCTGCTCGTAAATCGGACGTCGGTCTTTGTGGTCAATCAAAATCACATTCCCCCCCTCCCTTCTTATCTGTATTAATACAATTAATACAGATATAGTATATGCTATTTGGGGGTGGGTGTCAATAGGGTTTAGGGTATAAAAAAATGCAATCGAGTAGGGGAACGTTCTTCTCCACTACTCGCCGCGCCAGACACCCATTAGCTCTGCTGACAAATTTCGCCTAGGTGTCCGTGTGCATAAAAAATGTAAAGCCTTATGGTTTTTCATAAGACTTTACATTCGTTCGCTATTTATCCGGTTAGACATTCCTTTCCCTGAAACGCAAACCCGTATTTTCTTATCTGTTCCAAAGAAAAGTCATCTGCAGTCAGCTTGGTGTCATACAGTTTTCCTTCGATTCGGGAATGGGCATGCGTACCCTGTTTCACTCTCCTCGCCTCCCCCGCCTTATTCTATAAGCTTATATACTAAAATCTTTTTCCCATCCGTATCCTTCTGGTACCGTGCTTCTTCATAATTCTTTTCATTTATAAAATTTTTCATTCTTTCATCCATGCGCCCTGACTCAATAACGATTATCTTAGGCAGGGACATTTCCAGTTCATTAAAATATTCATCCATTATGTCAGGTGCAACACTCCCAATCGGATACTGATAGGAATATTTAGATGCAGATAGTCTCTGTGACATAACATAAATGATATCCCAATTCCCATATACGGAAATTTTTTCCTCCCCAGTCGTATTCGAAGCAATAAACTGACAAACCTCCATCACCGCATCAGAATGATTCTCCACCGCTCTATTTGCATATACCTGACACGAATACATTGCCAAATCAATCCAATCAGGCATAAAAAATAAGACATGATATTTTTGAAAGTCCAGTTCATTGCATTTATACTGAGGAGGAATATAAAATGGATATTTTGTATGTAGTAATGCCTGCATATAACGAAGCAGAGAACATAGAAACGGTTATACATGCATGGTATCCGGTACTGAAAGCAGTTTCCGGGAATATTTGTACTCCTTCTTTAAGTTCAGGGTATCTGCAGGATCCGCCCTAAGCCCTTTTCGGTATTCCGCAAGAGCCAAAAGCTGGCTTACAGATGCAGAGTTTACATAACCGCATGAATAATGAAAGCGCGCCAAATCAGCAGGCGTCTTACAATATGATTCGATTTTGTCAAGCTCCTCCTGCGCTTTCTTGTAATCCGCGCTGTTGCAATATGTCCTGATAAGCTCAAAACACTTATTAAGTGTAGTCTCCTGCATTACCTCATGTTCCGTCATAATTCCCCTCTCTCATACAACGCATTCGCATACCGCACCGACCCCATCGCGTCCTTTGAATAAAAATCCGCCCCAATCATATCCGCATACTCCTGCGTCAGCACCGCGCCGCCGACCATCACCTTGCACCCCGCGTCCTTCTCCCGTAGCAGCTTAATCGTCTCCTCCATATAAACCACCGTCGTCGTCATCAGCGCGCTCAGCCCCACAAGCCGGACGCCGTTCTCCTGCACCGTGCGCAAAATCACCTCCGGCTCCACATCTTTCCCCAAATCAATCATCTCAAACCCGTAATTTTCCAAAAGCGTCTTCACGATATTCTTCCCAATGTCATGAATATCCCCCTTCACCGTCGCAATCACGATTTTTCCCTTGCTCTCACGGTTTTGCCCCTGCTTTGACAGCGTCTCCTTAATCGCCTCAAACGACGCCTTCGCCGCGTCCGCGCTCATCAAAAGCTGCGGCAGAAACATCCGCTTCTCCTCAAAGCCCTTTCCCACCACATCGAGCGCAGGAATGAGCATTTCATTGATAATCGAAAGCGCCTGCGTCTTTTCCTCCAGCAGTCGGATTGTCGCCTGATGCGCACTCTCCGAAAGCCCCTTGACAATCGCGTCATGCAGACCAAGCGCCCCCGCCTCCTGCTGCCTCGGCGCCTTTGCCTGCGGCTCCTCCTTTGCCTTTCCCTTCTCGCACTGCGCAATATACGCCATACACTGCTCGTCCTCGCCAATCAGCGCGTTAAAGCTGTAATACGCCGCCATCATCGCCTCGCTCGCCGGATTGACAATCCCCGCGCTCAAGCCATTGTGCATCGCCATCGTAAAAAACGCCGTGTTAATCTTAACCCTGTCAGGAAGCCCGAACGAGATATTAGATACGCCTAACACCGTATGAAGCCCCATCTCATGGCGGATTTTATAAAGCGTCTCCAGCGTCACGCGCGCATTGTCCTGCCCCGTGCTGATGGTGAGCACAAGCGCGTCCATCACAAGATTTTTCTTTGCAATCCCATACGAGGCGGCAGTATCCACGATTTTGCGCGCCACCTTTATCCTGCCCTCCACCGTCTCGGGAATGCCGTCCTCGTCAAGACAAAGGCACACAACCACTGCGCCGTATTTTTTTGCAATCGGAAAAACGCTTTCCATTGACTCCTTTTTCCCGTTTACCGAATTTAACATCGGCTTTCCGTTATAATACCGAAGCCCCCGCTCCATCGCCGCAGTATCCGACGTGTCAATCTGAAGCGGGAGGTCAATAATCGCCTGAATGCCCGTCACCGCCTCCTGCATTAACGCCGGCTCGTCGATTTCGGGAAGCCCCACGTTCACGTCCAAAATATGCGCCCCGTTTTCCTCCTGCGCAAGTCCCTCCTTGTAAATGTATTCCATGTTGCTGTCACGAAGCGCCTGCTTTAGCTTCGGCTTTCCCGTCGGATTAATCCGCTCGCCGATAATCAGCGGCTTTCTCGAAAAACGAACCGCATGATTATAGGAAGAGACAACCGTCAGCCCTTTATCCGTAACAGGTGTTATTTTCATACCGTTGCAAAGCGCAACCACCCTGCGGATATGCTCCGGTGTCGTCCCGCAGCAGCCGCCGACCGCGCTTGCCCCCATCTCTACAAGCGTCCTGACACTCTTGGCAAATTCGTCAGGCTCCACCGTGAACATCGTCTGCCCGTTTACCACGACAGGAAGCCCTGCATTTGGATTAATCACAATCGGAAGCGAGCAGCACGCCGTAAGCTCGGGCAGCAGCTTTTTCATCTGCTCAGGTCCTAATCCGCAGTTAAAGCCCACCGCATCCACGCCAAGCCCCTCAAGCATTGCCGTCACACTCTCCACGTCGCCGCCCGTCAAAAGCTTCCCGTTTTCATCAAAAATCATGGTAACGACGACCGGAAGCTTTGTGTTCTCCTTTGCCGCAAGCACCGCCGCCTTAATCTCATACGGGTCGCTGACCGTCTCAATCAAAACCAAATCCGCCCCCGCCTTGTCGCCTGCCAAAATAATCTCCCGAAACGCGTCGTACGCCTCATCAAAGGAAATTTCACCAAGTGGCTTTAACAGCTTTCCAAGTGAGCCAATATCCAGCGCGCAGTACATCTTTTGCCGCGCGCCGCCCTCCGTATCACGCACGGACACCATCGCAGACCTTGCAATCCGCACACCCGCGCCCACAAGCTCGTCCACGCTATATGCAAGGTCTTTGCACTTAAAACGGTTTACGCCGAACGTATTTGCCGATACGACGTTGCAGCCCGCAAGAAGGTATTCCCTGTTAATCTGTTCAATGACCTCGGGGTGAAGCAGGTTCCACGTTTCCGGCACCTCCCCCGCTTTTAATCCGCGCTCCTGCAAAAGCGTCCCCATTCCGCCGTCAAAAAACAACAGTTCTTTTCCAATTTCCTCTCTAAAGCCCATTTGACTCCTCCATTCTTATAAAACCCGAAACGCGCAGTCCGTCTTCCCGCACCGCTTGCACTTTTCAATATGACAGTTCTCGGGGTTCCTCGTCAGCCCGATAAACGCCGTGACGCTCTTTGTCGGGTACATCAAAAGATTTTGCGTCAGTGTAAGCCCAATCCGTTTGGTACAGTCAAGCACCGAAAAAAATTCCCGCTGTATCTCAAGCGGCAAATCCCCGTAACCCGGACTAAAACGCGGTCTGATAAAAAGCGGCGCACCGCATTGTTTCTGCGCGTCAAACCGGATGTCCTCCTGAATAAGGTTGCAGTACGCCTCAATACATGCCGCCGCGCACGCCTGCACGACAGACGCCTTTGCCATATTTAAAACCTCATAGCGCTGCAAAAGCTTGTCCGCCTCAAGCCCGAGCGTCGCCGCCAAAAGCGCAGCCGTCCCGCACTGCGCAAGGTTTCCCGCAAGATTGGCACTCTTTATTTTCCAATCCCCGACAAACACATATTCGCCGTCCGTCCTGCAATCATAAATCCTGTAGCAGCTCTTTGGCTTGATTACCCCAAAAAGCTCCGAAAGCACCTCGTCCACAAGCGCGCACACCGCAGCGTCCGGCGCATTCGTGCCATAACCAAGATACCTGTAAATTTCATTGCGGCTGACTGCGTCCGCAAGCTCCTTATCGTTTCGCTCCATCATTCCATCTTTCTGTTCCAAACCCATCATCACTTCTATAAAATACCCGATATAACAATCTCTAATAACTACCTAAAATAACCATCTGAAATAACTATTCAAAGTCTACCATCATGTCCCCCGCAAGTCAAGACAGAAAGCAGGCGCCACGCCCGCTTTCCGCAAAGACCTTTTATCATACCCTTTTATCAGTCGTTCTTTTCCTCGCAGCCGCATGTGCCGACACCGGAAAAGCCTGCAAATCCGCGCGGCTGTATCCTGTCGTCGTCACATCCGCAGGGCGGTGCGGGCGCCGGAAGGGGCATCGGTCTATGTTCGTCGTTACAACAGTGGTTATTCCCGCAACCGCACGAAGTCCCACAATTGTTTCCTCCAAAAAGCAGTAACAAAATCAATAAGCAACAACAATTCATAAAAACAACTCCTCATACATTAAGCACTTATTCTAATAACTAATGTATGAGGAGTATTTCTTTTTGTTACAGTTTATGACGCTCTTCCAACCAGATTTGCGGAATTATTTTTTTGCGGATATAACGCACGGTATAGCGCTCACCCTTCTTGGAGAGCATGACAAGCAGCCGCTCCAAAAGCCTTCTCGTATCCTCGTGCATAAACTTAGCCGCGTTCCCGCTCCGGTAATATTTCAACGGCAGCGCGTCCGTATACCTGCCCTTGTTATAATTCTTCGACGCCGCCACACGGTCCATAAACATCTCCACGACATACCGCAGCGGCATTTTTGCGGGAATAATCCCCGCACCCCGCTTCGAGCTGTAATCCATCCAGTATTCATAATGGTGCTTATTCCTGCCCTTGTGATGGAGCCACGCCGACGAATACCCTTTGTCAAGACGCTCCGCATTGTTTGGGCTCTGCGTCCCCTGATAATAGCGCGCGCCCACCAAAAACTCGCTCGGCATATATTTTGACAAATCATGCAGCAGCCCCTGACGGTACAATCCCACCGAAAAGCAGCCCTTCATCACCATGATTTTATGCTCTGTAATTGTTTTAAAATGCTTCCAAACCTTCACTCCTGTTTATCCTTCTCACAATCCATCTGATTTTTTGCCTGACCTTCCTGCTTGCGTTTCCCGTCTGGCTTTTTTCCGGCTGTCTTTTTCGGGCTTTTCTTTGCAGGCGCAGGCTCCGGAAGCTTTTTCCCGACAAGCACCGCAACACTTCTTGGTGAAATGTCAATATAGCCCGTATTTTTCTCATAGTCCGTCACAAGCATGTTTTCCGTCGTCTCAACCGCCTTCACCCACTCATAGTTTGCAATGGACGGCAGTGCAAAACGGTGCGAATTCCAGTGCATGTTGCTGGCGATGTAGATGTAATCCGCACTCTCCTTGTCCGCCGCATGTCCGCAGTACATAATGCCGATATGCCGGTTGTTGTCGTTGAGCTGAACCTTCCACGCCTCCTCGCCATGATAGGACAAATCGGGATACCCATGACCAAAACGGTCAAGCATGGACATCACCGCATCAAAATGTACCATCGGATGTACGCGCCGGAACGCAATCAGCTCCTTCACATACGCATGGATATCCGCATTCTTCACAAGACCGCGCCAGTCAACCCAGCCCGTCTCGTTATCCTGACAATAACAGTTGTTATTTCCATTCTGACTGTTTCCAAATTCATCGCCCGCCATAATGAGCGGCGTTCCCTGCGCCAAAAACAGGAAGCTTAACGCGTTTTTCATCTGTGTATGCCGCAGCCGATTGATTGCCTTCTTGCGTGAAGGGCCTTCCGCGCCGCAGTTCCAGCTATAATTCTGCTCGGCGCCGTCCATATTGTCCTCGCCGTTTGCCTCGTTGTGCTTTGTCTCATACGAAACAAGGTCCGCAAGCGTAAAGCCATAATAATTTGCCATGTAATTGATAATACCGCACCTTGTATGGTAATTGCGCATATGGTACTGGAAGCTTTTGAGCATTCCGTAATCGCCCTTCAAATACTTGCGCATGTCATACATAAACTCGTCCCTGTAATAGGCAAGGTTCTTGCAGGCCGCCCCGTCCGTGCCATGATAAATCTCCGAAAGCCTGAAATCCTGACACATCAGCTTCGTGGTCGCAAAAAGCGGCTCCGTCGCAATCAGCGTCGCAGGCACACGCTCGCCCTTTAAATGAAACCCGTCTATCTGATACTCCAGTACCCAGTGCTTTAAAATCTCCAAAATATATCCCTGTTTGATGTTCGTCGGGAAATAAAACTGCATGATGACCTCAATACCGTTTTTGTGGAATTCCCGCACCATCTCCTTAAACTCCGTCACCGCGTCGTCGCCCGCCGCAAAGGACGCCTTCGGCGCGAAATAAAATGCCTCCTTATAGCCCCAGCAGTTAATCCGCTTTGCACGCACAGGCTCTTCGTCCGCCTCAATCTTGGCGTCGATATGCTCCACCTGATACTCAATCGTGTGCGTCACGGCAGTGTCCGGCACGTTCTCCCACTCGCACTCTTCAAACTCATACGCCGGCATAAGCTCCACCGCGTTAATGCCAAGCTCCTTCAGATAAGGAAGCTTTTCCACCATTCCGGCAAACGTTCCCTTGTGCTTTACCTTCGACGAAGCGTGCCTTGTAAAGCTGCGCACGTTCAGACAATACACAATGCTCTCGCTATACGGAATGCAAAGGCGCTCCGTACCCTGCCAGTCAAACACATGATTATAAAAGCTTCCACGCAAAAACGGGCGCTTAAACTCACCGCCCCGCCATTTCTCATTTCCGACAATACGCTTCGCATACGTATCCACAAGCACCCTCTCCCCTATGAAAAAGTTGTACTCATAACGCGTACTGTCAATCCCTTCTATCAGGGCACAGAAAATATTTCCTACCCGATGCCTTTTGTCAAATAAAATCCGTTCCTTCTGCTCCACTCCCTTGCGGTAAAGGATAATCCCGCATTCTTCATTCGTATTGTTCACCATTGAGAAATTAATGCTGCCGTCCGCGTTCAGGGAGGCGCCCAATGGATAAGGATGTCCGTTCTTGATTCTTAGTTTTCTCATAAAAACCTCATTATTCTTTCTGTTTCAGCCCATTACACTGCTTCGTCCCAGCAATATTATGTCAACCCATAACACATCCGGCAATCGCATGCTAGACGATAGCAGGTAAAAACAGTTGTATCTCATCATGTATGACAAAATCGACCTTCCGCTCCGATAGCTGCTGCTCCCGCGAAAACAGGATTTTTAACTGGCTGCGGCTGGGATCCGTATTATATTCGAGCCGGTCATTATACATGTCCTTTCCCATAATCAGCAGCACATCTGCTGCCTCGCAGACATTCGCCGCCTCCGTCATCAGCTTTGCGTTCACGCGCTCGCCAAGCAGGCGGATATTCGGTCTGACCGCCGTCTTTTTGCAATTGTCACAAAGCGGAATGCCTGCCGCGTTTTTCATGTAATTCAAATCAAACAGCTTGTTGCAGTGCGGACATTTGTTCGAATTGATATTCCCGTTCAGCTCAATCGTTTTGTGAAACCGAATACCATGCGGAATGCCGTGAAAGTTCTGACAGATGACCGCCGAGAGCTTCCCCTGCGCCTGCAGCTTTAAAAGCGCGTCATACGCAGGCGTCGCATTTACCTCCATCGTCAGGATTTCATTCTTATAAAAGCGGAAAAACCGCTCCACCTTCGCGTTAAAAAAACTAGTGGAAAGCATATCCTCCGGCGTGTAACCGTAAAGCTCCTCTACCCTGTAGGTCTCCTCATTTGTATCAAGGTCGTAGCCACCGCCCTCCACCAGCATTTCAATACCAAGCACTGCCACGACACTTCTTGCCTGCGCAACCATTTTCCGTATATAATTGACTACCTTTTCATCTGTTTCTAATCCCATAGACCGTCCCTCTGCTTTTCCAACGATACCCCACTTTCATAATACTCGCTTCCCCCGCCCCGTGTCAAGTACATACGCAAAGGTTGTGGCATTACACAAACATTTATCCTGTAATTTCTCAAGAATACCTTGATTTGTAAAGACAATTTAGGTAATATATAATTGTATAAAAATTTTTGCCGTTTTGGAAACAAGAGGGCATGGAAAGGCATGGTACAGGAAAAAATGGCTGGAACACAGACAAACGGCTATGATGATGAGGAAATGACCGTCGAGCTTGAGCTTGAAGACGGCAAAACGGTCAGTTGTGCGATAATCACCATTTTAACGGTCGCGCAAAAGGATTATATTGTTCTTCTTCCGCTTGACGAAGACGGAAACAATGAGGACGGTGAGGTGTGGTTTTATCGGTATTCGGAGGACGAAGACAATCCGGACGCCGAGCCTTCCCTTTCATATATTGACAATGACGAGGAATATGAAACCGTAGCCGACGCGTTCGACGAATATCTTGATAACGCCGAATTTGATGAGCTTATCGACTCTGATAAAAACAGTTAAAACAAGGAGGATTATGAATAATGGAAGATGCAATTGCGAAGGAGAAATCACTGATCATAGACAGGACATACACCTGCCCTGTATGTGATAAAAAAATACGCGCAAAATCGGTGAAGTCCAGCTCCGCGAAATTTATTGACACAATGGCGGATTTAAGACCGATTCACAACAATATCAATGTCACAAAATACGATGCCGTCTGCTGCCCTAACTGCGGCTTTTCGGCGCTCACCAAAAATTTTACCAACACGACAGCCACGCAGCGCAAGCTAATCCGCGAACAGATACAGGCAAACTACAAATCGCATGAGGAAGTCGAGTGTGACACCTACACGACCGAGGTTGCAATCAGCCGCATGAAAATGGCGCTTCTATGCACCGTAACAAAGGGCGGAAAGGACAGCGAAATCGGAAACGTGTGCGTCAAAATAAGCTGGCTGTATGAAGCCCTTGCAGAGGAGCTTGACGAGAATGACCCCGCAACACCGGAAAAGCGCGCGCTCTATCTCAAAGAAGCGGACAACGCCGCATTCAAGGCATACGAACACCTCACCAACGCAAGAATGAAGGAAAATTTCCCGATTGCAGGCATGAACGAGACGACGCTTGACTACCTTCTCTCCTACTATGCCTACAAAAAGGGCGAATATCAGACCTGTATGCAGCTTCTCTCCGGCGTGGTCACAAACAGAAGCACCTCGCCCCGTCTCAAAGACAAGAGTCTGGAGCTAAAAGATCTTGTCGCATCAAAGCTGCACGAAAACGATTAATCTTCTTACATACAATCACAATTCATTCAGAAATCTCGAGGGCAGGAAATTTCCTGCCTCTTTTTCTTCTATATAAAACAAAAACAGCATTTCCTTCGCGCGCGTCATCGCCACATAAAACATCCGCCGCTCCTCCTCAAGCTCCGCGTCCGTCACCGCCTTCTTGTGCGGCACGACACCCTCGTTTACGTCCGGCAAAATCACAACCTTCCACTCCAAGCCCTTCGAAGCGTGCATTGTCACAAGGCTGACGGCGTCGCCCGTATCCTTTTTGCTGCCCGAAGCCGCATTTTGCGAAACCGCATTCTGTAAAACCGCGTCATAGCACGCGATATGCGAGAGCCATTCCTCAATGGTCTCAAACTCCTTTGCAAGCTCCTGCAAGGCGTCAAGCTCCGCCAGCTTCTCCTTACTGTCAACGCCCCTTTTTTGGCACTGCTTCTGAATATGCCCGTCATAGCCTGCACCCTTTCGGATAAAATTCACCGCCGCGTACGGACTTAGCCCCTTGATAAAATGCAAATCATCATACAACTGCACAATATTTCGCACCACATAATCCTCCTGCCGGCAGGCATTTAGCAGCTCCTGCATGGAAAACGGCTTAAGCGGCACACTGCTTCTGCGGATATAGCGCACCGGGCTGTTCATAATGCGGAAAAAGTCCGAAACACTGTCCTCATAAAGGGCATAGCGAAGATATGCCGTCAAATCCAGTGCAATTGGCGATTTGTAGATGTTCTTTGGCTTTTCCTTCATCTGAAACGGGATGCCCTCCTGTATCAGGCACTGCGCCGTGTTGACCATGTGACTGCCCGTGCGGTACAAAATAGCAATGTCACTGTACCGCGCGCCCTCCTGCTCCATATACTGTCTGATTAGGAGCGCAGTGTTTTTTGCCTGCTGCTGCTTGGACGAAAACGGATATATTTTGACTCCTCCGGTCATCGGATTGTTCGTCTCCACCTGCTTGGAAAAGCGCGTCTTATTGTGCGCAATCAGCCTTCCCGCAGTCTCCACAATGTCCCGCCTGCTCCTGTAGTTGACATTGAGCAGAACCTGCTTCGCATTTGGATAGTCCTTCTGAAAATTCAGCATAATCTCCGGCTTCGAGCCGCGAAAGCCATAAATCGCCTGATCGTCGTCCCCCACGATAAACAGGTTATCCCTTGGCTTGGCAAGCAGTCGTACCACCTCATACTGCAATGGGCAGATGTCCTGAAACTCGTCAATCAGGATATAGCGAAACCGCTCCTGCCATAGCCTAAGCGTTTCGGGACGCGCAAGCAGCAAATCGCGGCACAAAAGCACCATATCATCAAAATCAATCAGCCTGCGGCGGTTCATCTCCTTCTTGTACGCCTGATAGAGATACAAAAACAGCTCCTGCGATACCGTCTCGCTCTCAAACTCCTGCGGTTCCATTCCATTGTTTTTCACTTTGCTAATTTCCGACAAAAGACGTTGTATCCTGTCATTGTCCGCGTCCTGCTCCATGTCCTGCGCCTCGTCCTGACTTTCAAGCTCCGGCGGCAACGCGGCTAAAATCTGCGCAATCAACTGATATTTATCGCCCTCCCTGATAATGTTCTCGGCGCTGAATTTATAGGTATGCTTTAAAATTTGGAAAAACGTGGCGTGAAATGTTCCGAACTGAACAGGACAGCCTTTTTGATTTGAAATTTGAAGGAACCGCTCCTGCATTTCCATCGCGGCAGCCTTTGTGAACGTGATAACAAGAATGTCTTCCGGTTTTACATGATGTTCCTCGATTAAATATTGAATCCTTCGGGTGATGACAAAAGTCTTTCCGGAGCCGGGACCTGCCAGTACAAGCATAGCCCCGTCCCCGTGTGTAATGGCGGCATACTGCGCCTCATTTACATTTAAATCATTGTGCATATTCCAGTAATTCAATGCCCTTTCGTATCCGAACAAGCGTTTCTTCTTTCCCAAGCACCTCCATGATTTCCGTCGCACCCGCCGGCGTCATCTGAAGTCCCGAAACTGCTGTTCTGATTGGCCACATCACGTAGCCGTTTTTCACTTCCTTCTCGGCAACATAAGCGAGCAGAAGCTGGTAAAGCGCGTCGTTTGTATAATCCTCCTGCGCCTCTAGCATTGGAAGCACGTCCTTTAAGACCGCAAGCGCGCTTTCCTCTGTGGTTTTCATTTTCTTATGCGCATACATCGCCGTATCATACTCCGGCAACGTCTCAAAAAACCCAATCAGGTTTTCAATGTCAGGAAAGACCTCAATACGCGTCTTGACCATTTCCGCAATCTTTTTCAAATCCAAGTCCTTGTGAATGACCTTTTTAAGATACGGCAGCGCCATCTCATAAAAACGGTCAAAATCCATCGCCTTAATGTACTCCCCGTTCATCCATTTGAGCTTGTTCATGTCAAAAACGGAAGGCGACTTGTTAATCCGCGTGTAGTCAAAATCAGCAATCAGCTCGTCCAGCGTAAAAATTTCCCGATTGTCCTCCGGGCTCCACCCCAAAAGCGCCACAAAGTTAATAATCGCCTCCGGCAAAATTCCCTGCTCCACAATATCCTCAAACGACGAGTGTCCGCTGCGCTTGCTGAGCTTCTTATGCTCCTCGTCCGTAATCAGCGGCAGGTGCACATATACCGGGATTTCCCAGCCAAACGCCTCATAAAGCCTGTTGTACTTCGGCGTTGAGGAAAGGTACTCATTTCCGCGCACCACATGCGTAATTTCCATCAGATGGTCGTCCACGACATTCGCAAAATTATAGGTCGGATACCCGTCCGACTTTATCAAAATCATATCGTCCAGCTCTGAATTATCCACGGAAATATCCCCGTACAGCTCATCATGAAAGCTCGTCGTGCCCTCTGTCGGGTTGTTCTGCCTGATGACATACGGGATACCACTCGCAAGCTTTTTGGCAACCTCCTCCTTGGAAAGCCCGAGACAGTGCTTATCGTAGACCGTGATTTCCTTTCCCTCTACAACCTCCGATTTCAGGCTTGCAAGCCGCTCCTTATCGCAAAAGCAGTAATATGCCTCGCCCTTATCAACCAGCTCCTTTGCGTACTTCATGTAAATGCCCGCCTTCACGCGCTCGCTCTGCACGTATGGACCATACCCCTTGTCCTTATCTGGTCCCTCGTCATAGACAAGCCCCGTCTGCTCCAGCGTCTTATAAATAATTTCCGTGGCGCCCTCAACATACCGCTCACGGTCCGTATCCTCAATACGGAACACGAAATCTCCTCCCGCGTGCTTTGCAATCAAAAACTCATATAACGCGGAACGCAGGTTTCCGACATGCATTTTTCCCGTGGGACTTGGCGCAAACCTGCACCTTACCTTTTGTGCCATTTTATCTTCCTCCATATTTCTATTGTCCTGTCATAGATGAAATCATTCATCGAAATCTGTTTTCAAAGTCGGGAACATGACTTTTGCCCATAATGTATTCATTATATCAGATTTCTTGACTTTTTCAAGCAATTTATCCGGCGCTTCCCCTCTCTCTTATTCCGGCTGCCGCACCCCTGCGTCCGGCAGTTTTTTCTCGGAGGCATTCTTAAATCCAAGCAAATCCTTCGCCGCGACGGGAATTGCGATATTCGTTCCCGCGCCTGCAACACACCCGCCGGGGCACGCCATGCCTTCTATCAGGCAGCCGTTTTTCTTCCCCGCCTTTGCAAGCATGAGGATTTTTTTGCACTCCGAAAGGCTCTCCGCGTGCTCGATATGGATTTCCGTGTCGGGATAATATTCCTTAATGCAGCTCTCTATCGCGCTCGCAACGCCGCCTGCAACGCCATAGCCGCGCCCTGCCGCCGTCGCCGCCTTTTCATCTTCCATCGTGTCAAGCGCTTTTATCTCCTCAAGCAGAATGCCCTTTGCCTCAAACATTCCCGTAAGCTCCTCAAACGTAATCACAAAATCCACGTCGGAGCGCACCGTCCTTCGCATTGCCTCAAGCTTTTTGCTTGCGCACGGCCCAATAAAGACCACGCTCGCATCAGGGTGTTCTTCCTTAATCACCCTTGCGGTCGCCACCATCGGCGTAAGCGCGTTGCTGATTTTGTCAATCGTCTCGGGGAAGAATTTCTTTGCAAGCATTGACCAAGACGGACAACATGAAGTCAGAAGAAACGGCACCTCGCCCGTCGCAACCTCATTCACATAATGCTCCGCCTCCGTCATCGCGCCCATATCCGCACCGATTGCCGTCTCATAGACATCATAGAAGCCAAGCTCCTTTAGCGCCGTCTTGAACATATCCGGCGTCACCTTTGAACCAAACTGCCCCACAAACGCAGGCGCCACCTGTGCAATGATTTTCCTTCCCGACTGCATTGCGCGGATTAGCTGGAAAATCTGCGACTTGTCGGCAATCGCGCCAAACGGGCAGCTTACCATGCACTGTCCGCAGGAAACACATTTTTCCTCGTCAATCACCGCCCTGCCATGCTTATCCGAGTAAATGGCATTGACGCCGCAGTGCGCAAGGCACGGACGCTGCTGATGGGAAATCGCGTCATACGGGCAGACCGTCTTACATTTTCCACACTTGATACATTTTTCCTGATCAATGACCGAGCGTCCATTCTGCATGGTAATCGCACCGCGCGGGCACACTTCATTACAAGGATGTGCAAGACAGCCCATGCATTTGTTGGTCACCTCGTATTTATTTTCCGCGCACGCATTGCACGCCGACGCAATCACCTGCATTAAGGGCGGCTCATAATATTTTTCGTCAATATTGCTCTCCTCCACGCCCTGACTGACCTGCACCGGCTCATCCTCCGGGCGAAGCGACATTCCCATCGCAAGCCTTGTGCGCTCGCGCACAATCTCACGCTCCCGGTATATGTTGTCCCAATATGGCGAATTTTCTGCGTCAACCAGCTTATACGGAAGCGCCTCCATATCGTCCACAATATTCTCGGAATGGTACGCCAAATTTGCCACCTCTCTGAATATCGCGCGCCTTGTCTTCTTGACCTGTGTATCAATTCCTCTCATAATCTGAACCGCACCCCTTTCTTTGCCTTCCAAATGACCGATTTCTTACTTACCCCTATTTTGACATATTTTTAACAAGCTTGCAACCCCTAATTTCATCAAGCCGGAAAGAATTTTGTCCATAAAAAGAGCCTGCCTGCGCAAGCTCCCTTTAAAAACCTTAACTGTTCTGATAAATCTCCCTGATATGCGCCAGCGCCGCCACCGCATTGTCGGGACTGGTGTTTTCCAGCGTGGCGTGCATAAACGGCTTTTCCTTTTTCATATACGGAATGACGCGCTCCCAGTGGCACATTCCCTGTCCCACGGGCACGGACACCAGCTTCCCGTCCTGAATTTGGAAATCCTTTACATGGAGCACGGCAACATCCTTGCCAAGCAGCTCCACCGCTTCGTCCAAAATCTCGTCCTGCTTCTCATAATTATAAATCTCAAGCAGATTGACCGGATCAAGGATAATCCGCAAATTCGGCGAATTGATTTCGTCCAGCACACGCCTTGCACGCACAGGATTGCAGACGATATGACGCACCACCGGCTCAATCGCCATCAGCACGCCCATCTGCTCCGCGTATTTTACGACCGGACGCAGGTTGTTGATGAAAATCTGCAGGGACTCCTCGTTCCAGCACGCTTCCTCAAACTTGTACTCAAGGTTGGGCGCACCCGTCTCCGTACCGACCACGCCTGCACCCAGATGCGCCGCAAAGCGGATATTTGCCATATATTTATCCTGAATTGCCTTCAATTTCCCAGCGTCGGGATTGGCTAAATTCAGATAACAGCCAAGCACGGCAACGTCAAGCCCATACTTGTCAAAAAGCCGCTTCAGATACATCGCATACCCCGGCGTCAGCGCACTCTCCGCCACCGAATTTTCGCTGATGACCTTCGAAAGTGCAAGGTGCGCACAGGCAAATCCCTGCTCACGCACTGCCTTAAGCCGTTCCTCCAGCGGAGCCTTAACCGCGTCATGTAGTCTTATTCCAAACTGCATACCCTACCTCCTAAATCCATTTAAAATCCAAGCACCTTCTCGCGCGTATATTGTGCCGCCTCGCTGTCCGTCAAAAACCGCACAAACGGCGCGCGCTGTGTTCCCGCGCCTTCCCCGAAATTGTGATATTCCGCAAAAAACATTGTTTCCCATGCGTCCTTGTTGTTCCAGTCATGCCAGCCTTCCTTTTTGATGTGCGCGCCGATTTCCGAGTTCATCACAACCGCCTTCGCAAAATTTCTCCACGGTCTGCCAAGGTACGCGCTCTCCCTCGGGCAGTCGCTCGTAAAACGGCAATGGTTAAACACATACCCGTACCGCTCGCCCTCATAGGTAGACGGCGCCGTCACATACCCCTTGATGTCCTCCCCCTGCCGGTCGCGCATAAACAGCTCGCAGTTCTCGAAATATGCCGTCGCGCTGCCAAAAATAAAATCAATGTTTCCCGAAATAAAACAATCCTTATAAAGATGTCTGCCATGACGGCGCGGCGCAAATTCCTTTGGTCCCTTAAACCCGCCCATCTGCTTTTCCTGTTTTGGCAGCGGCGCGGTAAAAAGCGTATCCTGATAACCCTCAAAGCGACAGTTCTCAAACGTGAGGCAGTCCCCGTCCGCATAGACGGCAAGCGCCTGCCCGACCTTGACGCCCTGCCCTGCCTCATTCAGAAACGAAATATGGCAGGCATAGAAATTGTCCGCGTCAATAAAGACACTTGGCGTCCGGAACGTCCCGCGCTTATCGCCCTCCGGCATAATGTCCTGCGCTGCGTCCGAATACGTAATTTTTGTCGTATGCTCATCTTCGCCCACAAACGAAACATGATTTTGGTTTACGACAACCCGTTCGCAATATACACCCGGCGCAATGTGTATCACAACCTTCATGCCATCATACTGCTTTGCCGCCTCAAGCGCCTCGCCTATATTGGAAAACGCCGTCTCATCACCCACGCAGACACGCAGCTCCTTAACCTCCATAATTGCAATTTTCCTCTCTATTTCTCCAATCTACAAATCTCCGCATACGCAAGCAAAAACGGTGCCGTCCCTTTTGCGTCGTCCTTTACAATCGGCTCTGACATATAATACTCATACGTCCCGTCACGTCTCAATTTATCCGCCGGTCCAAGACCTGCCACAAGGCAGATACCGTCAAGGCTCATGTTCCCGTCAACCTCTGTTAAATATTTGTCACAAATACCTTGAAACGCCTTCACGCCATATGCACTGTATTCCTTCGGAAGATACCCAAGCCGTGCGCCCTTCATCAGACAGTACGCCATAATCGAACTGCCGCTTGTCTCCAGATAGTTCTTTTCCCTGCCCGGGAAATTCGGCACCTGATACCACATGCCCTCCGGCGACTGATACTGAAGCATTGCGTCAATCAAATCCTTATACATTTTTGCCAAATGCTCATATTCCGGTGTCCCTTCGTCTGCAAGCGTCAGCGTGTCAAGCAGCGCCATCGAAAACCACCCAAGCGCCCGAAGCCAGAAATTCTTGGAAAGCCCCGTCTCGGGATCTGCCCAAAACATCTGCTTCTCTGAGTCAAACGCGTGATAATACAATCCCGTCTCCTCGTCCTTTAAAAACTTCTCAACATTAAAAAACTGATTGTAAATATCCGAATAATTCTTCTTGTCATTGAAGCGCTTCTCATATTCCATATAAAACGGCTGCGCCATATACAGTCCGTCCAGCCACACCTGATTCGGATAAATCTTTTTATGCCAGAAATTCCCTTCCTTCGTGCGGGGCATTTCCAAAATCTGCGCATAGATATTTTTGGTCGCCTTCGCATACTTTTCCTTGCCCGTCAAATCATAAAGCGTAAACAGATTTTTCCCTTCATTAATATGGTCAAGGTTCAGCTCGTCCTTATCATACCCCCGGATTGTACCGTCCTCCTCCACGCGGTGCCCGATATATTCGTCCGAAAATTTCAGAAACTTCTCATTCTTCGTCACCTTGTAAAGCTCCAAAAGCGACATAATCATGCACCCGTCAATATAGTCCCATGTTGCCTTCTTGCCTGCCCTGATTTTCTCAATATTCCACACCGGCTCGTCCAGTGTGCTTCTGTCAATCAACCCGTTTACATACTTATCTACTATTTCAATCGCCATTTTTTCCTCCATATTAACAGTGTTTTTGGTGCCCTATCGCACAAACTCATCAATTCCATCGCTGATAACCGCGTCGCCGTACTGCCCCTGCACCGTTACCTGCTTTAATTCCAGTTTCTCAATGTTCTTTGCAAAAATTCCCGTATTCGTCTGCTCGTCAACGCCGTCCATCATTGCGGGAATGCCCGCCGTCGGATTTTCCGCAAAAGAAAACGCCGCGTTCTCAAATACCACATGATGGATTTTCTGCTCCGGAAGCCCGTACAGATACGACGCTGCCGCATGGCAGTTCATTGCCGTCAGGTTTTTAAACAAAAAGTCCCCTAGATACGGCGTGCGCTCGTCCACGGGATGGAACTCCTTTGACTGCACATAGTCAGAATGTCCGTCCGCGTCACAATAATAAAACGAATTGATTACCACCGGCGTCATCACATGATCCATGATGATGTTTTCAAATTTAATTCCCGTTACAATCGCGTCCTTGCCGCGCCCGCGCCTTGTCTTGATACGCAGTCCCCTGTCCGTATGGAGGAACCGGCAGTTCTCAACACTTAAGTTTTTCACACCGCCCGCCATCTCGCTTCCAATCGTAATCGAACCGTGCCCGTCCCTCATGCAGCACTGTCTGATTGTAAGGTTTTCCGAAGGCGTCTTGTATTTGGAGCCCATGTAAATCTTTCCCGATTTAATCGCAATGCAGTCGTCGCCGACCGAGAAGTAAACGCCGACAATCTCAACATTTTTGCACGATTCAGGGTCTAAACCGTCCGTATTTGGCGAGTCCTTCGGCCCAAGCACGCTGATACCGATAAACCGCAAATCCTGTGAAAAATAAGGGTGGATATTCCACGACGGGCTGTTTTGTACCGTAATTCCGTGAAGCACGACATTTTTACAGTGGTTTAGGAAAATCATGCGTGGTCTCCATGCAATGCGCTTTACCTTCGCATTCTCCCACCAGTTCTGATGCGTCGCGCAGCCGTCAATCGTTCCCTGTCCCGTGATTACGACGTTCTCCACGTTGATACCCGTTATAATGCCCGCAAACATATCAAGCGGATCGCCCTCCCACGTTCCAAGCAGATATTCCTTCTCCTTGTCAACGCACTCGATTTTTCCCGGCAGAATAGGGAATTTTGTCCTGTCCGTAAATGCGGAAAGCACCGCGCCCTTTCCAAGCTCCAGCACAAGGTCGCTCTTTAAAAATAACGGATAAATCTTGTAAACGCCTTCCGGAATGTACACCCTGCCGCCCTTCGGGCACGCATTGATTGCACACTGGATAAATAAGGTATCGTCCGTTTCCCCGTCGCCCTTTGCGCCGAACGCCTTTACATCCAAGGTCACATACTCATCGTCCGTCGTCACCGCAAAGCGCTGCGTTTCCCCGTCATAGCGAAGCTCCACATCATACGTGGTCGCGGGGCTAAGCCCAAACACGCTCGCCACATTCCGGTCGCTTTTTTCTACAAGACTTCCATTTACATAAATTTCATGCATATGCTCTGACGAAAAATATCCGTTATCCATAATTTCAACAACAAAGCTTGTAGAAGTTTTGTAGATTACTTCGTACTTCATAAATTCCTCCATTCTGTCCGGCAGCACAACCGCCCGACAATTTTCATATACATCTACGATAACACATTTGGGAATAAATAGCTACTAAAAAAATTTTTAATTCTTTTAATTCTTACAATTTCTTGTCATATTATCATGCAATTTTTCGTCTGTATGTTATGATGTAAAAATCCGATGGCATTTGTGTTTATTCTGTTATATGATAATCCATGACAAAAAACCTCGGGCTTTCTTAAAATAAGACGTCCGGATTTGCGAATGGATTTACAAATTTTGAAAGGAACACCATAAAAATGAAAGCAGGCAGAAAGATAAACCGCGACTTAATTTTAAACGGAAATATGCTGCAGGCAATCCTCTCGATTGCCATTCCCGTCGTGATTAACTCGTTTTTACAGACCATGTACAACCTCACCGACACCTACTGGCTTGGGAAAATCGGCACGGAACAGCTTGCGGCAATCAACCTTGTGACGCCCGTGCAGAATATCATCTTAAATTTCGGTACCGGAATTACGGTTGCCGGCTCCGTCCTCATCGCGCAGTACATCGGCGCAAGGGACGACGAAAACGCAAAAAGCATGGCAAATCAGATTTTTGCCTGCGCAATGATTTTTGCCGTTGTGTGTGCTGGCGTCTGCTTTGTTGCAACGCCCTCGATTGTGCGCTGGCTTGGGGCGGACGGCATCACGTTTGGGTACGGCACCATCTATTTGCAGATTGTCGTGCTCGATATGCCGCTTTTGTATACCATCAACATTTACAATGCCATTCATCAGGCGCAGGGCGACACGGTTCGTCCGATGCTTTTAAACTTTCTTGGTATCCTCATCAACATAGTCTTGGATCCGCTTTTGATGATTACACTCGGTCTCAACATCAAGGGTGCCGCGCTTGCAACACTGCTTGCGAAACTCCCTTCCGCACTGATTGCCTTTTGGGCGCTCACGCGGCGCACGCAGACGGTTTATCTTGACATCAGGCACCTGCGGTTTGAGAAAGAAAAGCTGCTTTCTATTTTCCGCGTGGGGCTGCCGACCGCAATCGGCGGCTCCACCATGCAGCTTGGATTTTTACTGATGAGCAAAAATGTCTATAAATACGGCACGCAGGCAATGGCGGCATACGGTATTGGAAATAAAGTAAACGGACTGATTACACTTCCCTCAAACGGAATCGGCTCCGCCGTCGCAACCATTGTCGGTCAGAACATCGGCGCACACCAATATGACAGAGCAGAGCGTGGCTATAAGCTGTCCCGCAACATCAGTGTCGTGTTCCTGTTTATCGGTGGGTTTATCTTATCGCGCGCCCCGATTTCAAGGAGCATTGTCAGTATTTTTTCTGATAACGATGCCGTGATTGGCATGGCAGCGGATTTCCTTAGCATTATGGCATTCTGGTGCTGGACAAACGGCATTCACAACGCCACAAGCGGACTGTTTCAGGGCACGGGGCACACAGAGGTTACCATGATTATTGACGCGACAAGGCTTTGGGTATTCCGGTTTCTGACGCTGTTTGTCTGCGAAACGGTCTTTCATATGGGCGTGCGCAGTATTTGGTACAGCGTCGTTGTCAGCAACGGCATTTCCGCGGCGATTTTGTATCTGCTTTATCGTATGAATATTTGGAAAAAGCCGACGTTTCGCAAAAAGCATAAATAACAAAAACAGGTATTCCTTGTATCCCAAATTTCAAGGAATGCCTGTTTTTCCATTCTAATCCAACCAGCACGATAACTGCTTTAATCCATACAGCTTCTCAATCCCGTCCTTATCCGCAAAGCAGGTTCCCACAAGCTCCATCACCGCAAGGCTCCCCATTCCTGCAAACGGTGTATAATCGGGCATTTCCGTCCCGTAAATCCGAAGCACGATAAGCCCTGTAAAAAAACGCAAATCCCTGTAAATATTTGCTTTCGTCTCCTCATACCACTGCTCCCACTTGTCGTAATCCGCTATTTCTTCATAATAGCGCTCCTGCTAAATTGTCTTTTGATAGTCATCCCAGTTTTTTCTAGCCGTTTTGGAACCGGCAGCGTGATTTTCCTCATATTCAAATCCAAACGCTGAAAGGCAGTGAAGGTCTGTGTCAGAATCCGTCAAAAATCGCTCAATGTCCTTCCCCTGCAAGGCAAAAATCCATTCGTCGCCGCCGTCCGTATCCGCAAACGGCTCGGGCGGGCATTGTTCGGACAGCTCTATGATAAAATCATTGTCAAAGCTTTCTCCGATTTTTAAATATTTAATCCATGCCAAGTCCTGCGTCGTAATGGGTTCCTGTGGGTTCTTCAAAAAATGCCGGACTGCTTCTTCTACCCATTTTTGTGTGAAGGTTACTGCTTCGTCTACCAAAAATTTTATAAACACAACCCCTTGCATATTCCCCTTCCTTTTGTTATCATGTATCATGAGTTGTTTTACAACAATCCGAAAAAAGGAGCTGCGTGATGAAGGGCAAAATACAGATAAAACTGTTCTGCATTGTTTTAATTGTATCCATGCTTACGCTGGGAATGTACTGCAAGGAAGAACCCCTGCCGTCTTCCCCTTTTTCGAATACCGCAGCTTCCCCCGCCGCTTCCATTACGCGCATGACGGGCGGAGTGTTGAATGCACATATCTATCATGAGGAAAACAGGCTTTCGGGGCTTGGCGAGTTCACGCTTGCAAGGTCCAATCCGCGCGGCGCGACAATCCTGCGCCTAAACCCGCTTCTTTTACTGCTCTTTTGGGGCGGCGCATTTACCCTGACAGCGATTTTCTTCACACCCCTTTCTCTGAACGGCTTATACAAAAACCGCTACAGGGTAAGGACTCTTCAATACATTCACCGCAAGGACGGTAAAAAACACAATTCCACAATATAATCGGTATCCAGTAACGAAACGCGTAACGGGCGTCTTTTTGTCGTACCGTTAAACGGATTTTGAACAGTTCAAACGGAGGTTTCACATGGAAAACATTATATTTGGAATTATGATTGTCATTGCTTTGGGTGCAGGAGTCTTTACCTGTATTTATGAAATCGGCGGCAGCCCAAAAAAACATACGGAAATAAAAAACAACGACTCAGAGAAAGGAATAAAAGAATCATGAATATCGGATTATGGATTTTAGTTTTTATCGGAGGCGCTACAGGCGCGTTGTCTACCCTTTACATTATCGTCTCACTTTTTGCAGTGATTTTTTATAAAATCTACCGCAAAATAAAATACCATGCGTCTTTCTACGCATAAAGGCTTTTCATCACAGAAAAAACATTACATAAAAGAAAACAAAAACAGGAGGATTTGAATGACAGTTACACTGCTGCTTGTTGCGATTGTAATACTGCTCTGCGTGCTCGCAGAGAAATTTTCGGGAAAGTTCGGAATGCCCGCGCTGATTTTCTTTATGTTTATCGGTATGCTTTTTGGAAGCGACGGTATTTTTAAAATCCCGTTCGACGACTATGTGCTTGCTGAAAACATATGTTCTATTGCACTGCTTTTTATCATGTTCTACGGCGGTTTCAACCTGAAATGGAAAGCCGCAAAAAGCGTTGCCGTAAAATCAGTGCTGCTCTCAACCTTCGGTGTAGCTGTCACAGCCTTCGTGACGGCACTGCTTGTCAAATTTGCGCTTGGATTTACATGGCTGGAAAGCTTTCTGGTCGGTGCGGTGCTTGGTTCTACCGACGCCGCAAGCGTGTTCTCGATTTTACGTAAGAAAAAACTGAATTTAAAAGACGGCAGCGCCTCGCTGCTCGAGCTGGAAAGCGGAAGTAACGATCCGATGGCATATATGCTCACCTTTATCGCAATCGAAATTATCCGTGCCGGAAAAGCCGAGCATATTTTGCAGCAGATTTTTTTGCAGGCGACCTTTGGCACGCTTATCGGCGCGGCTTTTGCATTTCTGGCTATCCGGCTGCTGCGCGAAACAAGCCTGATTTCCGAAGGGCTTGATACCATCTTTATGGTTGCAATGCTGTTAATCTGCTACGCCCTGTCACAGCTTTCGGGCGGAAACGCGTACCTAAGCGTCTATATCATGGGTATTTTTATCGGAAACAGCCCGATTAAAAGCAAGGCAACAATGATTGCATTTTTTGACGGCGTCACGACGCTTGCACAGATTTTGATTTTCTTTTTGCTGGGACTTCTGACCTTTCCGCACCAAATGCCTGCGGTCATTCCGGCGGCGCTGGTCATCACGGCAATCCTCACACTGGTTGCGCGCCCCGTTGCGGTCTTTTTGCTGCTAAAACCGTTTCGCTGTTCCATGCGGCAATGCCTTTTGGTATCATGGGCGGGACTGCGCGGTGCTTCCTCTTCCGTGTTTGCGATTATGGCAGTGGCAAGCGGCGTCTGCATGTCCCACAACCTGTTTCATATTGTCTTTATGGTCTCCCTGTTTTCGGTGGCGGTTCAGGGCACGCTGCTGCCAAAGGTCGCGGCAAGGCTCGATATGCTTGACGACAACGCCGATGTCAGAAAGACGTTCAACGATTATCAGGAAGACTCTGCGATTACGCTGATGCGCATGTTTATTCCAAAGGGGCATAACTACGAAAACAGGCTGGTGCGCGAAGTCAACTTTCCGACCGGCTCACTCGCCCTGATGATTAAGCGCAACCACGAAACGATTATCACAAAGGGCGACACGCGGATTTTGGCAAACGACACGATTATCCTAAGCGTCCCCGCCTATGAGCCAAGCGACAGCGAGCAACTGACCGAAACGCGGATTGACAGTGACAATAACTGGTGCAATCACAGCATTTCCGAGCTCAGTCTTGCGCCGGATGAGCTGATTGCGATGATTATCCGCGGCGAAGAGACGCTCATACCGGACGGGAAAACCGTGATTTTGGAAAATGATCTGGTTGTTACATACAAGGAATAAATTATTTATGCAGTTCCTCAATAAACGCGGCAAAATCAAAGTCCGCATTTTTGTTTTCCTTAAAAATCGTCCCGTAGTTCCTGCCTTCCATAATGCGGTGTATCACCCGCACATCTGCGCCGTTTGCAATGACCATGTCCGCGCCCGAGTACGTCGCGATTTTTGCCGCCGTAAGCTTCGTTTCCATGCCGCCCGTACCGACACTGCTGCCCGTCGTACCCTTGCCCATGCGGATTAGCTCGTCCGTCAGCGTATCAACGCGCTCAATAAACTTCGCGTCCGCGTTCTGCCTTGGATCGTCCGTGTAAAGCCCGTTGATATCCGAGAGCAAAATCAGCAAATCCGCACCCGTAAGCGCCGTAACAAGCGCCGAAAGCGTGTCGTTATCCCCAATCACGTCCTCCACCTCAAACGTGGAAGTCGTATCGTTCTCATTCACAATCGGAATGGCCTCCATGCGCAGCAGCTCGTTAAACGTATTCTGCGCGTTTCTGCGGTTCAAATCCGAGACAATCGTATGGCGCGTCATCAGAATTTGCGCTGCCTGATGACTGTACTCGGAAAAAATCCGCTGATAGGTCGTCATAAGCCTTGCCTGCCCGATTGCGGCACACGCCTGCTTCTGCGCAAGCGTCAGCGGCGGCTTGATATGCAGCGCGCGCCGCCCGCACCCGATTGCGCCTGAGGTCACAAGAATGACGTCCTTTCCCTGATTGCGGATATTGCAAAGCTCGCGCACTAAAATATCCATCTTGGTATAATCCAAATCTCCCGTCTCCACATGTTGCAAAGACGAAGAACCAATCTTTACAACAATCCTCTTTTTGTCCTTTAATCTCGCCCGTAACTCGTCCACTGTATTTTCCTCCCAAAAATGTATTCCAAAATAAGCCACATCTATTCTAATCCCAAACCGTTAAAAAGTCCAGTAAAACACAGCTTTTATCCAAACGCCCGATACCGCTTCGCAATCCGCTCCGCCACCAAAATCCCGTCCATTGCCGCCGACGTAATCCCGCCTGCATACCCCGCGCCCTCTCCGCACGGATATAGCCCCTGCACTGACGGGCTTTGCAAATCGCTGTCACGGTGTATCCGCACGGGCGACGACGTGCGGCTCTCAATTCCTGCCAAAACGGTATCCGCCCCCGCATAGCCGCAAATCACCTGATCAAACTGCGCCATTCCTTCAAGGAACGCCTCCTCACAAGACGCAGGCAAAAGCCCCCGCAGGTTTGTGAACGTATATTTTCCCTTCGTACAGGGTACAAGCCGCCCTTCCCGCCCCACCGAAGGCTCATTTTTCACATAATCCCCAAAATACTGCACCGGAATGCTTCCGTTCCCAAGCGCATACGCCCGCTCCTCGAGCCGCCGCTGGAATTCCACCCCCGAAAGCGCCCCGCTGCCCTCGTAATCGGCAGGCGTTACCTGCACGATAATCGCACTGTTTGCATTCTGGCTTCCCCTGTCCGAATAGCTCATGCCGTTGATGGCAAGCCGCCCCTCCTCGCTCGACGCATTGACAACATACCCTCCCGGACACATGCAAAACGAATACACCCCGCGCCCGCTTTTCGTCTGTGTCGTAAGCTTATAAGGCGCGGCAGGAAGCTTTGCGCCATGCTCCGCTCCATACATACGCTCGTTAATCAGGCTTTGCAAATGCTCCACCCGCATACCGACCGCAAACGCCTTCGCCTCCATCGACACCCCGATATTCTCAAGATACGCAAACGTATCCCGCGCGCTATGCCCGATTGCAAGCACCGCGTTTTTCGTTTTTATGACATCTGCGTCATTTATGATAACGCCCGAAAGCGCGCCGTTTTCAATTTCCAGTCCCGTGACCTTCGCCCCAAATCTGACACTTGCGTCATTTTCCAAAAGAAATGCCCGCATGTTTGCGAGCACCCTTCGCAGAATATCCGTGCCGATATGCGGCTTGCTCTCATACAAAATCTCCTGCGGCGCACCGCACTCCACAAAAATCCGGAGCACCTCCCGGTTCCTGCCGTCCTTATCCTTCACAAGCGTATTGAGCTTCCCGTCCGAAAACGTTCCGGCGCCGCCCTCCCCGAACTGCACATTCGAGTCCAAATCCAACCGCCCGCCGTTCCAAAATTCCGCAACCGCCCGCGTCCGCGTTTCCACATCTGCGCCGCGCTCCAAAAGAATGGGACGATACCCGTGCTTTGCAAGCATATATCCGCAAAACAATCCCGCAGGTCCCATGCCGATGATTACCGGACGCTCCGCCATCACTTCTTGTCCACTTTGGGGAAATATGTAAGGCTTTGGCGCATACAGCGAAACATTTGCATTCCTGCACCGTTTCACCGCCTGCTCCTCCTGCGCGCGTTCGTCCAAACAAACCCCAAGCGTATACACATGAAACAGCTTCGGCTTTTTTCGCGCGTCAATCGAATGCTTCAATATTGAAAGCTTCCGGATTTGCGTCTCCTTTATCCCCAAAACCTTCGCCGCCTTTTTGCGCAGCACTGCCTCCCCAAGCTGTACCGCCCCATTTTCCCCAAACCGTATCTCCATTTTTAACTGGTTTATCGCTATCATATTCCGCCTCCATGCCGCCAATCCAATGCATTATCAAATCATCAATAAAGCCTGTGTACAGAAACGCTACACACTCGCCCCCGCAATCGCTCCCGTAGCCCATGCCCACTGTAAATTATAGCCTCCGCAAATCCCGTCGCAGTCCAAGAGCTCCCCCACAAGATACACGTCCTTGCAAAGCCGCGACGCAAAGCAGTCGTCCACCTCGCCAATCGGCACGCCCCCGCTGCACACCTGCGCATTCTCAAACGGATTTGTCCCGACCACCCTTACCCGAAAATCAAACAGCGCTTCCATGCACCCGCGCGCCGCCTTTTTGCCTGCCTCCGGTACGCGCACGCCTGCGCCAATTTTATGCCTCCTGCAAAGCATTGCCGCAACCTTCTTGTGTACCATTCCCGACAAAAGCTCCTCCACCGTCTTGCCGCCAAACGCCGCATTATCGAAATTCCTGCGCACAAAGCTATCCCTGTCCGCCTCCTGCACAAAGGGCAAAAAATCAATCCCGACCTCACATGCCCTCCTGCTGTCCAAAGCCCTTGCCGCCAAACGGCTAAACTGAAACACAGGTATCCCCGAAATCCCGTAATCCGTCAGTTGTAACTCTCCTTGTTCCAACGCCGCCGCCCTGCCATCTATGTAAAGCGTCAAGCCCGCCTGTGCCCGCACGCCCGATACGGACTTAAAAAAACTGCCCTCACATCGCAACTGCACCAACGCCGGAAGCGGCTTGACAAGCCTGTGCCCAAGCGAAGCCGCAAGCCGATACCCCGAGCCGTCTGAACCGGAAGCCGGTGCCGCATTGCCTCCCGCCGCCAAAATCAGCTTGTCATAAGCAATTGTTTCCTTGCGCTTATCGCCGTTTTTTGCACAATGCAAAACGCCAACCCTGCCGCCCCTCTTTTGTGAAGAAATCGTCTCCACCGCACAATCCGTAACCGTCCGCACTCCAAGCCGCCCGCACTCGTTTCGCAGCACGTCAAGCACAGCCGAAGCCTGCTCCGAAACAGGATAGACACACCCGTCGCGTTTTTCCCTTGTGTACAGCCCAAGCCCCTCAAAAAAAGCCCTCGTGTCCTTCGCCCCAAAACGGACAAGCGTGTCATAAATTCTTTGCAGCGACTTTTCGTCACTGCTATAATATTTCCCATGAAAATCACTCATATTGGTGAGATTGCATTTGCCGTTTCCGGTCATCAGGATTTTTTTCCCGACTCTGTCCTTATGCTCAAGTATCGTCACCCGATGACCGTTTCGTGCCGCAAAGATTGCCGCCGTAAGGCCGCTTGCGCCGCCGCCCACCACTATCACATTACACATCTTATTTCCTCTTTCATCTTAGCGCAAATTTATCATATGAACGCTTTTTCACACCGCTAACTGCTGTAGGACTCCAAAAAATGATACACCTGAAGCTCCGTGTCCATATATTTCCCTTCCCGTACCTCACCCAGCACATCGGCAGGAAGTGTCTTCGGGTCAAGCCCCGTGCGGAAATAGAGCGTCGTCTTATCCTCCCTGTAAACGCCGATTTCTCCGTCAACCTCCATAATGTAAAACCCCGCCGCGTCCTTGGAGGTATCGTAAATCCGCAGCACCTTAATCCTGTCCGCCGAAAACAGCTCCAGATGCTGTGACTTAAAGCCCTTCTCCCTGTCCTCAAGCGTCATCGTCTGACTGTCCTGCAAAAGGGCGTCCTCAAGCTGCTCCCTTGTAAGCCCGATATACTTTGCCGGAAGCTTCCCCTCCTCCGTCGATACCGCGCCGTCCTTTTTATCAATATTTTCATACACACAGATGGTATCACAGGTCGTCACCATGTTGACACTCTGCGCCTGCAAATCCTGCATATACAGTTCATTCCCATTATCCGTCTGGTCTGCCCCGATATTCCTTGCGCCCAGTTCTGCGCGCCCTGCGCCGTCGTTATTCTGCGCATTTTCATTCAAAAACCCGTTCATTGTATAGCGTCTCCACAAAAGCACCGCCACAAGCGCGACAATCATAACGCATACAAAAAATAAGCCAATCTTATACCCTTTTTTCATCATCAGCCTCCATCTAACTCTTCCATATCAGGCGTCTTTGATATAGTATCAGCTTATTTTTCAATTTTATTCATTCACAGCGCCACATCTACATCAGCCGAAACCGTTTTGCAATCGTAAGCACGGTTCGTCCCCCGGGCATTTTTCTCAAATCATGCTCATTGACTCCCTTTAGCAAAATCATTGCCACAAAATAGACCACCACGCCAACAAACATTCCGACAAGAAGCGTCACCAAATTCCCGACAGCCTTTGTCAAAAGCATTCCAAGCAGTCCAATCACAACACCCATAATGGCTGCCGCAATCGCCGGAATCACAAAGGTTTTCACATACTCCTGCTTATATCTTAAATATTTGCGGATTGCAAACGCATTCAGCACGCAGACAATCACCGCAAACAAAATATTGGCGTACACCAGTGCGTTAATTCCCACGTCAAGCTGCAAGGCAGCGTACAAAAACGCAATGTGTATCACAAGCGCAATCGCCGCGTTCCTTACGGGAATTTTCATTTTGTTAATTCCCTGCAAAACACCGTTTGTCAGCGTTGACATCGTGTAAAAGACAACCGACACCGAGCCGATATGGAGCATATTGACCGCCATGTCAACCTCGCCCCGGTAAAGCGTCGAGATAATCGGGCGCGCAAGCACTGTAAGTCCGACCGCGCTCGGGATTGCCACAAGCATGGTAAAGCGCATTGCCTGACTAATCCGCTCCTTCGCCTGCCCATACTCCTCCCGCTGCATTAATCCCGTAAGCACCGGAACAATCGACGAGCACATCGCGTTTGCGAGCGCAATCGGCACATTCACAAGCACCCTGTACTTTCCCGAATAAACGCCCACATTGTATGCCTTCATATCCGCAAGCCCTTTCTGCACCATCACCCTGTTGTAGATGTTGATGTCAAGCACGTTGCTGATATTGTAAACCGTCGTGCTTAAAAGCACCGGTAAAATCGTCAATAAAATCAGCCGGAAAATCTGACCGTAGCTGTCCGCCTTCTGCCCCGCGCTTTTTTTGCGCTGCGCCTTTGTGCCCTTGCGATACGCCGAAAAAATCAGCAGCAGAAAAAACAGCCCGACCGCAGAGCCAATCACGGGGCCAATTGACGCACCTGCTGCACCATATGCAGGCGCAAAGTCCTCATTGTGATGGAGCACCCCGACCTTTGCACCGTAATCAAACAAAAAATAGGCTCCCGCGATACTTCCAACCAGCACAAAAATCTGCTCTAGTATCTGCGAAACCGCCGTCGGCACCATTGTTCCAAGTCCCTGAAAATAGCCCCGCAAAACACCCATGACAGAAACAATCAATAGCGCAGGTCCAAGCACCTTAAGCGCCAGCGCACTCATCGGCTCATGCATTGCCGCGGCAAGCGCGTCGCCAAACACCTCGCACACAAAAAACGTAATTCCGCCCGCCACAACCGCAAACATCATTGCACACTGGAACGCGCGCTCCGCGCTTTTATACTGGCGCCTGCTCATCTTTGCGGACACCACCTTTGACACGGCAAGCGGCAGGCTGTAGCACGAAATAATCAGCATCATTGCATAAATTTCATACGCCACGCCATAGTATCCGTTCCCCTTGTCCCCGATAATATGCTCCATCGGAAAGCGTCTCGCAAGCCCGATAATCCGGGAGATAATCCCCGCCGCCGCAAGAATGCTTCCCTGCATAATAAAATTCGACTTCGTTTTTTTTGTCGTTTTCATGTATAACCCCCATTTAGCAATTCCCTGTCCGTTTGCGGTCACACAAACCGATACGCGGAAACGTTTTTACTCACGCCTCCCGCGTAATGCCAAGTCTCTTTAAAATTTCCTCCTGCTTAGCCTCCATCACCGCAGCCTCGCCGCGCTCCATATGGTCATACCCAAGCAGGTGGAGCATACTGTGCGCAATCAAAAATGCATATTCTCTCATAGGGGAATGCCCGTACTCCAAAGCCTGCTCATAGACCTTATCCACATTCACCACAATATCCCCAAGACAAAGCTCCCCGCTCTCGGGATTAAAATAATCCTCCGAATCCGCCTCAAGCCCTGAAAAGTCAGACGGCGCTTCATAATCCACGTTGGGAAAGGAAAGCACGTCCGTAGGGCTGTCAATGCCCCGGAATTCCTTGTTCATTGCATGGATTTTTTCACTGTCCGTAAGAAGCACATTGACCTCGGCTTCATAAGGGCACTGCTCAAAGGAGAGCGCCTCCCCAATCACCCTGACAGCAATTTTTTCCACATCAAAATCGAATATTTGTTCTGTATCATTCTCTACGCAAAAAGTCATAGTATAATTTTTCTCCCGTATATATTTTTTCCAGTCCGCCCAAATCCGACAGGGAAATGTCGCTGTTGTTCAAAATCCCGCTGTTGATTTTCCTGCGCACGACGCCCAGTGCAACCTTCGCATAGTCCGTCTGCGCCTTCTCCTGCTCATTCCCGTCCTCTTCATTTGGCTTGTTTTTCCCAATCAGATACATAATCGCCGACACGACACAGTCCGCAATATACACCGCCACCGTCTCGCGCATTTTCATCGGGAGGGACTTATAATTATATTCCTGCAAAAGCTGCACTGCCTTTGGCGGAAATTTGTTTTCCTTACAGATTTCCTCAAGCGACTTCTCCTGCGCCTTGCATTCGCTGACAATAATCCGGTGATAATAGCCGCCGTTTTTTGCCACGTCCACGTCCATATGCAGAAACCTCGCCGTTTTCTCCGCAAAATACGCCGTATGTATGGCATTATAGTAGAGCTGCCTGTCCGCCTCCTTGTATTTTGCAAGCATTTTGTACTCCTGATCGTTGATAATCAGGTACTTCCCCTTTTCCTTATCAATCACGGAAGCGCAGTAAAAGCGCAGAACCGCAAGCATAATGACAAACGTGATAAAAATATTGATGACCGCTATGGCAAGCTTGTCCTCCGATACCATGCCGCGGCTCTCAAACACAAGCTTTGCCGCCATTCCCGTCACATACAAAATCATCGCAATCAGCATCGGGCCTCCCGTCTTGTAATCCTCATCAAGCTTGTCAAACAGCACCGCAAAAATCACACCCATAAAAAAGTAAAGGAGAAACACAAGAATATCCGCTGACGCCAAATACGTACAAATTCCAAGCAGCACCGCATAGGATAAAATCCCCGTCACCGCATTGGAAAACAGCGACAACGCAAGCGCGAACGCTGGAACCACCCACCCCTCACTCTCCAATGCCGGCAGCACACAGGATGCCACCGTCGAAATCAGAAAAAAGAACACAAAACGCGCATAATGACCGCCATTGTCATAATGCAGCGTCCCGAATATCGTTGACTGCACCATCGAAAAAACCACCACGCCAAAGCAAGCGGCTGTCATCAACAGCAGCGTGAAAATATCGCGGAACGACTTTCCATACAGATAAGCGGCTGCCCCGACCATCGGTATGGACAGCACCAGCATCAGTATCATCAAAAGCACCTTCTGCCAACGGGCTTCTTCCTTCTTTTTCATGTAAATCCCCTGCCCTTTTTATTGTTTGTCCTGTTCCCCAGCTTACTCTCGTAATCCTCATATGCCTTCACAATCTTCTGCACAAGCGGGTGTCTGACCACGTCCTTGCTCGTCAACTGCACAAAGGCAATATCGTCAATCCTGCGAAGCACCTTCTGCGCCACATCAAGTCCCGACTGCGTGCCCACCGCCAAGTCCTTCTGCGTGCTGTCTCCCGTAATGATTGCCTTAGAACCAAACCCGATACGCGTCAGAAACATCTTCATCTGCGCAGGCGTCGTGTTCTGCGCCTCATCCAAGATAATAAACGCATTGTCCAGCGTGCGTCCGCGCATATACGCCAAGGGCGCGACCTCAATCAGCCCCTTTTCCATATTTTTCTGAAAGCTCTCCGCCCCCATAATCTGATACAATGCGTCATAAAGCGGTCTTAAGTACGGATCCACCTTACTCTGCAAATCCCCCGGCAAAAAGCCAAGCTTCTCCCCCGCCTCAATCGCAGGTCTTGTCAAGATAATCCGCTCCACCTCATGGTTTTTAAATGCGGTAATCGCCATTGCCATGCCAAGATACGTCTTTCCCGTTCCCGCAGGGCCAAGGCCAAACACAATCATGTTTTTCCTGATTGCGTCGATGTAGTGCTTCTGCCCCACTGTCTTTGGCTTAATCGGCTTTCCCATCATGGTATGGCAGATACAGTCCGCGTCAATCTCCAAAAGCTCCGCCTCCTGCGCGGTATGGGAAAGCTCCAAGCCATATGTCACGCTCTGCTCTTCAATGGTATTCCCCCGCTTGGAAAGCTCCGCCAGCTCCCGAATAAGCCGCGCCGCCTTATTGACGTTTTCCTCCTCCCCGCAAATGCGGATTTCCCCGTTCCTGTCTGTTATTATCACCTTTAAATCGTTTTCAATCTGTCTGATATATACATCATTTCCGCCAAAGATATTGCGCATATGCTCCGCTTCAATCTGCATTCCTAACTGAAAATTCTCCAATGTACTACTCCTTCTCACCTTTTGCAGCCGCCGCGATGTCCACATGCTTCCCCGTGGACTTTATCACAAGCAAATCTCCATTTATTTCCATTCCGTCCCTATTCTCTATTATTTTAACATCTTTTTCAACAATTTCTACCCCTTTTTGATGGAAAGCAAAAATAAATTTTTCAAACCGCTTCAAAAGCAGGGCTTCCATCTCCTCGGGCGTGTACGTCATATACTGGATATAATACTCCCTTTTGCTGATTTTACCATAGTAAACCGGAAGATAAATATTATCCAGCAGTACAAGCTGCTCCTTCTGGGTGACCACCTCATACGAGGAATGCTCCTTCTCCAAAAAAAAGTCATAGACAGGCATGGCGTCAAAATGGCGCCCGAACACCTCCAAAAAACTGACACGCGTGTCATTTCCCGTATAGCAGAGAACAGGGTAGCTTTTTTTGATAAAATCCTGATACGCTACCGGCGTGCGAATCTGGATATCCGCATCCGCGTCATAAATCTGATACCCCGCAATCAGCAGGTTTTCATCGTAAACAGGCACGCTCCCCGACACCAGCACGTCGCCCGCCTCCACACTGTCGCCCGCCTTCACCATCGGCACACCGTTTCTTGTGATAATCGACGTAATCACACCCCCCTCATTCGCAACAATATCCGTCCCCTTCTTTTTTACCGTCACCGGCTCCGACTTCTCATTCTCCTTGACCTCCACATAGAGCTTTGTCCCCTCAAAATAAATGGACGTCCACGTCACATTCGCAAAACGCTCCCGCAGACGCTTCTCCTTCTCCTCACAGTTAATCCCCGCCTTCTTAATTCCATAATGAATATCCTCCTCCTCCAAAAAATCCGTCAGCTCGTCATCACTAATCTGCAAATTCCCCACATACTCAATCGCCCACACATAATCCGTCACAAAATTGAGCATACCAAGACATGCCGCCACCCCCACAAAAAAAATAATCCTTTTTTTGAGAAAAGGAATATAAAACGGCAGTCCACTTTTTTTTACGACGCGCGCCCGTGTCCCGGTCTTTCTTAAAAACGGGACAAGCCTTCTGAAATCCGCGGCATACAGCTCGCACACACAGGTCTCGTTTTCCCGTCTGATGTTCCACAAATCAATCCCGTGCAGCCTGCACATATTAAAAAAGCGCTCCAAGTAATCGCCGCCAAGCGAAACGACAAGGCAGCCCTTTATATAACGGATATAGTTGTTCTGCAAGCGCCTCACCTCATGCCTCTCTTATTACCCGCACTTCGCTAATCTGTCCCGATATTTTCATGTCGTCGTTGCAGTAATGCTCAATCAGCAGACAATCGCCGCACACACAGAATTTAATCCCATGCCCCTTGACAATAATTTCGTGGCAGGTGTAGGAAATAATCCCCTTAAAATTTTCCACAAATACATCGGACTTCCCAATCATATGAATGAGCGTCGCGTTGACCACCATATCCTTCGGCAGTGAAAATGCGTCTGCAAAGCGTTCTCCCGCGCTTATCATATCCTGTCTGAATACGTCATGTTTATTCATATCGCTCCAAATGAAAATGAAGTATAGGTTTTCTATACTTCATTTTATGTAAGCTAAGGTGTTACTATTCCCCTGATTAACAGCTTTTTTGTGACAGGAGTGTCATTGATGGTGTAAGCATTCAAAAACCGCTCCTTCGCCGCATTTAATTTTTCCCTGTCATTTGCATGGATTGTGGCAAGGGAGTCGCCTTGTTTCACATAATCCCCGACCTTTTTATGCAGCACCAGCCCGACCGAAAGGTCAATCACGCTCTCCTTTGTCTCGCGTCCGCCTCCCAAAACCAAGGAGCAGACACCGATTTCATCACAGACAATGCTCTGCACATATCCCTCTGCGGGCGATTCGATTTCCTCAATGATGGACGCTTTCGGAAGTCTGTCCGGCTGATACACAAGCTCCTTGTCGCCGCCCTGCGCCTCGATAAACTCCGCAAACTTGTTCAGAGCGCTTCCGTCCTCTATGCACTGCTTCAGCATCGCACTCGCCGTAAGAATGTCGTTTGCCTTTCCTGCCGCAACGACCATATAGGAGCCAAGCATCATACAAAGCCCTTCCAAATCCTTCGGGCCTTCCCCCTTTAGCGTCGCAATCGCTTCCTTCACCTCAAGCGCATTCCCGACCGCAAAGCCAAGCGGCTGGTCCATATCCGAAATGACCGCGACCGTATTTTTTCCCGCACCCGTTCCAATCTTCACCATCGCATTCGCAAGCCCCTGTGCCTCCTCCTGCGTCTTCATGAACGCGCCGCTTCCCGTCTTTACGTCCAGCACAATCGCGTCCGCCCCCGCCGCAAGCTTCTTGCTCATAATCGACGAGGCAATCAGCGACAGATTATCAACCGTCGCCGTAACGTCCCGCAGTGCGTAAAGCTTTTTGTCCGCAGGCGCAAGGTCTGCCGTCTGCCCCATAATCGCAATGCCAATCCGGTTCACATTCTCCTTAAACTGCTCCTCCGAAATTGCTGTGGAAAAGCCCGCAAAGCTCTCCAGCTTATCAATCGTACCGCCCGTATGCCCAAGTCCTCTGCCGCTCATTTTCGCAACAGGCACGCCAAGCGCCGCAACCATCGGCGTCAGCACAAGCGAAGTCTTATCGCCCACGCCGCCCGTCGAATGCTTGTCCACCTTAATTCCCTTGATTTCACTAAGATCAAGCAAATCGCCGCTCTTTGCCATTTCCATCGTAAGGGCAAGCGTTTCCGCCTCGTCCATTCCCTGAAAATAAATCGCCATCATCATCGCTGACATCTGATAATCGGGAATTTCACCGTTTGTATATCCTTTCACCATAAAGGCAATTTCCTCTTCCGAAAGCGCCCCGCCATTTCGTTTTTTCATAATCAGGTCGTACATTCTCATAAAAAAGCCTCCTTTCCGTCCGCCTAAAAGCTTCCTAATTTTATTGCCATATAATTATTAAATAATTGTCAAAATTCCCAAGGATTTCAACAGCAAAATCACTAACAGCACTGGCGCAATATAGCGAATCATCACAAGATACAGCTTACGCCTGCCAAACTTACAGCCGGACTTTTCCACCTCATCAATCACCGTCGAAGGCTTCAACACCCAGCCAATCAACAGACACGTCCCGATTGCCACAAGCGGCATCAACAGGTTGTTGCTGATATAGTCCATAATATCCAAAATCTGCGCCACCGCCCCGTTTGGCAGCTTCACCTCAAAGTACCACTTATTATACCCAAGGCAAACAACAATCCCGCCCACAAGCGCAATCACCGTCTCAAGCACGGTCGCACGCCTTCTTGACATATGGAACTTGTCCATAAAGCTTGACACCACCGCCTCCATAATCGACACGGCGCTCGTCAATGCCGCAAACAGCACCATCGCAAAAAACAGACAGCCTACCAAGTTTCCAATCCTGCCCATCGCCTCAAAAACCTTTGGCAAGGAAACAAACATCAGGCTTGGTCCTGACGCCGCCATGCCTTCCCTGCCCATAAACGTAAACACCGCCGGAATAATCATAACGCCCGCCAAAAACGCAACCGCCGTATCAAAAATCTCAATCTGATTAATCGACTTCACCAAATTTTCATCGTCCTTGACATATGAGCCGTACGCAACCATAATGCCCATCGCAACACTCAGGCTAAAGAACAACTGTCCCATCGCGTCAAGCAGCACCGTGAAAAATCCCTGTACCGTCATGCCCTCAAAATTCGGAATCACATAAATTTTCAAGCCCTCCATGCCTGTCCGCGTCACGCCAGAAGCGTCTGTCGCATGAATGGTCAGCGAAAAGATGGCAATCCCGACAACAAGCAGCAGCAAAAGCGGCATCAGCACCTTGGAAAACATCTCGATTCCCGTATTGACACCCTGAAAAATGACAAACGCCACCAAAAACAAAAATACCGCCATCAGCACCATCGGCTGCCACTCTCCCGTGATAAATCCGGTGAAATAGCTGTCCTGCGCCGTATCCACCCCGCCGCCTGTCAAATACGCAAGGAAATACTTCACCACCCAGCCGCCGATCACACAGTAATACGGCATGATGATAACCGGCACAAGGCACGCCAAAACGCCAAGAAAGCCCCATTTTGGTCTTAGCTTTCCATACGCCGTAAGCGGGCTTTGCTTCGTCTTTCTGCCAATCGCAATCTCCGTCGTCAGCAGCGTAAAGCCAAACGTAACCGCTAAAATCAGATAAATCACCAAAAATAGTCCGCCACCGTCCTTAGCCGCCAAATACGGAAAACGCCAAATGTTCCCTAATCCAACCGCACTTCCAGCCGCCGTCAGCACAAAGCCGATGGAACCGGAAAATGAATTTCTGTTTTTTTCTTTCCTCATCTCTTTTCTTTTTGGGAAAATTCCCATCCTTTCTATATTTTGTTCATTTATGTAATCCTGCCCACAGTGTCAGGTAACCTCACCCTGCAAACAAGCTCCTACTGATACCGCACGATATTTGGAATGGCATACCCTAGATTATGGTCAATCTCCAAACAATACGCCGGATTTTTGCCCTCACCCTCATAGATATAATAGTATTCCAACGCACCGTGCGTAATATATCCCCTCTCATACACAACCCTTGCACTGTCGTCAAAAAAGCTGTGCAGATAAGAAAGCGACGTGCCAAACTCCATTGCGTCATGCCAGTATTCCCTGTAATACAGCGTACCGTCGTCCCGATACACGTAATTGACCTCCATTACCGTCGAAAGCTCCTCTGGGACTTCCCCAAGCTCCTGCTGCCGCAGCGTCACGCCCTGATAACGGACATTCTCCAATAACCCTGTCGGTGTGTATTCGATAACTTCCTCATACGCTCCCATATCATCCTCATAAATATTCGTTTCCAAAAACGAAATTCCGCCTGTCCATTCCTGTTCCCAAAGAGAATTGAAGGTAAACCCGCACATTGTCGCCCACTTTTTCTTTTCGCTGTTCATACAATATTCATAGACAATCCCGCAAAACTGGTCTGTGGCTTCGTCCCGATACAATTCCAACTGCACATTCCCATTTTGATCGTAATATTCATACATCGGCTCACTGTCCGAAAATCCGCAGTCCGCTAAAAATGCCTCCCTGCTTTCGTATTCCGCCGAATGCCCATCATTGCCAAACACCACTTTTTGTACGTTTTCAAACGCCTCCATTCCGTTCGACTCCATTGTACTTTCCGACCGCGGTTCATCAAACCATACCGAAACCGTCGTCTCCTCCGGTTCTTCACACCACCAATAGAGCGCATTTTCAAACAGCATTTGATAATACGTCTCATTGACCAAAGCGCCCTCATCATTCAACAGCGCCGTCCCCTGAAACACCACTTGGTTATCCAAATCGTTTTGGATTGCAAGCGCTCCTGTATCCTTTTCTAGCCGCCAACTTCGCGCCTGCTCCACACATCTTTGCCCTTCATTTAACTGATACAGCGTTTTTTCCTCAAGCGTATCGTCCTCCTCCACAACAAGCATTGCACTGCCTACCAACTTGGAATAATGCGGTATGGTAATCGGTTCCTCCAAAAAACGCTCGCCTTCCCATGCGTACAACAGCCCCTTGTCGCTGTCCGCTGAAAAAATCTCCAAATCTGCCCCCCGCGCAGCGCTGGACAAGCCATCAAAGCGAAACTCCAACGGTTCCGTAAGACTGCCGCAGGAAATCTGCTGTAAAACCACACCAGCCCCATCAGAAAGCCTTAGCTCATACATCCCGGCAGGCTCGTTTCGCAAAGCCAGTGTCAGCGAATACGACTCACACGCATCCCACTCATCAAACGGAAAATCAACCGGAATTTTCTTGAGATAGGAAATTTCTTCTTCCACTGTATCCGTTTCTGACGATTGTTCTTTTTCCTGCGATTGGCTCTCTTCCTGTAATGCAGGCTCCATAAACTTTACCTGCGGCTGCGTTTCCTCCCTGCTGCACCCCGCCTTGCCAATAACGCATAACATACCTATCAATAATACAGTCAGGTTTTCTTTTCGTCCCCTTCTCATATCCCTTCCTCAAAAAATCATGAAAAACATCAATACCTTCTCATAAACAGTCTGCCCTCCCAATTCCATAACCCCCCAGTTTTTTGCCTTTGCACCAAAAGCTTTCAGATTGCCGTTTGGCGTCATACGCCGCGTATGGCGCGAATATTCCTGCATATCCAAATCAACCGGGGAAATAAGCGTCCTGACTGCGTGGTCGCAATTATTGGTATAAATCTGATAAAGCGGCAGGCTCGTATCCTGCGCCATCTTCTCTAATGCCTGTTTGTATTGCGCCTTTCTACCAGCGTCCTCTTCTAAAGCCCATTTTTCATACAATATCCCAAACTGTTGTTCTGCAGCAAAATACGGAGCTGTCTGCTCCAAAATGGCTTGATACGCCTCTGTCGTAATCGGTCTGTACAACGCCATGTCATAATTG
>CANOMQ010000015.1 GCA_947567595.1 uncultured Lachnospiraceae bacterium | reverse complement strand
ACCAACAGAACATTATTTTAAGAACTGTTGGTTTCACTTATTTGCCTACATCAATACGCACTTAAGTTTCTTAAAACTTTCTTCACTTATATCGTGTTCCAGCCGACAGGCATCCTTAACTGCAGTTTCCTTAGATATGCCAGCATTAGCAAGAACTGTAAGAAAAAAATTATACCGTTCATATACTTTTTGTGCTACTAATACTCCTTTCTTGGTAAGACACAAGCTGGAATCCGGGTGCTTTATCAGAAATCCCTGCTCACTTAGCTGTTTTATTGCTACACAAACACTTGCTTTAGAAACCCCCATATATTCGGCAACATTAACCGAATGGACATTTCCAAGCTTTCTCTGCAGTACAAAAATTGTTTTCAAGTAGTCTTCTTTAGATTTTCCTAATTCCAAATCAATCTTCCCCCATTTCAATTTCTATAGATAAAGTGTGATTTATTCTTACTGCAAAAACTATGGTAAGGATTGTAGTCAAAAGGTCGGCCATAGGCTGTACCCATACCACCCCTGTTAAACCCATGACATGAGGCAGTACCAAGACTAAAGGAAAGAAGAAAATTCCCTGTCTGCTCAAACTAAGCACACTTCCCACTAAGCTTTTACCAATGGCTAAATAAAGTGACGCATACACCATTTGAAAACCAAATGTAATAAATAACACCGCATTAAGTCTGAGTGCCTTTGCCGCTATATCAACCATTTCTGTGTCTGTACCAAAAAGGGAAACAATTGGATCTGCAAATATGAAAAGTACAATAGCTGCAACAATACAAAACACTGTCGACCATATCATGCAAAGCCTAATAGATTTCTTTAATCTTTCATATTTTTTGGCTCCATAGTTATATCCTGCAAAAGGCTGAAACCCTTTCAAAAATCCGAAAACTACATAAGTTACAACTGTCATGATACGGGTAACTGCTCCCATAGCTGCTACTGCATAATCTCCATAAGGCTTTGCTGCAGTATTGATGCTTCCCATAGCTACACTTGCAAGCATCTGAAACAGCAATACAGGAATGCCGATTTTCAGAACTTCTGCATAAATTGTCTTGGACGGATCTATGTTTCTAACTGAAAATCTCAAAACACCTTTCTTTTTTGCGATATATCCAATGTAAAGTGCCATATTGATACATAATGAGATAACCGTTGCAATAGCTGCCCCTTCAATACCTAAATCCATGCCATAAATCATGACAGGGTCTAAAATCACATTGGCGATACTTCCTGTAAGCATGGCTATCATTGTGAACTTCGTAGCTCCCTGAGCCGTAAGCAGGTTATTCATCATGACAGTAAAAACATTGATGATTGAACCAGTTACATAGATTTTTGCATAGGCTCTTGCATAAGGCAAAATTGTTTCCGTTGAACCTAATGCCGTAAGTACCGGGTCAAGAAAAACCATAATGCCTATAATGATAATTGCCCCAACCAGAAGCCCAGAAAAAAGTGAGGTAGAAGCTGTTTTGTCTGCTTGTTCGTTATCTCCCTTCCCCAACAGCCTTGATATGTAAGAGGATGCTCCTGCCCCAAACATCATCCCCAGGCCTATAATGATCTGCACAATCGGGAATACAACGGATACGGCTCCCATCTGGCTCATGCCAAGACCGCCTACAAAATACGCATCAATCGCATTATACAAGGCTGAAATCAACATACCGACCATTGTCGGTATCCCTAACTTAAGTAATGCAGAAGCAACACCTGCTTCTTCCAGTAAATAGATACGATTTGACTTTTCTGCCATTTCAATGTCCTCCTTAAACTTAATATAATTGTATACGCATGTCCGCTTTGCGAATATGCTTTATTATCGGTGTAAGCGAAAACGCTCACGCCGTATAATACCTTTGATAACAGTACGGCATTTTGAATTTTCTGATTCAATTTCTTTTTTAATGTCATTACAGATATCCTCCTCACTTTTTTGTAGTTTAGCAGGATAGACCATGTCAAATGCAACATTGATATAAGGATTACTTTCAATCAGCCTGAAATTATTTATTTCAATCTTGTCACTATATTGATTGAGGACAGTATATATTCGTTTCATAAGACTGTCCTTCAATGTCTTATCCTCCAGTACATAATCAACCTGTATAAAACTGTCACAATGAAATTTTTGTTTTAAGTCATAAGCTATCTGGTTTGCTGCGGTGTAAAGCTGCCGGCTGTTTTTCCGATATCCTTCTGTATGCATGGATACCACAAAATACCCAAATCCATAATCATGAAGCATCAAATCATGGACAGCAATGATTTCTGGATATGATCCGACCATCTGCAAAATAGCGTCTGCCATCTCCTGGTCTGCTGACTGCCCCATAATCCGCCCTAATACTTCCCATAAGCTTTTTACGCCTGCAAAAATAATGAAAACGGATACCAGCACACCACAATAACCATCTATTTCCAGGCGTGTTATATACGAAACTGTCGTTGATACAAAAACGGCTGCCGTTGATAACGAATCACTCAAACAGTCTGCCGCGGTTGCCTTTAATGTTTCTGAACCAGTTATTTTAGAAAACCGCTTATTGTAACAATACATATAAACCTTTACCAAAATAGAAACCAACAGTACCACCAAAGTTGGCACACTAAATACCAGACTGTCCGGACTGGCTATAGATGCGGCAGAATCCTCCGCCAGCTTTATTCCCATAAGCATAACTGCAATAGATGTAAAAATACTCATAATCCATTCAATCCTGCCATGGCCAAAAAGATGTGTATTTCCACCACCATATTTTGCAATCTTAAATCCCAAAAACGAAACAAGTGAAGTCCCTGCATCCGACAGGTTGTTAAAACCATCTGCTGATATGGCAACAGAATTACTAAAAAGTCCGATGGTTATCTTGGCTACACACAAAAATAAATTTAACAGGATGCCAACAACACTTGACAGGGCAGCATACGCTTTTTTTACATTTGGGTTAGAAACCTCATCCCTGTTTTTGACAAACCATTTCACAAATAAAGTCATCATTTTAACTTCTCCTTTCAAAACCGAACAATAATTCAATATTGTTCGGTAAAAAAAGGAACTGGCTCCTATAAACCAATTCCCGACAAATACATTTCTGATAATTTATGCAATATCATCATAGCCCATTCCTTTCCCTTATAATGGTACATAACCTGCATTAGCCCATCCACAAAATTATTGGCAATAATATGGATGAATATTTCATCCCCATCTGTATCCTTTTTATGTTTATTCAGATGCTCTTCTATTGCCGCAATAAACCGGTCCTTTTCTGTTTCATATTTTGTGCCGCTGCTTTTATCAAATAAGATAATGCATTCCTGCCTGTGCTCGAATAAATTCAGCAGACATTCTGTTTCTGCCCTGCTTAATCCATAAATCACCTCTGAATGCCCGTCATCCCTGGCAGTGAGCACTCTCTCCCAATCATACAGAACCGGACGGAGGACAGCATCAAAAAGAGATTCTTTGTTTTTATAATAAGAATAGATCAGCCCTGTTGGTATCTTAGCCCTGCCTGCGATTTCACGCATAGCTGCTGGTCTGTATCCCTTTTCATAGAACTCCTGCAACGCTGCCTTCAAAATATTTTCCCGTATTTCATCTTTTAATACCTGAGCCATGTCCCTCTCCAATCTTGAACTTTTGTTCAATTATAACTCGTGTTTATCTTTTTGTCAAGATATACCCTCATTTTTATTTTATATTTTTCTCCATTCCTGCCGGATGAATCCCTGCCTGTATTTTTTCTTAATATATCTTATCCACTCAACCTACCCTTAACAATCCTATCTCCACAACATACCCCATATCTATCCTGTCAACTCAACTATCCCTCCCAAAAAGCAATGGATATGTTTCCGCACAGTACAACAGACAAAAAATCCGAGAGCTGGAACAATTTTTCCAAACTGTCCCAACTCCCGGAAATCCCCTGTTTTCTACACTTTTCCGCTATTCTATTCCTCTATCCGTGACATCAACACGACACACTCCACATGCCCCGTCTGCGGAAACATATCCACCGAGCAAACTCGCCGCAGCTCATACCCATTCGCGCACAAATACTTCAAATCCCGCGCCAGCGTCGCGCTGTCGCAGCTCACATACACAATCCGTTGCGGCGCCATTTTCACCATCGTGGCAAGGCACTGTGCATCGCAGCCCTTCCGGGGCGGGTCGACGCAAATAACGTCCGCGTAAATCCCCTGTTCCGCATAAAGCCTCGGAAGCACCTCCTCCGCCTTGCCTACATGAAATTCCACATTGTCAATGCAATTATCCTCCGCATTCTCCCGCGCGTCCCGCACCGCCTGCTCCACAACCTCAATCCCGTAAACCTTTTTCGCCTTTTTTGCCATAAACAGGCTAATCGTCCCAATACCGCAATACAAATCAAAAACAATCTCATTCCCTGTCAATCCCGCATATTCCAGCGCCAGTCCGTAAAGCCGCTGCGTCTGTATGGGATTTACCTGATAAAACGACAGCGGGGAAATGGAAAAGCGGATATCCCCAATAACATCGCTTATCGTTTCGCTGCCCCAAAGCACACGGCATTCTTTTCCCATAATGACGTTAGTCTGTTCCTTATTCACATTGACAGAAATGCTCGTCATGCCCTCAATCGCTGACATGACAGCTATCAGCTTGTTTTGGTGCGGAAGCGTATCGCCGTTAATGATAATGCACAGCATCAGCTCCCCCGTGGCAAAGCCCTTGCGTATCAGAACGTGTCTCACAAGTCCCTTGCCTGTCGCTTCGTCATAGGCAGTGACCTTGTTTTCCCTCATATATTGAAGGAACGCATCAAGGATTATCCGGTTTTCTTCCACGCCGAGCGCACAATCCGTATTGGGAATAATGGTATGTGTCCTTCCTGCGTAAAAGCCTGTAACAATCTCCCCGTTTTTGTCAGTACCAATAGGAAACTGCGCCTTATTGCGGTAATGGTAGGGCGTCTGTCCTGCCAAATCCATTCCGAGAATCGGCTCCATAATGTTCTCAAGCAGGGACGCCGAAAATCCGCCGATGCGCTGCAAATTGTTCTTCACCTTGTTTGTTTTAAATAACAGTTGTTTTTTATAATCCAGTGCCTGTATCTGACACCCGCCGCATTGCTTGTTATATTGGCACACAGGCTCTGTCCGGTCTGCTGACGGGGTGATGATGCGCGTCAGCCTTGCGTATGCGTATCCCTTTTTCACCTTCATCACCTTGGCTTCGACTTGGTCGCCAATTACTGCATCTTTGACAAAAAAGGTAAAACCCTCTATTTTGCCAATTCCCTCTCCGTCTGTTCCCATATCTTCAATTGTTAACGTTATGACATCATTCTTTTTGTACTCCACTGAAACCTCCCATTAGCCAATGCTCCGCCAAAAAACTTATTCCATGCTGCTGTTTCTAAGATTAGAGTCAAACAGCCTGTTAAAGCCAAGCCACCCTGTCTCCTGTGTCGAGGAGAGCAGCTCTGTAAAGGTTTCCATTTTTGCGTCCGTGTTGTCTGCGTATGTCAGTGCCACGGCTTCGATGATGGCAGGCTTTTTGGGTGAGCCGAACTCATATTCGCCATGATGCGACAAAATGCAGTGCTTTAGCTCCATTTCCAGCAAAGGCGGGAACCCTGCAATTCCCCTGATTTTTTCCCCAATCATTTCAGAGCCCATTACAATATGCCCCAAAAACTGCCCCTCTTCCGTATAATCGTTGGCAGGAAACGCACTGATTTCCCTGACCTTCCCGATGTCATGGAACATCGCGGCAGAAAGCAGCAAATCCCGCTTAAGCACCGGATACGCCGTACAATAGTAATCGCACAGCTTTGTCACGCCAAGCGTGTGCTCCAAAAGTCCTCCGATAAATCCATGATGAACGGTTTTTGCGGCGGACGCCTTTTTAAAACGCTCCGCAAAGGCGCTATCCTCGACAAAAAAGCTTCGCAGCAGCGTTTTCAGGTATGTATTTTCAATACTGTCGATGATTTTCAAAAGCTCCGCAAACATTTCATCAATGTTTTTTTTGCTGACAGGCATGTATTCCTTCTCATCATACTCGCCCGGCCCGCACCTGCGCACACGCTTCACGTTCACCTGCAATGCACCGTTGAAGCTTGTGACCTCGCCATAAACTTCAATATAATCCATCGCGTCAAAATCGGCAATGCCCGCATTGTTCGGGTCCCATATTTTGGCGTCAAGTGTCCCTGTTTTGTCCTGTAAAATCACATTGTCATAGCTTTTTCCGTTCTTCGTCACCGCAGAGCTTTTGAATTTGCAAAAATAAATGTCAAAAACCCTGTCCCCGTCCTTATAATCCTTAATATACTTCATTTGATAAGCCAAGCTCCTTTCCTGTTTCAAACAGCCTCAGTCCCTTTGAATGGGCTGTACTGTAAAAGTCATTTCCTCAAAAGCGTCCACGCTTGCCCTCTGCACAACGACCTTTAAGTTCCTGTCAATCAAGGCATCGCGCAGTGCATTCATATAATCTGCCGCACTCCGTATCTCATGCGTTCCCACCTGCACAATGATGTCACCCTTTTGTATCCCGTTCATCATGGCAGGCGAATCCATGTCAATATCAAAAATATATGCTCCTTGCGGCAGACCCATTTCCAGTCTTGCCTGTGACGTGATATCCTGTGTGTAAATCCCCAAGTATGGAATGTCCTCCCCGTTGGAAAGCTTTGTAATCATTCCCTTAAGCTCCGTTATTCCCAACGCGGAAAGCAGGTTACTTGTATCGGAATTGTTATAGCTGTTGTCAATCATTCCGATTACTTCACCCGAAAGGTTTACAAGAATCCCGCTCGGATTTTCGCTTGCGTAAATATCCGTCGTAATCAGCTTATATCCGTTATCGGCAAGAGCCACATGGTTCCCCTTTGACGTGACTATTCCATAACATACGTTATCGTTATACCCGAAAAGATTTCCGACAGCAATGACGGGTGTGCCGATAATCCCTGCAGATACCGAGCTCCCAAGCACCGCCACCGTCACATTATCCAGCGTCGAACTGCCTACATATTTCAAGTCTACCGCAAGAACTGCCAAATCCGTGTTTTTGTCATACTTTTTAATCTGTGCGTCTGCGTTTACCCCGTTGCAAAAAGCCACCCGCAAATTCTCCGCCATGTCTAACGGTGATTTTTTCGACAAAATCAGCAGTTCCCTGTTGTTATTTGCGATAATCACGCCGGCTGTCGTTCCCTCGTTCTGATAGGTATTGTTAAACCAGTCCACGTCAGAAAACACCGCAGTAACTGTCACCATGCTTGAGGAAATGTCACGATAGGCATTGTATAGCTCCTCATACTGTGTCATATATGGTTTTAACGCAGGTTCCTCCTCCTCTGTGTCCAAATCCGGCGACTCTGTGGCTGCGGTATCCGTTTCATCAACCGCACCGGACTGCGTTTGCGGCTGTGTGGACGGATTCTCCTGCGTTTGCGGCTGCGTGGTCTGCGCTGTCCCGCTCTCCGAAACAGGCTGCGACGGCTGTGTCGAGCCTCCCTCCGTAAGCATATCCTCGGGAAGCATTTCTTCTTGTTCCTGCGGAAATGTCACAATTTCAGGCGCTTCCTCAGGATACAGCCAGTTATTGAGTACCGGCTCCAACAGCAAAAACGACAGGCACGCAAGCAGTCCGAACAGTACTGCCATTGATGCCGTTATAATAGTCTTTCGCAGGAGTTTCTTCTTATTAATAGGGCGCTCCTTTATCCGCTCCTGCAAAAAGTCAAAATCACTTGCTGCCTCGTGTTCTTTCAGGTTCTCTTTGTTTTCATGCTCTGCCATTTGTTCATTCTCCTCTTTTCGCTACCTTTTAGTATATCCGATAGCGGTTTCATGGTCAATGGTTTCGTTTGGTTCATTGCATTTCGTTAGTTGCACTTCGGCGCAATATCCGTTATAATTTTTACAAAAAAGAGAAAGAGACAAAGCAATGCTTGAAACAATAAAATCAATCCCTTGGAAGCAGACCATTATCGCAGTCCTTCTTTGCATATTCCTTGAACTGTTTGTTTGGAATCATTCATTTTGGACTACACACGGCTTGCAGCCAATTCTTATCAATGAAATTTATACGGAGACGGGCGCACTTTTGGAGTTCGGAAGCGAATATGTCATTGGCGATGACTCTTATTTGGAAATCCGAGACATCAATCAGGATATCAGAAACATCTACCTGAATGTATGGACGACAAAGGAGGCAGAGCGCAATGTGCTGACCATCAAGCTTCATATGGCTGATGAAGGCAGCCGAGAATACTATGGCTTGAACAACCGCGTAATTTCCCCACTTTTGGACAAATGCAATTATATTGCCGTTTATCCTTATGGTAATCTGAAAGCGCTTAAGCTGACCTTTCCTTATGAAAAGGGCACTGTCATTACCGTGCAGGACGTGATATGCAACCAGCCCGTGCCTATGTTCGTTTCCTTTTGGCGGATTGCTGTCATGTTCCTTTTATACCTGATAATCCGTGCATTCTTTTTTGCGCCATATAACACATGTTATCAATCAGGTTCCAAAAAGCAGCATCTTACCTCGGGGGTAATTCTCCTGTTGTGTATCGCCGTGATTTTCCCGTTAACCCTGATTGGAAACGACAGCTCGGGGCTTGCCACACTGGATGAATACACCGACTTAACGCACGCCTTTGCAAATGGTACGGTTTATGTGGAAGACGAAGTGGACGAACGGCTTTTGTCGGCGGAAAATCCATATGACAGATCAGAGCGGAGGGCTTTGGGCATTGGCGGCTATCAGTGGGACTATGCTTATTATAACGGAAAAATCTATGTTTATTTCGGAGCTGCTCCCGTTATTTTGATGTATCTTCCTTATTATATCCTCACAGGAACCGACTTGGCGCATGAAATTCCGTATATGATTTTTTTAATTAGTTTGATGATTGGCACGTTTTTACTGACAAATGCCTTGGTAAAAAAATTCTGTACAAAGCTGCCGTTGAAATTGTATTATCTGTTTCAGGTCACATTGATGCTCGGAGCCGGAACACTCATTTTTGCAAAGCGTGTCTGTATTTATAATATGGCAATTATGGCGGCGGTGGATTTTACGGTATGGGGGCTTTATTTTTGGCTTCGTTATTCCTTGGGACAAGCGAACCGCAATCAATGGCTGGTTCCTGCGGGTTCCCTTTGTATGGCGCTTGTTGCAGGCTGTCGTCCGCAGCTTGTGATTGCAAGCCTTTTGGCACTGCCGATTTTTGGGGAACGGTGCAGGGAAAGGCTTCGGGAGCTTAAGGAAAAGAAGAATGTCTTTGGAAATATCTTACTGTTTGCGTCATTCTGCCTTCCTTATATCATTGTGGCTGCTTTTCTGATGTGGTACAATGCTGCGCGTTTTGGCTCGCCCTTTGACTTTGGTGCCGCATACAACCTGACCACAAACGATATGACCAAGCGGGAATTCCACCTTGCCCGAATGTTTTCGGGGCTATGGTCATTCCTGTTTCAGCCCCCGTCCGTCAATATTGAGTTTCCCTTTATCGGTACAACGTCCTTTCAAACTGCGTATCAGGGAAAAACCATTCACGAACCCGGTATTGGCGGCATTTTTATAACAAACGTTATTTTATTGCCCTGTTTCCTGATTTACCACCTCCGCGCAAGGATCAGGGAAAAGAAGGCGCTTTTATTCACTGCCCTTAGCTTATCGGGTGCTTTCGTGATTGTCTGCGCAGATGTGCAGTTGGCGGGGATTTTAACAAGGTATCTCGCGGATTTTAGCATTTTATTTTATCTTGCGGCGTTTACCATTATCCTGACATGGATTGACGGATACGATACGGCAAGCAATGCTGCCATAGCCAAAGCTTCCGGAACAATGTGGTACCGTGTTATCGCACTGCTTTGCTGCGTTACGATAGCGTACCTGATTTTATCGGTCTTTGCGCTCTATGTCGTAGGCGATTATGACGCATATCGTCCGGTATGGTATTATCATATGAAGGAACTTTGGGGATTATTTGATGTATAAGCTGTTTTATGGTAGAATGAAACAATAACGAAACGCAACAGGAGCAGCACAAACAAGGAGAACGATATTTATGAACGAAAAAGCATTACGAATACTGGAATACGATAAAATCATCAACCTGCTGACAGAAAAAGCAACCTCTGCTCCGGGAAAGGAGCTTTGCAAAATCCTAAATCCGATGACGGATCTTGCAAAAATTGAAGAGGCACAAAAGCAGACTGCCGACGCATTTTCCCGCTTAGTGAAGGGCGACCGCGCAAATTTCAGCGGAAATAAGGATATCAGCTACAGCATCAAGGCGCTGGAAATCGGAAGCGCACTTTCCGCTGCCGAGCTGTTAAAAATTTCCGCATCGCTTGCCTGTGCCGCAAAAGCGAAAGCCTTTTCGCGCACGGAGCATGACGATGAAATTGAGGACAGCCTGCAGAAATTTTTTGCAAATCTTGAGCCGTTAACTCCCTTACAGACTGAAATTAACCGCTGCATTTTATCAGAGGAGGAAATTGCTGACGACGCAAGCTCCACATTAAAGCACATTCGCCGCAGCATCAACCTTACAAACGAGAAAATCCACAGCCAGCTTACAAACATGGTAAATGGAAGCCTGCGCACGTATCTTCAGGACGCAGTGATTACCATGCGCAATAACCGCTACTGTATCCCCGTGAAATCAGAGCATAAAGGAAACGTTCCCGGCATGATTCACGACCAGTCCGCGACCGGTTCCACGCTTTTTATCGAACCAACTGTTATTGTAAATCTGAACAACCAGCTCAAGGAGCTTGCAATGCAGGAGCAAGATGAGATTGAAAGAATTCTTGCAGAATTAAGTGCAAATGCAAGTAATTTCACCGTGGAACTTGCAAATAACTACCGATTATTGACGATTTTGGACTTTATTTTTGCCCGCGCGAGCCTTGCAATCGACATGAATGCATCACGCCCGTTATTTAATAACAGGCGGCATATTAATATCCGCAAAGGAAGACATCCGTTATTGCACAAAAAAACAGTTGTTCCAATTGATGTTAACTTAGGTGCGGATTTCGACCTTTTGGTTGTGACCGGGCCAAACACAGGCGGTAAAACGGTATCCTTAAAAACCGTCGGCTTGTTTACGCTGATGGGACAGTCAGGGCTTCACATTCCCGCGCTTGACCGTTCGGAGCTTGGCGTGTTTACGGAGGTTTACGCGGATATCGGCGATGAGCAGAGTATTGAACAGAATTTGTCAACCTTCTCGGCGCACATGACAAACACGATTTCCATATTAGAGAACGCGGACGAAAATTCCCTGTGTATTTTTGATGAGCTTGGTGCAGGCACAGACCCTACTGAGGGCGCTGCGCTTGCGATTGCGATTTTGAAGCATCTGCACGATAAGGGGATTCGCACGATGGCTACCACACATTACAGCGAGCTAAAGGTTTTTGCCCTCACTACCCCTTATGTCGAAAACGCCTGCTGTGAATTTGATGTGGAGACGCTTCGTCCGACGTACCGCCTTTTAATCGGCATTCCCGGCAAGAGCAATGCCTTTGCCATTTCGTCAAAACTCGGGCTTTCTGATGAAATTATTGCATCTGCAAAGGAGCACATCAGCGAGGAGGAGGAGAGTTTTGAGGATTTGCTGACAAACCTTGAGGAAAGCCGCCGCACGATTGAGAAGGAGCGGACGGAAATCCAAAGCTACAAGGCGGAAATCGCTTCCTTAAAGCAGAAGCTGGAGCAGAAGCAGGAACGGCTTGACGCGCAGAAGGACAAAATCCTGCGTCAGGCAAACGAGGAGGCACGCAAAATCCTTCAAGATGCGAAGGACGTTGCAGACGAGACAATCCGTGCATTTCAGAAGGCAGGAAACCAAACCACCATTAAAGAGCTGGAAAAGGCACGTACAAAAGTTCGGGATAAGATCAGCGAGAAAAACAGCAAGCTAAGCACGGTGGAAGCTAAGCCCACGCACAAGGTATTAAAGCCGAACCAGTTGAAGCAGGGCGATATGGTCAAGGTCGTGACAATGGGTTTAAAGGGCACCGTTTCCACCCTGCCCGATGCGAAGGGCGATTTGTTTGTGCAATGCGGCATCATCCGTTCTAAGGTCAATATTAAGGATTTGGTGCTTGTAAAGGAAGAAACCATGCCCGGAATTGCCGGATACAAAAAGAGCTTTTCCGGCTGCGCTGCCAGCTCTGACTCGGGGCGGATTTCCATGTCCAAAACGGCTACGCTTTCAACGGAAATTAATCTTTTAGGAAAAACGGTTGACGAGGCGATTGCGGAGCTGGACAAATACCTCGACGACGCTTACTTATCCCATGCGCCCAGTGTACGCATTGTGCACGGTAAGGGGACAGGAGCGCTGCGGCAGGCGGTTCAGAAGCATTTGAAGCGGGTTTCTTATGTGAAGTCCTTCCACTTAGGGGAATACGGCGAAGGTGATGCAGGGGTAACGATTGCGGAATTTAAATAACAAGTGGTATGCTATTGTTTTATGATGCGGCTACTTTATTATGTGATTGCTTTATTATATAGAAGGAAAAGGAATGATAAATTATGGCAAATAAACAGAAAATTTTAATTGTTGATGATGACGAGAACATTGCGGAGCTGATTTCATTATATATGACAAAGGAATGCTTTGAGACAAAAATCGTCTATGACGGCGAGTCCGCGCTCCGGGAAGCCGAAAGCTTTTCGCCTGATTTGATTTTACTTGACCTGATGCTTCCCGGCATTGACGGATATCAGGTGTGCCGCGAGGTGCGGCAGAAATCGCAGACGCCTATTATTATGCTCTCCGCAAAGGGCGAGGTGTTTGACAAAGTACTTGGACTAGAGCTCGGCGCTGACGATTATCTGGAAAAGCCTTTTGACACCAAGGAGCTTGTTGCCCGTGTCAAGGCGGTTTTGCGCCGTTATAAAACAGCGGCTCCTGCTGCGTCCGTGTCCACTGCAAAGCAGGTGAGCTATCCTGATCTGACAATCAACCTCACCAATTACTCCGTTATTTATAATGGAAATACCGTCGATATGCCGCCGAAGGAATTAGAACTGTTGTATTTTCTTGCTGCCTCTCCAAACCGCGTCTTCACAAGGGAGCAGCTTTTGGATCAGATATGGGGATATGAGTATATCGGCGACACGCGCACCGTGGACGTACATATCAAGCGGCTGCGAGAAAAAATAAAAGATCATGAATCGTGGCGCATTGCGACGATTTGGAGTATCGGCTATAAATTTGAGGTAAAAAATTAAAATAAGGGAGCAAGACGATTAACATGAAACGCACACTCTATCTAAAATTTGTACTTGCATATTTTATATTTGCCTTCTTTGGTTTTATTGTGGTGGCGACGTTTACCTCAAGCATGACGATTGAGCACTTGAAGCGCGAGCGCGCAGACACTCTTTATAAGGAAGCGCTCCTGATTTCCGACTCCTATGCCGCTGACCTTTATAATAATGAAATTACGCTGGAGTCCGTATGGCGGCAGATTGAAGCGATTGGGACTTTTGTGGACGCGTCCATTTGGATTGTAAATCCCTCAGGACTTGTCATTTTGGATTCAAGCTCGCCGCTTGACATCGAAAATCCGACTACAATCCCCAATTTCAGCCCGACGATTACAGGCAGCTCCTTTTACACAGTCGGCAATTTTTTCGGAATGTTTGACGATGAAATGATTTCCGCCTTTGCGCCGATTACCGCAAAGTACAAGGTAAAGGGCTATGTGATTATCCATGCCTCCATGACGGAGCTTGAACATTCCTGTAATTCGCTGTTAAACATATCATATATAACGCTTGTTATTTTATTTTTATTATCGCTAATTATTTTGTTGTTTTTTACGGAAATGGTTTATATGCCGCTGCGCAAAATCACACATGCCACGGAACAATACGCAATCGGCAATTTCCGCTATGAATTTCAAGTTGACAGTGAGGATGAAATCGGTTATTTGGCAGCATCGCTCGCATATATGGCAAGTGAAATTGCCAAAAGCGAGGACAACCAAAAGCGGCTTGTTGCAAATATTTCGCACGATTTCCGCTCCCCGCTTACCTCTATGCGCGGCTACCTTGAGGCAATGCTGGACGGCACGATTCCCGCTGAGCTGCATGAAAAGTATATCGGCGTTGTGTTAAATGAAACCGACCGCCTCACAAAGCTCACAAACTCACTGCTTACGCTGAACAATTTAAATACAAAAGGGATGATACTTGACCGCACGGATTTTGATATCAATCAGGTCATCAAAAATACGGCAGCATCCTTTGAGGGAACCTGCCGTAATAAAATGATTTCCATTGAGCTTGTGCTTACGGATGAGGAAATGTTTGTAAACGCCGACATGGTAAAAATCCAGCAGGTACTCTATAATCTTGTGGACAACGCCATTAAATTCAGCCATAAAAACTCGTCCATCAAAATCGAAACCGTTGAGCGTTCCAACAAGCTGCTCGTTTCCGTAAAGGACAGCGGTATCGGAATACCGAGTGACAGCATCAAGCTGATTTGGAACCGCTTTTATAAAACCGACCTCTCGCGCGGCAAGGACAAAAAGGGCACGGGGTTGGGGCTTTCCATCACGAAGGAGATTATCCAGTCGCACGGTGAAAATATCAATGTCATCAGCACGGAAGGGATTGGGACGGAGTTTATTTTTACGCTGGAAACGTCGGAAGAAGATTAGTTAAAATGATTAGTTGCTGCGAAGTGTTACCGTAATCTGCACGAATCCTATTTTGGGTGCAGTTGCGGTAATTTTTCCTTTGTGCGCCTCCACAATGGATTTGGCGATGGATAATCCAAGACCGTAGCCGCCCTTTTCGGAATTGCGCGACTGCTCTGTGCGGTAAAAACGGTCAAAAAACCGTTGAAGCTGTTCGTCTGTCAATGGCTCTGCGCTGTTTGTCACGGAAAGAATGAGATTGTGTCCCTTTTTTCTTAACGTTAACGCGATATCTGTCGATTGGGAATATTTAATTGCATTGTCAAGGAGAACACCTGTTATTTGTCGAATGGCTTTTTCGTCGCCCGTATAAGACAGCATTGGTGTGATGTCTGCTGCAATATTCCTGTTCTTGCTGTGCGCAAGTGTCTGAAAGGACTGCACGGTCTCGCTCACGACATCGGATATCGGAAACGGTATCATGGTAAACGGCTCCCTGTTTTCGTCCATTCTCGAAAGGCTTAGAAGGTCATTTGTCAGCACTGCCATTCGCTGCGTCTGACTGCATATGTCATTCAGCCAGTCATTTTCCTGTTCAAGCTCCATCGCAAGCACTTCCGCGTCCGCACTGATAATCGTGAGAGGCGTTTTCAGCTCGTGCCCTGCCATTGAAATAAACTGTTTCTGTTTTTCATAGCTCTCGGAAACAGGGCGTACGATTTTTTTGGAAACACAAATAATGATTATCATGCTGACAAGAAACGCTGCAAAAGAAATCAGGCAGTTGATTGCAATGGAAGCGTGGAACGTGTCAAGACTTCTTTGGCAGTCCAAAAATATGACACATGTGTCATTTTCTTTTTGCAGCGTTTTATAGCGGAAGGTCTCGTAAAAGCCGCGTTCGTGGTTTTGACGGATTACGGATTTTGCGTATGCCTGCGCCTCGTCCCTATCAACCATCGAAATGTTTTCCGTGTTAATGTCCGTAATTTCCCCGTCTGCTGATACGATGACCGTGAAAAAACGAGACTCGTACATCGCCTCCAAGGGTAGTCGCCTGCCGCCAAAAAAGCCCTTTTTCCGCAAATGGGTATCGCCTTCGTCTTCATTTGTTTTCTCAAAAAGCTCATCGGGCGGCAGCTCGTCCTTAGGAGGTTTGGGAAGCATCGGCTTGTTCCCCTGACTTATCCTGTCCGCAAGCATGTCAAGCACGGTATCGGCGTCTGCTATTACCTCCCTGTAGGTGAGGAGACTGCTGGACGTTACGATTACAATCAGCAGCAGCAAAAGCGATGCAGTTGAAAGGATAATGAATTTCGTGCGAATCCTGTTAATCATTGTCTATTGCTCCTCTGTGTGTTCAATGTAATATCCGGCATTTCTCCTTGCCTTGATTTCCACATCTGCCTTGAGTGCGGCGAGTTTTTTGCGCAGATAAGAGATGTATGTCCACACTACGTTGCTCTCCGCGTTGGTATCAAAGCCCCATATTTTGTCCATCACCTGTTCTGCGGATATAATCTGTTTCGGATTGCGCAGCAAAAGCTCCAGCATCTGAAATTCCTTGTTTGCAAGCGTAAAACTTCCTGTCGGGGAGGAAAGTTCAAAGGTGGCGCTGTCCAGTGTGATGTTTCCAAGACAGAGCTTGGAATTTGTCTGATTGTTTCCCACCATGCTGCGCGTCATTGCCCTGATACGCGCCAAAAGCTCTTTTGACGCAAAGGGCTTTGTGAGGTAGTCGTTTGCGCCACTGTCCAGACCGAGTACCTTGTCTTCCACTTCTGCCTTTGCAGTTAACATAATGACTGGTGTGGCGTTTCCCTGCGCACGGAGCGTTTGGAGCACGTCAATCCCGTCAAGGCGCGGCATCATCACATCCAAAATAATTCCGTCGTATTCGTTTGCGTTGATGTATTCGAGTGCCTCCACTCCGTCATAGGCGGCGTCTACTGTGTAATGGTTCTTTTTTAGGATTGCTGTGATCGCCTTTGATAGCGACTTTTCGTCTTCTGCCAGTAAAAGTCTCACTGTGGTTTCACCTCGTCATTTGGAAATTCCATGTCCGGCGGCATTTCTCCGTCCGGTTTGTCACCATTCGGTATTTCTCCATTTGGCATTTTGCCATTCGGTCTTTCTGCGTTTGGCTTTCGGTCTCCATGCGGCATTGCACCCGGTTCGCCCTTCATTCCACCGCGTCCGCCGTGTCCGCCGCCGAATCCGCCCATCTCATGACCTTCCCCATATAGAAGTCCGTCCATCGTAATCTGCGTTTCTTCCGTTCCCATTTTCAATTTATAGCTTCCACCATCAACAATTTCCGGACAGCTTACCACGACGGAATTGTACCGCTTTTCCACCGTATACGCAATCAGTTCATTTCCGTCACCATCAAGCAAAACAACGTCCGTTCCCGGTTGCTGCTGTGACTGTATGTTGACAAGAATTGCGCCCTGTGTGGAGCCTTCGCAGAAATTCACCGCCATATTGCTCTGCCCTGCCGCAACCACCGTACCGCCGCTAATCTGCGAGGAAATACTGTAATCAAGCGCACCGTCCTTCCCACTCGAAGAACCCAGCACATAAACTGTTCCGCCGCTGACGGTCAGATAACCGTTGGAATCAATCCCGTCGCCCTCCGCATTTATCATGACCGTTCCGCCTGAAATATGGATATTCGCCTCCTCGTGCATATCACCCATTCCGCCGAAGCCACCCGCATTTTCGCTCTGTGCCGTCTGTGTCGAAGTCCGCTTATCCGTCGCGTTCAGTCCGTCGTCATAAGAAGTAATGTCAACCGTTCCGCCACTGATATTAATCAGGCGCGCTTCAAGCCCTTCCTCTGATTTTGTGACGTTCAGTGTGCCGCCCGTGATGTTGATTTCATTGACCGCCTCAATCCCGTCGCCCTCCGCCGTAAACGTAAAACTGCCGTCCTTGATGTACACCCAGCCCACCGTATCGTCGTCTGTATCTGCGGAATGGATTGCGTCCTTCCCCGCTGTAATGACAAAGCTGCCATCTGCAACCGCAACACTATCTTTTCCCGCAAGCCCGTGGAGTGCCGCCGTGATTTCGTACGTCCCGTTTGTTATTACAAGGTCGTTTTTGGAAACAATTCCGTGTCCCGTCGGGGAAGAAATTGTAAGGCTTCCTGTACCATTTAAGGTCAAATCGTCCTTTGAAAAAATAACGGCATCAATGTTGTTGTCGTCAATCGCTTCAAACGAACCGCCGTTTGTGAGCGTGTTCTGTGTCCCGTCGGCAAGTGTGATAAAAACCTTATCTGCTTTTTTGACATAGATTGGTGCGCAGGTGTCACTTTTTATTGAAACACCATTCAAAACAAGCTGGACTTTTTCTGTCTTGTCAACGTCTACAATAACCATGCCGTTTTCCATAGAACCGTCTATGATGTATGTTCCTTCTTTTTGAATGGTGATGATATTCGTGTCGATTGCAACGTTTGCGCTGTCGGTGGTGGATGCGTTATCGCGCAGCGTTATTTTTTCACATTGCTCCTCCTCATATTCACCGCTTAGGTCACGTTTGGAGAATGCAGCTTCGGTGTCGATGATTGTTGGTTCCCCTTGAAACGACTTATTCGCCGTATCAGGGTTTGTCATTCCTTCGTCGTTTGTATCATCATTTGCACCATTGTTAAATTCTTCACGAGTGTCCTCACGAACGTCCCCGCTTGTATCCTGCCCGACAATATTGTCCTGTGTCGCTTCCAAGGTACTGGCACACGCCGTCAAGCATAAACCTGCCGATAGCATCACTGCAATCCATTTCCATTTTTTCATCATAATCCTCCATGCCGCCTTTCGCGGCGTAAATAGCACTCTCTTTTTTGCACAAAAACCTTCCCATAATTTATTATGCAATCATATGCATCAATCAAAGCTCCGGCACAACCGCCGTCTCCTGCCTTGAAACCGTAATTTCCAAATTCCCGTTCCGGCATCGGATATCATCAATCAGCGCCTTTTCCATACTGCTGTCCTTTAGCGTCATTTCATAAGTCAGCCGGAAAAGGCTTCCCATATTGGTCGTCTTTACGCTGACAAGCTCCCTCGTGTCCGTATACTGTTCAAAAATATCATCAAAAACCGCCGTATAATCCAAATCCTCGGGAATGGTGATACGCATTGTCTTTTTCAAAGCAAATTGCTTTGCCGCCTGCTTTTTCGTGCCAAAGCCAATCCGCGCATACAACAGATAAACCGCACTTAGCACGACTGCAAACAAAAATCCATACGCAATATACCCCATACCGGTAATCAGTCCCGTTCCCATTGCAAGGAAAAGAATGCCAATCTCCTTCGCCGTCCCCGGCAATGAACGGAACCGCACAAGGCTGAACGCCCCTGCCGTCGCAACCCCTGCGCCCACATTTCCGTTTACCATCATAATGACGGCGCATACAATTGCGGGAATCATGGCGAGCGTTACGATGAAGCTGCGCGTATACTCGTTTTGATACGTATACATCACTGCTATTATCAATCCTATAACAAGTGAGCTGATAATGCAAACCAAAAAATCCGACACCCCGATAACATACGCGGTTTCCGCGTCAAACAGTCCTTTAAAAATCATTTCTGACATCTTTTTAACATTCCTTTCCCTTTTCTAAGCAATATATTTTTGTCTGCTTTCCTGTTCCTTATTATAAATAATCCGCCGATACGCCGTTCCGTATTTTGAAAACGAGGTCTTGTAAATCTGCTCCTGTGCCAATACCCTTGTCAGCCAAAGCGGAATACCCCCCGAGGTCTTAAGCTCCATCAGCACATGCGCATCGTCAATTAACGGTGTTCCATATATCTCCCTTGAAAGTGACAGCTCTTCCTGTCTTGCAAGAATCTTTTCATCAAACGTCACCCGAAAGTCGCTCCCGTCAAGCGCATAAAACGCCTCCCGCTCATAGGATAAAAATACCTTTGGTCTAAGTGTCTGATAATATGTAAAAAAGTAATCAATTTCATTACCAATCTGCGTCGCTTTTGGAAATGGCGTTTCCCGCAAAATCCATTCCAAGGCTTCCAGCTGTGTAAGGGACTCACGCCGTTTATAGACAACATCGTCGTATTTTTTCTTTAGCTCGACAAAAACCGTGTCCTGTGCAGAAACCTGCCTGTAGCTTCTTATCCGCAGCTTCTCCTTGTAGCTTGGCTTCTACGAGGAAGCCTTTATCGAAAACTTAAATCAGATACAGGAAGCCTTGTCAAACGACGCGGACACAGAAACAGTCATAGAAACAATCAAGGCTGCCGCCGTTACATGGAGCCGGCGAAACAGCAGTCTTAGCAACGCACGATAAACCAATCACGATTTTAATATTATGAGGAGGGGACTATGGATTCAGGTGGATTACAATGCCACGGCTGTGGCAGCTCCAATGTCGAATTTGATCCCAAAAACAGAAAACTAATCTGCAATACCTGCGGCAAGGAGGAATACTATTCGAGGGCAACGCTGAACACAAACGGAAAGGTTGTCTTCAGCCGTCAGAATGCAATTCAGTTTTTTATGAACGGAAAGTTTGAGGATTCCAGACATTACGCAATGGAGGTTTTAAATATTTTGGCGGACAACGCTCCTGCCCTTTATATGATGGCGTATTATGAAGAATTTGTTGCCAAAAATGACGGTGCACTGAAACGGTTTTTCCAGCAAATGCAGGAGGTCGCCTTGGAGTATGATGAGGTGGAGGATTTAAGGAATTTGCTAATCGCGTCCTCATACCGAATACAGGACTATGAGGCGGATATGATTCAACTGATTGCGGCAAATATGCAGGCGGAGGAGGACAAGGAAACGCTGTGCGGCTTTATCGACCAGATATGCCCCTACCTGATTTCCAAGAGAGCCTCCACCGGATATCTGACAAAGGAGCTTGCCGATATGTATCAGGAGCTGGCGGAATACTGCTCCATACCCAAAACCTGCTTCGCACTGTTAAAGTCGATTGAGACGAATCCGGATTCGCCTTATATGGACAACAGCTTTTATCTAAAGTCCAAGACACGCTACTTTTATGACAACTATGTCATTCCGGTCGGCAATATTATCAGTGCGATGAACAGCCCCGAATACCGGGAAAAATTTATGAATTCTTATCGGAAAAAACAAAATCAGTTTTTATCCGATGCCAAAATGGAGGTATAAAAAATGGCAGAACAAACCGTACAGACCGTACATATTGACGTGACAAGGCTGGAACGAAAAATTGACGCGCTTTCCGAAACGACGGAACAGCTCGGTAAAATGGTTCACGATACCAGCATGGCACTTGAGACCGCAAACCATAACATTCAGGTTCTGACACAGAAATTCCAGCAGATGGTCAATGACCAAAAAAAGCAGGCAGCCCTGCAGCAGGCTTCCACAGAACTTGTCCGTGTCCGGCAGGAGCTGGAGCAAAATTACGGAAATTACAAAATTATCCGGGAAACAATGCTTGGCGTGCTGCAAGCCACGGATTTGGCGCTTGTTAAAAAAGCGACAATCTCAAGGGTTTCGGAGGAGCTGATGCTTTCTACACCCAAATACTGGCTTGCCCCGTGTCTCGTTGCCGTTGCCGCATGGATTGGAAACGACCGGGATTTGGCACAGCGTGCAATCGCGGAGGCTGTCAAGCGGGACGAGGAACGAACTGCCATCACAATGGCACTTATCTGCCGCAGAAACAACAGGGTGGATACCTGCTATGAATGGCTGTCCATCTATTTTTCCCATCAGAATGCGGCAAATTTCTCAGAGGGAAGCTTTGCGTACATTGACGCGTATATCAACGGCGTGTTTGGTCCCGACAAGAAGCATATGTGCGACGATTATGTCATGCAGTGGATGAATGAAATCCGTGGAAACAGCAGCAATCTTGAGGCTTCGCAGGAGAAAACGTGGAAGGAATATTGTAACCGGTTCAGTCTTGATATTTCCCACCTCTATCCCGACTTGGGCGACGCGGTAACGGAATATGAGAACATCAACGAATATGTCAGCCGCATTATGGCGGTGGATTCCATCGCGGAAAACCTGACCGGAATCAACAATGCCTACATCGACCAAAACAGCCTGAAAGCCAATATCGACAAGAGCCTCATTCAGCTAATCAGCCGCTATAATGAGGACGAGGAGCCACTGCGCAAGGAGGAAGCCTATTTACAGGCAATCAAATACTTTGAGGGCGATAAGGAAGCGGCAAGACAATCCATTATCAAGATTGAGCAGGAGCGCCAGCAGCAGACGCTGAATTTGGTTGAACAGATGTCAAATGTGATTTTGACGGACAAGGACACCTCGCCTTCGGAGCGAAAGACCGCCGTTTCCTTCTTAAGCGGATATATCCGAAAGGGCTTCCATACCTATATCACCGAGAAGAAAGAAGCATTTCCAAATCAGATTACGATAAACGTTGACGGCTGGAGCGGTACTACGGAGGACGGAAGCAATGCCGATGCGCTTTGCAGTGCGTTTGAAGCGGACATGACAAGGCGGCGTGCGGCGGAGCTTGAGAAAGCAAGCCGCAGCAATGAAAAAACACTGATGATTGCGGCAATTGTCATGGCGGTGTTTGGCTTAATCGGTCTGGTCACCGTTACGGGACTTGGCATTCTTTTACTAATCGGAGCCGGCGTGCTTGCCGTTCTCTCTGTCAAGACCAAAAAGACGACCGCGGAAAAAATCGAGGCAATCGAGCAAAGCTATGCGTCCCGCATTATCAGCGGAAAAGAAAAAATCAATCAGACTGCGCAGCAATGGCAAAACGCCAAAAATGTCGTATATCAATTTGAGAGCAAGCCTGTCAGGGAGATTATTGCATAGGAAAGGAGTATCGGAATGGAACAGAATTTTGATGATGATTTCGCCGAGCTGGAACTGATGTTTGGTCAGGGCGGTTCGGATATCCAAAAAATGGAAAAGGTGGTTCTGACGCAGAATTTGGAAGGATTTGCAAGCTGTTTTCCCGAATGGGACCTGCATCCTCCCGTGAAACAATAACAAAACAGTGCCAAGGCAACGACAGGGGCATAGCCCTATGCCTTGGCACTGTTTTTTATTATTTTTACCGCGCCTTCACAAACCCTCTGCGCGTCAGCACAAACGCCATAATCCCAATCAGACCATACACAACCGCCAGCATCTCTACATAAGAAATCACAAAATCCCCCACCGGATAGCTCACAAACGAACCAAGCATGTTCTTCAAATTCGCCGCCCTCACCGGAAACAGATAATTGATATGGTTCCACAGCCCGCTCTCCTTACTCATCGGAAAAAACACTGGCGCAATAATAACCATAAACCCAATCACCAACGTCGCAAGCGAGGAACGTAGTCTCGCCGAACAGCATAGCAGGACAAGCGCAAGCGTAATTCCGCTCAAAAGAATGATTGCAAAATTCGCCGCGCAGGTCTGCCCAAGCGTCAGATTATACGGAATGACCGAATTCCACAACTGAACCGGCAAATCCGCGCCCGAAAATCCCAAAAACAGACCGACTACCCCCACACCTGCCAATATTCCGACCGCCAAATACCCTGCCGTAAACAAAAGCGCCGCCACAAGCTTTGACCAAACCAGCCTGCCCTTTCCATGCTTTGTCGTAAGCAGCAGCGCCGCCGCTCCCGACTCGTATTCCGATGAAAAAACCGGGCTTACGCAAATCACAATCACAAACCACAAATAAAACCCATCATAAATGTTCTCCTTTGCAATAAAACAGAACACACATGCACCAATCAGCAGATACCCCAACAGCATTGCCGCCATATTCAGCCTGCGCTCAAATATCTTCTTCCACTCAAACCAAATCATACCCCTCATCTCCCTCTGAAAAATAAAATAAGTAAAGCTTCTCCAAGTTAAACGGCGCTGCGCACTCCGAATGCGTCACCTCCAAATAATGCTGCTTTAACGCCTCCAATGTCCCCTGCGCAATAAACTGCCCCTGCTTCATCAAAAAAATCCAGTCCGCAATCTCCTCCACGTCCGACACAATATGCGTGGAAAGAATGACAATCCTGTCTTTGCCAAGCTCCGCAATCATGTTGCGAAACCGCACCCGCTCCTTCGGGTCAAGCCCCGCCGTAGGCTCATCAAGCACAAGAAGCTTCGGATCGTTTAGCAATGCCTGCGCAATGCCCAGCCGCTGGCGCATTCCGCCGGAAAACGTCTTTACCTTATGCCGCATTTCATTTGCCAGACCAACCATCTGCAAAAGCTCCTTACTCCGCTCCTTTGCATAGCCCCTTGCTAACCCCTTTAGCGAGGCAATATACAGCATAAATTCCATCGCGGTAAAATTCGGATAATAACCGAAATCCTGCGGAAGATAGCCAAGCAAATCCCTGTATCGTTCCCCCATTGCCCCGATATCCTCCCCGTCAAGCCGTATCTCCCCGCTGCTGATTTTGGCAATGTCGCAAATCAGGCGCATCAGCGTGGTTTTCCCCGCACCGTTTGCACCGAGCAAGCCATACACGCCCTCCTTTAGCGTTGCACTTAACCTGTCTACCGCAATTTTATTCTTATATTGTTTTGTCACCCTGTCCAGTACCAGTTCCATTTTCTTACCACTCCTCCCAAATCGCAAACATATGTTTATCATGCAATCTGCTCAAAACCCGACAGCTTATGATACAGGCATACAAACTGCCAAATCCCAAACCCAAGCCCTGCAACGCACACAATACACCATACCTTAAAATAATCCGGCAGATACCACCCGAATACTTTTGAATTTCCAAGCAGCGCCAAAGCAACTGCCGCCGCATAAACGCCGCACACTGCAACCCGTAGCAGCTCCCCCTGAAAATGCTGCATGAATTTCAGCAGTATTCCGGTCATGATGATAACAGTAGCGAAAGATTGCGTCATAGTATGTTCTTATAATCTTCTCAAGCATCAAAAAGCACCCCCTTCTACCCTTTATAACGAATGACCATGCCAAAAAGTCAACATGTGCATAAAAAAACCTTATAAACACCACAAAATGTAGCATTTATAAGGTTTCCACCTGTCTAAAACCGGATTTTCCAACGCCTGTCCATTACCAAGTCTTTTCCAGCGTTGTATTATAATCCACGCGGAACGGGTTGTCGTCTGCTGCCAAAAGCTCCTCGTAAAGCGCGCGGCGCTCCGAGCTGTCCTCCTCCGCCCAGTATTCATACCCTCTTAAGTAGCTGTCAATCAGCTCGTCCCATGAAGTGAACAGCGGCTGTACCGTCTCGGCAATCTCAAGGGACTTGTCAAGCGCCTCCTCCTTTGTATAGTAACCTGCCATGTAATAAAAACTCAACAGGCTCAGCGCACGGCAGTAATCCCAGCCGTCAATCGCCGTCTCGCCGAACTCCTTATACATATTATAGGTCATCATGTCAAACTCTGCGTCCTCGGGAGTCTCTTCAAATTCCACAATCAAATAATTCTCCAGCTCCTCTTCCCCGCATTCTGCCGCCATCTGCTCAAGCAGCTCACCTGTTATCATAAAGTCTTCACGATGTCCCTCTGTCAAAATCCAGTCAAGCGTTTCGTCCGCGCTCGTGCGGTCTGTGACGCCCCATGCACTATCCAGCATTGCCTGATACTGCATTTCCATCACCTTGCCCGGCTCGGCGCCGCCAAACAGGTTATAATCCTGACCGTTTGCATAGGTAAGGATTGCATACGACGCGTTAAACCACTGCACCGTATCCGTTTCCGCGCCTTCAAAAGCCTTATCCTCGGAAGCGTCGTCCGCCGCCTCCTTTGCGGTATCGCCGGACGTGTCTGCGCCTGTATCCTTGGAAACAGCACCCGCGTCACTGGCGCTATCCTTGGAAGGACTTGAAGCCGGTGCGGCTCCACACCCCGTCAGGCTGGACGCTGCCAATGCAATTGACAATGTTACAACAACTAAATTTTTGCTTATCTTTTTCATTGTAAACCTTTACCCCTCTCTCAATTTCCGTTGGTATTAAGAATAATTTTTATAACTAATTATGGATTTTAAACTAATTATTTGTTTATGTCAAGATTTTATCCCCTGCAGACCGCCATTTTTGTAACAGTTCAGCCTTCGGCTTCCTGTTACAAGCATCAAGCCATGCAAAACCACTTCGTGGTGGCTTGATGCATCTCAACCACTATGCATTCTCACGAACTTTGCAGCAAGTGCAAAGTTCTGGGCTTGCCTGCTGCCATTCCCTCCGGTTCCTGTTCGGTTTTGTCTGCGTCCGTGCCCATTTTCCTGTCAGAGAGATTTTCTACCATGACCGAAACCGCTTCCTCCAACTCCTCCATTTTGGAGGACTTGAGCAGAAACCGCGTCACCCCGAGGCGTATCGCCTCCCTAGCGTACTCGAAATCACGAAAGCCCGTGAGAATGGCAATCTGCATATGGGGGTGCTCCGATTTCAATGCGGCAATCATGGTCAGCCCGTCCATTCCCGGCATTCTGATGTCGGAAAACAAAATGTCGGGATTTTCCCTCTGTATGATTTCAATTCCGCCCTGACCGCTCCCCGCCGTCGCGACCACCTGGGTTTTATAAAACATATACCCCCATGCCGTATGGTTCACTACCACACAGGTATCCTCCACTCCGAGGTAATTTGTCCAAGAGGTTGGCAAATCCACCCGCTCAATCACATATTCCCGCTTTTCATTGTCAAAATATCCATAACGCATTAAAAGCACCTCCCTGCTCTTTTCTTGCTTTTTATTATAGGGTATGGTGCTTTTTCTGTGTATTGTTCGTTATGGCATATTTTGTTTTATTTTGGTAACATGGCGCAATGCTGCCCTGTGCCGCCGTTTTTTGCGGTTTAGTCGTTGATGACCTGCATAATTCCCATATAAATTGCCCACGCTACGCGCTCCTGAAAGTCGTCCTGTATCAATAAATCCGCCTCGGTCGGGTTGCTCATGAAGGCGCACTCCACAATCATAATGGGAACGGAAGTCTTTTTCAGTAAGTAATAACTGCTATTATCCTTCGCAACCCGCTCCTTTGCAGGCTTTAGGCTTTTTACAAGCTGCGTCTGCATAATCTCCGCAGCCGTCTTGCTCTTGATGGAGTCCTTATAATAAAAAACCTGCACCCCGCTCACGGAAGGGTCGGGATAGCTGTTCTGATGGATACTGACCGCAAGCATCGGGTTTGCCGCTTCTATAATCGAAAGGCGCTTTTTCATGTCGCGCACCTTTTTGTTGGAGTCGCTCTCACTGTAGAGCCCGTTGTCGTCCGTTCTCGTCATCACCACATTGATACCGCTTGCCTTCAGGTTCCGCTCTAGCTTCAGGGCAATCGCAAGATTGACGTCTTTTTCCAAGGCATTATTCACGCCGACCTTGCCCGGATCAATTCCGCCATGACCTGCGTCAACCACAATCGTCACGGATTTATTTTTTGCCGCACGTATATGCTCCTCCAGCGTGCTCACAAACTGCACTGATTCATGCGCCACCAGAATCATCGAAAGCACCAATAAAACCGTCAATACCTTTGCAGTGTTTTTTCCCTGCTTCACACCCATACCTTCTACCCGCACAACTCGAACTCATTACATGATATGCGGGAATGGGGGGTTGCATGACTTTATCTTTTGTGGTGGAAATCAGCGAAAATGCACAAATCCCTGTATTTAACAATCCCATCATTGCAGGCACTATATAACTATGCTAAAATAATATCAGATTTTGCAGAAACGGAGGTGTGGAAAAATGTACAGTATTGTAGAAATCGTCGTCGGCATTGCCTTTATTGTGGTTGCCGGAATTGCCATTTTTCAGGCAATACAGAAAAAAAAGAAATAAACCGGTCAGCGGCAGCCACGCCGCTGATTTTTATTTCCCCAATATTTTCCCAACCAGGCAATTAACACCAAACATCACAATATCCGCCGCCACAATCGTCGAGCCGACAGGCGTTGAAAACAGAATGGAAACCACAATCCCAAACAGCGCACAGAACACTGAAATCACAGTGGAATAAATCACCACGCCCTTAAAATTCTGAACCACGCGCATTGCCGAAAGCGCCGGAAAAATAATCAGCGCTGAAATCAGAAGCGAACCGACAAGATTCATCGCAAGTACGATAATCACCGCCGTAATCACCGCAATCAGCGTATTATACAGATTGGTCTTAACCCCCGTCGCCTTCGCAAAATTCTCGTCGAACGTCACCGCGAAAATCCTGTTATATAAAACCACAAAAACCGCCACGACAACCACCGACATCACCACGCAAAGCCACACCTCCGCCTTCGTGAGCGTAAGGATTGACGTTGAGCCAAACAGCGTGCTGCACACATCGCCCGAAATATTTGCCGAGGTCGAAAACAGGTGCATGACCAAATACCCGATTGCAAGCGAGCCAACCGAAAGCATTGCAATCGCCGCGTCCCCGTGAATTTTCGGGTTTTGCCCCGTGCGTAAGATTAAAACTGCCGCAATCACTGTCACTGGCATTACAACAATCGACGTGCTTGTAAGGTCAAATATCGTACCAATTGCAAGCGCCCCAAACGCCACATGCGAAAGCCCGTCGCCAATATACGAAAACCGTTTGAGCACAAGCGTCACGCCAAGCAGCGAGGAGCAAAGCGCAATCAGCGTGCCAACAATCAGCGCATACCGCACAAACGGATAGGATAAATAAAATTGTAATGTCTCTATCACTGCACGTCCCCTCCTATATCCTTCCAAAAATCACTTTTCACATATTCCCTTGCAGTGCCAAAAAAAGACTGTTCCTTCTCCACATGCAGCACATGGCTTGCATATTTCACCGCAGCATGAATATCGTGACTTACCATGATAATTGTCAGCCCTTCATTATTTAAGTCCTTAATCAACTGGTAAAATTCCGCCGTCGCCTTCGGATCCAGTCCCGTCACAGGCTCATCAAGCACCAAAAGCTTTGAGGACGCGCAAAGCGCCCTTGCAAGCAGCACCCGCTGCTGCTGCCCGCCGGACAGATTACGGTAGCACTCCCTTTTCAGCTCCCAAATATCCATGCGGCGCAGGTTCTGTTCCGCCAGTTCTTTCTCTTCCTTCCCAAAAAAGGGACGTCTGCCACATTTGGACAACGCGCCGGAAAGCACGATTTCCCACACCGACGCCGGAAAATCCTTCTGCACAAAGGTCTGCTGCGGGAGATAGCCGATTTCATAGCCCTCCAGTCCATCGCCATACAAAATGCTGCCGCCCATAAGAGATGTAAGCCCCAAAAGCGTTTTCATAAGCGTACTCTTTCCCGCCCCGTTTTCACCAAGAATGCACAGATAATCACCCTTTCGCACATCAAAACTGATGTTCTGCGCAACCGGAACCCCCTCGTATCCAAGTATCAGATTTTCACATTTTATATAAGACATATCAATTCCTCCGGACAGCCCGGCTTCTCAGCCCTGCGTGTCCTCTAAGCTGTAATCCGAGTCAAACAGTGCCTTTTCAAGCGCAATCACGTCCTCGCTGTTTGGCGTGTACACATTTTCAATCAGCTCAATCCTGATAGAAAGCGTCTGCGGCTCCTCATACTGTGCCTGCGAGACGCTTTCCTGTAATGCGTCGCGCAAAATTTCCGTCATGTCCTCAAGCATTTGCTCCTGTGTCGGCTTTTCCTCCAACGCCGCCCAAGCTTCCGGGAGGCTTGCAATCCGCTCATTATACGCCGTCAGCGCCGGCTCAAACACCTTCATGCGCTCATATGTAATTTCCACCACGTAAGAGCCGTCCTTTTGCTTTTTCGCCTCGCCGACCGTGTATTTTGCATTCCCGTAAAGCTCCTTAAAAAGGCTGCGGAAATCCTCCTCAAGCTCCTCCGACATGCTCAGCTTTTCCTTAAAAAACAACATCTCCGAGTCAATTCCGCGCTCATATAACGCCTGTGCCTCCTCGGCGCTGCCAAGCTCCATTTCCACATAATCGCCCGTCTCGCCTTTATAGGATAAATCAAGCATCGCCTGCAAATAGCCCCGCGCGTCGAGCTTGTTCCCGCACGCGGCAAGCAGACCGCATAAAACCACACAGACCACAATCACACGCATTTTCCTTTTCATTCCAATCTCACTCCCATACTTTATAAAGGTCTTATACCAGTATATAAAAGACTTCCCCGCACGTCAAGGATTTACGCAATACCTGTTCATTGGCGGGCGCAATCGACAAAATCCGCGTCCATCAGCACAATGTCCTGCACCAGTGTCATTGTCTCCGGCAAAACCGTCTCCTCCTGCAAACAAAGAAGCTCTGTCCTGTCATTGCAAAGCCTTTCCGTTTGCTGCTCTCCTTCCCCCGTTTCCCCGAAATAGGACGTATTTTCTTTGACAGACACAAAACGCCTGCCCCTCACAATCCCCCAGCACCGCCTGATGTCCAGTGCAAAATACATTGCCACGCTTAAAATCCCAAGCAAAACAGCCACGCCCGTAAAGAAATATGACACATGTGTCATTTCTGAAATTCCCATATCCATTTCCCCCATTGATTTTACCAAAGCTCCCCCTGATTTTTATTTATAGGTTGACCTCACAATCTTATCTGCCAGCAGCCGCAGCTCCTGAATTTTTTCGATTTCCTCAAGTACAGCGGGCATTGCACCCTCCTTCATTTTCCCAATATCCGCCTCAATGCTGTCAAACATTGCCATAATCTCCTCATACGGTACGCCATCGTCCATAAAATACCGCGCATACTCCGTCACACGCACAATGATTTCATGATACATGCGAAGCGTAATCAGCTCACGGTCGGGCTTTTCATCATTCAATGCCTTAAGCTGTGACAGGCTGCTCCAGTACCTTCCATAGATACCCGCGTCGGTTCCGTCGATTTGCGCCGCAATCATATGCTTGTAAAAGCTCCCAATTTCCACGTAAAGCCTGCATCGCCCATATGCAAGGCTGCGCGCGCCGTTTCCCTCATAGCACGATAATGCTGCCTCATACCAGCCAAGCGCCCGTGTCTTGCGGTTTTCCTCATGCGCATAATAGTACCAGTACGCATTGCCGATTTCATAGCAGAAATCCGCATACTCCAACGGCGCCTTCGCCTCAAAGGTCTTAAAATGCTCCTGTGCGCTCATGTTCATTTTTATCAGAAGCTCCTCCTCATCGACATCAAAGGTGCCGTCCTCCACCACGCGGTTATAGTACGCATGATACGCGTCCGCACGCGCAGCGTCCAGCTCAATCGCTTCTATATAAAGGGCACATGCCGCAAGCGTGTCCGTCGTCCGTCCCGCCGTCTCAAGCAAAAGTGCATATTCGTCACGCGTTCTTTCCTGCGCAGCCACCCGAAACCCAACGCTAAAGGCGGTGCACAAAAGACAAAGAAAAAGCATGATTGCAAACCCGAAAACCCGCTTCCTGCATTTTATCTGCGTCTTTGTCTCAAAATCCCGATAATGCTTAAGGGCGTACATCAGTTCTTCCGCTGTCTGATACCTGTCCTGCGGGTTCTTCCGCGTACACTTTAAAATGATTTTCTCCAAGCCTGTCGATAATTCCGGTTTCCATTTTGTAATCGGATACATCTCGTAAGGCGGTTCCGAGGGATTATGCCCTGTCAGCAGATGATACATCGTCGCGCCAAGACAATAAATATCCGTCCTCGCGTCCGTCTGCCCCATTCCGCCAAACTGCTCTGGTGCCGCATAGCCCTGTGTTCCCAAGCAGGTCGTGTCGCCTGCGTTGTGCCTTTTAAATTCCCTTGCCGTCCCAAAGTCAATTAACACAACATTCCCGTCCGATTTCAACATCACATTCGACGGCTTCATGTCCCGGTAAACAACCGGATTTTCCCGCGTGTGCAGATAGCGCAACACATCGCAGAGCTGCACCGCCCAATCCACAACCTGCTCCTGCGGATAGGCGCCGTTTTCCCTAAGCAGCTTCTCAAGGGTGTTCCCTTCAATATAATCCATAACAATCAGGAAATTTTCATCAGAATCGATGACATCGACAATACTGGGAAGATTTTTATGACTTAATTTTTTCAGCAAATCCGTCTCAAGAATAAGGCTTTGCTTCAATAGTGCAAAATCGCGGCGGAAGGATTTTCGCACCTCCTTGATTGCCCACGGCTTGTTTGCCTTCTCGTTGATGGCAAGATAGACCGTGCTCATTCCCCCATGCCCGATTTCATTCAAAATCTTATATTTTCCGTCAACGACGGAACCAATTTTCAACATAAAACAATAAAAGCTCCTTCAATTCCATTTACATGTCCATCACCTTCAGCAGAATGGCAGAGATATTATCCTTCTCCATGCGGCTTTTGTTCTGCTCGATTAAATACTTAAGCTGCCCGTTCATCAGGCGCGAATTATCCTGCCTGTACGCCACACACCATTCTATGTCCTGCAATGCCAAATGACAGTAATCATATATCTCCCGCTCCAAAAGCTCGTGCCGGAACCCGTCGGAGCAAAGCAGGAAGCTATCCCCCGCCTGATACTGCCCGCTGACAAAATCCGGCTCCACATGGCGAACCGTTCCAATGCATTGCAGCAGCACATTTTTGCGCGCGTCATTTTTTGCCTGCTCAGGCGTCATGTGCCCCAACGCCACCTCGCGCGCCACATATGTCTGGTCATTTGTCAGCATATGCAATAGGTTGTCATAATCTGTCATCTGATACACCCGGCAGTCCCCCACATGGGATATATAAAAGCTGCCCGCAAATAAAAGCAGGACGGTGAGCGTCGTCCCCATTGTGGTTCTGCGCTCCTTGCTGTAGTCCAAAATCCGCGTATTGCAGTCGTTTGCAAGCGTTTCCCAGCGCTCCCGCAGCCATGTTAAGTCCAAGCTGCCGCCGCTCTCACCAAGCGCCAACGGCAGCTCCTTTAAAAACCATTGTTCATATGCGCGCACCACAACGGCACTCGCAATTTCCCCCTGCGTCAAGCCGCCCATGCCGTCGCATATGACCGCAACGGCAGTCTCGCCGTAAGGCGTATTTGCAACCTTTACGGTCAGGCTGTCCTGATTAATCTGCTTTGCAATTCCCACATCTGTCTGTGCTGCCACTGTATAATGCAGTTCCATTGCACCCTTGTCCTCCATGCCGGTACACTAACGTTTTTTCCTTTTCTTTTCCACAACATTCACAAATTCAAACACTTCATCGGAAAGCTGTAAAAGACTGCCCGACGTAAGCTTCACGGCTTCCTTTGGTGCGATTTTTTTCCCATCAACAAAGGTATGGTTTAAGGAACCCTTATCCCTTACGTAAAAGCCGTCCTCTTTCCGCTCAATATCGGCATGGTTTCTGCTGATTGTCGGATTATTGTCCACAACATAGTCAACACATGCGGCGTCCTTTCCAAGCTTGAAAATGTCCTTATCAATCACAATCTTTTCGCCCGTGCTCCTGCGCACGAAATAGGGAAGCTTCTCCTCCTGCGTCTTTTGTTCCTGCTTCTCTGGCTCCTGCTCCCTTGGCTCCTGTGCCACCGCCTGTTTCTGTTCTGACTGTTCCTGCGTAGCAGCCTCCGCCTGTGTTTCCAGCCTGACTGCAAGCGCACAGGCAGACGCGATAATTTTTTCAATCTGCTCCTGCGCTTCCTCGCCCACGATACCGTCAGCCAAGTAAAAGCCCGCCTCATCAGATACCTTCCACACATGGTAATCCTTGCCGTCCTTTGTAACCTTCTCCGATACGCCAACCTTGTATTTCATGCCGCCATCACGCCTTCCTGCCTCGTTCCTATCACTTCTTTACAGTATTTTCAATGGTACTCTACGTTTTGCCGTTATGTCAATAGTACTTTTGTCCTATCATTATATTAGTAAAATACATGCCCACCAATCCGAATGCCGTTAATTCCGGGAATGGGCGTCCTGAAATAGACACAGTGCCCGACATTCGTCACGCCGCTCATTGCCTCGTCTGCCGCCTGATAGCAGCTTGCCGTCGCCCTGTCATTTGCAAGCGCAAGTGCAAGGTGCCCGTCGTTTACGGGCGAAAACTGCTTGTTCTGATAAATCACGCCGACAACCGTATTCGGATAGCGTGAGCTTAACACACGGTTAATCACCACCGCACCGACCGCAACCTGCCCGCTGTACGGCTCCGCGCCTGCTTCACAGTAAATCAGGTTTGCAAGCAGCATACGGTCGCCTTCCTCAAACTGAACCTCCGAAATGTCACGCCAGCTTGACTGCGCCGCAAGCCTTGACTTTGCAAGCTCCTCCTCGTACTGCTTCTGCAATGCCGCAATATCCTGCTCCTGCTCGCTAATCATGGATTCCAGCGCGTCGATGGTTTCCTCCGCGTCCGCAATCTGATCCGTGTAGCTTGCCACATTCTGCGAGGTCTTTCGCACAAGCTCGGCGACCTTGCTCTTCTCGGCGTTTACCTCCTCCTGCAGGACGTGCAAGTCCTCAAGCTCCTGCGTAAGCTGTGCCTCCTTCTGCTCCACGTCCTTGCGGCTTTCCTCATATTTGCGCAGCATTTTCTGGTCGTACCTGTTAATCTGTTCCACGTAATCGCTTCTGTTTAAAAAGTCCGCAAAGCTGCTGGCGTTGAACAGAACATTGATGTAACCGTAGCTTGCGCCGCTTTCATACATCGTCTTAATGCGCAGCTTCATGTTTTCGTACTGCTCGTGCTCGACGATTTTTGCCTGCTCAAGGTCTGCCTGCGCCTGCGCAATCTCCGCCTCCTTTGTGATAATATCCGACTCAATGCCCTCAAGCTTTGTGGAGATTGCCGCCAAATCATCGTTGAGCGTGCCAAGCTCGCCCAAGAGTGAATTTTTGGTTATCTGAAGCGAATCCTTTCTGTCCTCTGTATCCTCTTTTGCGTCTTCGGTCTTTTCCTTCTCCTCTTTCGCGCGCTGTAAGCGCTCCAGTGTTGTCTCCGCATGGACGGGTATTGCCGAAGAGCCTGCAAACGTTGCCGTCAAAACAACTGCAAGCACTGCTGACACCGCTCTTGCCGCGGATTTCTTAAAAGCCGATTTTGTCATGTCCTAAACCATTCCCCAAACTCATAATTTTGCTTTTTATTTCGTGCCAAAAATCCTGTCGCCCGCGTCTCCCAAGCCCGGCACGATATAGCCGTGGTCATTGAGCTTTTCATCAAGCGCCCCGATATAAATATCCACATCAGGGTGTTCGCGCTGCATACGCTCTACGCCCTCGGGCGCCGCAATGATACACATAAAATGAATGCTTTTGCAGCCTTTTTCCTTCAGCATACGGATTGCCGCCACTGATGAACCGCCTGTCGCAAGCATCGGGTCTACGACAAAAACCTCTCTTTGGTCGCAGTCCTCGGGCAGCTTGCAGTAATATTCTACCGGCTCCAAGGTTTCGGGGTCGCGGTAGAGTCCGATATGTCCTACCTTTGCAGTAGGGATTAATTGCAGGATACCGTCAACCATGCCAAGCCCTGCCCTTAAAATCGGCACGACGGCTAATTTCTTTCCCGCAAGCTCTTTTACGGTCGTTTTGCAGATGGGCGTCTCAATTTCCACGTCCGCAAGCTTTAGTTCCCTTGTCGCCTCATAACAGATGAGGTTTGCAATTTCGCCGATGGTCTGTCTGAAATCCTTTGTTCCTGTCTCAGTCCGTCGGATCATGCCGATTTTGTGCTGGATTAACGGGTGATCCATTACTACTGTTTTTGCCATGTAATCTCCATTCTGCCGCACCTGCAAATACGGGTGCCAGCGCATTTTTAATCTTCCTCCAACTGTGCCACACGCCTGATGTGCTTTTCCTCATTTGAGAACGGCGTGTTTAAAAAGGTTTCCACAATCTCAAGCGCAAGCAGCTCGCCTACATAAGCGCCACCGAGAGCAAGCATGTTTGCGTCGTTGTGCAGCCTTGTCATTTTTGCGGAAAGCGGTTCACTGCACAGTGCGCAGCGCACTCCTTTTATTTTGTTTGCCGCGATGGAAATCCCAATTCCCGATGTGCACACCACAATTCCTTTCTCACACTCGCCGCTTGCAACCGCCTTTGCCGCCGCCTTTCCGAATACGGGGTAGTCGCAGGACTTGTTTTCGTAACAGCCAAAGTCCTTATATGCAATATTATGCTCCTCAAGGTACTTGATTATTTTGTTTTTTAACTCCAGACCGCCGTGGTCACTTCCTAATGCAATCATGTCGTATCGCACTCCTTTCCGTTTTTGAAACTGTTGGTTGGTTCTATTTTCTTCTATATTTATATGTTTATATTTAGCTTAAAGCTTTATGCACTGATGTCCTGCCGCCTTTAACAGCCGGTTCATGACGGCTTGTCCGATGCCGCCTGCGGGGAATGCCTCCGAATAGATGTACGCAATGTTTTCATCGTCAAACTCGCGCAAAAACGTATAAAGCTGCTGTGCCGCCGACAGCAGGTCGCCGCGTGCGCCTGCATTTTTTACACTGTCCGCCGTGTACTGGCGTATCGTTTCGTCGGTTCCGATGACACCTGTCTTTTCCCCTTTTTGCGCATGGAGCATGGTCTGTTCATTGATATAATTTACAACCTGCTGCGGCTCGCCTTCCACGATAACAAGCTCGCCCTTTGGCGCGTAGTGGCGGTATTTCATACCCGGCGCTTTCGGGGGCTGCTTGGAATGCTCGTCCAAAATTGTGACATCCGTGTCCGTTTTTCCGATGACATTTTCAAGCATTTCCTGCGTAATATAACCGGGGCGCAAAATCATCGGCACATCGCCTGTCAAATCGACAATCGTTGACTCAATCCCGATTGCGCCGTCCGCTTCCGAATCGGCGTCCAGTATCATGTCAATCCTGCCGTCCATGTCCTGTATCACGTATTTCGCGCGCGTGGGGCTTGGCTTGCCCGACAGGTTCGCGCTCGGCGCCGCGACATATCCGCCAGCTTCCTTGATAAAAATTAATGCGAGCGGGTGCGCGGGCATACGGACGGCGACGGTGTCCAGTCCACCTGTGGTCTGATATGGTACTGCGTCTGATTTTTTCAGTATCATCGTGAGCGGGCCGGGCCAGAATGCGTCTGCGAGTTTTTTTGCATATTCGGGTATGTCCTGCACGATTTTTTCCAAGTGCTCCATGTCGGCAATGTGGACAATCAGCGGGTTGTCGCTTGGGCGTCCTTTTGCCTCGTATATTTTTTGGGAGGACGTTTCGTTTAGGGCGTCTCCGCCAAGACCGTAGACGGTTTCGGTCGGGAACGCCACGAGTCCGCCGGATTTGATGATTTTGCCTGCCTGTGACAGCTTGGCAAGCAGTGCTTCCTTGTCCTCATCCTGTGTCAGGGGCACGATTTGCGTATTCATGATTGCCCTGCTCCTTCCGAAGTCTGTGCAGAGTACATGAAAATTTTCACGATGTGCTTGGGCACAGACTCTTTAATCATTGATATTGTAGCATATGGATAGGGTTTAATAAAGAGCTTTCTTGCAGTTTCCCAAAAAAGAACCATTTCCCATAAGTCCTTCTGTGTTTTTCAGCATCACGCCTCATAAACATAGGTCTCTTCAAAAATCTCTTTTTTCACAATGTACACATCTGTTTCGTCCTCCGGTGAGTAGCAAATGTAATCGCCAGCTTTTCCATACATATAATCGTCATAATTCCATTTTGAAAATACTTTTGCCGGAATCGTCAGCTTTTTGGCATAAATGAAGGAGTCCGCCTTTCTGATGCACTGTTTCGCGTATGGAAGGAGCTCATATTTTTTGGATTTTGTCATGTCCACGACGCAAGGGGCATACTCAAATTCTTTGTGGAACGGCTCCTCCAACGCCTGATATTTCTGCTCGAATTTATCCTGTTCAATCGGATACACTTCTCCAAGCATTCCAATCATTACATAGATATCCTGCGCCGCCCGTACTTCCACGTCGCCCTCATAGGTACGAATCCTGCATTGCGTCCCGGGCTCCAAAAAGTCCAAGGTTTTCACATAACCGCATATGCTTGGAAGCTTTTTATACAGTGCAAAGTCTGCCATGTCAAAACCTTCCATATCCCTGATGCCTTTGCTGGCGTACACCACATCACAGCTATCATAATATTCCTCGGACTTTGAAAAAATATAGGTATCAATTCCCAAATCGCCGTACTTTTCCCGATACTTGCTCCTGCTGATAAATCCACCTGCCTTATTCAGATGCCCGCCGCCGTTCCCGATGTCCGCCACCAAAAACACCGCCATATCATTTGCCGTCACATACGGACTACAGCTTCTGACGGAAAGCTTGTAGCCTTCGGGAAGCTCATTGAAAATGATGCACACGTCAATGCTGTCCACCTGTAGCACAAAATCGCCCACCAGCCCGAGGATATTCGGGTCGCACGGCTTTGCCTTGATGATTGCAAGCCGCTTGTTTTCATTGTAATTGTAGCGCAACATCGCCATGCCTGCCGTCTCAAATTCTTCCAATGTAAAGTTCGCATGTGTCACATGATTCAAAAGCCGCTCGTCGATTTTCAGGAAATCCAGCATGTCGCGCTCAAGCGGGTGCCTGACCTCGGAAAGCTCGTTGCTGTCCATAAATAACCCGTAAAACAGCGCCGTTGCCACGGAAATGTCCCGGTTCACGTCGTAGCCTTCCGCTTTTAAGAGGTCATAGCAGATGGTTGCGCAGCTTACGATATTGCCGCGGATTTCGCACATTTCGTCCGACTCACGCCCAGTGTTATGATGGTCAATCATTGCGACATGCCGTGCGTCTATGTGCTGCACATTCCCTTCCCCATACTGGCAGTCCACGGTCAGCAATAGCTCGGGAATGCCGATTGTGACATCTGCATCACCAAGATATTCTACCGGAATATGGAGCTTTTCAACAATCATGCAGATATTGCTCTTTGTAATTTTCGCGCGTCCGCCATAGACGAGGCGCACCTTTTTGCCGTGTGACAAAAAGTAGTCATAGATTGCGTATCCGGAGCCTATTGCATCTGCGTCCGGATTGTCATGCATCTGAATGACGATGTCATTGTATTTTATCAAATCGCGAAGTCTCATAAGTATCCCCCATTATTCTGACACGAGTGTCATAAATTTTTCAATATCCACGGTAAGCGCTGGTCTGATTCCAAATCCTTCCGTTCCCACAGTCTGCGTGGTTGTCATATCCGATGTAAGACCGTTTGACACCATGTAGCACTGGCTTGCGCTGTTTTCTTTTGGCTCCCGCAGCCACCAGAAATAGTTCTCAACCCCGCAGTCAAGGGAGTATCCGCTATACCATTTGGTCGCGTCCTGACTGACTGCTGCCTCTGTCGGCTTTGTTAAAATATTAACATCTGCTTCCTTCAGCCATTCCAGCTCTTCCAAATTGAGCAGGAATACTTTATCCATCGTTTCGGCTCCCGCGGTGTTTACTTTTGTTTCAACAACGGCTTCTTTTTCCAAATCTGTAAAACCACATAAAAATCCTGCCTCGTTCTCATAGCCGTTTTTCATGTCGGACATTGCCGCCTTAACCGGATGCCCGCCTTCATAGGCTACGACCTGCGTATCGGCATTCAGCCATGCGCGGATATTGGAGCTGCTCCATTCATTGCTTCCACGCACCCGCGCCTCCAATGCCTTATCCGCAAAATCTTCGCCGGAGTATTTCCAATAGTCCTCTCCGTTGTCCTTGTTAAAGGTGCCGCTGTCAGGGGCATCATACGCCTTCATGGTGATAATCTGTTCCGTAATCAGCACTGCCGTGCCGTGCTCCTGTGAAATGTGTATGACTCTCCACGAAACAGGTTCCTCGTTATATGTCCCAAATGTTACCATATCTCCAAGCGCAAGCTCTTTTTTTTGAAACACCGCGCTAGGTGCAGTCTGTTCTTCAACAGCTTTTAGCCGCTGCTCCGAAAACCACCCCAGCGTCATTCCAAATGCAAGCAGTAAAGCTGCCGCACCGATTATCACTGCGCCGACTCTTAAGGATTTCCTTTGCCCGCTTCTTTGGCTTAATTCGCTTTTGGAGCCGGGCAAAAGTGCTTCCCTGCCATTGCGCAGTGCCTCCACGCACTCAAGAATGACCTGAAAATCCGTATCGACTTTTTGGTTCACCCACTGGTGTGTCATCAGGAAATATTCCATTGACTTTGTGAGCACGACTTCTTCCATTTTGTAGACCAAAATCGGAAGGGCTTTGCTTGCGGCGTGCTCCACTTCACGCAGTACGTGCGGCGAGGTGTTGGAATTGTCTGATAAAAGAAGAACCAGCGCGTCGGAGCGCTCAATGCCGAGCATCAGCTCTTCCGCATACACTTTTCCTGAGCGGATATCACGGGGGGCGATAAAGCACTGGTGTCCTGCCTCCTCCAAAAGGGTGCACACTTTTTGGGCACTTTCTGCGTCCTTTGAGGAATGTGATATAAAAATGTACATGTGTTTTCTCCTAAAAAGGCAGGACTTTTCAGCCCTGCCTACGGTTCCAATACCACTAACGCATTAATCTTAAATGTCTCGGTCTTCCGTCAACCATCATCGGTGAAAGCTCTGCCTGAATAAGCGGTGTGATATAATGCACAAGCTCATCGGATACAAAGGTACCATCATTGATAATCCACTCAAGCGGCACTTTCTTCTCAATATTTGCAATCTTATGTACGTCCTGTGTACTTGTTGTGCAGATATAAGGGTCTTCCGAAACCCTGTCAAGTACGACAACCTTCCCGGTATCGCCTTCAAACGCCGCCTTAACCGCAGCGCCGCCAACCTGAAATGCCTCTGTGATGTCAACACGCGAGGTCATATGTGCAGCACATCTCTGAAGCGAGCTCAACTCTATCGCACGTGTCTTAACCTTCATCTCCTGCGAAATCCGGTCCGCTAAGAACTTTGCCGTGCCTTGCATCTGTTTATGCCCGAATGCGTCCACGAACTCTACGTGGTCGGCAAGCTCAAATACATATTTGCCATCCGCGGTCTTGATACCCTCTGAAACGGCAACGACAACAGAACGCCCGTTTGCTGCTAGTTCCCTTACCTTATTGATAAACTTATCTATATCAAAAGCAACCTCGGGCAGATAAATCAAATCAACACCTTCGCAGTCCTCGCCTGCCGCAAGCGCTGCCGCAGCCGTAAGCCACCCTGCGTTTCGTCCCATAATCTCAATAATCGAAATAACAGGATAATCGTAAACAAGACCGTCTCTGATAATCTCCTTTGTTACCGCCGCAATATATTTTGCAGCGCTGCCATATCCCGGCGTATGGTCCGTACATGCAAGGTCATTGTCAATCGTCTTGGGCACACCCATAAATTTAATGTCGCTGCTAATCAGTATCGCGTAATCAGACAGCTTTTTGATGGTATCCATTGAATCATTTCCGCCAATGTAGAAAAATGCCTCAATATCCAATTCCTCTAAAATCTCAAATATCTTATCATAAATTTCCTTGTCGTCCTTAATTTCAGGAAGTTTAAAACGGCATGAACCGAGAAATGACGAAGGTGTACGCTTCAATAAATCAATATCCAAATCAGATTTGATATGTTCCGACAAATCCACATACTGCCTGTCAAGCAAGCCCTTTACGCCGTGCAGCATACCATAAACCTTTCCCGCACCGCGATCCTTCGCTGTTTTAAATACACCGACAAGGCTTGAATTGATGACCGATGTCGGACCTCCGGACTGACCTACGATTACATTACCACGCATAGTATTTCCTCCTAATTTCAAAATTCAATCATCAAAATAGACAATTTTTTAACAACCTCGTTCTATTTTATCCGTGTTAATCACCAATTTCAGTTTATCATGTATTTTGAAATTTAACAACATGTACGATAAAGGAATTTTACTTTTGTTCGATTTTATACAATCTGTCGGTTTCCCTTTTATTTACGTTTTTGCAGTAATCCGTTGTGAGCCCTGTGCCCATGATTTTATTGCGTGCCCGCTTTCCATATGCTATAATGATCACAAGAGAACAAAAGAAAAGGGGAAAAATACTGATTGCAAACTGACGATACCATACAATGGCACCCCGCTTTCTGCTCCGCCATGGAGTTGGAATTGCGGGAAAACAAGCAGGATCTCATTTACGAGCGTGAGCATAATCTAAGTAAAATGCCGCTGAAAATTGATTTTTTGGTAATTAAGAAAAAACCGAATGTTATTATCAAAAATGAGATTGGCGATTTCTTTTTGGGAAACAATATTTTTGAATATAAATCACCGAATGATGATGTAAATATCGGCACATTTTACAAAGCATTATCCTATGCGTGTCTGTATAAATCAGAAGCGGGAAATGTTGAAGAAATTATTGACACGGACATTACGGTTTCACTTGTCAGGGAACAGAAACCCGTAAAGCTTTTGAAGCAGCTTGGCGAAAAATACACCGTAACCAAAAAGACAAACGGTATTTACCGGATTGACGGGATGCTGTTTCCGATGCAGATTCTTGTGACGAAGGAATTAAATGAGGAAAGCCACGTGTGGGTTACATCCCTGACACGGACTCTGAGCCGCAAGCGGGCACATAAGCTCCTCTATAATTATTCTGCACTCAAGGACAATGAAGACAAAAGAAATGCGGATTCCGTTATGAATGTCACATCACAGGCAAATATTGAACTATTTAAGAAAATGATACAGGAGGGTGATCATATGTGTGAGGAATTAAAGGAACTTTTAGCTCCTGAAATCGTCGAATTTAAAATCCGCTTAGCAGAGCAGAGCGCACAATTGGCTGACAAAGACGCTAAGCTGGCTGATAATGCTGCAGAAATTGCTGATAAAACTTCCGAAATTGCAAAACTAAAGAAGCTGCTCGCCGACGCAGGCATTGAAGTATAAACGGTACAAACAGTTAAGTTATCAAAAAGACGCAAAGCACACTCAACAATGCTTTGCGTCTTTTTCATTCCCTTATTCCTTAACCGCCCCGATATTAACACCCTTCACAAAATACTTCTGCAAAAACGGATACAAAATCATAAACGGCAATATCGCCGAAATAATGCCCGCGTTAAACAGCGTATTCTGCGACACCTCATACGCCGTGTTCGGGGTATCGCCGTCCATAATCATGTTTCGAAGCTTATACTGGAAGTTCGTCTGATTCGGGTCCGTAATATAAATCTTAACCGTTGAGTAATCATTCCATACCGCCACGGAGAACATCAAACCGATTGACGCAAGCGCCGCCTTCGAAAGCGGAAGCACAATCGTAAAGAAGATACGCATCGGCGAACACCCGTCAATTCGCGCCGCCTCAAACAGCGATGCGGGAATGCCCTCAAAGAAGTTTCGCATCAGAACTAAGTTATACACATTCATGCCATGTTTTAAGACAAGTATCCACATATTATTCACAAGACCAAGCCGTTTCATGACCAAATATTCAGGAATCATACCGCCCGAAAAGATCATGGTAAACATCAGGAAATACGCAAAAAGCTCACGTCCCGGCATGTCAAACTGCACCAGCACATATCCGCCCAGTGTGGAAAGCACAAGTCCCAAAAACGTACCCAATACCGTCGTAATTACCGAATTAAGAAACGGTCTGTACAGCGCATTTGTCTGAATAATGGTGCGGTAGCCGTCCAGCGTCAACTGGCTTGGCCAAAGCCGGAACTGATATACACCAACCTTATTGAGCGAGTCAACCACAACCTTCCAAATCGGGACAATGACAATTAACCCGATAATAATAAACACGATATAATTGACAATATCAAATAATGAAGTCCGCTCACTCGGCTTTTTTGTTTTGATTTCTTTTTCCTTTGCCATATCCATACCTCCTTAAACAATGCCGCGTCCGCGTGTCTTCTTACTAGCCCAGTTACATACAATAACAAGGAAGCAGCCCACCGCTGACTTAAAAAGACCAACCACTGTTGAATACCCATAGTTCGGCAATGCAATCGCAAATGTCTGACGGTAAATATAAGTAGAAATAACGTCAGATACATCATAAACCGCATTGTTGTAAAGTACGAATACGGACTCAAACATGTTCATAACCTTTGCAAGGTTTAAAATCAATACCGTAATGATTGTATTGGCAAGCGCAGGCAGCGTTACGAAACGGATTTTCTGCAGGCGCGTCGCACCGTCAATATCCGCCGCCTCATACAACTCAGGATTAATACCGGAAAGTGTTGCAAGGAAAATAATCGTTCCCCAGCCGGTTTCCTTCCATATATTAATAATGTAGAAAATCGGACGCCACCATGTTTTGCTTGCAAGGAAATAGATGTATTTTGTCGTATCACCATTGAATATTATACCGTTTACCATACCGGTTGATGACGGTGAAAGAAACAAACTGAAGATCGATGCAACGACCGCCCATGACATAAAGTGCGGCAGGTAAATAATAGTCTGCAGCGTTTTCTTTGCGAACAGATTTTTCATCTCATTTAAGAAAATAGACACCACAACTGCGGAAACATTTGTGATAATCAGTTTTATAATACTTAATTCCAGCGTATTTTTGAATGCAGTCCAAAACGCAGGTGTTCCGAACATCTTTGTGAAATGAGCAAAGCCCACGAAAACCTTAGGGCCTACGGGCTTATAGTCATAAAACGCCCAGCGCACGCCAAGCATAGGCCAGTAATTCATAATCAGCATGAAAATGAAATACCATGAGCCTACCCAATAAACAAACACGCCTGACGAACCGGTCTGATTGTTTGAAAACCATTTTTCACAGGCATGGCTTGATTCGGTGGGAATGAATATTGACGACATCAAAACATATGACGATTACTATGCAATGCTCAAGGCATTCCATGACGGGGATCCTGACGGAAACGGTCAGAACGGCGATACATACGGTGTTGTGGCGCCGGGATTTATCGGCACGGACGCGCCTTACATCAACTATCTTCCTGAGTTTTGGCAGGACGCATATCCTTCTATCCTTCAGGGGGAAGACGGCGTATGGTATGACGGTTTTCAGACCGAGGATACAAAGGCAGCGCTTGCAAGACTGCGTCAGGGCTATGTGGACGGCTGCATTGATCCCGAGTCGTTGACGGCACAGACAAAGACGGCTCTTCCGCGTGTGTTGACCAGTGAACGTCCTCGGCACCGTATGTCCAAAGCGTCTGAACGACATCACCGTCCATCATTGTTTCGAACAGTGCGTCAAACACTGCCTGATTGCGCGCGGGATCACCGGAATCAATGATTACCCAAACCGGAGCCTCCTTATTGATGTATGCGCCAACCTCGGCAATCGGCGGAAGCTGTACAATGTTCGGGTCAACATCGTTTTTAATAAAGTTGTCCGTAAGGCTTTACGTAGGTAACGCAGCCGTTTCCGTATGCCGGGGCAAATCCGTATAAGCGTCCCTCGGAATCCTTTAAGTTCTTGTTAATTTCCGGAAGAATCATTCTGCTTTGGAAATCCGCATTGTCGTATGCGTCCGCCATATCCCACAAAATGCCCGTCGGCGCGTACTGCTTAAACATACTTGCCGACATAATCATTGCATCCGGATAATCCCCGCTTGCAAAAAGGCGCCCGATTGCGTCCGTATAGCCGGAATGGTCCATCTGCTGAATGGTTAAAGGAATGCCGACTGCCTCCTCCCAAAGTATGCTATTGTTTTAACTGTCAAATGCTGATAAACATATGCGTATCGCTAATCAGAAGCAATCTGCGACTGTCCATTTTCAACAAATCGTTGACTTATGAATGCACAATTCAATAATTTGGTGATTGCAAATTGGGTTTTTCGTGTGATACACTCGCACTAACCGAACAGTACAAGAATGATACAGGAACTGTACAGAAAAAGCAAAGGAGGAGATTACGATGCCGCTTCCATTAAAACCCGGATACAACTTTAATTTCGCGCGCCTGCGCCGTACGTCCAGTTTTGAAATGGCTTCGGCGGAAGCCTATACGGACTTTTATGGTCTTTCGTACATACTGGCTGGCGAACGTGTCGTCTATTCTCCGGGATTTACGACGGTTCTGCAGGCAGGCGATGTGAATTTTATCCCACGCAATGTATACACACGTGCCGCATGTCCGTCAAGCGAAGTGTTTGAGGCTGTCCTTTTAAAATTCACCGACCCGATGATTGACGACCTCTTAACCCTTTTTGGCGCAGATACCTACGAGGAGCTTTGTGGCGAATGCGTTGTCCATTGCGAAAAGGCAACACAGGCAAAAATTATTACAATCCTAAATGATATGGAAAATGAGTGGAACCACTATAATAAATATTCTGAATTGATTTTGAAGGGACTGCTGCACCGGCTGGTTATCACGTGCCTGCGGGAACGCAGACTTGGCGGAGTGCCGATACAGCTTTTGGAGAAAAAACATGAATGTCTCTCCGATGCCATAAAATATATCAAGACGCACCTTCACGAAAATCCCTCCCTAAAGGAAACTGCCGACTACGTCCACGTTTCTTCGTCTTATCTGTCGAAAATTTTTATCAGCCAGCTACACACCTCCTTTTCTGATTTTGTGCTAAGTGAAAAAGTGCAGTGTGCACAGAAGCTGCTTATCAACTCCAAGCTGAGTATGACACAGATTACAATGGAGTCAGGATTTTCGAGCAACGCTTATTTCAGTGATTGTTTTAAACGGTGTACCGGGGTTTCGCCGACGCAGTTCCGAAAGGCGAATGGAAATCTTTGTTGAAAAGGGAAAACATAAAAAACGCGGAGTCAATAGGTACTCCGCATTTTTATTTTCTTAAATCTTTTTAAAACTCAAATAACATTTTCTTTAGGTTTTCAGGCTCCGTCCCTTGAATGCCATTGCTTTGATGCTGATTGACTGGTTTTTGCTGCCGACCGCAGCGCCATGTATGGCGTTTCCTTTGCCGCGGATTATGACTGTCGCCTTGCCTTTGGCTGTGGCGTTCGTCCATATCACGTCGTAGAGCGACGGGTCTATCAGCTTATTTTTTATGCTCACTCTCACATAGTGTCGAGTCCGGCTCCGGTAAGCATGTAATCTTTTGCCGTGAGTTTCTTTGTGCCGTTTTTCTGCTGCCTGTTTTTTTGATTGGAACGACGATGTTGATAATAATTGTTTTCCCGTTTATGGTTACGTTTATCTTTAAACTCAGGCTGCCGGGGTTCTCCTCTGTCGCCTCCGTTTTTTCAACCACTTCGATGTCCCCGACGACTGCGTCGTCTCCAAGCGCCTCCTGTATCGCGCCGCGAATGTCGTCCGTTGTCGTGTCGTTCGTAATTTCCAGCTTGCCGAGGGTGTCTTTTACGGTGTTTTCCGCCTGTTCGGCGTCCTTGTCAGGCTCCTGTTCCCCGCCTGTTTTCTCGATAAGCACTTGGATTTGTGCATTTCCTGTCTGCGCGGGATCCTCCGTGCTTGTGACGGGTATGGTTATATCAATGCTTCCGTCGCTGTCTTTGGTTGACAGGGTAACTTTAATGTCCACTTCGCCGATTGCAATATCGGCAGGGTTGACGCCTGTTTCCTCAAGCGCTTTGGCAACAGCGGCAGGAATGATTTCTTCCGCGATTTGGTTTGCGATTTCCTGCGCATTGTCGTTTGTTACTTTTGTTCCTTCAAGCGCCTGCTCCACTGCTTTCTTTACTGCGTCCTGCACTGCGGCTCTGACAGTTTCTACCTTGTCAGCAGGCGCGGTTGGTAATATTGTGATTGTCTTGTCAATCGCGACTTCGTCCGCTTCTGTTCCGCTTGTAATTGTTACTTTTCCCGTAACGCTTCCTGCGGCACCTGTTGTCGCTTCTGTCTTTGCAAAGTCTTCGACGGTTATGCCGATGCCGCTTCCATCTATTCCTGCCTCCTCCAGTGCCTCTTTTACCGCGTCGTTTATTGCTGTCTGTATGCTTTCTTTTGTCGTCGCGTTCGACACACTGATGTCAGCAAGCGCCTTTTCCACAGCTTCTTTTGCCGCTGCCACCTTTTCGGCGTCAGAGATCTGCGGGGAATCGTCCGCGATGTAATCCGCCCATTCTGTCCATGCGGTTTTGTAGGCTTGCGCCTTGCCGTCGGGTACGTGAATGCCTTTTGTGTTTTCTGTAACAAATTTGCAGTCTGTAAATGTGGCTGTTTCTCCTTCATATCCTGCAAGCGTTGGCGGCGTGTCCGCCTGAATCAATACACTGTCCAACTGAGTGCAGCCGCTAAACGCACCATACCCAATCTCGGTCACACCGGATGGAATCTTTATACTTGTCAGGCTCTCGCATCCATAGAAGGTAGTTTCTCCTATGTTTGTCACACCCGACGGAATTGCAATTTCGGTCAGACCACTGCACCCAGAAAACGCACTATCACCTATGCTTGTCACACTGTCCGGAATCTCTATGGCAGTCAATCCGGTACAGTCGTCAAACATACCTCCCCATATTTCAGTCATGCCGTCAGGGATTGTGACATGCGTTAAGCTGGTGCAATCGGAAAACACCCAGTCCCCACCTGTCGCACCGACCGGAATATCAATATCCGTCAATTCATAACAATATGAAAAAGCCCTCCTTCCTATACTCGTCACACCGGACGGGATATTAATATTCTTCAGTTTGTTGCACTCATAAAATGCTTCCTCTCCGATACTCGTTACGCCAGACGGAATATTGATATCCGTCAAATTCTCACGCCCTCCAATATCTTCGCACTTTTTACCTGTTTCACATATTTATATCTGCCATTTTGATTCTTTTTCCAGTCCTCCACTCCCGCATCCGTTTTAATCGTCAGCAATCCGTTCGCGTCAAGCGTCCAATCCGTGCCGGAGGCAATACTGTTGTCCGTAATATAATCCGCCCAGTCTGTCCACGCAGTTTTATAAGCGTCTACACAGCCTGCGGGGACTTTTATGCCTTTTGTATTATTGGTTACAAATTGACACTCTTCAAATATTCCCACATATTCAGAGTTCTCAAGCTGCGGCGGAGTATTCGATAGCATTATAATGCTTTCTAAACTGCTGCAATATGCAAATGCCCTCTCTCCTATACTGGTCACACTGTCCGGGATTGTAATATTCGTTAGATTTATGCACTGCCAAAATGACATTTTCCCTATACTTGTTATGTCGTTCGGCAGCTTTACGTCTTTTAGGGCATCACACCCCTTTAATACACCATCTCCCATGCTTGTTACACTGTTTGGAATTGTTATTGTTTCCGCCCCGCTACACCCGGAAAACGCACCTTCCTCTATGCTTATTACACTGTTTGGAATTGTTATTGTTTTCAACCCCTCGCAATCACTAAATGCGTTTTGCCGACTTCTGACTCTACTCTATCAAATTTTCATAAAATAACAGCCATTTTGGTACGCTTTGCTGTTTTTAGGGTACAATTTGCAGTCTGTCGACATAAGGTGTTTCAAATATGTGCCTTTTAGCATTCCTCCAACGCCTTAGCGTTCAAGACCAAACGAAACATAAAGATACCGTTTTCATTCTTAAAATCATACTTTCCGCCGTACTTTTCCGCGGACCGAAGCATGCTGGAAACACCTATTCCGCCGGTAAATTCTGCCTCCGGCTGTCCGTCTTTTAATTTTGTTTCCATTTTGCAGGTATTGCTGCAGGCGAATATGAGTTTATCACCCCGCTTTTTGAGCAAAACATGGATAAAGCAGTTTCTTTTATCCTGACTTTTTTTCACTTCCATGCACGCATAAATCGCATTTTCATAGGCATTGGCAAGAATGACAACCAAATCAATACTCGGAACTGTTAAATTTTTATCAGCCCGAACATCCAGTACGACCTCAATCCCCTCTCTTCTCGCCTTTCTGGTGTATGCGGACAGAATATTGTTGACTGCAGCATTGGCACATATTACTTTGGGCATTCCGTAGTCCGTTTCCTTCTCGTATTCTTTCAGATACACAAGCAGCTCCTCATTCTGCCCCCTGCGTGCATATTCGGCTATGACAGCATTGTGGTGTCTTGCATCATGATAGATGCGCTTGCCCGATTCCACAGATTCTTCCAAAATCTCCATCTGCCGTTCCAAAAGCCTGTAATTCATTTGTATCATCTGATTTTCCCGCTCATACGCTTTCTCGTTTCCAAGATGACAGTAAAAATGAAAGATTAAAAGCTGCAGCATTCCCGTCAGTATAAAGTTGACCGCAACCTGATAAATCCGGTATGGCGTTACTTCCTTGCTCAGATGCGGGTTCAGGATATAACCGATGCCAAGCAGGATACTGACAATCATAACGGCAACGCTAAACTTGTCCGCCTCTTTTTCAATAAAATCCCCAAATCCTTGAATGGATTTTTTTACATATCTGTCAATCAGCCACAAAATCAGACCAATCAGCACCACGCGCACAATGATGTCCGCCCATACACTCCGGTGAAAAAAGAGAATAGAAATCTCCAGCGAACCGATGACAAAAACCGCCATCAGATAAAAGACCAGCGCAAGCTTGTAAAACGACAGGTATATCGAGTCCCCGCTTATCCACATCGCAAAGACAGCAAAGCACAAATACATCACGAACGCCACCATGCGCACACAGCTGCTCCAGTCCGCCACATACCAAATACACCCCCCTAACGCCACCACAGCGCAAAAGAGCGTGTAGCACAGGGCTGTCTTTTTTGGGGAAAACCTTGACTTGGTAATTTTCAGGAATATTAAAATTACTCCTATCAGACTGATAACATAACGAGTAAATGCAATATAGACCGAGCCACCTAACATATCCGCAACCATACCCCTTTCTCTAAAATCAAAAAGCCTGCGCATACGCACAAGCTTACCAAATATCAGATTTACTATACCAAATAGGGGTGCGGTGACAAGGTGGGTGGTACAATTTGTTGGTTTTTTGGTACATTTTGTCGAATAGGGGCGTAATCGCGTCTTTTTGTCTGTGACAGTCAAATATATATCTTCATCTTGGACAACAGATTATTCCAAAATTACCGTGAAATACCTTGTATTCTCACAGGATATATAATAAAACGAAGACACTGGCAGGATAGTGTGGAAATACGGGAATATTGGATTGTGAATCCCGAAAAGAAGTCTGTTATTGTTTATGATTTTGAACATGAGCCGCAAACGAATCAGTATTCTTTTGAGGATACGGTTCCTGTGTGTATTTATGATGATTTGAGTATTTGCATTGAAAAGATGCTTTTATAAATTGGTGAAGGAATGCAAAAAACGGAGCAACTCTGCTCCGTTTTTATTACATCTGTTATTTTATTCTGTTTTCGTAATCGTCAGTGCCAATTTGCTGACTGCATCGCCGGATTGCGTGGTTTTATCAGCCCGGAGATAGATTCTTTGGCGTTTATTCAGGCTGCCCAGCGTTTTTTCGCTTGAAGTACCCACATTCATCAATATGCCTGCATATTTTAAAGCATCAGAATCCGACAGCCCATACCTGTTATAATATATATTATAATAACAATATCCCGTATCGACACGGCTTTCTGCCAGCAGCTTATACGTTCCGTCCTCGGGAACATCAAAGATATAGTACACCTGATCACCGTCTTCAAATACACGTTCCAGTTCGATGTCCTCCGTAATGGTTTCCGTTTTTACCGTCTCCTCCGCTTTCGAAACGCTTATCGCAGCGCCAGTCGCCGAAGCCGGTTTCGGAATGGAAAGATATACGGTCTCGCCCCGCGCAATCAGTCTGTTGGCAAACGCGATACTTCCCGCATTTCCGCTCATTGCGCTGTAAAGCGAGCTGTTCGTTCCTCCTATAAGCTGGCTCTCCTTCATCAAATAAGCGGAACCTGTGGCGCCGATGCTGCTGTCTTCCTCTCCGGTATACACAATATCAAAATGATAAAGACCTGCTTCCGGTGCCGTAAAAGCAGTCAGATGATTGCTCTGCCCACCAAAGGTTATTGTGTTTTCCCCTGCCGAGAGCGGCTGCGCCTCGCCCGCATATTCGATTGTAAAGTCTATGTCTGCACTCGGCTGCGTTGGCATGACGTCAATATAAACTGTGTCGTTTTCCTTTAAAAACAGTGACCCTGGACTGCTGCCAGTCACCGTATCGCCAATCCAATCCGAGAGGTCCATATAAAGCTTTACTTTCACACTCGAGGTTTGTTGATTGGTAAACGTATAATGTCCCGTCTTTGGCGCCGTGTACAAGTATCCCTTTGTATTGAGCATACCCTTTGAAGGGATTTGGTCCGTTACAGACACAGGGGCGCCTTCTGTTTGCGGCGGCTCGATCGGCGTTGGTTCTATTTTTTTAATTTCCACATTCGTTGTCTGTGCGTTCTCCGATGTCGTATACAATCCGATATAAATCGTTTCGCCCTTTTCATAATAATAATTCTGCCATTCGAGATTCGCATTCCCCGTCATTTTTTTGTAAAACGACAGCGTACTGAAATCAGAAGTCGTCTTGTCGATCACATACCGCCCTGCTTCCGGCGCCGTAAAATAACACCAGGTGTTTTTGCGTACATCGGATTCTTTTGGCGCAACCGAAATATTCTCCGTAACGCCGACATTGAGCTTCATCGGCTCGATTTTCACAATTTTAACCGTTACGGTGACAGGCGTTTCGCTTGTCGTTGATGCCTTGAAAAAATATCGGTCTTCTATATCGCACTCTGCGTATCCTTCTGTGATCGAATTGCGGTTCGGATTCGCAGATGTATCATCATAAAACAGACTTACCGCAGCGTCCTGTGCGTCTTTCGTATAGGTAACTGCATATCTTGCAAGTTCGTCCGAACCCGTCACATACATAAAATACGCAGGTGTTTCGCTCGTCACGGTCACTGTTTTCTCCGCCGTCCCCGAGAGCTTATCCGGAAATTCCACGGAAAATGTAAGCTTTGCCGCAGTATCCCGTCTCGCGCTTAAGTCAAGATAAATGGTCTGATCTTTTTCTAAATCAAGCGCATGCCGCACGTTGTTCATAGAATACCAGTTATCACTAGACATACTGTTTTTGTATGACAGGCTGAAGTTTCCTTCCGTTACATCACTCCGGAAGAGATACGTATTCGTTTCCGGCGCCGTGAAAGAAAACCATCTTCGCTCATTTGTACGCAGAGAAATCTCCTGCGGGTCATTCATTGCCAGCGGCTCTACCGCCTCCTTTAATACAATAACAGCTGTTGTTGTAATTTCCCCGCCATTTTCATCGAAACCCAAATCATTTGCGGATACCCTGATACTTTCCGTCTTCTCCGTCGAGAACTCCTTTTCTCTCACAAAATCATAGGCTCCGATTGTATCCAGTGTATTGGTCTTATATCTCTGCCCCAAACCGCCCGCAAACAGCTCCGCCGTCAGCTTATGCGTATCCCCTGCGGTATTGTCTGCTCCGATATTTTCGGTTACGATGGACTGTACCACATATCTAGTATCCTTTGGCACGGTATACGAAAACCACTGCACATCGCCGTTCTTTACGGTAACGGATACCGGTTCTCCTATTTTCAGTTCGGTTGCACGAACCTGTGTCAGGCTTACCTTAACATTCGCCGCATCAGCGCCTTCCTTATCTGTCGTAATCTCCACATAAATCGTATCGCCCACTGCGGCATCCGGCTGATAACCCTTATTATCTGAGACAATCATCTCATTCTCATCAACCAGCGTAAACACATTTTCGTTGATTATATTGTTGTAATATCTCAATTTTACCTGATAATCCGCACCGCTTTCCGCCGCGGCAGCGCGAAGCTGGTATCTGCCCGCCTCCGAAACCGTGAAGGAAAACCACTTTCGCTCCCCTTTACGCAGTGAAAATATCTGCGGGTCATTCATTGGCAGCGGCTCTACTGCCTCCTTTAATACAATAACAGCCGTTGTTATAATCTCCCCGCCATTCTCACCTAAGCCCAAATCATTTGCGGATACTCTGATAGCTTCCGACTTCTCTTCCGAATACGCCATTTCTGCAGCGAAATCATATACACCGATTGTATTTAGTGTATTTGTCTTGTCTCTCTGCTCTAAACCGCCCGCATACAGCTCCGCCGTCAGCTTATGCGTATCCCCCGCAGTATTGTCCGCTCCGGAATTTTCCGTTACGACGGACTGTACCACGTATCTTGTATTCTTAGGCACTGTATAAGAAAACCACTGTACATTGCCGTTCTTTACGGTAATGGATACAGGCTCTCCTATTTTAAGTTTGGTTGCGCGAACCTGCGTCAGGCTTACCTTGACATTCGCCGCATCACCGCCTTCTTTATCTGTCGTAACCTCCGCATAAATCGTATCGCCTACCGCAACATCAGGCTTATTCTCTTTATTATCCGATACAATTATTACATCTTCATCAATCAGCTCAAACTCGTTTTCCTCAATTGCGTTTTTATAATATCTCAATTTTACCTGATAATCCGCGCCGCTTTCCGCCGCAACAGCGCGAAACTGGTATCTGCCCGCCTCCGAAACCGTGAAAGCGACCCATTTTCTGTCGTCTGTTTTAACAGGAAGCTCTTTCTCCTCACCTTCGGACAACCTTACGGGAATCTCGGGTGTCACGCTGATTACCGCGGTTGCCGCCTCATCTGCGCTGATTTTAAAGAACACTTTTTGCCCTGCTTTAAGCGTCATTTTTCCGGTAAAGTTGCTGCCGTCATTTGAAACACTCCAAACAGTGGAATCCAAATCCTTTAAACTTGCAAAATATTCTGCCGTAAGCATGGCTGCCGCGTCCTTTGACTTAAAGGTATATAATCCCTCCTGCTCTGCCATGTAAATGTACCACTTTTCCTTGACTTCTTCGGTCAGCGCAAGCGTCGCGCCATCGTCGGACAGCTTCTCCGGCGTTCTTTTTTCCGCATAAATTGTGTAATTGCCTGCAGGCACTTGAAAATAGGTAATTTCTTTATCCTTCAGGGAAATATCTATTTTCTGAATCCCTTTGTCATCTGTCCATATCCTGTATTTGCCGCTGCCGTAACCGTTCATTTGTTCATCATAAAGCGTCAGACTCCCCGCCAATCCGGGTAACTCCTTGGAATAAAATGTATACACATTATCCTCCGATGACCGGAACTCCACAATCTGCTTTATCCCACTGTTAATTGAGACGGAACCATCGTCTATGGTAAAGCTTTTGCCCTGCTTGATATAGTCCGAAACATGCATCGTAAAACTGCCGCGCAGCTTAAAATACAGCGATTCCCCCTCCGTCAGCCAAATGCCATCGGGGCTGTCTATATCAGAAACGGCAACCTGCCGTTCCATAGAGGAAACCACCTCCGTCAATTTTCCTGCCGTATAATCAAATGCGTACATTCCCTTTGCAGGCGCCGTGAATTTCACCCACCAATACGCATATGACGCGTTGGCAACCTCCGACGGTGTCACATACACATCGTTTTGCAGCGTCAGCACTTCCGTTTTTGCCGTGTAATACGGATCCATCAGGAACGGATAATCATAGGTAAACTCATAATCCCCATAGTATGTCTCAGCGTTTCCCACTGCCTTGACAAACACAACCCACCGCGCAATGACCTTTTTCGTAATCTTTGAGGTCACTTCGATTTCAGCGGAACCGGGCTTTAAGGCATTTAGCTGTGCAGTGTAAGTTCCCGCTTTCGCTTTCACCGCCGCTACCTTTGTATCCGAGCTTTTCCATGTCAGCGAATCGGTCATTCGAAACTGCGCGGGCGTTGTCACCTGCGCGCTCAGCGTATATGCATTTCCCGACGTCAGATATTTCCTGTCCTTTAGCTTCGCCTGAAACTGCGTCGTTCCGCCCGCTTTTCCATATACGTCAATCGGCATTCCGCCATATCCGGTTTTGCCAAGCGCATGATATGCCGCCGGAAAGTCCGTCGTCTTTGCAGCTTTCGTTACCGGCTTCGTTGATGCTTCCGCCGCACACAGCGTTGTAATGGAAACGTTGTATTTTGAAAGGCGCGTAAGCTTATCATTCTGATACTTTACGTCCCGCGTAAACGTCTTTTTCTTTCCGTCATGGCTTGTATAATCAGCCGCTTTCCACAAAACGCTGTCCACAAGGTCTCCCCTCGCGTCCGTTATGTCAACCCGGTATTTCACATCTCTTAAATTGGTATCCACCGGATAAGAAAAACTGATTGTAAAGCCCTTATCAATAACATCTGTTATTTTTAAATTCTTTACCGACTCAATCGGCGCTGACTGTATCGTAACAGAAGCGGAAAGTGTCCCGTCCGCAACGTTAAGGCTGCATTCCGCGTTTGGCTTTAACGCACAAATCCGGTAATCCCCGTCGCTTGTTGCTTCTATGGAAAAATTCCCCTCGCGGTTAATCGCTTTTAGCGTTTCTACAGGAAGGACAAGGTTCGGCTTGTAGGTCGTCTCCCTGACTGCGGCAGGAACCACGCCGTCAGCTCGATAATTATGGTATGTAACGCCAAGCAGCGCCGTTTTTCCCTCATAATAGGTCAGAAGACTTGAAAGGTAAACCTGCCTTCCGACAGCAAGCTTTGCGGCTTTTGCCGTCATGCTGTCTGCCGTTGCACAGATATTCAGCCGAATGCTTGCAGACAGTCCGGTCACGTCGTCGCGCACATGCACATATGCGGTGCCCACGCCCTTAAACGTAACCTTACCCTTCTTGTCAACCGTCGCAATGTCCGTCCTGTCATAATATTTGCCGTTTACATAGACATAATTCCTAAAATCCCTTATTTCTTCAACCGATACAATCTTGTCCGGAAGCTTCGGGTCAACGCTGTCGCGGCTTGCGCTTACCCAGTACGTAAGCTTTGGCGCCACAATCGTTTTAGCGTATATTTTTTCAAGCGGCAGGCTAAGCCACAGGGAGTCTGTGGTATCCGCCGCATCGTTGATTACAGTTTCCGTCACCAAGCCGTCCGTATAAAGCTGCTCCGTCTTATCCGAAAGCAGGACGGTTTTCGTATTTGTTGTAAAATGCTCCTCGCTCAGCCCGGCACGCAGACGCAGGTCTTTTATCTGCGGCTTCGTTGTCTTAAAGCTCTTGACCGTTCCTTTCGCAGATAAGGAAACGCAGGAACCCTCCGCAAGCGTGCGAATGCCGCTTACATTCCTCACATAAAGCGTGTACTCCTTATCCGGCAATAAATGACCGATGGTTTTCCATGACACAAGCTTTGTTTTGGCGTCTGCCAGCGTTTCTTCTGTGAGGTACACAGGCTCCGCCGCAAAAATCCCTTGCCATCTGCCGTTTTGGATTTTGCCAATCGCGCTCTCAAACGCCTCCGGCTTCTGCTTTCCTTCCAAGACATAAATCTCCCTGCGGTACCCGTTTGCAGGTTTTACATACTGAACCCTCACACTGGTATCAAACGCTGCAAGCTTTTTTACCGCAGGCACCGCCACATCACTGACCGTAATCGAAACGGTTGCGGCTTTTGCGCCCTCAATCGGCGTCATGACGCCATTTACCATTCTGACCGGAAATGCCGAAATAACCGCTTTTCCGGGCTTTAACGCCGTTGCATAGCCCGCAGCACTCTTAGAAGTTCCCGTCGTAATGCTAACAACGTCGTCGCCCTGTGTTACCTTGTAATCAATACGGATTACATCGCCAAGCTGTGCTTTCTTTATCTTTACATCAAGTGGCTGCTCGTCGCCAACCGCCATCTTTGCATTCACGCCATTAAAGGAAAGGCTTTTTGGCGCGACCGCCCTTGTGAGGTCGTCCTGCAATACCGCATTCGCAAAATGAATGGTGTACGTTTCCGTGTATCCGTTTTCCCATAAAATATCAAAGCTTTTGTCTGCTTTCTCCTTTATCGGAAACAATACAAGAAACTGACCTGCGTCCTCGTCATAGACAAAGCCGCCTGCCGCCTCAATGCTGTTCTTGTATACAAAGCGGTTCGCATACGCCTGATAATTGCCCTTGTTTTCCATAAACTCGCGCGGTGTGGTGATACGAAAAGCGAAATAATTCCCTTCCTCGGAAACCGCCTCGTCCCAATCGCGAAGCTCGTTCAAATAGAGATATGGAAGTTCTGACGTCGGCGTGATTTCCACTGCCGCTTCCGTATTTTGCTGCACGAATGCTGCCGTTTTGCCGCAAAAATCCGTCTCCTGTGCAATAGAACTGCCTCTGCGCGTTGCGCGGAAAATTGTCCGCACATAATGAACATCATAGTCCCTGACATACGGATACGCAAGCGCGCCCGAAAGCTGCAATGCATAGTCCGTGTTGTAACGGATATAACCCTTGTAGTTTGCTGCGCTTCCCGCCTTTTTTATCACGGCACTTGGCTCGCCATATAAATAACACTCGTTATCTGCATCATATGAATAGTAAGCGCTAAAGCCCGGCTTTTTTGTATGATTATCGTCGTCACAAAGCGTTCCATACTGAAATGCCTCCGCGTCAGTCTCCACAAAGCCCTTAAATTCCGTTTTCGACAAGTCATAGACCGTTCCGTCTGAAATCGTTGTATGCGTACCTGCCGGAATGTCCTCCATCAGCGCAGGCGTTACATCAAGTGCCGCCTTATGAATGGTATAGGTAGCGACCTGCGCAAACGGCGCATAACGATAAGTCTCATCACCCTGCACTTCTATTTGCAAGGCATAAGAGCCGCCATGAAGGATTTCATCAAAACCGACAGACTGCTCATACCCGTAAGCATCTGCATACGCTGTGTCCACAACGGCGTATGAAAGCTTCGGCAATTCCTGCTTTGGAATCATATCTCCTGTAGCCGCATTGGTAACGGTCAGCGCATTTTCAACTGCCGCAATTCCTTCCTCCTGCGAGGCATAAAAGGGCTTTCCGTCGTAAACCTTTGTTGTCACAAGCTTCGTTTCATCAAGTGCAAGCGTGACTTCAATCCCCTTTGTTTCGCTCACCGCAACCATTTTGTAATCATTATGGTACACCGTCTCGAATTGCGGAACAGGTGTTATTTCTTCATGGTAAATAATTTCAAAATTTTCATAATTTACGTTACTGCTCTTTAATGTAACGCCAAGGCGATATGTATCCGCCGCCGTTTCCGTCAGGACAGACGTCTCGTCCAGCCTGCCGTACGCCGTGCTGCCGTCGGCATTTTTCTGCGCCTGTTCCACGTACCAGTCAAGCCGGTAGCAGTCGCCGCTGTAATCCGAAATGTCACTGTCAAACGGCAGCTCATGCCAGTCTGTCAGACGGTTTTCCGCTGTCCAAACCGCGTCATTGTACTGATTTTGCGGAACCTTATAGACCGCATAGCTTCCCTGTGAGCGGACATTGCCAAGATAACGCTCCACGGTATCGCCCTGATATGCCGACGGAATGTTTTCAATGCCGACAGCAAGCTGCTGCTTGTCAATCCGGTAATAAATGGTCTCCGCGCACGGCACATAGCCTTCCTTTGCGAAGTTAATCTGCAGCATGTAATCGCCCGCATTCGTCGGTATCCCGTTTCGGACTGGCGTATTGACCACGCTAGACTTACTGACCTTCCAGCCGGTCTGCTTCCTGTTTTCCGCATCGGTTTCGTCATAAACCGCCTCTATTTCCGTAATCCGGTACCATTGATACGTAATTGCCGCATCGTAATCCTTCGCCGCTTCCGTACCGTCCGCCGCCGTGACAACCGCCTTTTTATAATCCGCCCTTGTCTCGTAAAGCCCCGCTCCGTCGTACACCTTTGACACAAGCTTTGCAGGCTGGTATAGCTCATTGAGATTTTTTGTGTTAAAGCCCTGTTGTAAAATGCCCGACACATCAATCGCCGTCTGCTTCGCCTCCACAACAGGCACGTCCACATAATTCCCGAAAAGAACCTCCTGCGACGTTACGATTGTATAATTTCGCGCCTCCGCGTCGGCATCGCTGCCGTTCACGTCAACCTCGCCCTTTAGGCCCGTCTCAAAATTGCCGTTCTTTTTATAAACCGCCTTTTTCCCTGTAAAAACCAGCCTGTAGAGAAAATCCTTGTCCAGCACACCCGTATCCGCTGTCCAAAGCTCCCTTCCGTCCAAATCTTTGACCGGATTGCCATCTGCGTCTTTTTTCGCGCGGATTACCGCAAACACAGGCTCATAAGACTGCATGGTATCCGTCTTTTCATCATCATATTTGCTGTCGCTGACATCGTCATAGGAAACACCCCAAAAGGTAGTCCGGTCAATCGCAAACTCATCGTTCGCGGCGTCCAAAAGCTTATAATCCGCATAGCGCAGCACATCAGACGTGCTCATGCCCGTATAAAAGGGTTCCACGTCGCTCTGAAACGAAGGAACAAGCGTAAGCGGCGCCCGCTCAATCACGACTTTGATAAAATCCTGACAATCTGTTGCCTTACTGTAAACATTGGCATCTACTTCCGCCGGATAATACCGGAATCCAAGGTAATACGTCCCCGCCTGCGTCGGCTCCGCGTCCGCCCCTTCGCCAAGCTCCGCCTTTGTGGAATCAAACCACACCTCCGTCACCGCCGCATGTTCCAGCACTTTTTCCTCGTCGGGATTCAAAGCATCATAGGCAGTTACGCAAATCTGCAATTTATCCTTAATCGCTGCCGCATAACTGAATTTCTCCCCGTCATAAACCTTTGCAATCAGCTCGGACGGATTATTCTGCTCTGCTTTTACGTTTGTGGCAATCAAATCCGCAATGGGAAGATTGCATACGATTTCCTCGGGTATTGCATAATTTGATGATACTTCCTGCTTTAAGACAGGCTTTATTTTTACTGCATAATCCGAACCTTCGACAAGCTTTGTCTCGCCGGGAAACGCAGTTTCCATATTGTGCGCGTCGTAAACTTCTACGGAAACGGCTTCAATGTATGCTGCCCTTTTGTCCTCACCGATTGTCTCATTGTCGCCTTGCCAATTGCTGTTTTCCTGCATTAACTCATAGTTCAGATGCTCTTTCCATGTACCAACCGTTGTTCCCGGCTGTACCGCTTCATCAGGAAGCGTTATGGAGAGCTGCCTTTTTGCAATTTGAAAAGCAACTGTTATTTTATCCTCCGTACATACATTCTCAACCGCCTCAATCGACACAAGCAGCTTATAATCACCAGCCGCTGTCGGCACGGCGCCTTCTTCGAAGGCTGTGCCGTCCGCTTTCTGCCATTGGAATGTCAGTTTTCCAAAAAGTGCACTGTCCGCTTTGCCGTCTACCTCGACGGAAAAAATTGCCGCACTTGTGCTTTTTAATTTATTTAAAATCGTGGAAAACGGATCACTGTTTTTCGCGTCATATTTTGCCTGCACAAGGTCTTTGTCAATGTCGTATCTGCATATGCCCGTGCACGCTTTTTCGAGGCGCTCTTTGTTCAGGATAATCCTTGTGTCGAGCGCATTTGCCGCATTATTTTCATCTGCTTTCGCCGCTTCCTCCGCGAGCTCCTCCGCTGTGTTCTCCGATGTGGTGGATTGCTCGCTGTTATCTGTTGCAGGAATGGTATCGGTGCTGGCAAAGTCCGTTTCCTGCGTTGTGCGCTCTTCCGCCCCAAAATACCCCCCCCCTGTACTTTCAGGGATATTCTCTAAGGCTTCCGTACGCTTATCGACCGTTTCCTCCTCCTCGAGGAGCGTCTCCTGCTCTATGGTGTGCGATTCATATTCCGCAGCAGACACCGTTTCCGGCACCGAACCGAATACCATGCTGATACTTAGAAGCATCGGTAACACGCTTCTTAACAGTTTCCGTTTTAACATCTTGTGGTTTCCTTTCTTGTAAGCATTCGTTGTGTTTGTTTTTTTGCTTTAATTAAGATATTGGGTAGTATATTTCATTATATTCTTTATAAAAGTTTATTACAAGTATTATATTGGTATTATTTATAGGATTTTGTTATTGTTATCACGATTTTGCCCAACAATGATTGTATTATGTCCACGAAATGTCAAAATTAGCACTTGTTTACATAATTTCTCTGTGGTATAATGCCTTTTGTGACAAATCTTTTTATCTTATAATCTATATTTCACAGAAGAAAGGAACATTTCATGGTAACAATTCAAACAAACATATTCTATTTTAAATCCTATGTTTCATACAACTTATAAAATAATGAAAACCACGACTATTGTCAATACACTTATTTAATAGTCTACTACAATATGATATAATACATAGGAGAAACAATCCCAATGATTAGAGATTTTGAACAGAAGCAGCGTAATCGGTTCATACAAATAACAGATATAGCAATATCAAAAATCAGAAGAACAAAGATATTTGGATTTACTAATGAAGAAAACGACTATATTCAAAAGCAACACAAAAGACTACTATCTATATCAAAGGATATGAATAATAGTGGCGAAGTAGCCATATTAGTAGATATTATACATTGGGAAACAGAGGTGATTATAGGAGAAGCTAATCGAGTAGATATAAGTAGCAACGCAAAGGCTCATATGATGATGCTTTCCTATCCTAAAAATGCAATTCTTGTAATGCATAATCATCCGAGCACAAGTACCTTTTCCGGGGCGGACTTCAAAATGTTTTGTGATAATGCCTCCATATTTGTAATGACAATTGTAGGCAATGATGGTTCCATACAAATTATGGAAAAGAATACTGCTTTTAACGGTCAAGCAGAAAAAATGAACTACCATAACTTAGCTTTGCAATACAAAAATGAAGGATATACCAATAATGGAACGATGGCGATGAAATATATAATAAAGCATCCCGCAGAATTTAATATATTATATAAGCATGGAGGAAAAAGAAATGACCGAGAATAATACTTTGTTAAAAGATAACATAAAAAAGCCGTCAAAACCTCATAAATTCGTATATGATTATGATATTCCAACGAAAGATGACATATTAAAAAGAATAAAGCAAATAGAAAAACTAAAAGAGCTTGATATAGAGGTAAATATTTTAGACTCAGAAAACAGCAAAGAATACGAAGAGGACATTGACAAGCTTGAGGCATCGATTATCATAATGCAAGGCAAGGAACTGCCAAAAGAATTGGAAAGCAAGTTATTAGCAAAAAAGAACACCAAAGAAACTTTGCTCCAAAATACACCAAAGCACACCAAATAATTTGTATATAACAAATGCACAAATATCTTATAAAATGAAAAGCCAGCCAAATCGTTAGTTGGCTTTTCATTTGTCCAAAATAATGGATTTATGCAGCGAAATGTCAAAATTAGTACTTGTTTACATAAATCATCTATGATATAATGCCTTTTGTGGCAAATCTTTTTATCTTTCGACTTTACACTTTTTACATTATTTGATATGATTAAATTGTAACAATTTGTACAAATATTATTAATGAAAGCAGGCGATTGTAATGGGAATGACAAATAAACAGTTTCAAGGTTTTGTCCGTCTTACTTTAGCACAAATTGAAAGAGCTTTAAAGGAATCGCCGGACAACAAAGAGCTGCAAGAGCTGAAAGATATCTTCCAAAATATGCTTGAAGATGGTAACTAATGATAACTATAACTAAATAATGAATCATTAATCAAAAAGGTGTAAAGTCTAATCAATTTATAATATCATAAGACTTTACACTTTTTTATATCAGCGAAATGTCAAAATTAGCACTTGTTTACATAAATTATCTATGGTATAATGCCTTTTGTGACAAATCTTTTTATCTTATAATCTATATTTCACAAAAGAAAGGAACATTTCATGGAAACAATTCAAACAAAAACATTTCAAAACGCTACCGGTAAACAAGACGTTTGTCCTTGATGTCAAGGTTTTGTTAAACAATTCTACGGTTATTAATCTTGAGATGCAGGTTGTAAAGCAGGATTTTTGGAATGACCGGTCACTTTCTTATCTTTGTAGTATCTTTAATAACATTGAAAAAGGGGGGGCAATATAAACAGGTGATGCCTGCTTATCATATTGGGATTGTGGATTTCAGCCCGTTTCCCGATTATCCGGAGTTTTATGCGACGCATAAGATGATGAATGTGAAAAAACACTATATTTATAATGACAAGTTCACCTTGAATGTGTTAGACTTAAATCAGATAGAACTGGCGACTGACGAGGACAAAGCCTATCAGATTGATTATTGGGCTAGGCTTTTTAAGGCGAAAACATGGGAGGATAAATCACTGGAGGTGATTAAAAGATGCTGGCGCAGAGGGATAAGATTTTTGAGGAAACCTGTGATACCGTTTTCACGCTAAATCAGGACGATAAAATACGTTATTGGTGCGAAGCCCGCGAAGAGGGGCGGCGGATTGAGCGGACTTATCAGGTGACGATTGCGGAACTAAAGGCAGAGAATGCAGAGCTAAAGACAACAAATGCAGAACTATGCGCAGCGAATGTGGAGCTAAAGGAAACGATTGCAGAGCAAGGAGAAATAATTGCGGAACAGCGGACTACGATTAAGAAACAAGGTTCGGCTATTGAGCAGCTTCGGGCTGATTTTGAAGCTTTTAAAAAAAGTAAGTAAGTTCTTGGGTGGTCAAGGTGATTGACCACCCTTTTTATTATATTCCAATATATAAAATCATCTGTTATTTTAAGTTGTATCGGATCTGAAAAATTAATATAAAAATTATATATAGAAAAAGTCTATCCAAAAATGTACAGATATTCAAATACTATATCTATACATTTTTATATAACAAACAGGAGAAAATCTTTTCCAAGATTTTCTCCTGCTATATGTGTAAAAATTACAATCTTATTAGCTTGTTTTATTTTACTTCAATCTTTAACTTAGTAGCCTTACCAGAAGCTGATACTACGCTAACATTAGCCTTACCCTTTCCAATACCAAATACTGCTGCACCTGTTATATTCTGAGTTTTAGGATCGCGAACTGGTATCACCTTAACTAGCTTCGCGCTATTCTTATCAACATCAATTCTTACAATCGGCTCATTATTATCTGTTGATAACTCAGTAATTGTTGTAAATTTGCCAAGTTCTACTGTAGATGCCATTGTAGCATTAACCTTCTTAACTTTAGCAGATACAACATATACCCTAGCTTCTACAGATACAGAGCCTGTTGTTGCCAATAATTCAATCACACCATCTGCATTTGCATCAGATGCACTAACAGTTGCTTTCTTATCAGTAAATTTCTTTGGATCTGTCTGCTTTACTCCATTTACATACCATGTAATAGGGTCTGCTGCTTTCTTAGGTAACTGCTGCTTTACTTGAATTGAAGCAGTCTTACCACTTAATACTGTTGCTGTGTTAGACTTTAATACAATCTCTTCACACTTTGGTGTAGACTTGACATTAAATGAATACTTCTTAGCTTTATATGTCGTTTTGCTGCCCTTAGTCTCGCCCTTTACTGCTGATACAGTAATCTTAGCACTTCCTTCACCAACGACCTTGAGTTTACCATTTGCAATCGTCGCTACAGTTTCTTTACTTGACTCCCATGACACAGTTTCAATAGCTTCTGCCAAAGTACTAGGCGCCTTAATATCTCCAATTATTGGATAATAAGTAATTGTCTTATTGCTCGGATTAAATCTTTCAGCTTTCTTATAATTAAGTTCGATAGCTCCCTTACCGTCTGCACCTTTACTTCTTCCTACACCCTTAAGTTCAACATCACTTTGCTTAACCGTAACCGTACATTTATCTGATGTTTTCTTGGTCTTCGATTCTATTGCAGAAATAGTTACCGTAGCTGTTCCATTATTTTTTGTCAAATCAGCTGACGGAATAATGTTTTGGTTCTTTGCTTTTACATACTTCTTATCGCCCTCAACATTTATTTTAAGCTTATCCGTATTCTGACTCGGAATTCTCTCAACATAAACAGGCGTTGTCTTACCTGACCATGTCTCATATTTTCCTGATTCATTTTTCTCATTAATATAGCATACACCAAGCTTCTTTAAAGTAGCCTTAACCGTTACGGTAAAGTTCACTTTCTTACCACTTGTAGATGTTGCCGTAATGGTTGTCTTACCTACTGACTTCGCTGTAATAGTTGCTTGTTTCTGATCCTTACTATCTGCTTTTACCGTAGCAATCTTATTATCTTTCGATGTCCAAACAATATCATCTGTATGATCCGCCGGTTCTACCGTATCAATTTTCGCAGTTACAGTAGGAATCAAATTTTCGGCATTATTTCTCGTTCCGTCAGCATTATAAGCGTCACCAAAGTCCAAAGTTACTTTATTAACACTAGCCTTCATCTTTTTAATAGGCTTGCCCGGATCAAGTTTAATTGTTGTTTCAGCAGGAACAACCTTTGCGCTTGATGCCGATACAAAAGCCTTTACCTCTTTGGAAGGAGCTTTCTTAGCCACTGTCAAGATCCCATCCCCATCTACGGAAGCCTCTTTCTTAGTATCAGCAGCAACAGAAAACGCAATATCATCTGTCTTATCTGCAGGTGCATTGTTTACCAATGCAAATTCATGTAAATCATATGTATGACCAGCATAAAACAGCTTCCCTTCGGGAATATTCCAGCCAACGCTATCAATGTCACGTTTAACCATGACATTTACACTTGAGATAACCTCATCCACGCCATCATTGTCGAAATCCAATCCCACCGTTACGATTGCAAATCCATTCTTCCTTGCAGTAACAGGACATTTTGTCATACTACCCTTTCTAGCTCCAACTGTTACGACAGACAGATCATTCGTTCTCCACTTAAGCTGTGTCTCAATTTTTTTCTTATCATCGTCGCTTATTTTTGCCGTTTCAGTTTCTTCATAAATGATTTCAGCTTCAAGTGTTTCTGTCTCTCCTACTTTCATGGTAACTGCTGCCGGCTTAACCTTGATACCCTTAATGCTTGCTGAATTCTCAACCAAAACTGTCGTATTTGTATCCGAGGTTGAAACCGTTCCCGTACCTGAACTTGACGGATCGTTCTCATCAACACCATCAGAAATCCAAAAGTTATCAGCAAACTCCGAAGCAAATGCTGTCATCGGCGTCGATACAACCATCGCAGCCGTCAAAGCATATGCAACCAGCTTTTTAATAAATTTTCCTTTCATAGCACCTTCTCCTCCATGTGTAATTTTTACTCTGTAATTATAGCTCTACCATTTTTAAAATGCAAGCATTTTTTAGCCAAAGAATGACTTCTCCAAAATTTTTGTACGAATTGTACACAATTCCACATCATTCCTTGTCTCTTTTAACATTAATGTCCGTCTTATCGCTTGTATGAATGCACATTTCCACATTTTTTTCCTTTGCATTTCCATCCGGATCGAGCAATCCGAATTCCAGTTTTTTAATCCGAAACTGCATATCTTCCAGAATTTTCCTGTTTGCCGATATGATATCCGCCTGCAATCCCGTCACGAACGTCTGAAAACCGATAATAATCATCATTGTCGCAAGAATTAAGGACTGGACATGACCGCCCCCGTCTCCATTAAAATAGAAAAACAGAAACCGGATACCAATCATCATTCCCACAAAGATGAATATGGTGCTGATCATTGTAAATACCTTCATCGGCTTATACATCAGGACAGCGCGCAGAATCGTCAGCATGGACTTTTTGATATACGCCGCCATCGAATTCATCAGCCTTGATTTGCGAAGCTCGGGATTAGTGTGCACCGGAACAGAAGTAATCGCCATCTTGTTGCGCCCAGCCTGCACAATCGTTTCCAATGTATACGTGTACTCATTGTGGACATTTACCCGCATCGCCGCTTTCCTGCTGTATGCCCGAAACCCGCTCGGCGCATCGGGAATATCCGTCTTGGAGGCAATGCGCACTACCCAGCTTCCGAACTTTTGCAGCTTTTTCTTAACCAGCGAAAATTCTTCGATTTCATCGATGGGACGCTCTCCGATTACAATATCCGCCTCTCGTTTCAAAATCGGCTGTATCAGCTTTTCAATATCGGCACCACTGTACTGGTTGTCCGCGTCCGTATTGACAATGATATCCGCGCCATGCCTCAGCGCAAGGTCGATTCCCGCGAGAAATCCCTTTGCAAGCCCGAGATTTCTCTTGAAATGCACGATGTAATTCACTCCCCACTCAAGCGCCACCTTCTCGGTATCATCACTGCTGCCGTCGTTAATAATCAGGTATTCGATTTCGTCAATACCGTCTATCTGTCTTGGCAGGTCATTCAGTGCGATTTCCAAAGTATCCGCTTCATTATAGCAGGGTATCTGAATGATTAGTTTCATCTTTTCCCCGTTTCAACCTCCTCTCAAGCCTCACAATCCATTGTACGCCGCCAAGCGTCCGTTCCAGCCAGTCTACTGCCCTGCTTATGCAAAAGGTTTTTTCTACGCCAAGATACACAAGCGCCCCCAAAACCGCCTTACGCCGCAGCACGCCCTTTTTCAGACGTTTTCTGCACTGTAACTGCTTTTTGTATTGCACGGACTCCATATATTCCTTGACTTCCACGTGGTATTGCTTTTTTTTTGCCTTGTCATGTTTCGGAATTCCTGCTTCGTTTTGATATAATATGACAAAATTCTCGCATAAGCTTATCCTAATATACTCTTTTAAGATCTCTTTGTCAACAATGCCGTCCGCCATGTAACTGCCCACATATGCGCTATATTCGCGCATTTTGGGGATTATGTCTTCCACGAAATGGCAGGAATGGGATGTGGAACCATCGCTCACCCGCCAACAGTACCCCGTATAGCTGTCCGTGACGACTTTTTTTGCCGCACAGAGCGTCTGCGTCACAAACAGCCAGTCGTCCTCATAGTCCACAAAACGCCTGAAGCAAAAACAATTGTTTAGAATAAAGCTTCTATTATAAATGCATTTCCATAATGTTCCATATAAGTAGTTGCTACTCTGCACAAAATCATAATCATAGCCGCGGAATAAAATAGGATAGAGCAGCTCTTTTTTAATATCCCCGTCCTCAAATATCCCGTCGCCAATTCGCTCGTACGGACTTTTCACGCCATTTATAAGCCGTCCTGTACCGCATATCCCGATGTCCGCCATGCAAAACCGCATCTTGTCCAACAGGCATTCATACATCAAAGGCTCCACGATATCGTCCTGATCACAGAAGCAGATATATTCCCCCGCCGCCTCCGAAAGCCCTTTGTTTCTTGCCGATACAATCCCGCCGTTTTCCTGATAAAGATATCGAACACGCTTATCCTGTGCCATATACCGGGCGCAAATTCCTGCACTGCCATCCGAAGAGCCGTCATCTATCAACAAAAGTTCAAAGTCCTTACAGGTAGCGTTTAAGATGCTCTCAATCGTATCCACAAGATAACGCTCTCCATTATATACGGGCATAACCACCGTCAAAAGCGGCTGTTTTACTGCATGATTTCCTCGTAATACTCCCATCGCCTGCTTAACTCCTGCTCCTTATTAATGACCAAAGCATAGCTTCCCACAGACACCACCGTTTTGCAGTTCTCCTCCACACGCGGTTCCTCAAAAAGGTATCTGTTGTTAATAATGTAGTATGCATCCTCGTCAAAGGTCATATCGTAAATATGCGTCATCGTAATCTCTCTGTCCTGAAGCATGAACTGGATAACGGCAGCCTGTCTTGCGGAAAGATAGTCCTCCGCGAAATATACAGGGGCATCCACGCCCAGCGATTCTATCCACGCCGCGACTACAGGCATCGCCCCCATCTGCTTTTCATTCCGCACCACCACATAGTTATCCACAATCGTATCCGCCAGATGCACCCACACGTACACGGGTATGAAAAGTGCCAAAACGCACCTTGCAGCCGCCACCTTATTGGATTTTATAAAATAGCTTCCCAATTTAAACACAGCAAAAAACGCCGCCGACAGCCCGAGAACATACTGTGACAAAACCTTAATTCTTCCATACGGCACCTGATAATTCCAAATCACGCGCCCAAACATCACGCAGTGCGCAAGCTCAAACTCCGTCCTTTTCAGCTCGTTCATTGCAAACTGGCAGAACCACGCCGCAGCAACATACATGACAAGGCTCACCAATGCCGTTATCAGCCAATTTTTCTCTTTTATCAAAATATTCAGGCTGTAAAGCAGGATAATCCCAATCACAAACTCATGGTATCTGCCGTTTACAAGGTCATCATTTTTATAAAAGCCTTCTTTATAAATGGCACAAATCATAAACGTACCAAACCATGCCAAAAATACGCCCGTGTACCAAATCCTGTCATTCCAGTCCGCCGCCACGGCTTGGATGCCCGCCTCCTGCGTATATGCCGGTTCCCTGCCTTTTACAGCCGTTACAAATCTTTTGGCACTGTCCGCAAGCATGAGAAAAAAGTTTCCAAATAAATTGCGCATTCCCCAGCAAATCACAAGTCCTGTCGATGCCGCCAAGTAAAACCATTTTCCCACCATACTTGTCCCAAGCCTTACCAGCCCGCTCTTGGAAAAAATCCCTTGGATTTTCTCCCATTGACCGGCAAAGTCATTCATGGCAATTTTCGCGGGAACATCGGACTGTGCCGCGCCAAGCTCCCCCGCATGTGTCACGACATATACCACGGCAACCGCCAAACCTGCCGTAATCACGCAAAGCACCAGTCTCACTTTTCCCTTATCCAGCAGAAACAACAGTACGAACAGCACCAAGCACATAACCAAAATCAGCATTGATTTTTTGGTAAAAATGTATTGAAGGCTCTCTGCCAGTCCGCCCGGCTCATTGCCCATATAGCAGACATTTTGAAGCGTTCCCTTTATCATGGAATGCAAAAGACTGCACCCGTAATAGGCAACCCCAAAGGCGGCAGTTTGCTTTAACGTATTTTTCCTTACAATCCGAAGATAAAGCACCACCAGAACCGATGTCGCAAGGATTGCAAGCGAACGCTGGTGCACGGTGTAAATATAAAACGCCGTTACCGCATAACCGATGTGATTTGCCACACTCGGGCGGTCAATCACGCGCATCATCATATAGAGAAAAATCCAAAACACCACATTCAACGTGCACTCCGTAAAGGTGATATGTGCATAAAACAGATTGGAGCCGTACACCATCACCGTAAAACATGCCATGCTGCGCACAACCCAGTTCAGGTTTTTCATATAGCGCCTGCAAAGCTGCACCGCAATGAAAAATCCGACTACGAGAAAGGAAACATTGACAAGCTGCGCAAGCTGATACGTTTCCGCCCAGCCCAGCCCACGCCACCTTGAAAACAATCGAACCGGAGCAAGCACAAGACTGTAGCCGTAGGAATAATAAGGAATTTTGCTCGTAACAGACGACCAGTCGCTGCCCGTGAAATAGGCACTGTTTGACCAGTATCCATACTCATCATTCAGCAAAATGGGCATTGTGCTTTCCCGGTACCTGTATGTACCTGCCAAAAAGATGATTATGGCAAAAACGCACTGCAATAAGACCTCCTTGTGACGGATTAGGAAGCCTTTTATAATTGCACATGTTATTTTATTAGGTTTTTTCAATTCCAGCCGCTTCAATTTGGGTCGTTTTAAATGCTTCAAACGGCTCAGTTGTGTTAACTTTTCTTTCATGTTGTTCTCTTTTACATATTTATTACCTATTTATATTTATAAGTAGGTTTTTGCACAGCTAAGCGCTGCCTCAATCACATCATCCATGTCATAATACTGATACTGCCCAAGGCGTCCGCCAAAAATAACACTTGTTTCTTTATCAGCAAGCGCTTTATAGTCCTCATAAAGGCTGTTGTTCTTATCATCATTCATCGGGTAATAAGGCTCCTCACCGCGCACCCATTTCTGCGGATATTCCCTTGTAATCACGGTTTTGGGCTGTGTGCCGAACTCAAAGTGCTTGTGCTCTATGATGCGTGTGTAGGGCGTCTCGTAATCCGTATAGTTCACGACCGCATTTCCCTGATAATTTTTCTCATCCAAAAGCTCTGTTTCAAATTTCAATCCCCTGTATTCAAGCTCACCGAGACTGTAGTCGAAATATTCGTCAATCATACCCGTAAATACCGTTTTTTCTGCTTCTGCCTGTAACGCTTCCCTGTTTTTGAAAAAATCCACGCCGAGCCGCACATCAGTTCCTTCAAGCATTTTTTCAACCATTCCCGTATAACCGCCAATCGGTATGCCCTGATACGTATCATTGAAATAATTATTATCATAGGTGAATCGCACCGGCAGACGCTTTATGATAAAGGCAGGCAGCTCCGTCGCCCTTCTGCCCCACTGCTTCTCCGTGTAGCCCTTGACAAGCTTTTCGTAAATATCTTTTCCGACAAGCGAAATCGCCTGCTCTTCAAGGTTTTGGGGATTGTCGATTTTGGACGCCTTCACCTGTTCGTCTATTTTTTGCTTTGCTTCTTCCGGCGTTACCACGCCCCACATTTTGTTGAAGGTGTACATGTTAAAAGGCATACTGTAAATCTCTCCGTGGAAATTTGCGACAGGGCTGTTTGTGTAACGGTTAAATTCCGCAAACTGCTGCACGTATTCCCATACCTCCTTATTGCTTGTGTGGAAAATATGGGCGCCATATCTGTGTACAGCGATGCCTTCGATATTTTCTGTATAAATGTTGCCACCTATGTGAGGACGCTTGTCTATTACCAAACACTTTTTTCCTTTTTTATGCGCCTCGTGTGCAAACACTGCGCCAAATAATCCGGCTCCTACTACTAAATAATCGTACATGTGCCTCTCCTTACCATTACTGCTTTTTCTATCCGCTGTTCTTTAGTATAGCAAGAAAAAGAAAATAATACAATTATATATTTACTTGAATTTCCGCAGTCTTGTTCACAAGTCCCTGCGTTTGCGTAAAATCGTTGCGGGAACTCTGGAATTTTTGAATAGACTTTGCGCTTAAAGTGTGATATGATTGTTACACTACAACTTGGTACACAATCTGAAAAAGGGGTGTTGGCATATGACCGATAATGAATTATTATTAGCAATTTCGAATATGATGGACACGAAATTGGAGCATATCAATAAAGATGTTGCGGAAATTAAAACAAGGGTTGGCAGCCTTGAATCCAGGATGGGCAATCTTGAATCCAAAGTTAAAAATATCGAACTAAATCAGGAAAACGAAATTATCCCACGCTTAAACACCATTGAAGCCTGCTACACTTCAACATTTGACAGATACAAGGATAATGTTGAAGATTACAATGCAATGAAACAGGACATCTCAATTATGAAAAAAGTGATCACAGAACATAGCGAAAAGCTGAACAAATTGGCATAGCAGCTACATAGCAAATTTCACATGAAAAGTGTAAAGTCTATTGAGTCATCAAAAAGCTTTGCACTTTTATATTTTCCTATTGATAAAATTTATAATATAACCTTATAATATACCCATACATTTATATTTTTCAAATCGGAGGCTTTTTTATGAATATTATTTTATTATCCGGCGGTTCCGGGCAGCGCCTATGGCCCTTGTCCAACGATATCCGCTCCAAACAGTTTATCAAAATATTCCACACACAGGACGGCGAATTAGAGTCCATGGTGCAGCGCGTGTATCGGCAGATTAAAGCCGTGGACAAGGACGCAACCGTGACTATTGCTACCTCAAAATCGCAGGTATCCTCTATCAATAACCAGTTAGGCGAAAATGTGGGAATCAGCGTCGAGCCATGCAGACGGGACACCTTCCCCGCCATTGCGCTTGCCGCGGCATATCTAAAGGACGTTCAGGGCGTCGGTGAAAACGAGTCCGTTGTCGTATGCCCCGTAGACCCCTATGTGGAAAACGACTACTTTGAGACGCTGAAAGAGCTTGGCGCCCGCGCAGAGGTCAGCGAAGCAAATCTCGTACTGATGGGAATTGAACCGACATACCCCAGCGAAAAATACGGATATATTATCCCAGAGCACAATACACCCGTCAGCAACGTTTCCATGTTTAAGGAAAAACCGACGCAGGAGCTTGCCGCAAAATACATTGCAGACGGCGCATTGTGGAACGGCGGCGTGTTCGCGTTCCGCTTAGGCTATGTCCTAAAACGTGCACACGAACTGATAGATTTCACGGATTACAACGACCTTTTCACAAAATATGACACGCTGACAAAAATCAGCTTTGACTATGCCATAGTGGAGCATGAAAATCAAATAGAAGTAATGCGTTTTTCCGGCACTTGGAAAGACCTCGGCACTTGGAACACGCTGACAGAGGCAATGGACAGCAACAGCGTCGGCGAGGCACTGTTTAACGAAACCTGCGACAATGTACATGTTGTAAATGAGCTGAACGTTCCCATCATCTGTATGGGCTTAAAAGATGTCGTCGTTTCCGCAAGCCCGGAGGGCATTCTTGTTTCCGACAAGGAGCAGTCAAGCTATATCAAGCCCTTGGTCAATACACTGGAGCAAAAAGTCATGTTTGCGGAAAAGTCTTGGGGAAGCTTCCGCGTGCTGGACATGGAAGACGACAGCGTGACGATTAAGGTAACGCTTCACCCGGGACACCGAATGAATTACCACAGCCATGATTTCCGCGACGAGGTGTGGACGGTGATTTCCGGCGAAGGGCGCACGATTGTGGACGGAATGGAGCAAAACGTCAAGCCCGGGGACGTCGTAACAATGGCGGCAGGCTGCCGTCACACCATCATCGCAGACACAGAACTTCAAGTAATCGAAGTCCAGCTTGGCAAGGAGATTAGTGTTCATGACAAACATAAATATGAGCTCGAAGGCTAAACCATTTTTGTTAAAGCCCGTCGGAAAAGACTATCTTTGGGGCGGCAGCCGATTAAATGACGATTTTTCCAAGGGAATTGATTTAGAGCCCTTGGCAGAAACATGGGAATGCTCCACCCACCCTGACGGGACAAGCTCTGTTGCAAGCGGGGAGTTTTGCGGCAGGCTCTTATCCGAGGTGCTAAAGGAACACCCCGAATTTTTGGGGACACACCCCGAAGCGAACGGCGAACTGCCTATCTTGATTAAATTTATTGACGCCAAAAAGGATTTATCCGTTCAGGTGCACCCTGATGATACTTACGCATTTGAAAAGGAAAACGGCCAGAAGGGTAAGACAGAACTATGGTATGTGCTCGACGCCACGAAAGATGCGCAACTGATATACGGTTTTACCCGCGACATGAATATGGAAACCTTGCGAAGGAGTTTGAAAACAGGTGTTATCGAAAAGTATCTACAAAAGGTTCCCATTCACAAAGATGATGTATTTTTTATCGAGCCGGGAACGGTACACGCGATTGGCGCAGGCGCCTTGGTTGCGGAAATTCAAGAAAGCTCCAACCTCACCTATCGTATGTATGATTACAACCGTACGGACAAACACGGAAATCTGCGCGAGCTGCACATTGACAAAGCATTGGAGGTCGTCAATACCAAAGGAAGCGCGGCGCCAAAGCAGCAAATCCGCGTTTTGAGATACGTTCTGGGAAGCGCGACGGAATTTATCTACCGTTGCAAATATTTTCAGGTTGAGCGTATGCTGATTAATACGGAACGCTGCCGCGATTTGGTGCCGTTTCAAACGGACAGTACGTCGTTTCAGGTACTTTTGTGTACAAACGGATGTGGTGTTGTGCTGGAAGAAAATGGCGAAGCGCTGCATTTTTTCCGTGGGGACTGTATCTTTGTGCCCGCAGAGTCGCAGGTGCTCCGGCTGCATGGGAGAGCGCAGTTTTTGAAGGTGCGGTGCTGATGGGCGGATTGCCTGTCAGCATTTTTTACCGTACCTCACACATTTCGCATAATAATTTCAATATATCCTGAATTTTGCTGCTTTGTTCGGGCTTCATTTTTTCCAATATACAAGTGATCTTTTCTTTGCTGTGTTCATCAAGTTCCTCTCCAAGCATGATGTAATCACTGCTTACGGAGAGTGCTTCGGAAATTTTATATAGGGTTTTGGCGGAAAAGCCTTTTTTACCTACGGCAATGGTGTACTTTCCCCAAATAATAAACTGGTCTTTCACACTGAAATTAAAAATAGTTGCCACCCCATAAATTTCCTCGCCCATAGTTGAAACCCTTCCTTCAAAATAAAATAATAGCTGTCATTTTAATTGCCGGATATTTTCAGACAGGTTAATTTTGTTGTTACAAAAGGTATCGCATGGCTCAAAAAACAATACTATTTATTCCTATCAGTAAATTATCTACACTTATTCTACATTTTATTGAAAATATCGTCAGTAAACCTATTGTTCTATATTACTATACCTATTAATCCTTTTCGTTTTCTATTCTGTCATTTAATATCCGCCCTATAAGCGGCTGTTCTGCCCTATTCCTTATTCATACTCTATTGAATCAATCAAGGTGTATTCCGTATCGAAATATTGCTTTTCAATTAACCGATTCTCTTCATATTGGTATTTTGCACATGCATATCCCAGCTCCTTATGAATTCCCAATAGCATCTGACTGTCATCCATTGGGTCAACTATGTAATATTTTTCTTCAATCACATGCCCATATTCATCATAGCTTCTATACTCCATGGCAATTCCAATGTCTTCTCGTTCTTCTACCTGATCATTCGCTCCCCAATACCAGATATATGTCTGATTCCCCCGCTCGTCATATTCATAGGAAATACCTGCACAGTAATTTTGAGAATTGATTACAGGTTGGCTATACAGACCTAGATAGTCAACTTCTATACATTGTCCAAATTCATCATATGTATAAGCAATAATTGCACAGCCGTTATCATCTCTTATCATAGGGTTTCCGTCCAATCCTAGATAAATCTCTTTCTTTTTATTATTATTTTCATCATACTTCCATTTTATCTGAGCATAGCCTAAATCATCTCTTATCATGGGGTTTCCGTCCATGTCAATATAGCGAATTCCCGTTTGATTTCCCCTCTCATCATAGGAAAACTGACGCCCCGCACAGTGATAATAACTTGTTATAATGGGCTTCTCTTGATTATCATAATAAGATTCCCCAATGAGTTGTCCGTAATCATCATACCCTCTTCGCACTATTGCGTAACCAGTATCACTGCGCAATGTGAGCTCACCCTGACCATCATAATATCGCAATTCTACGCGATTTCCGTTTTCATATTCATATTCAATGACAGCACTGCCACCTTTATTCCATATAGCAGGATTTCCATTTACATCATAATAAGATGACCTAACCTCATTTCCATAATCGTCATACTCCAAATGAGAATAAGCATATCCTACGCTACTTCGAATCATAAGATATCCATCTGTACCTAGATAGCGGAAATCCGTTTGATTCCCTCGCTCATCATAATCATATTGAAATCCGGCGCAGCAGTATTTTGTACTGACAATAGGTTGTGCATCTGTGTCATAATAAGATTCAAAAATGCACTGACCAAAATCATCATATTCATATTGTACAATCGCATACCCGGTATCCCCATGTAATACGAGGTCATCCTGTGCATTGTAATATTGCGTCTCTTTTACATGTCCATTTTCAAACAGCTCAACATAATAAGCGTATCCATAGTTCTTGTATGTAGTTGGTTCATTATCTGTATCAAAATAAGATTCCTTTGTTAAATTTCCAAAAAGATCATAATCCATTGCAATATGTGCAACACGTAAATCCTTTCGAACAATCGGCTCTGCATGCAATCCCAAATAATAAATATCTGTTTTATTTCCCCTCTCATTATAGTTGTATTGAAAACCTGCACATGAATACTCTGTGGCAATTACCGCCCCCCCATTAACCCCCGAATAGAAGACATACCGTTTCTGCCCATATTCATCATATTCATATCTCACACTGGCATAGCCTTCATCCTTTCGCAGCACCGGCTCGCCATTCTCTATTTTACTCTTTCTATGTTCTGTGAACCGCTTCGTATTATTATAAGACATGTCTATTTTTTCATAGTCTGTTGTTTTCAAAAAATATTTTACCTCTTCCAACCTCCCACTGTCATCATAATGATTCGTATAATAATGATATCCGCCTTCCTTATCTACAGCGGGATTTCCTGCGGTATCATAATAGTCCTCCCGTATCTGGTTGCCAATATCATCATATACAATAAATAACTGGGCATATCCTAAGTCTCTACGGGTCATTAAGTTTCCGTTAAAATCTAAATAGCCGATATAAGTGTTGTTTCCCCTCTCGTCATATTCAAGTTGAAATCCGGCACAGTGATACTTTTTGCTGACGATTGGTTTGATTTTATCAGAAGCATCATAATAAGTCTGCCTGATACGCTGCCCGTACGCATCATATTCATTTTTTATAACAGCATATCCTTTATTTGTTTCTAACGTCAATCCCCCTTTTTTATCAAAATACCTTGTCCCGAGCCAATTCCCACTCTCATACTCCTCTATGTAAGAAGCATAACCGCCGTCCGTGCATACAACCGGGCGTCCCTTAACATCAAAATATGCTTCTGATATCTTATTTCCAATCTCATCATATCTTAATGACATCTGCGCATATCCCAAGTCTCTTCGAACCATTATCTTCCCATCTTTGCCAAGGTATTCTACATGTGTCTTATTTCCCTTTTCATCATATTCATACACATATCCGGCACAATGATACTTTGTGCTGATGATCGGATTATTGTTTTGATCATAATAACGTTCACTGGAAAGCCTTCCATAATCATCATATTCTTTTTTTATAATGGCATATCCTGTATCATTCCTCAAAACGGGATCGCCTTTCTGATCGAGATAGCTGCATTTTGTCTGTTTTCCATTTTCATATTGACTCTCAAAAGAAGCATACCCCCCCTCATTTCTAACGGTGATCTTGTCCTTAGTATGGTAAACAGAAGACACATTGTTATCCTCACTATCATAGAAATCTTCCACCCACGCATATCCTAAGTCCCTTCTCACCATGGGTTCTTTATCGAGTCCAATGTAAGTAGTCGTTTTCCTTAACAATAATTCCGGTTGCCCCTCTATACTTTTGATTTCATAATTATACTCATACGCAATAGCCGCACAACCATATTTTGTGCTAATGATGGGCATCTCATCAGTTCCGAAGAACTCTCGTCTTATCAGTTCTCCATTGCTGTATTCTTCTCTTATCTTAAAGCAGCCCGTATCCTGCCGCAAAACCGGCATGCCTGTTACCGCATAATAGCACGTTTCTTTCCAATTTCCCTCGGTATCATAGTCATTTGTAAAATAAGCATATCCTCCCTCTTTACATATTATCAGTTCTCCATTGACATCACAGTAGAATCCCGCCTTCACATTTCCATTCTCATCATATTGATATTGAACCTGAGCATACCCAAGATCTCGCCGGATCATTGGCTCCCCATTCAATCCAATATACTTAATAGTAGTTTCATTTTCCGTTTTATCTTTATCATAATCATAATCATATCCTGCGCAATGATCGATTGCACTGATGACAGGCTGCCCATTTAAGTCATAAAAACGAACGTAAAGAAGCCGCCCATTCCCATCATATTGATATGTGGCTCTTGCATAACCCGCATCTTTTCTTAAAATGCTTTCCCCTGCCAGTCCATAATATGATTTCATGGATATTTCGCCTCGGTCATTATATTCAAACCCTTCTGCTGCACAGCCGATATCGGTGCGGAAAGAAGGTTGTCCTTCAGTGTCATAATACTCTTCCTTGACTTTTTTACCACTTTCATATGTATATCTGATACGGGATATTCCTGTTGTTTTATCTATGGCAGCCTTTAGCATTTGGTTTTGCTGTCTTTCATAATGGCATCCCATTACTTGACCACCCTCAAATTCCCAATATACCGCCGCATATCCTGTATCCAGACGGTTCACTAAGCACGCATTCTCATCCTTGTACAATTCACAGATTCGATTACCGCTGTCTTCATATTCATACATAATTTCAGCCACACCATAATCTTTTCGGCAGGTCTCTATATATTCTCCATTGTCATCTTTTACACAAAAAATTTCCTGTGTTAAGAAATTTCTTTCATTATAATATTCATCCACTCCCTCATATCCTAGTCCCGGAAGCCGAACCAAATCATCATTTTCATCAAAATACCGTTTATGTACTATCAGGTTTTTGTCATCATGACTTCGGGTATATCGTACACGCGCATAACCGACCTCTTTGTTAAGTACCGGCTTATTATGAGCATCCAAATATTCTATCATTTTAATATCATCGTTATGTTTTGACTCATAGCTTTTCCTGATTATGGAAAATCCGCCGTTCATCCGGCACAGTTTGCCTCCCACATCATAAAATTCTTCACTGGTAACGCGTTTCTCTCTATCATATGCATATTGCTTTATGGCATATCCCTCTTTGCATTCCACAGGCTTGATATCTTTGTTATAATAACCCACGCTCCTAATGCATCCATTACGCTTCATAGTATAACGAATCCGCACATATTTACGTATAATGTGAGCCGATTCATCCAAAGATATCTCTGCATTATACTGCGGATCAGAGCCTTCTCTATAATTGTCCTGCGGCTCATATGGCAATGTAGATGTTCCCCTTAACCTTTCTTGTTCATTCTCTTGTACTGTTTGGGCTGTTTGACCCTGCTCTGTTTCGGCTGTCTGACCCTGCTCTGTTTCGGCTGTCTGACCTTGCTCTGTTTCGGCTGTCTGACCCTGCTCTGTTTGGGCTGTTTGACCTTGCTCTGTTTCGGCTGTCTGATCTTGTTCTGTTTCGGCTGTCTGATCTTGTTCTGTTTCGGCTGTCTGATCCTGCCCTAGTTTCAGTGGCGTTGTCTGACCTTTCAAACGGTCTTGTTTTAATGAATCATCTGAATCCAGTATATATTGAGGCAGCTTCGGCATTGGGTTATCCACCATTTCTATCGCTATGCCTTCTTCATCCAACAAAACATCAATCCCATGCTCTTTCAAATTTCTCAGCTTTTTAAACCGAACATATTTACTGTGGAAATGATTATCTTGTACAGCCTCTCCGTCAAACCCAAAAAACGATTCTTCAATTAATGCGCTATCTCCATCATACTTATAGCGGTATGTACATATTCCATTTTTATCACAATGCAGATTTTCATTGCGATCCCGCTGAGACCGTTCTTTTAAATTTCCGTGTGAATCATAAGAAAATCGTTCGCAAAAAACACCCTGATACCCTTCCGTTTTTTGTTTCCGATCTTCTCCACTATAATAACGGATACTGTGCAGGCATCCATTATCCTCATATTCAAAGTCTACCATCATAATACCCTGTTTATTACATACAAACTCTCCATTAATGTCAAGATAATATAATGTCTTTAACCGTTGATTTTCATCATAGACATATTGCTCCCCATTAATGCCATTTGAATTATATATAGAAGGGCTCAATTTACGCGTCAAAGGCAATCCGTCTGCATTATAAGTGACTTCTATTTGCTGTGAAGTCATACTATTTTCAACCACTTGCTGATCCTGTGTATATAATAATGTGGAATTCAATAGCTGCGGCATGTCAGTAGAAGAATAACGCATCATCTCATATTTTCCATATTTATTTTTTACCAATTTCAAAATCAATTTATTATTGCTGCTATAATAAGATATTTTTGTGGGTTCGCGAAAGTCATTCTTCCTTGCAACCTCATATGAGCTTTGATTTAAAGAAAGATATTTGTTCTTATCCCGTTTATAACGAATTTTAATGCGGGCGGCAGGTTGAAAAAAATTCATACTATAAGCAGTAGAATTCTGCCTCATAAGTTCTAATTGTTTATAGGGTTCCACATAAGTTAATACCATATAATTACAATGAGGATAATCTTTAATTTCCCAATAGACTGAGCAGTTTTCCCTCTCTTTAGGAGTCTTCAATTCCTCACCACTTTTTGTAGGAATCCCATAGATTTCCACTATTGATGTACAGTACGTTACATTAGGGTGAAAATACAGATAACCAGCAAATACTGCAAACAGACATAAAACCAATTTCACCTTCCAAGTGTATTTGTTTGCAACATTAATCACTGTTTGTTTTAGTTTTATAAGCAACCCGCCCAGTCTCTTTAGCCTGTCACATCCCACCAAGCAGATTAACTCCCAAATTATAATTACAACCATGATTATAATTGCAATCACCGAAAAGGTACGTATCCCCTTTTCTCTTCTATATTCAGCAAGTACGGGACTAATAGCGCAATACACTGCAAAACCTAATATATTGGTAATAAGCGTCGCAATATTTATCCAGCTGCTCTTCTCATGATTCGCTTCTATCGCATGTGTAACATTGGCAATCATGCGATTCATTTGGGGAGATTCTTTCACTTTGTCCAGAAAAGTTTGTACCTTATCCTTAAACTTATTATACATTTTTTTGATTATTCCGTTCATTTTAATTCCTCTGCTCAAAATTTTTGTACCATGTAACTGCTTTTTATAGTTCTTTCCTGCGCTTTTTTGTTGTAATACATATTGCCTAAGTCGGGTCGCGCCATTCCGTGTTATAATAGTGTTAATAATAAAGAATATCTACAGAATATTATATTTTTGTGCAAATTACAAGATTATATTAGTAAATCTCCCTTAAAATTGTAATATTATCTAAATTGTGCCAACTCTGTTTGTAGCTGTCAAATCCTGCGCCTAAATATTTAGAGTAGTCTGTGGGAAACTTTAAAAAACTCAAAAAATAGCTGATTTTTAAGAAAGTCCTAAATGGATAAGATTACTCACGAAGTTTGTCTTGCGAACCGGGAAAAATATTGAACAATATAATGACCGCCCACAGGGAATGACGGTCAGGCAATAACTTGAAGAAAACAACATTAACAAAAAGAGGTTTGACACTTACAAAGTGTATTCCATAAAGATCCCGATACTCATCATCCATGTAAGAATGTCCATCCGGATACACCAGTTGAAAGTTCACCCCTCTATCTATATTGTCAGCAGCACCCGCTTTCTGTTGAAAGTTAGGTTAATTATGAAGGATAGTTTTAAGATTAATAAGCAATAGTGCGATACTTTTTCATTTTTTACACATTGCCCATAGCAAAAGAGCTATTCCATTGGAAAATTATCTTTATATTCTGCACAAGACATACCTGTCACCTTTTTCATATCAGCCTCCATCATCATGGAAACAAGCGCGTCAAAATCTATATTTCTTTTCCATTCCAGATTCATTTCCGCTTTAGCAGGATTTCCCCAAAGATATTCTACCTCTGCTGGTCGATAAAACTCAGGATTAATGTCTACCAACAATTTATTTGTTTTTACATCGTATCCTTTCTCATTAACACCTTCTCCCCCCCAACGAATACATATTCCAACCTGTTCAAATGCCTTCTCAACAAATTCACGTACAGTATGGGTCTCATTTGTGGCGAGCACGTAATCATCTGGGATACTCTGCTGAAGCATAAGCCACATTCCTTGTACACAATCGCCCGCAAATCCCCAGTCTCTTTTGGCATTTAAATTTCCAAGAGAAAGTTTATCCTGTTTTTTTGCCATCATATTCGCTATGGCTAATGTGATTTTTCTAGTGACAAAATTTTCTCCACGTCGGGGAGATTCATGATTAAATAAAATCCCATTACATGCATACATATTACAAGCTTCACGATAATTAGCTGTAATCCAATATGAATAAAGCTTCGCCACACCATATGGGCTTTTAGGATAAAATGGAGTTTCTTCACTCTGCGGTGCTGTTTCTGGAATACCGCCAAACAGTTCTGATGTGGATGCCTGATAAAATCTGCAGTTTCCACCATTAACACGTATAGCCTCCAAAAGCTTTAATGTACTGACGCCTGTTGCATCTGCTGTATATTCTGGAACCTCAAAAGATACACCAACATGCGATTGCGCCGCAAGATTATACACTTCTGTAGGTTTAATTTCACCTATTAGACGCATTAAACATGAAGAGTCTGTAGTATCCGCATAATGTAAAAAGAATTTTGTGTTATAGTATTCAGATTTTATTAAATGATCAATTCTAGCAGTATTAGAAATACTATGTCTTCTAATGAGTCCATGAACGGTATATCCTTTTTCAAGCAAAAATTCGGCAAGATATGAACCATCCTGTCCTGTGACTCCCGTAAGCAATGCAACATTTTTTTCATATATTTACCTCTCGATCTTTAGTTTATTTTTATTAATTTATCCATAATATGTCCTATTCTTTATATTATACAAAACTTTTTCTAATTATCAGCCCTTTTTCTTTACTATAAACATCACATTAGGTTCTTTTAATAAAGCATATGCTCTCCAAAAAACATTTTCAAGCTCCACAAGGGAACACAATAAAAAATTCCTGCTAGCAGGTTCATTAATCTATAACTATAAAAAAACATTATCCTTGACTTTATAAAATATCTTATCGTACTATCCACCTTTTTAGTATATAAAATTCCACATAAATCAATTGCCTTTTTAACATACATAGAATTATCCAAAATAGCCTGATTCACATTCCTCTTTGTCGTTGGTAGCATATGTGTATAATCAATATTATAAAATTCCATTCCCAACTTCATGGAGTCAGGAAATTGTAGAACCAATATGCCGTCATCTTTTAAAAGCAATTTAAGGTTTTCAAGTGCATTATATAATTCTATACCATTAGGTAAGTGTTCAATTACATACCCTACAAAAATAATATCAAATTGCATATCCATCTTAATATTAGGTAGTTCTGCTGTTTTGATATTACTGGGGTTTATATGTAAATTTGCTAAAATATTCTCATTTCGGTCTACCGCGTAATACTTATACCCCCCCACATTCAAAACTGCATCTTTGAAATATCCTTTTCCGGAACCAACTTCCAAAATTGCCGCCTCTTTTGTTGATATCATGCTGCAAAGATGATCAAATAATCTTTTATTATTTTTCACCATCATCTGTGCAATTTTATCCGAATGTGAATTTTTCAAAAAATATCATATGCTGCCATAATAAATTTACCCTTCCTGTAATTGTTTATAATAATATTTTACCATATCCTCAAGTGTTACTTCTATTGGTATTGTCGGACTCCGCCTGATATCCTTTTCTATCTTTTCATAAACTTTACCCCCATTACTTATACCCATTGCTCCATTTCTCCCACACTTCATTATACATTAACATAATTTCATTCATCATTCTTTTCTTTTCAAAATTTTTTATTTTTCTGTCCTCGAATGCCCTATCTCCTTGTTCTATAGCATTTTGAATCTTACGTGCTAAGTCATCAGCATTTCGATTTTCAAATTCCAAACACTTTCCAAATACTACCTCAGGCAATGAACCACCAGTGCTATATATAACTCTTCCATTTAAAGTACAAGCCTCAACTGCGCAAAAACCAAAGCCTTCCGTAATTGAAGGAACAATTACACAATCAGCCTCAGATATCATTTTAAATAATTCCATTCGCTTCACGGAATCTCTAACAATCACTATATTTTGCAATTCATATTGTCCAATCAATTGTATGAATTTTATTCTCTGTCGAGCAGGATCCTTAGCTAAAATAAAGCAAAACTTTACGTTATTTGGTATCAGATTCTTTTTATTCAAAATATCTATTGCCTTTATTAGTACGAAAATACCCTTATTAGGAGCAGGTCTCCCATAATACAAGAAACATTTTTCCATATTTAATCCAAAATAATTTTTAATAGAAATACTTTCCTTTTGAATTGTATTACTTTGAGGAATTTCAATACTATTATATATCATATATATATTATTTTTATCGCCACAAAATTTTTTAAAATCATTTTTCGTAGAGTTTGATACCACATGATATGCTTGAAAATTCTGTTTACATATGAATCTTTCATAAAAATCAAATATAAATGCCTTTACCTTGGATGATTCTATCCAAAACCATTTATTTCCCAATACTTCATGTACAGTAATGATACAGGGTTTCTTATATTTTGCAGCAACTAATCTTGTTTTTGTAGCAGTAGTGAACATGGTAGTATGCACCATATCTGCCCACTTAACATGTTGTTTCAAATCCCTGAATCTCAAAATCGGATGTCCAAAAAGTATTTTCCAATTATAGTAATATGTATCTATTTTCTCATAAGGCACATTACCACTTATCCCACCTGAAGAACTGGTTACAACACGAACTTCATGTCCATTCGCAATTAATCCATTTGCAATATCATAATATAATTGTTCACCCCCACCTATATGTGGTAAAAAATGTGGCACTACAATACAGATTTTCATTTCTTTTGCCTCCCTTTACTTAAATCAACACCACCCGTCTAACGGGTGGTTTGCTCTGCGGCTATAAGCCTTTGTTACCGGCCAGCGCCTAAAGACGCTGGCTTTCACTTTACGTTCAAACCACTACGCCCTTGACTCGTCGCCGCCCTTCAAAGGGCGTCCGTAATACCGGCTACCCCTTGAAGGGGTCCTCGTACTCCTTCACACTTAATTTATCCTGCATGATATCGTACTTCTCTTGGTCCTGTATATACTTTCTTATGGTTGCCTCGTTCAGTCCTACCGTACTTACATAGTATCCTTCCGACCAGAAATGTCTGTTTCCAAATTTATACTTCAGGTTTGCGTGCTTATCGAAAATCATCAATGCACTTTTCCCCTTTAAATACCCCATAAACTGTGACACACTGTATTTCGGCGGTATACTTACCAGCATATGTATATGGTCGGGCATAAGATGCCCTTCTATTATCTCTACTCCTTTGTATGCACAAAGTTGTTTTATAATATCCCTGATGCTTTCTTTGTATTGATTATAAATTATTTTTCGTCTATACTTTGGAGTGAATACGATATGGTACTTGCACATCCACTTTGTGTGTGCTAAATCGTTGATCTTATTGGCCATTTTAATCACCTTTCCTTTCTATAGTAGTGGCTTGGACACCTCTATTATACTTCGGAAAGGTGATTGTGCTATAAGCACTTACTGCACCACCCGCATAGCAGGTGGTTTTTTGTTTCGGACATTTCCATTTTTCGGAACACGAAAAACTCCAATGCCCTCAACGGGCTAAAGCCCATAATCAAAAAACGCCAATTACAGACAGCTTATGCTGCCTGTAATTGGCGTTTTTTTCTATATATAAAATAATTAACTCTGCTCTGGTCTGCTCTGCTCTGCTTAAATTATCTGTCTTATCTGTCATTTGCGCAACCCCTTTGTTACAATTTTGTATGTATTTTTTTGTTTCCAAAAACTGATTTAGAACCCTAAGTGTCCTTACAAGATCAACCCACCATGCAAATTTTATTCCATTACTTTTTAAGGCTTGATGAGCCTCCTTTAAAGACAATATGTAACTTCTTATACCCCCTGTACTGGTTCCCCCGTAATACATCTGTACAATCGTAACTGGTACATATGCGAGCTTTATACAATCATCTTTTAAAATTCTAATCATAAATTCATAATCTGCCGAACATTTATAATCACTATTATAATTTCCATACTTCTCATAAACTTCCCGTTTTAGATATAAGCACGGATGTCCCGGCATCCAGCCATTACTGATTTCTCCATCTCCCATTTTCCAATAACGTTTAACTTTATCATCTGTAGCATAAATTAAATCGGCATGTGCACCATCTGTATTTTCACGCTCTATTGCATCCACCATCAGCGTTACCGCATTTGGTATCAAAAATAAATCGTTAAAAAAGGCAATTACCTCTCCTCCTGCCAATGCCAACCCTTTATTCATGGCATCATAAATGCCCTTGTCTTTCTCTGATATCCACCTACATGTATACTTTGTATTTTTTTCATAAGCTTTTATCACATCAACCGTTCCATCTGTGGACATCCCATCAATAATTATAACTTCAATGTTCGGATATTCCTGCATTTCAATACTTTTTAAAGTACGTATTAGATTATTTTTGCAATTATAGCATGTCAGAATCAAAGACACTGTTTTTCCCTTTTCCAAAGTCACCCTCCACTTTAAATTTGCACCTTACGCCACACGCAGATAGCGTCTTTGCTATTTATTCTTTCTCCGTAATAATTCAAATTTGGTTCAGTTTTTTATTAAGGGCTGGTTAAAATACTCTATAAAATTAATATTGAACTAATGTCCTTAATTATTTACAATAAGGACA
>CANOMQ010000014.1 GCA_947567595.1 uncultured Lachnospiraceae bacterium | reverse complement strand
CTAAAGGTTTCGCCTTAAGGCGAGGGTTTTAACCCCATTATACAGACAATAAAGTATTAATCCATAACAAATGCATAAATGTTTCACGTGAAACATTTAAGGTTTACATAAAGCAAATTGCTTATATCCCAAAATTATTTTATCGCAAGTATCACAGAAAATTTATAATAAGAATATACACATTTTACCACATTAAAATGTGAATTTTTCAACATTTCCACTTCCTTTTCAACAGAGCATTCTTTATCAAGCTTTCTACGCTCTCTCCATAAATTAATATCATTTTCAGTCAACCCACTTTTCAGTATCTGACTCTCCCAATAAGTATCAAACCAAGAATTTAATTCTGACTGCCCCGCACAAAACTGGTCATAATTTACAAACACACCTCCGCTTGGCAGCCTGTCATATATTCTTGTAAATAAGTTAAATTTATCTTCATCTTCCAAATGATGGATTGACAATGCCGAAATAACAACATCAAAAAAATCATCAGGGAGTTTTTGATTATAATCCTCTGCCAAATACAAAATATTTCCAATCCCATAAAATCTTTTTCGTGCAACATTCAACATTTCATCGGCAATATCAACAAGTACATATTTGGCATTTGGAAACTGTCGATACCAAAAATAAGTCAATAAACCTGTTCCTGCACCTAAGTCAATAATTCTTTTTGGATTTTTCATTTTGGAAACAATAAGCTCTGTCGTATTTTTATAAAAATCATCAAAGCAAGGAATAAACCTTCTGCGGTTACTGTCATATTCTTCTGCAATTAAATTAAACTGTTGTTCTATATCCATTTTTAAAATCATGTCCTTTCCTATTATGTAAATCTTTGTAAACTTTTTTTGCAATGCCGCCTAAATCGAACACATTATCCTACCTATTCCTTTTTTAATACTGTACGCGCTCTCATTAAAGAAAAGCCTAATAAATTTTGTCCCTGCCACTTATCCAAATCAAACCGTCTTTCATCTTTCATGGAAAGACCAATTCCCCATATCCTATCCTGAACCGCGCACTCCGCTAATATATGATCCTGCGTAGAAAAAAGCTTTTCTTTTAATGTATTATTTTGTTGAAATTTTTCTACTAATCCCTGATAAACAATAATTTGGCGCATACCATTCCATAAAATATCCTCGTAATTCCTTACAGCTCTTCCTAATGATTTAATCTTTCCGGCTTTATCTGTCTTCAATATTTGCTCTGCAATCTCCATATCCTCAAAAAGCAGTGCCTTTTGATACATCATATACTGTTCCATAGAAGAATATTGAATTCCACTCACACAAAAATCTGATAGATACCAATTGCTTAAATATCCATTTTCTTCATTGGGGTTATGAAAACAAACAATTTTTCTCACAATAATTTCTCCCTTTCAATTTTACATGTTATAAAACATTATAATATACTAAGATGAAAAAACGATATATTGGTGGAAATGCTGTCAAGAATTATAAAAATAATGACAAAATAATTTAGATATTAAGAGGATTTTCAGAAGTAACGGAAAGCTGGTTAAGAAGCTTCCGTTACTCCTGATAAATTTTAGATCGTATCATTCTGTGCATTTAATTTTGCCAAAAGCTCTGCAATTTGTGCGTCCCTCTCGGCAAGCTGACAATCTTTTTTTGCCAATATAGCAGCATTCTCCGCAAGTTGTTCATCTTTCTCCGCAAGTCTGACATCTTTCTCTGCAAGTTGTTCATCTTTCTTTGCTAGTTCAGCCTCCCCCTTTTTTATAAGATTTTCATAGGTTCTCAATATACGGCGTCCATCTTCGCGCATTTCACATAAATATCGAACACTTTCATCTTGATTAAACTTAAATACGGTTTCACCGGTTTCTTTAAAAATATTGTCCTTCTGTGCCAGCATTTTGAAATCCTCCCATGTCTTTGCCTTAAAAAGCTTCGCCCAATAATCAATTTTATAGGCTTTATCCTCATTGGTTGCCAGTTCTATCTGTTTCAAGTCTAACACATTCAGCGTAAAGTTGTCATTATAAATATAGTGTTTTTTGACATTCATCATTTTATTCGTAGCGTAAAACTCGGGATAATCGGGAAATGGGGTAAAATCAAGAATACCAATATGGAATGCAGGTTTGATTTCTGAGTAATCATCACCGCTTTCAAGATTTTGGAAAATACTGCAAAGATAGGAAAGAGAATGGTTTGTCCAGTATCTTTGGTTCACAACCTGCATTTCAAGATTGATTATGGAGGCGTCATTGAGCAGGACTTTGACATCAAGGACAAATGTTTTATCGTCATACGATTTGCCAAGTTCAATCGGGTTTAAGATATGGGTTGATTTTATGCTTTTTGGGGATAGATGAAGAAGTGAAGCGATTAGTCCCTTTAAGACCTTTTTGTTTTCCTGCAGGACTGCCCGAAACATATAGTCATTCATAAGGGTGTAATCAATTTTTCCGGTTGCGTTTTGAAATGTGTTTTCTGAAATGTTTTTCATTTGATAATCCTTTCTTTTTGAAAATATTAGATGGTATTAAGATATAAAAAGATGACATGAAAAGAATTATAGCATATTTGTTTTATGTAAACAAGTGCTAATTTTTACATTTCAGATAGTTTTTTATTAAAAGTCAAAATATTCTAAATCTCATCTTAACTCCACAAGCACAGAGCCTTCCATAATTTTGGTATCCTCAAACGAACTGCTAAACATACTTTTTGACACAGCTTCAAAGGTAAGCTCCGCATTATTTGTCAGCACAACAAACATGCTGTCTTTTATGGCATTTGGCATTCTTCCCCGCAGCTCCAGCCGAAGCTGATAAACAGTACCTTCACAGTTCCAAGTACCATCTTCCATTTCATAATACGTTTTCATTACGCCGTCTTCTGTGGCATTCCGGATTTTCGCAACACCCTTCATGCAGCGCATTGGCTCATATATTGTCACCTCTTCCGTTTCAAAAGTATGAAGCTGCTCCAAAAAAGTATCTTCATCTACCGCTTCTCCGTTTGCATAAAATTTGCCCCAATCCTCCTCAAGCAAAATCTCCTCCAGCCAAGTTCCATTATCAAAGCTTATCCGTTTCCAAGAATTAGCGCCCGCACCACCGGAACTGATGTAAATGCCATTTGTTTGCAGCATTTCAAAGCCTCGGTACATGATTTCCCAAGCATAAAATTCTTCCTTCTCACGATGTAAAACCAAAATTTCCCCTACAGGTGTCCACTCGATAATCAGCTCCTGCACACCGTCTGCGTCTAAATCAAATATTCGTATATTCTCCACGTTCCATTCAATATTGTCATTTTCGCAATGAGATTCCACAAAGCGGTTTATATCCGTCACCTCTTCGGACGCGTAACGCTCATATGACAGATATTCTCCGCCTTTTAATGGCTCTTTGTTTTTGTTCAACTCCACTCCATCGCCAAAGCTCGTATAATGAAATGCAGCATTCTCTTTCAGTACGGGGAAATATTGTTGAAAGCCTTCCCATTCCTCATCTGTCATTCGGCTTTGAAATGAGTCATAGTCCAACTCTGATACCGCAACAGATCCATATAAATCCTGCTCCAAGCCCTCCTGTCCTAACCCTTCATGCTCCAAACTTTGCGCCTGTGAACTTTGTATCTGCGAACTTTGCAACTGCGCCTGCGGTTCCTGATTTGCACAGCCAAAAAAAGTAAAAAACATACTCATCAGAAAAAAATACATCAAATACTTCCACATCTTAATTTTATTCATACCTGCTCTCCCCTTTATCCAATCCATACACCTTAATCTAATCAAATAAAACATGAAACTGTGCAATCTGAGTAGGGGAACATCCTTCTCCACTACTCGCCACGCTGGGCACCCATCAGCTCTACTGGCATTTTTCCTTTGGACGCCCGTGTGCATAAAAAACAACTGCCAAATCACCCCAATCTGAGAGTTGTTTCTATACCATTCTATGACTCTACAATCTCAAGCAGCTTCCCCGTAATATCCGCCATATTAGCAGAAACCTGCTTTGTATTTTGGGAAATCTGAACATTTTCCTCCACAACGTTGGAAATGCGTTCAATCTGACTAACCGCATGGGACACAATATCCACGTTCTGTCGAACCATATCCGTAATTTCCGCGACATACTGATCCGTCTGTTCAATATTTTCCACAACAATCCCAAACGCCTCTACCGTCTGATCCGTGATTGCGCGCCCGTCTTCCACGGCATTAATCGAATTCATAATCAGCTCATTTGTTTCCTTCGCTGCCTGTGCACTTCTTGCCGCAAGCTCACCAACCTGCGTCGCCACAACCGCAAAGCCTTTTCCCATGTCCCCGGCTCTTGCCGCCTCAATAGAGGCATTCAGCGAAAGCATATTTGTCTGCTGCGCAATGGAGTTAATCTCACCGATAATCTTTTCAATCGACATCGACATATCACTGATTTTCTGCATGGAATCCTTCAAAAGCTCCATGCTTGACTGTGTCTGTAAAATTTTCTCCGAAGTCGTGCCCGTCGCGTTGGTAACATTTGCAGTCGCGTCTACACTATTGTTTAGTTCCTCCGTCAACTGGTTCATAATCTGCTTCAAATCTTCCACGGCTCTTTCCTGCTCGTCGGTTCCGTTGGAAATGCTCTCTGCGTTTTCAAGCGTTTCCCCGGATACCATATTCAAATCCTTGCAGGCGTCCTTCACATTACGAATCATTACCTTCGTGTGCTCTACATCTTGTTTCTGCTGTTCAAGCAGCGTTTCATTCTCCTGAATATTTTGACGAATGCCTTCCACCATTTTATTGATACTGTCAGAAAGCGCCATAAATTCGGGATTTCCCTGCTCGTCAACCGTAATCCCGAAATTTCCCGCGGCAATCTTACTCATGGAATCTGAAATTCGGTTAATTCCCTGTACGATTTTATCGTCAACCATATGGTTAATCATGAGCAAAAGCACACCAAATATAATCAACATACTCAGGGATACAACAATTGTCTGATTGCGGCGTCCTTCATAATACTCACTTGCCGGCATAAAAGTTCCAATAATCTGACCATTGTACTCTTCTGCCATGTAATAGCCCTTTTCACCGTCAATTCTTGCTTTTCCTTTACCCGTTAAATTAGAAGGAAATCCTGCATCAGCCGCTGCCGTGCCAATTAAATTTGCATTTTTATGGGCTAAAATCAATCCGCTTTCCAAATCAATCGCATATATGTAACCGTTTTCACCAAAATCTATGTCTTTCAATACAAGAGAAATTTCCGTACCTGCAAGCGTTTGTTCCAATACCTCCGGACGCACACCAACCTGCACCAGTCCCTTCGCGTCCGTCCGCGCAACGCCGATGTACTGCATAATAATGCCTTCCGCTACATTTACCTGCGGCTCCTGCGCAATTTCAATCGACGGATCGTCCACAATCACCATGAACGCATTCGACTGCGCGCCGCTTTTCATATCAAATCCGACATAGGCGTCAATCGTGCTATGCGTGATAATTCCGTCCTCGTCAATGACATGCAGCTCATTCACCATCAGTCTGTCCTTGATTTGGTTCATTTTATCCTTATCATTGATAATTGTTTTGTCTGCGGTAATCATATCCGCAAAAGCCCTCGTTTTTGCCAAATTATCCTGACTGAGATTTTCCGTGAGCTGATTAATGTTCGCCTCGTTTGTGGCAAGCTTTGCTTTTACATCCTCAAGCTTTGCCCGGCTGGTTGCCGTATTGCTTGACTGGCTGACGCCTGTCTGCAACAAGAAAATTGCCGTAATTGTGATGATTAATGCGATTAGCATATAGGAAAAAAGACGTTGTGTAAATATTTTTTTCATATGTTTCTCCATTTCCTACCGTGATACGGCAGTATATTTCGTATTTTGCCATTTTTGAAAATTTTTCAATGCCACACATACTGATAATATTATAACTTTTTATATATTATTAATCAAGAATTGATTGTTTTTATTTTCATAATCGTCATTTTTCCCATAATTTTGTAAATAGTTTGACAATTTTGTCCCTGTTTTTAGCCGTTTTCATAAAAGTCGGCAGTTGATCAAACCGAAAATCTGTTGTCTCCAAATCCGTGCGGATATCCGCCGACAAATAGTCAATCAGCGCCCGCAGATGTTCCCTGTTCAACGCCCAAATGACCTTGCCGCGATACTGCGTCTGAAAATAAAGCGGATATTGAAAATAGGGATCCTTCGCATTGCGGACATCACGAAATACAATTTGCCGTGCACCCTCCTGCTTTATAACATTTCTAGACAAGCTCGCCACAGTAAGGACACTTTACGTTTGCCTTTTGCCCGTGGATTTTATTTTTTGGCAATGCTGCCCCAAAGTAGCGACCTGTCGTTGTGCACTGTGCGTTTATTTCTATATCATCTGTTCCGCATGGAATGGTTTCCTGTTTTGCATGGCAAGAGCTGCACTGAAAAAAAGCGGTGCCGCGCGCCTTATGTATGCTGGAACGTCCGCCGACTGGCGTTTCCCGAGTGACAAATGCCATCAGCATATCCATAATTTTTGTACCAATTTCTCTGTTTTGGAAGTCGGGACGCACGACAATATCGGCAATGATATAGTACATGCCATCACCAATCAATCTTCCCATTCCAACAATTTCATTCTGTTCCATCGCAATTATCGTATATACGCTGTTGGAAATCGCTTTTTGTGCCTGCTCCCTTGAAAAATTCAACCAGCCGGCACTCTCCCGCAGCCTGAAATAATCCTCATACGTTAAGGCATTTTCCATATAAATCATGTATGTACCCTCAATTCATTCAGGTATAGCGCAGCAAATCCTGACAATGTCCGGCATCCAGCCAGTATTCGAGCTTTGCAATAATCTCCGCTTTTGCCCGCGAATGAAACTCCTCAATCGGGGGTTCAAACGGTCTGTCTTTTTTTGTGTCCACAAGATAAAGAATGTACTCTCCCGCGCTGTCCATTGACGGGTACCAGCCTAAATCAATCAGGAGGTTGTGATTTTTTAACTGTAGTAAATCCTCAACTAATTCGAAGCGGTACTTTTCACCGTGCTGCTCCAAGTCGTATTCTGAAAAATTATTATATTGGACTGTCCAGCCCGAAGGTATCCGCAAGGGTTGTAACTCAAAATATTCCACTGTACTCTTTCCTCAATCCATTTTTTGAAAATTAACGGTCTGCTCTTTCATGGAAATTTTTCCTACCTGATAACCGTAATCTGTGAGTTCCTTTTTGTATTTCAGAAAGGAATGGTCTATCGGTATGCCTGCGATTTTTTCTATTTCCTCAAATGTAAGAACAAATGTTTGATTTCCGTTTTCTTTTACGTATTCCCATAAGGCATTGTATTTACTCATTGTTTCCTCCTATTGACCTACTTCTTGATAAACGAATTTTCTGTTCCGAAATTATATGGGCAAATATCTCTGCATTTATGACAGCTTATTACCCAGCTTTGTATTTCTTTATCATCACCAAAGGCGTAATCCCAACACGCCTGCTGCTCTATATCTACATGCTCTAGCGCATTTACGGGACATATATTGACGCAGGCATTACAGTTATTACAAATACCATCTTTTAACGCGTCATATTCAAATTCCTGTTCACACAAAACCGCTCCCAGCCAGACCATGCTTCCAAACTCCGGTGTAATCAGCAAGGAATGCCTGCCAATCGTTCCCAAACCTGCTGCCTGTGCTGCGTGCTTTTGAGAAATGATAGAGCGCCATCGTTTTGTCTTTTCGTCCCATTGACTTTCATTCGTTGGAATAGGGATACAAACCGCTTGGTATTTTTCCATTTCAATACAAAATGAAAGAGCGATTGTATCCATTTTGGACGTAATGGAATTTCGCACCCTTGTATAAGGTACAGGGGAATTGCAGCATAGAACTCCTGCCGGAAACCTGCAGGCAAAAGAAATAACCGATTTGCATGTCGGCAAAACATCTGTAGGGTGGTACCCTTTCGGAGCGTCATGAAATCTATCGATACCCGCTATTCCACACAAATCTGCCCCTAATCCAAATAGAATGTCTTTAACCTGTTTACTATCAATCATAATATCACCTTTCCGTCATAATCAATCTCATAATAATACAAGAAAACATCTAAAAACATGGCTCTATTCAACCGAATAGGAAAAAGGCAAAAGCTCTTCTGCTTTTATTTTCTTTAATTCTCCGCATACTGGCACAATTATCTCACAATCTGGCATATAATCATGCAATATCTGACGACAGTTTCCGCAAGGTGATATGATTTCCTCACCCTCTTTACCCCGAACCGCAACCATGACATCAAAGTCCCTTTCCCCGTCTGTAATCGCCGACCCTATTGCCACCTGCTCCGCACAGGCTCCATGCAGAGAATATACATTGACTCCGACATATATTTTCCCATTTTTACAACGTACGGCAGCTCCGACCGTATGATTTTGGTGCACTTGGTCATAGTTTGACTGTATGACCTTTTGCGCTTTTGCGATTAACTCTAAATCCTCGTTTGTCAATTGCTCCATTTTCTTATCCTTTCCAACCAAATGACCTGACCACTTATAAAATAATAGCCCTGTTTCCAAGCAATATCAACCATTTTTCACCACACCTACAATATCAATCTGCATTTACCGTTTTTGAATATCCGTTTTCAAACGCCCTGCCTTTGACAAATCTCCCTTCCCGTCATAGTGATAGTATTCCAAAGAAGCGCTTATATATTCGGTTTTCCAGTCGGAGTGACAATTGGGTATTTCATAACAATTGTTATTTCTCTTGTCATGGCAGACAGTGTTTTCCGTGTGAACCTGCATTGGTGGCTTTGATAGGGAGTAAGATTAATGCTGTTTCGTTGCAGGCGCTTCCATAACTTTTAACCCATTACATTAAAAACAGAATAAGAATGACATTGAAAAGATTATGTGATAAAGTATTCATGGGTGATTAAAAATTTGAATTTATTTGAATTAATAAATGTAAGAGGTATAGAAATGATAACAAGCGCAATTCTTGAAAAAGGAGAAAAGGAATACAATAGAAAAACAGATAAGCATTTGGAGCAATATCATGAAGAAAATAAATTATTTATATTTTATATGCACAACATTGATGTGGTTATGTATAGATAAACTTCTTTCGATATTAACACATTATCACCCTGCATGGCTGCTATTACTGCCTGCTTATTGCTGCTGGTATATTCTGTCAGCGCCCTTTTTCTATATTATTAAAAAAAGAAAAGGCGTCAAAAAAGAGTTCGTAACCTATTATTATATGGAAGCACAATGGGCAACATTTTGGATTGATCTCTCTAATAGAGAGTTGGCGTATTTGTGTATGCTTAACCCATTCAAAATACATTATCTGCCGTTAGACTATATCAATAACGCAAAAATAGATGTACGTTATTCAAAGGATAAAAAATATATTGATCATGTAAACTGTATTTTTTTCATCAATGACAGAAGAACTAAAATTCGTGTGGCGACGAGGGGAAGGTATAACCTTATCAAAGCAGAAGGAGAAGGAACAGAAATCATTAACAGGGTACAAAAGTTTATAAATCTATTAAATAGGAATTGTGAAACATATTTATAAGTTTTTCTTATAAAATTTTAAATGATTTCCTACATTCAATACACATTTATGCTATAATTGTGCCAAAAAAACGAAACGGAGGAACACTACCCTGCGGCAGCACGACAAAATTATTAATATGGCAGCCAAAAAAGTATTAAACCCTCATGGTCTTCTTCGGAAAGGAACGTCAAGGACATGGCTAGACGATAACGGATATTTTATGATTTTTGTTGTATTCGACGCAAGCAACTGGTCACAAGGTTCCTATTTGGGCGTTGGAATTGATTTTCTTTGGGAAAAATGGGAAGGTCACCATCGACGCAAAAGACCAGTACACAAAAGGACACTCCCAACGCGTTTCCGAATACTCTGCAGCACTCGCAAAGGAACTGGGATTCTCACAGGAACAGGTGGAAAAAATCCGTTACATCGCTCTGCTGCATGACATTGGAAAAATCGGCGTACCGGACAACATTTTAAACAAACCCGGAAAACTGACCAACGAGGAATTTTCCTTAATGAAAATGCACACAATTGTCGGCGGAGAAATCCTGAAAGACATTGAAAGTGTAGAAGATCTCGACATCGGTGCAAAATACCATCACGAACGCTACGACGGACGCGGCTATCCCGAAGGATTAAAGGGCGAAGAAATCCCTTACATTGCGCGCCTAATCTGCGTTGCAGACGCCTACGACGCAATGGCTAGCAACCGTATTTACAGAAAACACCTCACAGAAGAAACCATTCTCCAAGAAATGGAACGCTGCAGCGGGACACAGTTTGACCCGGCAATGGCAAAGGCATTTCTTAAGCTGGTGAGAGAAAACCGCCTTCAGGAAATCATGCCGGAGCTTTATGAAATGGAACAAAAAGAAAACATGGCAAATCAGGTTTTGCAAAAGCTCTTGAAAAATACGTCAAGCTTTGCGGAAAAAGACTTGGATTTACTGACAGGCGTCTACAACAAAACGCACGGCGAGGAGCTTTTGGAGCTGTACCTGACCAACGGCGACGGCTGCCTGCTTTTGGTCGATGTGGATTCCCTGCAAGCCATCAACGGAGAGCATGGCTTGGTGCGCGGCGATTTGTACCTGAAAACAATCGCGCACTTACTGGATTCCGTCTGCGATGATAAAATCCTATACCGCGGCGACAGCGATGAGTTTGTCTGTTTCCTGTGCGAAACAGTCAGTCAGGAGGCTTTGAACCAGATTATTTCCGTCTTTTACAAACGGCTGAATGCACAGAAAACAAGCGATGAGATTTTGCAGTCCTTAAACGTTTCCATTGGCGCGGTATTTACGGAATTTCCAAAATGCAGCAAGGAAGAACTCATGTCCAAGGTGTCAAAAGCATTGCTTGCGGCAAAGAAAAAGCAGCACAACGGATTTTTGGAATATCACTCGCTCTACGCGGATAATACAAAAGGGCTGTCGGGGCTTCATCATCTGATAAGCTGGATTGAGAACGACGTGGAATACCCTTCCGCTTATCAGGCAAATTATCCTGAATTTTTGCAGACAATCGATGAGATAAAAAAAGTGCTCCATCATAGGAAGCAGCAAATACAGATTGTCATGTTTACCGCCACGGTGATAAACGAGGAAACCGTCACCCTAGAACAAAAGACGGAGGTAATGGAAATGCTGCAAAAAGCAATTGCCCCATGCTAAAGCGGCAACGACCTCACCACACGGTTTTCCAGCTCGCAGCAGCTTGTAATCCTCATTGATACAAATGAAACTTATGCCAAAGACATCGCAAGCCACATCATTAGCAATTTTTACAAAATGAACCAGCATAAAAATTTCAGCATTCATTATGAAACTGGTAAATTATAAAACCTTATCCTAAAAGAAGGTCGGAAACCAAAATTCATTTCCGACCTTCCTTATTCCAATTTATTATTGAACTAAAAAATTTTAATCCTCATAATGCCCTTTGCACAAAATAATTTTAATATTCTGCATTTCATCAATATCATACACAAGCCGGTTTGCTTCATCAATACGTCTCGAATATCCGGAACGATGTTTCAACGGCTCCAGCTTTCCTATTCCCTGCATTGCCCCATTACGCTTAATATCTGCCAGTAAACTATTTATTTTTCGTAATGTTATCTTATCCTGTGTCTGCCAATACAGATAATGCTCCCAACTATCACCATAAAAGGTAAAGTCATTCATCTGCCGCCATAGCCTCCAGTTCTTCCATAGTCTTTGTCACGCCCTTTCCCTGCGCCATATCTGCATAACCCCTGTCTAACATTGCCAAATATTCCGCATTTCTCTTTGCCTTCTGCAAATCCTCATACTCCTTTTGCGAAATAACAACAACATTTTTATTTTCTTTACGTGGCACAAAAACTGTGTCTCCATTAAACGCCAAATCAAAATAATGCTTAATATTTTTTCTAATATCCATCTGTTTTACAACCGTCATACAAAACCTCCTCATAAAAAGCGTACTCTTTTTAGTACTCTTTTTATATAGTTTATTCTGCCCTCTGTCAAATATTCTATACTACCCATCCAACGAAGCCAACCCATTACGCAGACAAAAGATCGCCGCCTGCGTCCTGTCGCTGCAATCAATCTTCTTGAAAATATTAGACAAATGATTTTTCACCGTCCGCTCGCTGATAAAAAGCTTATCTCCAATATCCTTATTATACAATCCCGCCGCCACGAGCTTCAAAACCTCAAGCTCCCGCTCCGAAAGCAGTTCAATCTTTTCCTGATCCAAATCGCGTGCAATCAATTTGGAATTTAAAAACGGAATTAGACTCGGCTGTATAAACTTCTCACCCTCATAAACACAATGAATTGCCCGGATTAACTCATGTGAATCCGAGTCCTTCAGAAGATACCCGTCCACGCCCATATCAACGGACTTTATCAGATATTCAATTTCATTGTGCACTGTCAGCATCAAAATCCTAGGACAGGTTTTCCACTTCAAAAGCGTTTCCAGAACCTCCATTCCGCTAAGCTCTGGCATATTAATGTCAAGCAACAGCACATCGGCGTTGTTGCAGCGCAGCTTATCAATGCATTCCGTTCCGTTATCCGCTTCTTCAACAACACGGATATTATCATCAAATTCAATCAGATTTTTTAATCCTTCCCGAACCATCTTGTGATCGTCCGCAATCATCACACGAATCATTGAAAAAACCTCATTCCATATCAGTATTTCATTTAAATTGATACCGGTATCATAATATGTATCGAAGTACCCCGTTCATTCGAAATAATTTCCATCTCTCCAGCCAACAGCTCAACCCGCTCCTTCATAAAAGAAAGCCCGAAATGCCTGCCATTCTTCTGACTGTTAAAGCCAACACCATCATCAGCAATCGTGACATTGATTTTATCGCCATTGAACTTCACAAAAACAAACACCTTCTTCGCCTGCGAATGCTTCACGATGTTGCGGCACGCCTCATTGACGATACGGTAAACCGATAACGCCGTGACACCGTCCGTCATGCTCACATTGTCCACATCAAAATGCACATCATAGCCCTTCTCAATCAGCATATCGCGCAGCCGCCCGAACGCCGCGTCATACCCGATGTCGTCCAAAATCATGGGGCGCAGGTCATAAATCGTATCGCGCACACCATCCATGATAACCCGGATTTGCTTCTTTGCCAACGCAAGCTCAAGCTTTGCCTGCACAGGATCTTTGTCCATGTAAAGCATTGCAAGCTCAAGCTTTTGCGATAAACAGACAATATCCTGCACCGTGTCATCATGCAGCTTCTCCGCAATCCGCTTGCGCTCCGTCTCCTGCATTCGAAGAATTTCCTTATTATACATCTATAATCCCCCTTATAATATCAATTAAAATCCCCTTTCAAACAATAATAATTATAACGGCTCCTTCGTCGGAAGACCTGCCTTGCGCGGATATTTTTTAGGCGTAGCCTTCACCTTTTTTATTACTACAAAATTTCTGTAAATATCAGAGTTAGGTAAAACAAACTCAACCTTTTCCTTCAATGCTCCTCCAAGCAACTCAACCGCTTTTTTGGCAGCAGCCATTTCTTCCAAAACCTTTTCCGATTTATAGGAAATAAAAAAACCACCCACTTTTACATAAGGAATGCAGTATTCCGACAAAGAGGACAAATTTGCAACCGCCCTCGAAACACAGACATCAAACCGCTCCCGCAGTAAATCCGGCTTTGCGAAATCCTCCGCCCTTCCATGAATTGCCTCAATCCCGCTCAGACCAAGCTTGTCAATCACTTCATTTAAAAACTTCACCCGTTTCCCCAAAGAGTCCAGCAGCATAACCTTCAAATCAGGAAACGCAAGCTTTAACGGAATGCCCGGAAACCCCGCCCCCGTGCCAATATCAATTACCGAAAGCGCCTTCGTACAATCAACCGCCCTACATAGCGACAGACTATCCAAAAAATGCTTCGTGCAGACCTCCTCAAATTCCGTGATTGCCGTCAAATTCATAAAGCTGTTCCATTCAACCAAAAGCGCATAATACTGCATGAACTGTTCAAGCTGAACATCATTCAGGTTTATTCCAAGCTCTGCCAGTCCGCTTTTGAAACGGGTAAGGTCGTATCTCTCATAATCCATCTAATACCTCTTATAATACTCTTTATAATAATTCTTATATTATATTATGTAATACATTTAATAATATATCTAAAGTCTTAATCCCGCAAATACACCAAAAGTACCGAAATATCCGCAGGTGAAACCCCGCTGATACGCGACGCCTGACCAACCGAAACAGGATTCATTTTCTTAAGCTTCTGCCGCGCCTCAAGCCGCAGGCTCCCAATCGCGTCATAATCAATATCCGACGGAATACGCTTCTTCTCCATCTTCTTATACTGCTCCACCTGCTTCAACTGCCTGTTGATATACCCCTCGTACTTAATCTCAATATTCACCTGCTCAATCACATTGTCCGGGAGCCATTCGCGCTCCTTATCAATCTCCGCCAAAGCCTCATAAGAAAGCTCAGGACGGCACATCAGCTCCGCAAGCGTGGCACTCGTCTTTAACGGCGCGCTTCCATGGGAAACCAAAAAATCCTGATATTCCTTCGCCGCACCGATGGAGGTATTTTTTAACCGCTCAATCTCCTTCTGCGTCAGATATTTCTTTGCAAGCATATCGTCCATCTCAAGCTTCGACACAAGCCCCGCCTCGAACCCGATTTTTCGAAGCCGCAAATCCGCATTATCCTGACGCAGTAAAAGCCGGTACTCCGCACGTGAAGTCATCATACGGTACGGCTCAAAATTCTCCTTCGTCACCAAATCATCAATCAAAACACCAATATACGCCTGCGAACGGTCGAGCACAAGCTGCTCCTTCCCCTGAATAAAAAGCGCCGCGTTTATTCCCGCAATCAGTCCCTGCGCCGCCGCCTCCTCGTAACCGCTGCTCCCGTTAAACTGTCCTGCACTAAAAAGTCCCGAAATCCGTTTCAATTCCAACGTCGGATAAAGCTGGTCGGGATTAATGCAGTCATATTCAATCGCATACGCATTTTTCACAATCTTACAATGCTCAAGCCCCGGCACCGTGCGGTACATGGCAAGCTGCACGTCTTCCGGAAGCGACGAGCTCATGCCTCCCACGTACATCTCATTCGTGTGCAAGCCCTCCGGCTCGATGAACACCTGATGGCGCTCCTTATCCGCAAATTTTACCACCTTATCCTCGATGGACGGACAATAGCGCGGTCCCGTTCCCTCAATGACACCCGCATAAATCGGGGAACGGTCAAGATTTGCACGGATAATCTCATGCGTCTTTTCATTTGTATAGGTCAGCCAGCACGAAACCTGATCAATCTGCACGTCCTCGGGATTGGTCGAAAAAGAAAACGGAACAACTTTTTCATCACCAAGCTGCTCCTCCATTTTGTCAAAATCAATTGTACGCTTATCCATTCTCGCGGGCGTTCCCGTCTTAAACCGACGCATTTCCACGCCAAGCGACTTTAAACTGTCCGTCAGAAAATTCGCCGCCTGCAAACCATTCGGACCCGTATACGTAATCGCTTCCCCGCAAAGGCACCTCGCCTTCAGATAAGTACCCGTACAAAGGATAACCGCCTTCGCCTCATAAACAGCACCCGTATAGGTTTTTACACCTGTTATTTTTTTAACATAATGTCCTTCCACAGCGGACAATTTGTCCGTGGGCAAATCCTCCGCCAAAAGATCCACAACCTCCGACTGCTTGATTGTCAGATGATCCTGATTTTCAAGCACCTTCCGCATTGCCCTTGAATATTCCGCCTTATCCGCCTGCGCCCGAAGCGAATGCACCGCAGGCCCCTTCGAAACATTCAGCATTTTCGACTGAATAAATGTCCTGTCAATCATCTTCCCCATCTCACCGCCAAGCGCATCAATCTCACGCACCAAATGCCCCTTCGACGAGCCGCCGATATTCGGATTACACGGCATTAAGGCAATGCTGTCCACACTTACCGTAAAAATAACCGTCTCCATTCCCAACCGCGCACACGCAAGCGCTGCCTCGCAACCCGCATGTCCCGCGCCTACCACACACACATCAACCTGTTCCCTGATTTCAGACATTCTGCCAGTCCCTCTTTTCCTGTGCTACCCTAATCTATTAATCGTCAACAATCAAACAATTTTATAAACCAGAATTTATCAATTTATCTTATCACTATAATAATGGTTTTCCTTTAGCATATCTTTTATTGATTTGAATTTACACTCGCTTTTCCCATTTTTCTTTTGTAATATTCCGCTATGTCCTCTTTTCCGTCATCTTTCAATATTATACTGTGGTATACATATAAAGTCAACTTTGAAAAATCTAAAGCCAACACTTCATCAAATTTTTATAATGAAAATTTTCCTAAATCTGATATAAAATTATTAGATTGAATGATTTTATAAACATCATATTCAGATACATTTCTATCGTTTCTCCACTCAAGTAGATACTGTCATCAAATACTGTATAAATCTTACTCTTTTCACCAATAAAACAAATCCCATCTGGCTCAACTGTACCGATTGGAAATATCGCCTCCCCGACTACACTTTTTATTGTTTCAGTATCTAAAATAATTTCATCATCTCTTACAGCAGACAATGGTTTTTTGCCTCTTAATCGTTTCCTGATACTTTATCAAAAAGTCTTACTGAATTTCCCTTGGCTTTACTTATATGCAATTTTTTTCAGCTATAAAATAGCCTTTAATTTTTCTGTTTCTTCCTCAATTACGTTCTTATCAATCCTATGAAACAATATTTCAACCTTTGGAAGCAAATAGCCGCTTTCAACATGCTGCCTTTCCCACTTGTTACTTATATTCAGCCATTTCAATACTTTTTCCGAAGAAAACGATAAAAACGGAGAAAGCAAAACTGCTAAGTTTGCTATCATTTGCACACATTGATAAAGTGTATTATCGCAAGCGGTTTTATTTGTATTTCGTGTAATCCAAGGCTGCTCTGCATCAAAAAACTTATTCGCATTTCTTACAAAATCAAAAATCTCATTCATTGCATCTTTAAAATATCCACTTTCTATAAGTTTTCCTACAGCGATATATAGATTATCTATTTGATTATTTAATTCAATATTATTACTTCCTTGAGGTACCACACCATCACAATATTTTTCTATAAACGCTAATGTCCGATTTACAAAATTTCCATATGCTCCAAGCAATTCGCCATTATGGCTATGAACATATTCTCTCCATGAGAAATCTGCATCCTTTTTCTCCGGCCCATTTGCAATAATAAAATATCGAATAGAATCGGCTTCATAATGATCCAATAAATCCTTTACCCATATTGCATAATTCTGACTTGTAGATATTTTCCTGCCTTCCAAAGTTAAATACTCACTGGATACAATCTGGTCCGGTAAATGCCATGCTTCTCCATTTGCAAGTAACAGTGCCGGTAAGATAATCGTATGGAACGGAATATTATCCTTTCCATGCACATAATAATGTCTGGCATCTTCTCCCCATAATTCAGAAAATGCATTGGTATTCCCTCCAGCAGCAACCTTGCTTGCTGACAGATAACCTAATACATTTTCCGCCCATATATAAATTGTTTTCTTTTCATACCCTTCCTTAGGTACGCTTATTCCCCATTCCAAATCTCTGGTTAATGCCCGGTCTCTCAATCCTTCGTTCATATACCGCTTTGTAAATGCAATGGCATTTTTGCGCCACTCAGGATGATTTTTAACCATTGCTTCTAACTCTGTCTGAAGCTTCGAAATAGCAATATATAAGTGGGTAGCGTTCTTAAAACCAATCGGTTTCCCACATACAGCACATTTCGGTTCTATCAGCGTTTCCGGCTCTAAAACTGCCCCACATGAATCACATTGGTCGCCTCTGGTATCACTTCCGCATTTAGGGCATCTTCCTAATACGAAGCGGTCTGCCAAAAAAGCCTTGCAGCTTTCACAATAAGCCTGCGGGACTTCTTTTTCATACACATATGGACTTTCATACAATTTTCTATGAAAATCCCTCACGAAATCTTTATGCTCATTTGCAGATGTTTTAATATAGGCATCATAAGAAAATCCCAACCGTTCAAAGCACTCTGCAAATTCCCTATGATAAAAGTCACTGACCTCCTGCGGTGTTTTGTTTTCCTGTTTTGCCCTGATTGCTACAGGAGTTCCATGGCAATCACTTCCCGAAACAAAACATACTTTGTCTCCGATTGCCCTGTGATATCTCGCCAATACGTCTCCCGGTAATAATCCTGCAATATGTCCTATGTGCAATGAACCATTTGCATATGGCCATGCGCCGCCAATTAATATTTGTCTCATTTTACATACCTCATTTCCTTTCAATTTTGTAGTGATAACTTCGTTTCTTATGTTGTTTTTTTACAACATGTTTTTGATTAACTGCATTTTTGATACTAAAAAAGCCCTCCTCTCTGAAAAATTTCTTTTTCAGGGACGAGAGCATTCGCTTCGTGTTACCACCCTAAATTCACTTATATCTCACGATATAAGCCTTATCAACTACGGACGAGAAATGATTCATCGATAGTCTATCACGATAACGGGTGAACCCGTCGCAGCCTTGGCATAACAGCTTCGGTGCGCAGCTCCGAGACCATTTTCAGTAGTTCCTTTTGCGCCTGCTCTCACCTTATCAGACTCTCTGTAACATATCTAACTACTTACTCTTCTCTTCATAGCCTTTGATTTATTTTGTTATGATACAGCAAATAAATTCATGTGTCAACAATTATTTTTCAATCTTTCATGTTCTTTCATATTATTTCCCCATACAAAATTTCGAAAAAATCTCGTTTACAAGATCATCTTCAACCTCTTCCCCTATAATCCTCCCAAGCGAAGCGTAAGCACTCATCAAATCAACTGAATAAAAATCCTCCGGCATATCGTCCGCAAGGCTTTTTAACACCAGTTTCATACTCTCATATGCTTCAATCAGCGCTTCCTTATGGCGTCCGTTTGTGATATAAATCTCATCATTTACCACAATCTCCCCGCCAAAAAACATCTCCTTAATTGCACATTCAAATTTGTCAATCCCAACATGCTCCTTCGTGGAGGTTTTAATAATGCGCAAATCCTTATTTTCCGACACAAGTGTCATAAATTCCTCTTCGCCGACAATTTGCTCCAAGTCCGTTTTATTCAGCAAAACAATCACTTTCTTATCAGCAATCAACCGAATAATCTCTTCATCATTCTCATCCAGCTTGCGCGACGCATCAACCACATAAATAATCAAATCCGCATTATTCGCATATTTGCGCGCCTTCTCAACGCCAATCCGCTCCACCTCATCATCTGTATCACGAATACCCGCCGTGTCAATCACATTTAATCCAATCCCGTTTAACTTAATCGTCTCCTCAATCACATCACGCGTCGTTCCCGCAACACTCGTCACAATCGCTTTCTCCTCACCAACAAGAATATTCAAAAGCGACGACTTTCCGACATTCGGCTTTCCCACAATTACCGTGTTGATACCGTCCTTCAAAAGCTTGCCATTATCCGCACTATCAATTAACCGTTTTAAATCGTCTCTCACAGACAACGTTTTTTGCTCCAGCTTTTCCCGATACCCGTCAAGACTGATATGTTCCGGATCATCAAGCGCCGACTCAATAAACGCAATCTCATACAATATAACATCACGCAAGGACTTTACCTTATCAGAAACGCAGCCCTTCAACTGGCTGACCGACGCCTTCAACGCAAACTCATTTTTCGAATGAATTAAATCCATAACCGCCTCGGCTTTTGATAAATCAATCCTTCCATTCAAAAACGCGCGCTTTGTAAACTCTCCCGGCTCTGCCAGCCTGCACCCATTTTTTAACACAGTCTCCAAAACCTTTGTCATCACAAGAACGCCGCCGTGACAATTAATCTCCACCGTATCTTCCTTCGTATAGGTATTTGGCGCTTTCATCACGGCAACCATCACTTCATCAACCAGCAATTCCCCGTCATAAATAAAGCCATAATGAATGGTATGGCTCTTTACATCAACCAGTCTCTTTTTTCCCGACTTAGAGCGATAAATTTTATCCGCAACCGCAACCGCGTCCTCACCGCTTATTCTAATAATCCCAATCCCCGAATCACTCATCGCCGTAGCAATCGCCGCAATCGTATCTGTCTTTACCATAATTCTCCAATCTGCAAAACTAATGTTTCAATGCCAAATATGTTTTCCGTTTTCTTTTTAACAAAAGTGAAATCGGTTTTATAACATGAACCTGTACTTCCATTCAATTTTAATAAAAGAACCTTGAAAAATCAAGGTTCTTACAAATAAACAATACTTATTCTTCTGTCTCAGAATTGTTTTCCGAATTCGTCTGCGCATTCTCGCGGTTTCCATTTTTATTGTCTTTATTATAATTCTTACGATAACCGCCACGGTTACCGCCATAGCCGCCCTTGCTGTAACCACCACGGTTATTACTATAACCGCCTCTTCCATAACCACCGCGGTCAGAGTAATTTGCTTCTCTCTTCGGAACAACAACCACACGCCGGAATGGCTCTTCTCCCTCGCTGTGTGTTGTGACATATCTGTCATTTTGCAGCGCCGAATGGATAATCCTGCGCTCATAAGGATTCATAGGCTCCAAGGAAACAGGACGTCTTGTCCGCTTCACCTTATAAGAAATATTCTTCGCAAGGTTCTCAAGCGTCTCCTTACGCCGCTCCCTGTAATTCTCCGTATCAACCTTTACCCGGATATACTCGCCCGTACCCTTATTGACAACAAGAGAAATCAGATATTGCAGCGAATCCAGCGTCTGTCCGCGTTTGCCAATCAGAACGCCCATTTCATCACCGCTCAGCTCTACATTCAGGCTGTTTGCTTCCTTATCATAATTCACTTCCGAATTGACTGTCAGGTTCATCGCCGCAAATACGTCAGAAAGGAATTTTTTGGAAACAGCTTCCACGTCAATATCCACAACATTCGTATTTGAAGTTGAAGCTATATTTACATTTGCAGAAACAGGCTTTTCCGGAACCACTTTTTCAACAACAGGAGCTTTTTCCTTCTTAACAGGCTCTGCCTTTTCTGTTTTCCTTACCTCTGTCTTTTTCTCAACCACCTGCGGTTCTTCCGAAGCTTCCTTCACCCTCGCCTTAATAATCGCAGGCTTTGCACCAAAACCCAAAATTCCTGCTTTTCCCTCATCAATCACCTGATAATCAAGCTTATCGCTTGGAATCGAAAAATGTGTACACGCCTCTGTAATTGCGTCATTCTTTGTTTTCCCTTTAAACTCAACGTATTCCATTATAATCCTCCATTCTTACGCAAGTCTGCTATTTTTTGATTACCTGTTATTTTTCTCATTATACTGCTTTACCATATTTGCCTTTGATGCAAGGCTTCCTGCCTTGGCATTTTTGTTATAATATTCCGTTGATTCCTTTCTTGCCTTTTCCTTCTCTTCCTCCGTCATTGCCGGTCTCTTATTAGAACCTGTGTTCTGATAAGACGCCCTTGACGAAATATTCTTTGTGTTCGTTCTTGCCGCTGCGTTCAGCTTTGCAGGATCAATTCCCTGTTTGCGAAGCTTTTCATTATACTTTTCAACATTTCTCGCAATCAGCGCATCAATATCCATCTTATCAATGTGCTTATTGATGATAACCTGCTGGATACTTCTCACGACCGCACCGATTACCCAGTAAAGTCCCATACCTGCGGGAAGCGTCAGACAAAACCATGCCGACATTAAAGGCATTAAGGTGTTCATCGTCTTCATGGACTGCTGCATTGCCTCCGCCGTATCATTCTGCGGCTGCTTCTTTTTGCCCTTATCGTCTTTTTCCGTCGCAGCCTGCGGCATCAGCTTATAGTTAATCCACTGCGTCACCGCCGAAAGCACCGGAATTGCGATTGCACCTGCAAGCAGAAGGTAATTTCCTGCGGCAAATGCCGTCTTGATGGTATCCATCGGGGAATTTCCGATGTTAAGACCAAGGAAATTGTTATAAATATCAATAATTCCCCGCTCCGCCCCGTTTGAAAGGATAATCTTTCCGTTATACATCAAATCAGCAAGTCCGAATTGTTCAGACAAAGCCGCCATATCCGCCGTAGACACCTTATTCAGGGTATCAATAATTGCATTTCTTGTGTTGCCTGCAATCTCAAAATTCTTTGCATACATTGCAGCAGCCGGCAGCTCCCTGATATAATCCACACCGCCGGGCGTGCTCATAATCTTATCGGCAAGAACACCAAACGCCTCACCAATTTTTGTCACATACGCTGGCATTGAACTGATTACACGGTAAAGTGCAAACAAAATCGGCATTTGTATCAATAACTGAAGACAGCTTCCAGAAGGCGAAACGCCGTACTTTGCATAAACCTGCTTTGTCTCCGCATTCATTGCCACAATGGATTCATTGTCCTGCTTACCCTTATATTTGTTCTGAATTGCCACAATCTCAGGATTCATCTTTGCAGACAACTTTGAAAACTTCTGCTGTTTAATTGTAAGCGGCATTAACAGCAGGTAAATTACAATTGTAAATAAAATAATCGATAAACCAATATTCGGAATGCCAATCAGGTTGAGCAACTCAAAAATCGCATTCATAATCAGACCAAGAAGCCATACGATATATCTGAATATCAGAGTTGAATTCTGTGTTAATAGCATAAAATCCATTTTAATAACCATGCCTTTCTGCGTTTTAAAACTTTTGAAAATTAAAACTTATAAAATGTTTTAATTTCTTTTTTTGTCGGAACCGGATCATAGCCTCCCTTGGAAAAAGGATTGCACCGCAGTATTCTCCATATAATAAGGAAACCGCCCTTCACAAAGCCAAACCGCTCCACTGCCTCAAGCCCGTACTGGGAGCAGGAAGGATAATAAGGACATTTTGTGGATTTCAACGGCGACAGGTACTTCCTGTAAAATAAAATCAGCTTCAACAAAAGCGTTTTCATCATAAATCATTTACCCTGTTATTTCTTTTATATTTTCAATACAGTTCTGTGCAGCTTTGACACGTGCAGCAGAGCGCTCTCAATTTCAGCATATTTTGCGGCACCTGCGCTAATCCTCGCAACGACTACAATGTCTAAACCACTATTAAACATTTCTTCATGCAGTCTGTAGCTCTCTCTCACCAATCTCGTAACATGGTGCCTTACAACACTGTTTCCCACCTTTTTACTGACTGAAATTCCAAGTCTGTTCCTATTTAAATGATTTTCCAATACATACATCACAAGATACCTGTTGGCATAGCTTTTTCCATTACTATAAACATTTTTAAAATCTCTGTTGCTTTTTAATGATTCCGAAAACTTCATATTCAATTAAAATCCTTATCCCATACCGCCATCATGAAACAAAATTCTTTCACGATAGAAAAAAAGGTCACACACTCATGTGACCTGTTGATTATGCGGATAATCTCTTTCTTCCTTTTGCACGCCTTGCAGCCAAAACTTTTCTTCCGCCCTTTGTGCTCATTCTCTTTCTAAATCCGTGAACCTTTTTTCTCTGTCTGTTCTTAGGCTGAAATGTCATTTTCATAATCGAAACACCTCCTTCTTGCTATTTAGCCAATTCCATAACCCTCATTTATCTTGGCATTCTGATTTCCTGCATGTCCAAAAAGGGCACACAAATACCATGTATTAGAAAATATCGTATCAATTATATAATATACAAATCCATAAGTCAACAAAAATTCCCCTAAAAATTTACATACATTTTCTCACAGACATTGCAGTAAATGTCGGGTCTGATATGAACATTAACAAGTAACACCCTTTTTATTCACACGAACAGATATTTATCCACATATTGTGAGTAATTTGTGGATAAATGGTTGAAATCATGTAGAAAAATTTTTGAGAAAGCCACGGAATAATTTAAAATACGAGCATGTGGCTTGTCTATAACTGCGGATTCACTTATCCACAATTATGTGAATAAACCGACGTGATTTTAAGGAATTGTATCAAATTTCCACAGATTGTCAATAAAGTTATCCACAATATCAACAATTTTTTGGGGATTATGTGAATTAAACCGACAAATTTAATTTATTTGGTGCTAATCATTTGATTTTTTTCCACATTTGGTTTACTATTAATATGGTATGGAATTTTATTGTACGATAAACTGTTAAGAGGTATGGAATGGACGAAATAAAAGACAGATGGGAAGAAATAAAGGAAAATCTTAGGGAAGAATACGAGCTTACCAATATTTCTTTTTCTAATTGGATTGCGCCTTTGAGGTTTTATAAGGTTGAAAACGACGTGGTAACAATTCTTGTACCTACGGAACAGGGACATCTGATAAACTATATTCAAAAAAAATACCACATATGCTTTAAAGCCACGATTTCCGAGCTTATGAATCATGATTACGATGTGGAATTTAAAGTGGAAAATGACGCTTCCCTACAGGGAAATGGCGCAAAGAATGCTTCCAAGGCAAATGAGGCGAACCAAAATCAGATAAACTATGAGAAAGCAAACCTCAACAGCAAATACACATTTAAGACCTTTGTCGTTGGAAGCAACAATAAATTTGCCAATTCCGCGGCGCTTGCGGTTGCGGATTCGCCGGGAGACATTTACAATCCTCTCTATTTATATGGAGGCGCAGGGCTTGGAAAGACGCATTTAATGCATTCCATCGGTCATGAAATATTGAGACAGAACAATAATATGAAAGTGCTCTACGTCACAAGTGAGGTCTTTACAAATGAAGTAATTGAGTCCATCAGAAGCGGTAACGCCGCTGCTATGACGAAGCTGCGGGAAAAATACCGTACCGTTGACGTGCTTTTGATTGACGACGTACAATTTATAATAGGAAAGGAATCAACTCAGGAAGAATTTTTCCATACATTTAATGCACTGCATTCCGCAGGAAAACAGATTGTCATTTCTTCTGATAAACCACCAAAGGAAATGGAAACTTTGGACGAACGGTTCCGTTCCCGTTTTTCATGCGGACTGATTGCAGACATACAACCGCCTGATTATGAAACACGAATGGCGATTTTAAGGAAAAACGCCGAGAATTACGACAGGGAAATTGACGATGAAATTATTCAGTATATTGCCACCAACATAAAATCAAATATCCGGGAACTAGAGGGCGCTTTAAATAAGGTGATGGCAAATGCACGATTAAATAAACAGGAGCTTACGATTGAGCTTGCGGAGGATGCATTAAATGACGTTATCTATCCAAATAAGACAAGGGAAATCACGCCGAAGCTTATTCTTGATACGGTTGCGGAGCACTTTAATGTGTCCGTAAATGACATTTCCTCCAAAAAGCGCGACAAGGAGTTTGCGCTTCCAAGACAGATTATTATGTATCTGTGCCGCAGTATGACAACGGAAACGTATCAGAACATCGCAGCCCTTCTGGGTAAGAAAGATCATACGACGATTATCAGCGGTGTTAAGAAAATAGAAAAGCTTATGGAAAGCGACAGTGAGCTTAGAAACAAGGTGGATATTATTAAGAAGAAAATATCTCCTTCTTAAACAAAAATTTTCCATAGGAAAGAGTCCTGTCATAATAGGAAACAAGGCGGCAATGTGGACGATTGTTTATAACTTCAGGTTCCGTATGAAGGTTATCCACAGGCATTATTTTGGAAAAATCGCACTAAAATAAAGAAAAATAAGGTTATACACAAATCCACGCCTATTAATACGAATATTACGGATAATATATTATTTTATATATACTTTTTGAGACTTTTGATTTGCCAAAAATCCAGCAACAGCGAAGGGAGTTCTGTACATGAAAATCATATGTTCAAAAACAAATCTTCTAAACGGTGTAAACATTGTTTCTAAGGCTGTACCCAGTAAAACGACAATGTCCATACTGGAATGTATCTTAATTGATGTAAATAAGGGTGAAATAAAGCTTACCGCGAATGATATGGAGCTTGGAATAGAAACCGTGATTGACGGTGAAATTATAGAAAAAGGAATAATTGCACTTGATGCAAAGATTTTTTTGGAAATGGTCAGAAAGCTGCCGGACAATGACGTTACAATTGAAACGGATGCTACATATAAGGCAACGATAACCTGCGAAAAGGCGAAGTTTAACATTGTCGGAAAATCAGGCGAAGATTTTTCATATCTTCCGCAGATTGAACGCTCGGAGTCGATTATTGTTTCGCAGTTTACATTGAAGGAAATTATCAGGCAGACGATTTTTTCAATTGCCGATAATTTCACAAACAAGATTTTGACGGGTGAACTGTTTGAAATTAATGAAGATGTCTTAAAAATTGTATCTTCGGACGGTTTGCGAATTTCTTTAAGAAAAATTCATCTGAAGAATTCTTATCCGGCAAAAAAGGTGATTGTACCCGGTAAGACCTTGAATGAGGTTAGTAAAATCCTTGCGGGCGACGTTGATAAGGATGTAAATATTTTCTTTACGGATAAGCATATTTTATTTGAATTTGATAATACAACAGTCGTTTCAAGGCTGATTGAGGGAGAATATTTAAAGATTGACAATATTCTCTCCGCGGATTATGAGACAAAGATTAGGCTTAATAAGAAAGAATTTTTAAGTTGTATTGACCGTTCGACGCTTTTGATTAAGGAAGGCGACAAAAAGCCGATTATTTTAAATATTCTTGATGAAGTAATGGAACTGAAAATGAACTCGATTGTGGGTAGTCTTGACGAGGAGCTTGATATCACAAAAATGGGTAAGGATTTGATGATTGGATTTGACCCGAAGTTTTTGATTGATGCACTCAAGGTCATTGATGATGAGGAGATTGAGATTAAGCTGCTCAATTCTAAGGCGCCATGTTTTATTAAGGATGATGAAGAGAATTATGTTTATTTGATTTTGCCTGTTACGTTTAATAATATCAATTAATGTTTTTTGCAGGTGTAAAAGCTGCATAAGGGCAGCATGGAGGGATATTGTGGAAAAAATTTCGATAAGGGATGATTTTATAAAGCTTGGTCAGGCGATGAAGCTTGCGGGGCTTGTGGAATCAGGAGTTGAGGCAAAGGAAGTCATTCAGAACGGACTTGTCAAAGTAAACGGTGAGGTTGACACAAGGCGCGGAAGAAAACTTGTGCCGGGTGATGAGGTTTGTTTTGGAAAAGATAGTTTTGTTGTTCAAAAGCGCAATTAGGTTCGTTAGGGAAATGTGAAGAATAAATTTACAGACTGAGAAAAGAGTATGGTTGTTTAGAATGATTATAAAATCGCTGGAGCTTGAGAATTTCAGAAATTATGACGAACTGTCGATTTCGTTTGACAGTGGGACAAATATTTTGTATGGGGATAATGCACAGGGAAAGACGAATATTTTGGAGGCGATTTATCTTTCCGCCACGACAAAGTCCCACAAGGGCAGTAAAGATAAGGATATTATTAAATTTGACGCGCAGGAGGCGCATATCCGTACCTATGTGATGAAGGACGGGCTGGAAAACCGTGTGGATATGCACCTTCGCAAGAGTAAGACGAAAGGGATTGCCATCAACGGGCAGAAGATTAAGAAGGCGGCTGAGTTGTTGGGGTTGTTGAATGTAGTGTTTTTTTCGCCGGAGGATTTGTCCATTATTAAGAATGGTCCTTCGGAACGGCGCCGTTTTGTGGACATGGAGCTTTGTCAGCTTGACAGCTTTTATTTATACAATCTGAATAATTACAATAAAATTGTAAATCAAAGAAATAAACTTTTAAAGGATTTGTCTTTTAACCCTAATCTGAGAGATACACTTTTTATATGGGATTCCCAGCTAGTATCCTATGGAAGTAAGATTATAGAGAGAAGAGCCGCGTTTGTAAAGCAGTTGAATGAAATTATTTATGACATTCATGTCAGGTTATCTGGCGGAAAGGAAGAATTAAAGGTCGTTTATGAGCCTGATGTTTTGCTTGAAGAGCTTGAAGGCGGGCTGAAAAACAGTCAGGAGAAGGATATTAAATTAAAGCAGACGACAGTCGGACCGCATAGGGATGATTTTTCGTTTCTGACAGGCGGGATTGATATTCGGAAATTTGGCTCTCAGGGACAGCAGCGAACGGCAGCGTTGTCGCTGAAATTGTCCGAAATTGAGCTTGTAAAGAAACTGACAAAGGATACGCCGCTTTTGCTTTTGGATGATGTGTTGTCCGAGCTTGACAGCAGCAGACAGAATTATCTGCTCAACAGTATCGGTGATATTCAGACGATTATCACCTGTACGGGGCTTGAGGAGTTTGTGAATAACAGGTTTGAAATTAACAGGATTTTTAAGGTTTCAAATGCGGTGGTGGAGAATGTAAAGGCTTTGCATGAGGAAAGTTTATGAAAAATGGAGGATATGTATGAGCACGGAATACGGAGCGGATCAAATTCAAATATTGGAAGGTCTTGAGGCGGTTCGCAAAAGACCGGGTATGTATATCGGAAGTACCTCTTCGAGGGGCTTACATCATTTGGTATATGAGATTGTGGACAATTCCGTTGACGAGGCGCTTGCGGGCGTTTGTGACACGATTGACGTAACGATTAATCCTGACAATTCGGTGACGGTCATTGACAACGGGCGTGGTATTCCGGTCGGTATTAACCATAAGGCGGGTATTCCTGCAGTTGAGGTTGTCTTCACGATTTTGCACGCGGGCGGAAAGTTTGGCGGCGGCGGATACAAGGTTTCGGGCGGTCTGCACGGCGTAGGTGCGTCGGTTGTAAATGCGCTTTCCACATGGCTTGAGGTGGAAATCCGGTCGGAGGGAAAGGTTTATAAGCAGCGCTATGAGAGAGGACACGTCTGCTATCCTTTGAAGGAAATTGGCACTTGTGAGCCGGAGCTTACCGGTACAAAGGTGACGTTTCTGCCGGACCCTGAGATTTTTGAGGAGACGGTTTTTGATTATGATATATTGAAGCAGCGGCTTCGTGAAATGGCGTTTCTTACAAAAAATCTGAAGATTGTTTTACGTGATTTGCGTCCTGAAGATGGCGTGGTTGAAAAGACATTTCATTACGAGGGTGGTATCAGGGAATTTGTCACGTATTTAAATCGGAGCAAAACGCCGCTTTATGAAGATGTGCTTTATTTTGAGGGCAAAAAAGACAATGTATATGTGGAAGTGGCAATGCAGCACAACGACTCTTATACGGAGAGCACGTACAGCTTTGTCAATAATATCAATACGCCGGAGGGAGGTACGCACCTTGCGGGATTTCGGAATGCGATTACAAAGACGTTTAATGATTATGCAAGGAATGCGAAGCTGTTAAAGGACAGTGAGGCAAACCTGAGTGGTGAGGATATTCGGGAAGGTCTGACGGCGATTGTCTCGGTTAAGATTGAGGACCCGCAGTTTGAGGGGCAGACGAAGCAGAAGCTTGGAAACAGTGAGGCGCGCGGTGCGGTTGACAGTGTTGTGAGTGAGTATCTGACGTATTATTTGGAGCAAAATCCGACGATTGCAAAGCAGATTTGCGAAAAGTCTATTCTTGCACAGAGAGCGAGGGAGGCGGCAAGGAAGGCGCGGGATTTGACAAGGAGAAAGACGGCGCTTGATGGAATGACGCTTCCCGGGAAGCTTGCGGACTGTTCCGATAAAGACCCGAAAAATTGTGAAATTTTTATCGTGGAGGGAGACTCTGCGGGCGGCAGTGCAAAGACTGCGAGAAACCGTGCGACGCAGGCAATTCTTCCGCTGCGCGGTAAGATTTTGAATGTCGAGAAGGCGCGTCTTGACAGGATTTATGGGAATGCGGAAATTAAGGCGATGATTACCGCGTTTGGTACGGGAATTCATGAGGATTTTGATATTTCTAAGCTGCGGTATGACAAGATTATTATCATGACAGATGCCGACGTGGATGGGGCGCATATTGCAACGCTCATGCTGACGTTTTTGTATCGGTTTATGCCGGAACTGATTAAGCAGGGACATGTGTATTTGGCGAAGCCGCCTTTGTTTAAGCTGGATAAGAATAAAAAGGTTTGGTATGCTTATTCGCCGGAGGAGCTTTCCTCTATTTTAGATGAGGTGGGGCGTGACCAAAGCAATAAAATCCAGCGTTACAAGGGACTTGGCGAGATGGACGCGGAGCAGCTTTGGGATACGACGATGGATCCGGAGAAGCGGATTTTGTTGAAGGTTTCGATTGATGAGGAGACGGAGTCGGAGGTGGATTTAACATTTACGACGCTGATGGGCGATAAGGTTGAGCCGCGGCGTGAGTTTATTGAGGCGAACGCGAAGTACGTGCAGAATTTGGATATTTAATTTATGCCGATACCTAGACTGGAATGGAACGGGTTTTGGCGACATGGAGGATTTATATGGATGATACAATCTTTGACAAAATAGAGGAAGTCGATTTACAAAAAACAATGGAAAAATCATATATTGATTATGCCATGAGTGTAATCGCTTCCCGTGCCCTGCCGGATGTCCGTGACGGATTAAAGCCGGTACAGCGGCGTGTGCTTTATTCCATGATAGAGCTGAACAACGGTCCTGACAAGCCGCACAGAAAGAGCGCGCGTATTGTCGGTGATACAATGGGTAAGTATCATCCGCACGGCGACAGCTCGATTTACGGCGCGTTGGTGAATATGGCGCAGGAGTGGTCTACGCGTTATCCTTTGGTGGACGGTCATGGGAATTTTGGTTCCGTGGACGGCGACGGCGCGGCGGCTATGCGATATACGGAAGCAAGGCTTAGCAAAATTTCAATGGCACTTTTGGAGGACATCAACAAGAATACGGTTGATTTTGTTCCAAATTTTGATGAGACGGAGAAGGAGCCTACTGTTCTTCCAAGCCGTTATCCGAATCTTTTGGTGAACGGTACGCAGGGAATTGCGGTCGGTATGGCGACGAATATTCCGCCGCACAATCTGCGGGAAGTTATTGGTGCGGTGGTAAAAATTATTGATAACCGTGTGAATGAGGACAGGGACACGGATATTGACGAGATTTTGCCTATTATTAAGGGCCCTGATTTTCCGACGGGTGGCATTATTCTTGGTACGCGCGGCGTTGAGGAAGCTTATCGTACGGGGCGCGGAAAAATCAGAGTGCGCAGTGTGACAAATATTGAAACATTGGCAAACGGAAAGAACCGCATTGTGGTGACGGAGCTTCCTTATATGGTCAATAAGGCAAGATTAATTGAAAAAATTGCCGAATTGGTAAAAGAAAAGCGGATTGACGGCATTACGGATTTGCGCGACGAGTCCAACAGAGAGGGTATGCGAATCTGTATTGAGCTGCGTAAGGACGTGAATGCGAATGTAATTTTAAATCAGCTTTATAAGCATACGCAGCTTCAGGACAGCTTTGGCGTAATTATGCTTGCGTTAGTGAATAATCAGCCAAAAGTGATGAATTTGAAGGATGTGTTAATCCATTATATCAAACATCAGGAAGAGGTTGTCACACGCAGGACGCAGTATGATTTGAATAAAGCAGAGGAGCGAGACCATATTTTACAGGGCTTGCTGATTGCACTTGACAATATTGATGAGGTTATTCAGATTATTCGAAGCAGCGCGAATACGCAGGCGGCGAAGGAAGGTTTGATTGCGCGGTTTGCCCTGACGGACGTGCAGGCGCAGGCGATTGTGGATATGCGTCTTCGTGCGCTGACAGGCTTAGAGCGTGAAAAGCTGGAGCAGGAGCACGCAGAGCTTTTGAAAAAGATTGAGGAATATAAGGCGATTTTGGCGGATAAAAAGCTGTTGCTTGGTGTTATCAGGACAGAGATTATGGTGATTTCCGACAAGTACGGCGACGACAGGCGTACGGCGTTTGGATATGACGAGGCGGAAATTGACATGGAGGATTTAATTCCGCGCGGCAATACAATTATTGCCATGACAAGTCTTGGTTATATCAAGCGTATGACGGTGGATAATTTCAAGACACAGCACAGGGGTGGGCGCGGCATTAAGGGTATGTCCACGATTGAGGACGATTATATTGAGGATTTGCTGATGACGACGACGCACCATTATCTGATGTTCTTTACGAACTTCGGGCGTGTTTATCGTATCAAAGCTTATGAAATACCGGAGGCGGGCAGGACGGCGCGCGGTACGGCGATTGTGAATATTTTGCAGCTCAATCCGGGCGAGAAGATTTCGGCGATGATTCCGATTAGTGATTATGAAGATGGAAAACATTTGTTCATGATTACGAAGAAGGGGATTGCGAAAAAGACGCCGATTATGGAGTTCTCGAATGTGCGCAAGTCGGGGCTTGCGGCGATTTCGCTGCGCGATGACGACGAGCTGATTGAGGTGAAGATTACCGATGAAAATTCGGAGATTTTCCTTGTGACGAAGTATGGCATGTGTATCCGGTTTAAAGAGACAGATGTCCGTTCTATGGGCAGGGGTGCGATGGGTGTTATCGGTATGAACCTTGACGACGGTGACGAGATTGTCGGTATGCAGCTTAATACACAGGGCGGACGGCTTTTGATTGTGTCTGAGATGGGTTATGGCAAGCGGACGAATATTGATGAGTTTACGGTGCAGAAGCGTGGCGGTAAGGGCATTAAGTGTTACCGCATTGCGGAAAAGACGGGCAATGTTGTCGGCGTGAAGGCGGTGAAGGATGACAGCGAGGTTATGATGATTACGACGGAGGGCGTGATTATTCAGATTTCGGTTGAGGATATTTCGATTTACAAGCGCAATACGTCGGGCGTGAAGATGATTAACCTTGACGATGGTGTGACGGTTGCCAAGGTTGCGAAGGTAAGGCAGAAGCCGTCGGACGGGACACAGGAGTTTGATGAGTTAGAAGAGATGGCGGAGCTGTCGGAATTGTCTGACAAGGAGCCAGACGATGGCGGCGAAGAGGATTTGCAGCAGAAATAGTAAAAATATCAATCTTTTTAGAATAACAATAAGAGTGGGATAATCATTCTTATTGTTATTTTAATTGATGTTTCAATTCTTCCGGTTCTGCGTTCTGTAAAAATTATGTTTGAATATGAAATGTTTTAGTGTATAATGAATATAAAAACAGTAGCAGTAAAGGAGGAATGTTTATGTATCGTTATGTAGCGATTGAGCGTCAGTATTGTAGTGGTGGGCAGGAGGTTGCAAGTATTCTTGCAAAAAAGCTGGGATATAAGCTTTATGACCATGATGTTTTGGTTGAAACCGCAAACCGTTTGGAATTGCCTGCAATTTATGTTTCAGATTTGGAGGAAACATCGGCTTCCAATCCGATTTTTAACCTGTCACAGACGGCGCTTGGCGGGTTGAGCAAGAAGAAGAACATACCTCTTTCAGAGCAGATTTTTCAGGCGGAGAAGCAGGTCATTTTAGATGTTGCCGAGAATGAGAGCTGTGTATTTGTCGGTCGCTGCGCGGGGCATATTCTGAGTGAGAAGGAGGACTGCCTTCGGGTATTTATCTACGCGGATGATGCATTTCGGCTTGAGCGGGCGCGGACGAAGGAAAAAATTCCGATGGATAAGGTTGAGGCGGAAATGAAGCGCGTCGATAAGCGCAGGTCAGGGTTCTTTACGAACCACACGAATTATAAGTGGGGTGCGAAGGAGTTTTTCCAGATTAGTTTGAATTCAGCTACGCTTGGGGTTGAGACTTGTGCAGAGATACTTGCAGCGGCTGTTAAAAATCACTAAAAAATTGTAAAATTTGACATTGTTTTTGTTTATATAGTACGCCAAATGCAGGAGTTCTTGCATTTGGCGGTTATCTTGAGAATTTACTTGAGGAATGTATTTTGAAAAAAATGATATTGTCTGAAAAAGTATTAAATAAGAATGACGTAATCAATAATACAATGGATTTATTATTTGGATTGTTAGATGAAGCAATTGACGATATGGAAAATGGTAGGGTTCAGACATGTTTTCCAGTCTGTATTAGTAAAGTAATTTTAAGTCCAAATGTGCCAAAGCTTGATATTTCTGACAGAATGAAAGAATATTTTACGGATACAGATTGGAAAAATGAAAAAGACAAGATGTATGAAAAAAATAACTCATGAATAACAATGAACTGTCAGTCATTTCTACGAACCACATACAAATAACTCCTCCCATCTTTCCCAATTTTCTCAACCACCCCCGTTTCCAATAAAACATTAAGTAGTGTCCCCGCGCGCTGTTGTGGTATTTTTGCGGCTTTGCCCAAATCCTTGGACGTAAACTGTTCCGGCAATGTCTCCGGCAGGAATTTCAGATAATCCGACATCGTATCAATCCGCACTTCATCGTAAATATCAACAGGAACACCGTCCATTCGTGACGAACCCCGTTTTTTATTGTAACTCCACCCATTCAAATAACGCGTTTCCTCCACATCAATCAGCGAAATAATAAAATGCAGTCTCGGATTGCCAATAAACATTTTTATCCGGTAAAGCTCTGGTATAATCTGATACTGCGTGCCGGTTTTTGGCGATTTGCGTTTGGGCGAAAGCTCGCCTGTCTCCATGTCTAGCCATGAAATCCACTTGTGATGTGCCACGGGATAGATAATCGTGACGTCATGCTCCTGCAAAAAATATTGCAGCTTGTTGCGCATGGCGTTGAAATTCCTCGTCTGTACCTCAAAAATTTCCCCGTCCACGCAGATGTCCGCGACGTATTTTCCGATTTTAATTTCATGATATAAAGGATTGGGCGCATAATAATATTTTAACACACTATGGATTGTTTTTTCCTGAAGCGTTCCGATACCGTTTTGTGCCTGTAATTTTCCAATCATTTCGTAACACGCTTCGGAAAAGAGTTTTTTGTCGATTGTTGTTTGTATATCAGTTTGCATATCAGTCCTCGTTTTTTAGTTGCGTTTGTTTGGTTTTAGGATTACTATAAACTTATGTAGTTTTTTGACAGGGAAACATTATTTCTATATGAACCATTTTATAGGAGAATGACCGAAATGGGAATAATAAAAAGCAAATATTATGGAATTATACGTGGATTTACGGTCGGAATTGCCTTTTTTCTGCAAATTGGGCTGATGTTGTTTTTGTCCATGTACTTAATCCAGTATTCGACGGAAGTGTATTTTATTTTGGAGTTTATCAGCATTGTGATTGTTTTTGAGCTTGTCAACAATGCGGAGTCTTATAAAATGAGCTGGATTATCATTATTTTAATCCTTCCGGTTGCGGGCTTGTTTTTGTACTTCATGTGGGGCAGAAGCCGTAAAAATTCGCGCTATTTTAAGCATTTTCGGGAAATTGAGCTGCTAAGAAGGCGCAGGCTTATGAATGATGAGGTTGTTGCGGAGGATTTGGAGATTGACCACCCGAATAAGGTTCAGATTAGCCGTTATCTGCGCAAGGAAGGTTTTCCGATTTATAAAAATACGAAGGTCACTTATTACGAAGTGGGCGAAAAAGTGATTGCCGATATGGTTGCGGATTTAAAGAACGCAAAAAAGTTTATTTTTATGGAATATTTCATTGTTTCCGAGGGGAAGGTTTGGTCGGAAATTCTTGAAATCCTTACGCAGAAGGTGAAGGAGGGTGTGGAGGTCAAACTGCTGTTTGATGATTTTGGAACGCTAAGGATTAATACGCACGCTTTTCGGACGGATATGAGGGCGCGCGGGATTAAGATGTGTATTTTTAATCCCATTCACAAAAATATCGTACGAATGTCGTTTAATTACCGCAATCATCAGAAAATTACCGTGATAGACGGGGATATTGCCTACACGGGCGGATTTAATCTTGCGGACGAGTATGCGAATTATGTACAGCGGTTTGGTCATTGGAAAGACTCCGGTGTGCGGCTTTATGGAGAGGGTGTTTTTAGTTTTACGTGCTTTTTCCTTGATATGTGGCGTATTTCGAATAAGAAGGTTTTGATTAACGACGAGGAGTATAAACCGCAGGGCAGTGTGGCGGAGGAGGGGTATGTGCAGCCATTTATGGGCGGGCCGCATCGAAATCCCCACAATCCGACGGAGGGCGCTTACACGCGCATGATTAACAAGGCGAGGGATTATATTTACATCACGACGCCGTATCTTGTGCTTGACCAGAAAATGCTTGAGGATCTTACCAGCGCGGCGGAGAGTGGCGTGGATGTGCGGATTATTGTGCCGAAGGTGTATGATAAATGGTATGTTTATATGGTGAATGTCTCCAATTATGGGAAACTGATGGAAGCGGGTGTGCAGATTTATGAGTACACGCCGGGATTTATTCATGCGAAGAATGTTGTGGTTGATGATGAGTGCGCCATTTGCGGGACAATTAACACGGATTACAGGAGTTTTTATCTGCATTATGAATGCGGTGTTTTTATCAGCGAGATGGAGGCGGTTAATGATATTAAGAACGACTTTTTGCGGACGATTGAGCAATGTGATGCAATGGATTTAATGCGGTGGTCGAAGCGTCCGCTTGAGAATAAGCTGATACAGGCGATGTTGAAGCTTGCTTCGCCTTTATTATGACCTTTATAATGATAAGGAATTATAGAAAGATACAACAAAAAAAGTGCTTATAGCACTTTTTTAATTGCAGTATGTAATTATTTTTATCCGATTACTTTCTTGAGTGCTTCGAGAACACGTTCTGCTTGGAATGGTTTTACGATAAAGTCTTTTGCACCTGATTGGATCGCCTCAATAACCATTGCCTGCTGGCCCATCGCTGAGCACATGATAACCGTTGCATTCGGATCGTTGCCTTTAATTGCCTTTAATGCTTGTATTCCGTCCATTTCCGGCATTGTGATGTCCATAAGTACAAGATCCGGCTTTGTTTCATTGTACTTATCTACAGCTATTTTTCCATTTTCTGCTTCTGCAGCAACATTGTATCCGTTTTTCGTCAAAATGTCTTTAATCATCATTCTCATAAAAGCTGCATCATCGACAATTAAAATATTTTTAGCCATCTTAGTTCCTCCTCTGGAATAATCTGTAAAATGGAATATGTAATCATCAAACCATTTTTAGATGTCGCTCAGATATATTCTACAATTTTTTTTAAATTTTGTCTATATGAGAGTGAAAATAAATTTGTTATATTTCATATTTTATTATTTTTCAAGCAATCTGACAGGTTAGAACGCTAGTTCAAAACTAAAAAAATTGCACAAATTTTTTTCCGGTTTCAAAAATTTTAAAAAATTAAAAAAAGGTTGATAATACGGGGGGGTGGTGTATTATATAAATATAGTCATTTTGTTACTAATTGGGTTTTCGATCATTTTGGCTTTTGTGCCGGATTTAGGTGCCGGATTTAGGAATTATCCATATGGGTAAACAATCAGAAATGGCAGAAACATACAAGGAGGAAAATGTATGATTAAATTAATCGGAAAAAGGATATTGGCAGTGATATTGTCAGGCGCTATACTGATGTCCAATATGAGCGCGTACGCCGCTGAGTTTTCCGGGGGTACGGCAAAAGAGTGCAGGGAAGCGTCCGAAAATGAAGACACGTCGATTGAAGTGACGGAAAAATCGGAAGAGACATTCGGCAGCGCTGCCGCGTCCGAGAATTTGGATGCGGAAAACAGCATGCAAAATGGAGAAGACGCCGAAAATGGAAACGGAAACGAAACGCAGGCAGTTGAAGAGTCTGCTGCAGACGGGACAGAGGCGGAGACAAAAATAAAGTCCGAAGTGGAATCCGAGATAAAAATGGAATCCGAAGAGGAATCGGAATCCGGGACAAAAATAGAATCCGAAGAGGAGTCGGAATCTGAGACAAAAATAGAATCCGAAACTGAGTCGGAATCCGAAACAGAAGCAGAGTCCGAAGGTATATTATCCCAAAGTACGACTGCAGCGCGGGCATCGTCCAAAAACAGTTCGTCCAAAGACAGCGTTAATCAATATATGGCGGATGCGTTTTTGAGGGATTCCTGCTGGATCAATAAGGATGAAGTGCAGGGCATTCCAGAGGCTTTTTACTATGCGGGGGAACTTCAGGACAATTATATATGGCAAAATATGGAATCCTTATGGAAAGCGATAGAATTAGCTGATGGGAATCCGAATCTTAATTCGTCTCCGAAAACATTATATCAGGCTGCCCTTATGGATATTTTGGCAGAGCAGGTTCAATTGGAGAAAGACCTGAACAGTTATTCGATTGAAGGGGACAGTATTGTTACCGTAATGGAAAACATTTCAAGTGGTAGTGATGAGAGTAAGGTTATAGAAGAAACCCAAAAGTTTATAGATCTTTCGGCTAAAGGCGCCGCTGCTGCACCTATGGGAGAGTGGATATCAACAAATCATAATCAAATATTTAAAGAATTATCTGACGTCAAAGTTTCGATTATTTTGGCTTCTGCACAGAGTACAGTATCTACAGGAGATGAAATGTATGATTATTTCATCAAGGTCGGAGAGTTAGTGCAGATTAATGATAGTATGATTACCGCGTTAGAAGATATGTATAACCATGTCGATGCTGCATTTTCATCAAATTATAAGGGCACTTCAGTCCAGAAAGCAGCTGAAAAGAAAATTATACAGGAAGCCATCCTGGAAATGATTAATATATTGAAGGGCGATGAATTTCAGGAGAAACTGGTAGGAGAGGCGGATATATGTATAAGAGAAGGGACTTCACTTGGATACAATATTTCGATATCATTATTATGGGATGAACTTGGGAACATAAACCCTGAATTTCAGGCCGTGAAATGGGGACTTGATAATGGGATAAATTTGTCAAACTTGCTTTTTAATATTGACAATAAGATCAAAGACGCTGCAATAGCGAATGTCAGATGTAAACTGCACCGTATTATACAATCTGGCGTAAAAAGAAGCAGGCAAGGATATAAGAGCAGCAGGTCGGATGCAAATGCAGAGATGTTTGTCAATTATGTATATTTGCTGAGCGATTCTTACAGGGTGATGTTGGATACAATCCATGATTATGCCAAAAGTACGGGTATTATAAAGAGATTTTATCTGGAAGAAATAAATGCATCTAGTCTTAAGTTTGCAGGCGCTTTTTTTGAAAGTTTAGTACATGTTCCTATTTTTAATGAGGATGAGGAATATAAGAAATACGAGCGGTCATGGCTGTCAAAGGTTACGAATACGAAAGCTATTCCGCTCAACGAGATTTATAACTTATATGTAAAAGGTTTGGAACAATATGTGGAACAGCAGAAAGCAAGAAAAACTGCCATAAAACAGATATATACCGGTATCAGCAGTTCGGAAACGGCAGATGAACAGGCCAAACAAACCGCTTCAGAAGCGTTGGAATTGTTTGAAACTTTTGTTACATATCCTTCCGTTACCGCGCCGTCGGAAAGTAAAATTGCGGAGGATGAAGCGAAAAGCAAGAAGCATCAGCTTACCTATGCGGATCAGGTAATCAGTTCCGGAAAAACCCTTGATGAGGATATGATGACGTATGGGAACATGACGTTTTCAGGCGGTGTTTTGGATTTAAACGGGCATACGCTTGCCATATATGGGGATTTCTACCATACCGGAGGACAGATTCGGTTTAATAAAGGTACATTGATCATTCTCGGGAAGTATTACTGCAGAAAACAAAGTGGGGTGGACAATGACGGGAACTCGACCTATACGTCTAGTAGTGGTACGCTGCGGATGACGGATGCTACGGACAAGATGCAGGTATCAGGGGACTTCTACTGGCGTTCAAATAGTTTATGGACAACGGACATCAATGCGTCCACAAGTAATAACATGCTACGTGCAGGGACAATCGAGATCGGTGGAAATTTCCAGGCGGATGATAATTGGAAACCAAGTACGCTGGAAGGCGATTCCCACAAGGAGGTCTTCAAAAATCCGGAAGGGACGGAAGTATATTTCAAGTCGTCCTCAAGCTATTTCAGCAGCGTGGAGTTCCCGGAGAAAGCGGAAGGGAAAGACTATTATCCCATTACGTGGTCAGGTGCTATGAAAGGCTTTACCCTGCAGCAGGACATGTACCTGATACTGCCGGAAAGCAAATATCCAGAGGGGTATCAGACGCTTGGAACAGATGGAAGCATTAACCTGAATGGCCATACGCTGACGATACCGGGCAATGTGCTGCATATAGGAGGTAATATTACCTTCCGAGGCGGAACGCTGGACATCAGGGGGAATTATGAGGCAAAGCAGTTTAAGAACCTGGATAATAACGGTAACCCGATTTATACATATGGTAATGTCACGCTGCGGATGACGGATGCGTCGGATAAAATGCAGGTGGCAGGGGACTTCTATTGGGATTCATATTTTGGATGGACAACGGACATCAATGCGTCCACAAGTAGTAACATGCTGCGTGCAGGGACAATTGAGATCGGAGGAAGCTTCCGGGCAGTTTCAAGTTGGAAGCCAAGCACACTGGAAGGCGATTCCCACAAGGAGGTCTTCAAAAATCCGGAAGGGACGGAAGTATATTTCAAGTCGTCCTCAAGCTATTTCAGCAGCGTGGAGTTCCCGGAGAAAGCGGAAGGGAAAGACTATTATCCCATTACGTGGTCAGGTGCTATGAAAGGCTTTACCCTGCAGCAGGACATGTACCTGATACTGCCGGAAAGCAAATATCCAGAGGGGTATCAGACGCTTGGAACAGATGGAAGCATTAACCTGAATGGCCATACGCTGACGATACCGGGCAATGTGCTGCATATAGGAGGTAATATTACCTTCCGAGGCGGAACGCTGGACATCAGGGGGAATTATGAGGCAAAGAAGTTTAAAAACCTGGATAATAACGGTAACCCGATTTATACGTCTAGTAGTTGTACGCTGCGGATGGCGGATGCTGCGGATAAAATGCAGGTGGCAGGGGACTTCTATTGGGATTCACATTCTGGATGGACAACGGACATCAATGCGTCCACAAGTAATAACATGCTGCGTGCAGGGACAATCGAGATCGGCGGTAGCTTCCGTACGGATTCATTTTGGACGCCAAGTACATTAGAAGGCGACTCCCACAAGGAGGTCTTCAAAAATCCGGAAGGGACGGAAGTATATTTCGCTTCGTCCTCAAGTTATTTCAGCAGCGTGGAGTTTCCGGAGAAAGCGGAAGGGAAAGACTATTATCCCATTACGTGGTCAGGTGCTATGAAAGGCTTTACCCTGCAGCAGGACATGTACCTGATACTGCCGGAAAGCAAATATCCAGAGGGGTATCAGACGCTTGGAACAGATGGAAGCATTAACCTGAATGGCCATACGCTGACGATACCGGGCAATGTGCTGCATATAGGAGGTAATATTACCTTCCGAGGCGGAACGCTGGACATCAGGGGGAATTATGAGGCAAAGAAGTTTAAAAACCTGGATAATAACGGTAACCCGATTTATACGTCTAGTAGTTGTACGCTGCGGATGGCGGATGCTGCGGATAAAATGCAGGTGGCAGGGGACTTCTATTGGGATTCACATTCTGGATGGACAACGGACATCAATGCGTCCACAAGTAATAACATGCTGCGTGCAGGGACAATCGAGATCGGCGGTAGCTTCCGTACGGATTCAAGTTGGAAGCCAAGCACACTGGCGGGAGACTCCAACACTGTCTGGCTGAAAGGAAACACCGCGAAAACAATTTCCATGCCGTCAAGCAGTAAATTTAATATTCTGAAACTGGACAGGGACGTGGACAGCTATAGCATTACCCCGAATCCATGCTGGGCAGTTCTGCTTACAGGAGGGAAGTACCATGTGCAGCCGGCGGCGAGTGTCAGCATAAAGAATACCGTTATCACGAACAAGGCGGACGGCACGGTAACGGTCAAAAATACGAAAGTCACGCCGAATGTGGATATTACGCTGAAACTGCCGCAGAAGAATATGGAGCTTGTGGTATCCCAAACTGGCGAGATAACGATTCCATCAAATACGGAACTGACAATGCCGGCGCGCAAGGACAAGATTACTCTGCCGGAGGGCGGAACAGCCAGCGCTTCCGGAACCGTTAAGAGTGGGTGCCTTGTTGTCGGTGATCTTAGGATTGATGCGCAGGAGAATGCTGCCATTAACGTGTCTGCCCAGGGGGAAATCACGCTGCCGAAGGATACCATTCTTACGGGAAGCGATGGAACGAAAACGAAACTTCCGCAGGGCGGAACCATAACAGCCGACGGCGAACTGACAGGAGATAAAAAACCTGACGATGAAGAGAGCAGCGGTAGCGAAGAAAGCGGTGGCAGCGAAGAAAGCGACAGTGATGAGGACGAGTGGCATTATCCGAACGAGATAATTGTGAGCGCCGAGGCTAAAGTCAGGGATTTGAAGACGGACGCAAAGGCTGAAATTGCGACGAATATTAAGGAAAAAGTTTATGATGGAAATGCCTACACGCCCACAGTCAAGGTTACTGCATATGATGAAAACGGCAAAAAGACATCGCTTACGGAAGGCGTGGATTACAGGGTAAAATACAGAAATAACGTGAATGCGGGAGACGCTGTTGTCGTAATTGAGGGTAACGGAGCTTACAAAGGAAGCATACAGAAGGGATTCAGGATCTCGAAAAAACCGATAAACAAGATTAAAATCGTTTCCGGTGCTATGATTGAGGGGAATACCGTAAGCCTTGACAGGCTGCCAATACAGGTCTGCGACGGCGCGAAACAGCTTAAATACGGCACGGATTACACGCTTGCGGTTTCGAATGCCGCTGAGGGAAGTTCCGTGACAAAAGGAACGCTTACCGTGACGGTTACCGCAGGCTCAGACTCGAATTACACGGGCATTTGTACGGAAAAAATTACGGTATTCGGAAAGCCTTCAAAGAATTTTAAAGGCTTTATAACAAGTCCGGATGATGTGATTTTGGAATACGAATCCACCGGGTACACAGGGAAGCCGCTCAAGCCTGCTGTCAAGGAAATCAGGGCAAGGGATGAGCAGAACAATCTGCAGGAATCGCCTCTGGGCAAAAAGGATTTCTCGGTGAAGTATCAGAATAATAAGGAAACAGGTACGGCATATGTCATCATCACCGGAAAGGGCGGATACGTCGGGAGAGTCATTAAGTCATTTACCATTGTGCCCAAAAACGCAGGGAACACGGCGTTTGTGATAAAAAATCAGGCGAAGATTGATAAAGGCGTAACGTACAACGGGAAACTGCAAAAGCCGAAGGTGACAGTGACTGACAGCAGTACAAACAAGACGCTCAAGCTTGGGAAAGACTATACCGTCAGGTATGTGAATAATCTCCATGCTTCTGATACGGAAACAAACAAGGGAAAAGCCAAAATTATCATAAAGGGAATCGGCGCATACAGCGGCGTTTCACTTACAAAGGAGTTTAAAATTTTACCGATCGACATTAAGAAGGCATCGGTAAAGGGAACATCGGAACAGCTGAATATAAAACATGCAAAGCGTTTGCTGGTGAAAAATTATGATTACAAAATTGTAGGCGACCCGAAGCCCGCAGGCAAAAAAGTTGAAATTACGCTGGAAGGAGTGGGAGATTTTAAAGGCACAGTGACGAAAAAAGTTAATCCTTGACGCTTAAGAACTTTATAATAAAGGCATTTCCAGGAATTTTTGTCCAATTGCCCGAAAATTAAAGGATGTCGGAAACCCTTGAAATTCAAGGGTTTCCGACATTTAAGATTAATAGGAACTATCCATTTAAAACAAAAAAGGAAGAAAAGAGCACTATTGCATTGCAGGTTACAATAAGCTATACTAGATGAGAAAATAAAAAAACAACTATAAAGGTATATAATATTTTCGCGAATGAGGAGGAAAAATATTTGTAAATGGCGATTTCGCGTCTGAAGTAACAGAGAATGGAAACTGGTAATATGAAATAAAAAGTATCAAAATGAATAGAAAGGAATTTATAAAATCATGACAGAAAAGGAACTTTCAAGTGTATTGGAGGAACATGGACAGGGGCATATTTTTGAGGCGTATCAGAAATTAGATGAGGAAGGGAAGAAAAAGCTTGCCGGACAGGTGGAACGGATTGACTGGTCAATCATGGATATACCATGCCATAAAACGGCAAGTGATGAGGAGCCGAAGCAGGAGCGAGGGAAGCTTGAGCCGCTTTCTGCGATGGAAATATCTGAAATAGAGAAAAATAAGGCGCGGTATGAGGCAATCGGGCTTGACGCGATTAAGGCGGGTAAGGTCGGCGCCGTGCTTTTAGCGGGCGGACAGGGGACGCGCCTTGGTTCCGACGGACCGAAGGGTAAGTATAATATCGGGCTTACAAAGGATATGTTTATTTTTGAGCGTCTTATCAGAAATTTGCTTGATGTGACAGATAAGGCAGGCTGTTTTGTGCCGCTTTATGTGATGACGAGTGACAAAAATCATGAGGAGACGGTTTCCTTTTTTGCGGAAAAGAATTACTTCGGGTATCCGGAGGAGTTTGTGAAATTTTTTAAGCAGGAGATGGCGCCTTCGGTTGATTTTAACGGAAAGCTTTATATGGAATCTGCTGATTCGCTTTCGCTTTCACCCAACGGAAACGGCGGCTGGTTTTATTCGATGGCGGTAACGGGCGTTTTGAAAGATGTCAAGGAAAGAGGCGTTGAATGGCTGAATATCTTTGCAGTTGACAATGTTTTGCAGCGAATTGCAGACCCTGTATTCGTGGGAGCGACGCTGGAATCAGGCTGTGTCAGCGGCGCAAAGGTGGTAAGAAAGGCAGACCCGCATGAGAAAGTCGGCGTGCTTTGTCTTGAGGACGGGAAGCCTTCGATTGTAGAGTATTATGAAATGACAGATGAGATTATTAATTCAAGAGAGCCGAATGGTGATTTATCTTATAATTTCGGCGTGATTTTGAATTATCTGTTCCGCGTTGACAAGCTTGAGCAAATTATGAATGAAAAAATGCCGGTACATGTGGTCGAGAAAAAAATTCCGTACATGACGGCGGACGGTGAGTATATCAAGCCTGAGACACCAAACGGTTATAAGTTTGAGCTTTTGGTGCTTGATATGATTCACTTGCTTGATAATTGTCTGTCGTTTGAGGTTGTGCGCGATTATGAATTTGCGCCGATTAAAAATAAGACGGGCGTTGATTCGGTGGAGAGTGCGCGTGCGCTTTTGCAGAAGAATGGAGTTGCGTTATGATAAAAAATGTTGTTTTTGATGTTGGAAATGTGCTTGTGTGTTATCGCTGGCGTGCGCTAATGGACGAATTGGGATTTCCAAAGGATTTGCAGGAGGTGTTTGCCGAAAAGGTATTTGGTAATCCTTTTTGGATTGAGCTTGATCGCGGCGTGATTGATGAGAAAGATGTAATTGCCAAAATCCGCGGGGAAATCAGCGAATATGGCGATGAATTTGACAGGATTTGGGACAATATTGACAGGCTTGTGGAGCCGTATGATTATGCGGTAAGCATGATTGACACGTTGAGGAAACGGGGATTTCGCGTTTATCTTTTGTCCAATTATCCGGTGAGCATGTTTGAGCTGCATACAAGGTGCGGGCGGTTTCCGTTTTTGGAGCATGTTGATGGGAAGGTGGTTTCGGCTTATGTGAAGCTTGTGAAGCCTGACAGGGAGATTTATGAGTATCTTCTGAATCAATACGATTTGGAGGCGCAGGAGTGCGTATTTTTGGATGACCGGCTGGAGAATGTCGAGGGCGCGCGCAAGGTTGGCATGAAAGGGATTTTGTTTGAGAATTATGAGCAGGCTTGGGCAGAGCTTGAGGAGATGATTTCGCTGTAAAAGGGGTTATACCGTTTCTTAATTAAGTATCGTTTTAAAATGGAGTTTATTTTAAAACGGTATTTTTTTGTTACTTATAATAGTCATTTTAAAAAAAAGCCAATAAACTTTCAATATAAAAGAAAAAAGTGTAAAAATTGTTGAAATAAAAGTTAATAACCCCATTTTATACTGTTATTATAACATTACAAACTTTTGAAACAAAAATAAAATGCTTGAAGAACACAAAAAACATGATACAATGAGGAGTGGATAAGTATGAATTTTATAACGGGGAAAACATAGATACAGGGAGTTAGCATATGGATACAATGGAACAGCGCAGGAATACGATTGTGGATTTGGTTAATCAGAGCGGAAATATCAGCTTTACACAGCTGAAGAAAAAATTTCCAAAAATCTCCGAAATGACACTGCGCACGGATTTAAAGGCTCTTGATGAGGCGAAACGAATTGTCCGGGTACACGGGGGTGCAAAATCGGTTGATGTTGTGATTGGAACAGATGATATGCTCAGCCGAAGGCAGGTACGCAATATTGAGGCAAAGCAGCTTATCACGAAAAAGGCGCTGCAGTTTATACGAAAGGATACGACGATTTTTTTGGATTCTGGAAGTACAACAACCATGCTTGCGTCCTGTATGCCCGACCAGTCTAATCTGATTTATACAAATTCGCTGACATGCGCGGCGGAGCTTGGCAGGCTGACAATGCCTTCCATACATGTTTTGGGCGGGAAAATAAACCGTTACAGTATGAGTGTGTGCGGTATTCACACGGTTTCTGAGGTACGACGTATCAATTTTGACCAGGTATTTATGGGTGTTACGAGCTATTGTGAACAGACGGGATTTAACTGCGGCATGGACGAGGAGGCGGTTTTGAAAAGTACGGTACTGCATCAGGCGGAACAGAAAATCTTTTTGATGGATTCCTCAAAGGTCGGCGTGAAAAGCACGTATTCGTTCTGTACATTCAGCGATGTGGACATTATTATTTCTGATGATAATCTTTCCGAGGAGTTTCGGGAGGACTGTAAAAAGCACGGAGTACAGATTATTTAGGACAAGCAGTTTGGTTTATCGGGGGCGGCGGGTAAGGAGATAATTCATGAAAAATGGGGTGCAGCGTTTTGGTAAATTTCTTTCGGCGATTTTGGTCTAAAAGTCCGTACCGCAGGCGCATCTTGTAACGTATTTGGGAATATGACGGGGAGAGTTATTTTGAGGCGTATTACGGTGAGCCGATGAGCTGCTGCATTGGCGGGTATCATAGCAGTTATCAGCGTCATTAATATCCGTAACGACAATCCGCTTCGGCTTGTTCTCAAACGCAAGACCATAACTTATCGAGGCAGAGGATATGCTGTTTGAACATTTTGGAGGAAAATAGTGTGAAAAATAAATTTGCAGACTGAGAAGGGAGAATGGTTATTAAAATGATTTATACAGTGACTTTTAATCCGTCTTTGGATTACATTGTATCCATGAATGATTTTCAGATGGGAATGACGAACCGCACCACCGCGGAGCAGATTTTTGCGGGCGGTAAAGGAATCAATGTTTCTATTGTGTTAAGGAATTTGGGGATAGAAAATACGGCGCTTGGTTTTACGGCGGGATTTACCGGAGAACAGATTGAAAAGGAAGTTTGCAATATGGGACTGCTTGCGGATTTTATTCGTGTTTCGGATGGAATTTCGCGTATTAATGTCAAGCTGAAGGATTATGAAGGCACGGAGATTAACGGTATGGGTCCTAAGATTGACGAACAGTCCGTGAATGCGCTATTTGAGAAGCTGGAACGTCTTGGGGCAGGCGACGCGCTTGTCTTAGCGGGCAGTATTCCGAAATCCTTACCGGATTCCATTTACAGTGATATTATGAAGCGTCTTTGTGACAAAGGGATTTTGTTTGTGGTAGACGCGACGAAGGAGCTGCTTTTAAATGTATTGCAGTATCACCCGTTTTTGGTAAAACCAAATAATCATGAGCTGGGCGAAATTTTTAATGTCACATTACGTACAAGAGACGAGGTTGTCCCATACGCGAAAATGCTTCAGGAAAAAGGTGCAAAAAACGTGCTGGTGTCTATGGCGGGTGAGGGCGCTGTTTTGGCAGATGAGACGGGCGGCGTGCACATGCTTGCGGCGCCGAAGGGAAAGCTGGTCAATGCGGTCGGAGCAGGAGATTCTATGGTTGCGGGCTTTTTGGCAGGCTGGACGCAGAAAAAGGATTATGAATATGCATTCCGCATGGGCATTTCCGCAGGGAGCGCGAGCGCTTTTTCGGAGCTGCTTGCAACGAAAAACGAAATAGAACAGATGTTTGATAGTTTAGATAAAGAATAACGGTGATAATAGGAAAGGGGTTATAGAGAACCTGTAAGTGACAGCTATATGGGAGGTAGGATATGGCAGAGAAGGTTTCGGGTATGAAATATTTTGGAAAGACTGTCTACAGCGGCATTACGATGGGAAAGGTACTTGTTTTGCGCAGCAATCAGGAGCCAATCAGACGGGCGAAGATTGAGGACGCGGAACACGAAATCAGCCGTGTGCATGATGCGGCGGAAAATGCCAAACAGCAGCTTGGCGCGCTTTATGAAAAGGCGGTTAAGGAAGTAGGAGAATCGAATGCCGCAATTTTTGAGGTCCATCAGATGATGCTTGAGGACGACGATTATCTTGACGCGATTTCCCATATTATCCGTACGGAAATGGTGAATGCGGAGTATGCGGTGGCAATTACGGGAGATAATTTCGCGGGAATGTTTGCAGGAATGGAGGATGAATATATGCGTGCGCGTGCGGCTGATGTTAAGGATATTTCGGCGCGCCTTGTGCGTAATCTCTCCGGTCAGGAAGGGATTGATTTTACGGCAATGGAGCCTTCCGTGATAGTTGCCGATGATTTAAGCCCAAGTGAGACGGTGCAGATGGATAAAAAGAAAATCCTTGCGTTTGTGACGGTGCATGGTTCTGTTAATTCCCATACGGCAATTCTTGCGCGTATGATGAATATTCCGGCGCTGATTGGCGTAACGCTGAACCTGAATGAAATCCATACGGGTATGACGGCGATTGTGGACGGTGCGGCGGGTGAGGTTATTTTTGAGCCGACAGGGAAAGAGTGCAGTGAGGCGGAGGAAAAAATCAGGAACGAGCAGGAAAAAGCCCGTCTTTTACAGGAGCTGAAGGGCAGGAAGAATGAGACGAGGGACGGCAGGACAATCAATATTTATGCAAATATCGGCAGTGTCAGCGATGTGGGTTATGTGCTTGAAAACGATGCGGGAGGGATTGGGCTGTTCCGCAGTGAGTTTCTGTATCTAGGACGTGATAATTTTCCTACGGAGGAGGAGCAGTTTCAGGCGTATAAGCAGGTGGTTCAGACGATGGGGCAGAAGAAGGTTGTTATCCGGACGCTCGATATTGGCGCGGATAAGCAGGCGGCTTATTTTTCGCTCGGGAAAGAGGACAATCCGGCGATGGGTTACAGGGCTATCCGTATCTGCTTAAAGCAGCCGGAGATTTTTAAAACGCAGCTTCGCGCGCTTTTGCGCGCGGCGGCTTACGGAAATCTGTCAGTTATGTATCCGATGATTACTTCCGCTGATGAGATCAGGCAGATTAAGAAGATTGTGGGGGAAGTGGAGCAGGAGTTGAAAAGAGATGAAATTCCTTACAGGATACCGGAGCAGGGTATTATGATAGAAACACCGGCAGCAGTTATGGTCAGTGACGAGCTGGCGGAGCTGACAGACTTTTTCAGCATCGGCACAAATGATTTAACGCAGTATACGCTTGCGATTGACAGGCAGAATCAGAAGCTGGAGGATTTTTACAATCCGCATCATAAGGCGATTTTGCGAATGATAAAGATGGTGGTGGACAATGCGCATCAGTGCGGGAAATGGGTAGGCATCTGCGGGGAATTAGGCGCCGATACGGCGCTTACCGAGGAATTTGTCAATATGGGCGTGGATGAGCTTTCGGTGGCGCCGCCGATGGTGCTTAAAGTACGGGAGAAGGTACGCTCTATCTGAGCGCGTCAATTTGCGTGTGCTGAGTTGAATGTGTTAATCCTTTGTCAATGTAAGCGCGGTAATTAAGCAAATGGCAGGAAGCTGAATATTTTATAACGAACGGATTAACAGGCAGGACGAATGCATTTTGCGGCATTGCTTCTGCCTGTTTTCCGTTACACAGCTATGCGGAGGAAATATACTGATATAATGGCGTATGGGTATTTTCATGGGTAAAAGGAAAGTATTGTATTAAAGGTTGTTTTCATTTATACTAATCTTAGTGTTTCAATAGCGTTTATTGATTGTTTATATTAAAAATAGGAAAAGGAAACAGGAATGTATGATATTTGTAATACAAAGAGTAACACATGCAGATGTGACAGTGGAAAATAAAGTTGTGGGGAAAATCGGACATGGGCTTTTGGTCTTTGTCGGTGTGGCGGATTTTGACAATCAGCAGACGGCGGATAAAATGATTGACAAAATGACGAAGCTGCGTATTTTTGATGATGCGGACGGGAAAACAAATTTGTCAGCTTCCGATGTGGGGGGTGAATTTCTGATTGTTTCGCAGTTTACGCTGTATGCGGACTGCAAAAAGGGAAACCGTCCGTCGTTTACGAAAGCGGGAAATCCGGATATTGCGAATGAGATGTATGAGTATATTATCAGCGAGGTGAAAAAGAAGGGTTTTACGGTGGAACATGGTATTTTTGGGGCGGATATGAAGGTTGGGCTTGTGAATGACGGTCCGTTTACGATTGTGTTGAATTCCGAGGAAATAATGTGAAATTAAAAATTCCCGCATCCTGATTTGTATGCCCGCAAAGGCGGGAATATAGGAGTTTATGTAAAAAATAAATTTGTAGGTTTTGGCGAAATGGGGGATTAAATGTTTACAACAATGCTTTCCGGTTGGACATGGGGCAGTATTGTCATTCGAATCGTGGTTTCTTTGGTGATAGGTATGATTATCGGGATTGACCGCGGTGCGAAACGGCGCGGCGGCGGTGCGCGTACAACGATTACGGTGTGTCTTGGCGCGACGATGGTTATGCTGATGGAGCAGTATCTTGAAGAGATTTATCCCGAACGGCTTGATATTTCAAGGATTGCGGCGCAGGTTATCAGCGGCGTTGGTTTTCTTGGCGCGGGTTCCATTCTTGTGTCGGGACATCAGATTAAAGGACTTACTTCTGCGGCAAGTATTTGGACGTGCGCGTGCGTCGGGCTTGCAGTGGGAATTGGTTTTATTGACGGCGCTGTGGTTTTGACGGCGCTGTGGCTTGCCGGCGTACATTTGGTGCCCTATATTGAGGAGCGGGTTTACAAGTATTCGCGGTATATTACGCTTTATATCGAGGTTGAAGACGGAAAGGCGATAACCCATGTGTCAAGGTTCCTCAAGCAGGACCATTGTTTTACGGACACGTTTTACGTGGACAAACCAAAGGCGAAGGGGCAGCATTTTCAGATTGTTACGACCTTTAAAATTCCGCGGGGGAAGAACAGGGAGGATTATCAGCGTTCTTTGCAGGAAATTAAAGGTGTGGTTTCAATTAATGAGATATAAAGGTATTGCCAAATATGTTGTTGATGTTATATTTTTATGAAAATATACTTTTAGAGGAGGGTAACGGAATGAATGCATTGTTTACAATTGTTTTGGGAATATTCGGAGCCATAGCAGCAGTGAAACCGGAAAAAATATTGAAACCGGCCATACTTGAAAATCCCACCAGGGTGAAGATTGTAAGGATAGCGGGGGGACTCTTAGCAGTTTGCGCTGTATTACAAATTATATTTTTAATAGGTGCGAGCTATTAATGAGTAAGGAAATAACTAACCATTAATCATAAAGGTGAAAAGTCTTGTGAAAAAATTATAAGACTTTTCACCTTTTTTGACTTGCAGACGAATGAAAAATACTCCATTATTTAGGATAATCGTGCCATATTTCTTAATTTTTTATGAATATGGTAGACATAATTCTTAGATTAAAATATAATTTAAGTGACATTTTAAACTTGTTATAATTAGCAGAAATATTTTAGGATATTGTGTTTACGGTTCTAAAAACATAAACGGCAGGAAAGGTGTGATGTGGATATGGAAGAACCAAATCACGGATATTTTGAGGAAGCATTATCTAATTTCACAATGGATTTTGCGTATGGGGGCGCGATAAGGCATCTTGTTGACCACGGATATACGGTTGACAGGATTATAAAGGAATTTCATTATCCAATATCAAGAGAAAGTATTGAGAAGATTGTGGATAGATACCAAAAGGATAAGGAGAAGGTTTAAAAGATAAGGGGGATTGCTATGAATAGGAAAAGGAATTGGTTTGTCAAATTTTTATGTATTAATTTATCATTATGTATGGCAGTGCCAAGTATGCCGTTTATTCAGGGGAATGTGGGATATGTTTATGCGGCAGAGGCTGGGACACAAGAGCAGGAGATGGAGACTGCTGATAAAAAAGTGACACAAGTGTCAGAAAATTCGGAAGCTGCGGGAACAACGCAGGTAAGCGAAACAACAGAAAGTACGCAGGCTGTTGAAGTACTGAAAACAGGTGAAACAAATACTGCTGAAATAACTGAATCAAGCGAAATAGCAGAGACAAAGGCTACAGAAACGCCGGAAACAAGCGAAAAAAAACCAACTGAAACACCAGAGACAGAAGTAACAGAACCAACCGAAACACTGGAAACAGAATCAACCGAGGCACCAGAAACGGAAGCAACAGAATCAACCGGGACACCAGAAACACTGGAAACAGAACCAACCGAAACACAACTCGAGGAACCGGAAACCAACCAGGAAAATGACGATACAGAATACCTCAATTCATTACTCCAAAAGCTAAAAGAAAAATATGCCAACATGTACCTAAACGAGGAAGGATATTTTGCATACACGGACGAAAACGGAACGCTCCACACATACGATCCGTACGACCCCGAGCTATACAAAAACCTCTTGGAAAATGACGAAGCCAACGACGAGGAGGATGATAGCAGCTTCAACCAGTTCAACGCCGATAATTCCGGCACAACCGTAAGCCCTTTCACAAAAAAGACATACACACACGAAGACCACGTGTCAAATAAAATTGTCAGACACGGTATCGATGTATCAAAATATCAGGGCAGTATCGACTGGGAAAAAGCGAAAAAAGCAGGCGTTTATTTTGCGTTTGTCAGAGTAGGCTACAGAGGTTATGGTGACGATGCGAAAATAAACGGAGACGAGTACGCAAAAGACAATATCAAAAAAGCCCACGACGCAGGCGTAAAAGTAGGTGTTTACTTTTTCTCACAGGCAATCACAGAGCCGGAGGCGTCAGAGGAAGCGGATTACACAATTAAATTTTTAAAGGATAACGACCTCAAAAAATACATATCCCTTCCGATTATGATTGATTATGAATACACAGCAGGCGATACAAAGGGAAGGCTTGAGAAGGCAAATCTTTCCAGAAGGAAGCATCAGGATATTTGCGACAGATTTGTAAGGGACGTCCGCAGCGAAGGCTTTGACGGTGGTATTTATGCCAATTATCAAATGCTGACAAAGGATATGCAGCCGACCTCCTCCTCTATTTATGGCAAGACAAATTACTGGATTGCGCGCTATAGTGATAGAACGAAATATTCCGATGATTATCGATTTTGGCAGTATTCTTCAAGTGGAAAAGTAGATGGTATTTCCGGCAGAGTGGACAGTAATTTTTGGTATCAGGACAAGCGGAAAATTACAAGCTGCCGCGTCAGCATTGATACGGAAACAGATTATATTGACGATATAAAAGAGGCACTATGTATCTACGACAGTGGAAGGAAATATGAGCTTATAGAAGGAAAGGATTATGAAGTAACAGTAACGACGCAGACTGTTATTGAAAACGAGCAGGAAAAGATAACCTATAAGCTTGTTATGACTGGAATCGGTGAGTATGAGGGACGGATGGAGCGGACTGTCACAAAGACACAACTTACCCTTTCCGAAGCAATGGTAAGTGATATTGCGCCGCAGGAATATACGGGATTCGAAATCACACAGGAGACCGGAATTAAGCTAAAAGTCAACAACGGAAATGTAACACTCACAGAAGGTAAGGATTATACAGTAAGCTATGTGGATAACATCAGTGCAGGTACAGGATTTGTTATCATCACAGGTATGGGAAATTACACCGGAGAGGTACGCAAGGAATTTACGATTACAGGCATGAAGCTCACGGAGGAAATGTTTGAGAAAATTCCTGATGTGACGTTTACCGGATATGATTTAAAAACTGACACAGGTGTCATAATTAACGGCACAAATAAAAATATTGATTACAAACTGATAGAAGGAATCGATTACACGCTCAAATATAGTGCCAACAAAAATGTAGGTGAAGCAAAAGTAACTGTTGTTGGAAGAGGCAACTATGCAGGCGAGCTGCCGCTTACTTTTCAAATTTTAAGTAAGGACTTCTCGCAGACCGCAGTAGTCAGCATTGGCGGTTCTTACGATACTTATGAAATAGCGTATACAGGGAAAGCATTAAAGCCAAGCGTCGTCGTGATGGAAAACGGTGAAAAGCTTTCAAAAAATGATTATACGGTAGAATATGGCAATAATATTAATATTGGTACGGAAGCGTATGTGTTAATCAAAGGAAAGCGAAATTACACGGGCGAAGTGAAAAAATATTTTACGATTGTGCCCAAAACGGAAAAACAAATAAAGCTTTCCTCGAAAATGGTATCGTTAAAAAACAGCTATCTATACACGGATGGCGAGACATTAATGCAGCCTGAACTTTACGTGATAAGTGGTACAAAACAGTTAAAAAAAGACGTGGATTATACCGTACTTTATCAGGATAAGCGCGGTGCGCAGCTTACAGAGATAACCGCTGCGGGGGAATACAAAGTGATTGTAACCGGCATCGGAAAATATAGTGGAAAGGTTACAAAAAAGCTGACGCTAATTGCCGAAAACCAAAAAGAGCTGACTGATAAGCTGACAGAAGTGACACTCGTGTCAGAAATCGAAAGCCTTGTCTACACGGGAAAAGCTGTAACGCCGCGGGTAAAGGTAGTTGATAAAGTGAACGAAAATGAACTTTTATTGGGGACGGATTACAAGGTTTCCTATATGGACAACAAAGCCGCAGGCGCCGCAAGAATTGTGATAAAGGGAAAAGGTGCGTATAAGGGCGAGGTTGTAAAGACGTTTGACATTCGTCCCAAAAATCTTGGAACAATGATTCAGGAAACAGACGGACAAGAGATTTATCATGATACGACGACCGTAAGCCTTAATAAATATTTTTATGTATATAACGGCAAAAAACAACAGCCTAAGCTTAAAATAAAAGACGGAAAAACAACTTTAAAGGAAAACAGGGATTTCAAAGTTTCCTATCGTTCTGCGAATAATACGGATAATGCAGCTACACGCGCATATGCGGATAAATACACGATGATGGTTACGTTTCAGGGAAATTATGAAGGAACTGCCGAAATCCGTTATGAAATATCACCAGCAGATTTAAATAAGGTAAAGGTGAAGCTTAAAAATCAACTTTATACGGGTAGTGAAATTCGTCCTGAGCTAAAGGATATGGAAATTAAACTTGGCAGTGCGAAGCTTGACGTTGCGGCAATGGAAGGCGTTCTATTAGAGGGCTGGTACAACAACACAAATATTGGAAACGCAGGCTTTGCCATGACTGCTACTGAGGAAGCAAAAAATTTTGTGATTAGAAGCAAAAAAGAAGATGTCAAGTTTAAGATTGCCAAAAAGCAAATGAAGGATAAAGCGATTGCGATTACCGTGGGCGGTTTTGCGGTTTCTTCAAAGAATAAATGTGATTTGGAGCTTGTGTATAATGACGGTATTGAGTATAATCAGTCTAATGGTGCACAGGTTCAGGTGCAGGATATAGATACGGGTGTTATATTAGAAGAAAATAAGGATTACATGGTAAAATTTTCAAACAACAAAAATGCCGGAAACGCGAAGGTAAAGGTAACAGGAATCGGAGGATACAGCGGTTCAAGGAATATTACCTTTAAAATTGTCGGAAAGCCTTTTACGGATGAATACCGCATTGAACTTTCAAAGGACAGCTATGTGTATAATACGCAGGGGCATAAACCTACGGTAAAGTTTTACTTTGGAAATATGCCGTTAAAGAATGGTAAGGATTTTACGGTAAAATATGAGGATAATATCAATGCAGGCGTTGCCACGGCGATTGTGACCGGAAAGGGAAAGTATTCCGGAACGATGAAAAAGACCTTTACGATTAATCCGAAGCAGGCAAAGAATGCTTCCAAAATTACGGTGAGTGAAATTAGCAACCAAAAATATACGGGAGAAGTCATTGTGCCGAAGGTAACGGTAACGGTTGACGGTACGCAGCTTGTTAAGGGCAAGGATTACACAGTCAGTGTTTTGAACAGTACAAGGCTTACGGACTTTTCCAATAAGAAACAGTCAAAGGGTACCGCCACAATGATTATCACTGGAATTGGCAATTATCAGGGTACGCTTGCAAAGAAGAGCTTTATCGTGTACCGGAATAATTAATTATAGTCAGGATGAGGTTAAACATGGCTCTTACACAGTTACAAAAGCTTGAACTAAATAAACGAACGGATAAAATACTGCACGCGCCCTCCAACGCTCCGGCGGGAGGGCTGCAGCTTGAAATCGCGTTTGTGGCGGATTTATCCGGCGGTATCGGGGAACTGAACCAGTCCATTAAGGATGCCGTTACATCGCTGAAATCACATGATAAAATTTTTCAGAATGTGCGCAGCAATTTGGTTTATTGGGGAAACGGGAAAATTGTCCTAAGAGCGACACCAATGTCATTTATTCAGATGGGAAAGGCGTTTGAAGGAATTGGTGAGCTTTATGTAGAAAATGGGGATGAAAATGTGGATAAACCGCCATATTTTGAAGACCTTTGTGAATATCTCAAGCTTTATGGCGCGCGGTGCAGATGCGTTTTGCTTTTTCTGAATGAAACGTATGCGGAATTTGAACGGCAGCAGTTCAGGGTAAAGGACGCGCAAAAGGCGAAGGAGAATTTAAACCCGTTTTTGAAACATCGGTTATTAGTAATCACGAAGGACAAAATGGTTACGGGAAGCGAGTTGTTTATGAAGCTTATTACACAATGAATATTCCGTAGCGCGAGGTGAAAAATGGAACAGAGGGAATACACGACAGGAGCGCTGATTAAGCGCTTCCTGCCTTATTTTAAGCCATATAGAAAAACACTTTATATGGACTTGTTTTGTGCGGCACTGACGACGGCTTGCGAAATCGTGCTGCCGTTAATTATCAGAATGATTACAAACACAGCCCTTCAGGATGTGGCGCTTTTGACGGTGCGCATGGTGACAGGGCTTGCGTTTGTTTATTTTATTTTGCGTATTATTGACGCGGTTGCCAATTTTTATATGGCAGATATCGGGCACGTCATGGGCGCAAAAATTGAGACGGACATGCGGCGTGACGCCTATGCGCATTTGCAGCAGCTCTCAAACACTTACTTTAACAATACAAAAGTAGGACAGATTATGGGGCGCATTACAAATGACTTGTTTGATGTAACGGAATTTGCGCATCATTGTCCGGAAGAATTTTTTATTGCAGGATTAAAAATTGTCATATCGTTTATTATACTGGCGCGCATTAATTTGGCGCTGACGCTGATTGTTTTTGTGTTTGTTCCGGTGATGACGGTAGTCTGCCGCATGATAAATAAAAAAATGCGCAAAACGTTCAGTATGCAGCGCAACCAAATCGGTGAGCTCAATGCGAAAATTGAGGACAGCCTTTTGGGGCAAAAGGTTGTGAAAGCATTCACAAATGAAGCGCTTGAGGCGCAGAAATTTGAAGATGGCAATCAGGAATTTTTGAAAATCAAAACGCATGCCTATATGATTATGGGTATTTTCAGCACATCGACGAGAGTGTTTGACGGATTTATGTATTTGGCGGTTATTCTCGGGGGAGGCTTTTTCCTAATGGACGGCAGGATTCTCCCCGGAGATATGGTTGCGTACGTGATGTATGTGACAACGCTGATTGCTACAATACGAAGAATTATCGAATTTGCGGAGCAGTTTCAGAGGGGTATCACTGGAATTGAGCGGTTTTTGCAGATTATGGATGCCGACATTGAAATTTTTGACGACCCGGATGCGCAGGATATTGAGAATCCGAAGGGTGAGATTGTGTTCCGTGATGTGAGCTTTGAATATCCTGACGACCATAACAAGGTGTTTACGAATTTGAATTTGGAAATCCATGCAGGTGAAAAGCTTGCGATTGTCGGACCTTCGGGCGGCGGAAAGACGACCTTGTGCAATCTGATACCGCGGTTTTATGATGTGTCAAAGGGTGAAATCACGCTTGACGGGAAGAATGTTAAGAAGCTTACGTTAAAGAGTCTGCGGCAGAGTATCGGCGTTGTGCAGCAGGAGGTGTATCTGTTTTCGGGAACGGTTTATGATAATATTGCCTACGGTAAGCCGGGGGCTTCCTACGAGGAGGTTATGGCAGCGGCAAAGCGTGCCGGAGCAGATGAATTTATTCAAAATCTGAAGGATAAATATGACACGTATGTCGGTGAACGGGGTGTGAAGCTTTCGGGCGGTCAGAAGCAGCGGATTAGTATTGCGAGGGTATTTTTGAAAAATCCGCCGATACTGATACTTGACGAAGCGACTTCCGCATTGGATAATGAGAGTGAGTATGCGGTGGCAAAGTCCTTAAATGCACTTGCGAAAGGCAGGACAACGCTCACTATTGCACACCGCCTTTCGACGATACGTAATTCCGACAGGATACTGGTGCTGACGGATGCGGGGATTGTCGAGGAGGGCAGCCATGATGTGCTGATGGAAAAAGGCGGCATTTATCATGGACTGTATACAATGGCGAACGAAATCAAATAATGGAGGATTAAGATAAACAATGTCGGAAGAAAACAAACAGAATGATAATTCATTGGAAAACGAAATTCCGGTTAATCAGTTTGACATTACGGGAAAATTCAAGCAGGAGCCTCAAAAGGAGAGGGCGGCGGCTAATCCGAATAAGCGGGGGCTTGTCGGGGTGACGGATAAGAAGGTGGAGACAAAACGGCTTTTGATATTTTTGGCGCTTTGTTTTGGCGTGCCGTGGGTTATGGAGATTTTTGGCGTTATTCCGATGTACCGAAGCGGCGACGTGGAGATTGTAAAGGACGCTGCGGAGATGATTTCGCAGATTATGCTTGCGCCTGCGCTGGCGGCTTTGGTGACAAGGCTGTTTACGAGGGAGGGGCTTGTAAAAGCGGGATTTCAGTTTAATTTTTCGGAGCAGCGGTTTTTGTTTCTGTTTGGCTGGTTCGGTATGTCTGTTCTTACATTTTTGGGAGCGGTGATTTACTTTTTGGTATTTCGGGACAATTTTGATCCGAATATGACAAACTTTGTGGCGTCTTACGGCGAGAGCGCTGCGGGTGCAGGTACACAGATTACTCCCGTGGAAATTGTAGCAGGCGTAAAGGCGGATTTGCTTGTGAAATTTTTCACGGCAGCAGTGCTTGACTTTATCAATGCGTTTGGCGAGGAGTGGGGTTTTCGGGCATATCTTTTGCCAAAGTTGTTCCGCAAGGTTGGTACCATTCCGGCGATGGTTATCAGTGGCTTCGCGTCAGGTCTGTGGTATGCGCCGCTTGTGTCAATTGGTTATTATTATGGCGAAGGGAACAGCGGATTTCCAGTTGTAAACATTATTGCGATGTGTTTGTTTGGTATGGTTACGGGAATTATTTACGCATTTCTTACACTGCGCACGGGGAGCATTTTTCCGGCGGTATTTGCGCATAGCGCGATAAATGTTATGATGGCACAGGCATCGCAGTTTACGTTTGATGGGGGGAATTTCTTCGTCGGACCTGCGCCGACGGGTATTTTGGCAGGTATTCCACTGGTGATTGCGGCGGTCATTTGTTTGGTTCATATTCATAAGTATCCGGTGGTTGCCAGTGTGGAAGAGGAGAGTGAATAATTAAGAGCAGACTGTATATGCAAAAAAGCACGAAATTACAATATTTTTTGTTATTCCGTGCTTTTTACATTATAAAATTTATTTATAATTTTAACGCTATGGTGTTTATATGGTTCGGATAGAGTATAAAACGACATATGATACATTTCCAAATTTAAGAATCATTAACATTTATATAAGGACGGCGGTTGGAGAATATACAGCAATGGCATTTCTTCCATTGGTATTATATGGATTTTACAGAATATATTTTGAGAAAGAGAACGTAAATTTTGATGATACACTGCCGCTAATAATCGGAATAAGTGGTATTGTGGAAAGCCATATATTAACAATAGAAATGTCAATTTTATTTATTGTGTTATTTGTCTTCCTTCACTTTAAAAGAACAATAAAAAACCTGATTTCATTATTACAGGCATTGTTTATGGTTATTGTTGTAAATTTGTTTTTTATTGTTCCATTTATAGATGCCTATCGTCAGGAATTAAATATAAACTCAAGAAAGCTTTAACACGGAAAAGGGAACGGATGGACGCCTGACAATAAAATTACAAAAAGGATATTGTGGGGAACTAATCGTTTCATATGAAGTAAAGAATTTGTGGAAGGCTTCATATATTATTTCATTATTATTTTGTATTGGAATATTGATTGTATATTGTAAGAAAGATAAGGCGAGAAATAGCAGAAGAATAAGAAAGGTAGTTTTATTAAAGCAAAGTAGGAGATACCGTCAAAAAAGCCCTTGAGCAGCTTATGTTCTTTTGCTCAAGGGCTTTTTATATAAAAATTTTTCAGAGAGACTTATTGAAGCGGTATCTTCTTATCCGTATATAAAATATGGTTGACAAGCCATCCTAACAAAAACTCCAGAAGCTGCTGCAAGGACTCCTGCGGGTTTTCGTCGATTTCCGCAAGATCAATGTTTTCAAGCTTTTGAATAAAAGCGTCGTGTGCGCGTTTCTGTGCTTCCAGTCCTTCGTAATGAATGCCTTCCATATACTCTTCCTCGTCGGAAAAATGTTCTTTTGTGTATTCCTTAAGCTCGTTTAAAATGTCAAGAATTTTATCATAGCCGGAAGCTTCGTCATATGATTTTATCAATTGATTTGCACTGTCTACAATGCGGAAAAGCTCCTTGTGCTCATTGTCAATCAAGTCAATGCCAACCAAATAATCGTTCGTAAACTCGCAGGGATTTTCGCGCACCATCCACTCCTCAAGCGGCGGCAGCTTTCCAATCAGGACATCACTTCCGAGAATATGGCGGTACAGCCATCTCGCAAGAAAGTTGACCAACTCAGTCAAAACACGCCGCTGCTCGTCAATATTATCAATGTTGACAAACTCATAATCCCGGATTTTTTCACGGAAAAATGCATGCTGCGTGCGCTGCCGGATAATTTCGGGGTCGCGTATCTGCACCATGTAATCCTCCTCATGCGCAAAATGCTGCTCTGCATAGTAGTCAAGGTCTTCAATAATTTCCTTTAAATCCTCGTAGCGGTCATTGTTGAAATCGTTGGCAAGCATTGTCCCCGCCTTGTTCAGCAGTGTGAACAAGGTGCGGTGTTCTTCGTCGATTTGTTCTATTCCTATTAAACAGTCATCCGTAAATTGAAACATGGTTATCGTCCTTTCGTTTTTGAATGGTAGTTTAGATAATACATTTATATTTTACCATAAAAAAACTTAAATTGGAATAAATTGGGGTAAATATCCTGTAAAGAAACGCCGGAAAAATGCAAAGCAGATTAAACGCTAAGTCAAATTAAGTATTAACACAACAGACATAATTAGTTAAATTGTCAGCTGATCGCACCGTGTTCTGTTTATTTTTGTATCGGATAGCCAATTCTCCTCAAATAAATATTCTATATTACAAATATACTACACAAGAATTTTGAAAAAACAGTTTTAAAATTTAAATTATATATTTTAGTTTTTTTACATTATATGATACAATTAATATGATAAAAATTTTTTATACCAAAATTTTAATAACTGCTAAAAGATATATAAGGGAGAGACGAATGAAAAAGAAAGATATCATAATAAGTTTTGCAGTGTCTATTGTAGCCACGGCTGTATATGATGTTATTAGAAAGCTAGTGTCTATAGATAAAACGCAGTTTTGTGATATATATTTTTTTGGAATGATATTATTCGCATGCATATGTGGAAGGACATGGTTTGAATTACATAAATTCAAGGCAATTATGGAAAAATAACCATTCATGGAAAAGAGTATTATGATATTTTTGAGGAAATCATTTATTTTCAGGTGCATAAACCAAGAAATAGGATGATGATAGACAAACTAAAATGGCATTATAAATTTGAATACAATATGGAACATGATATATATCTGGATCTATCAGCACAATGGGAAATATTTTTTACCGCAGATCAAGAGCGTATAAGAGGAATAAATGTAGGGATTCGCGGTGGTGACAGGGTGAGCGAAGATAGTATGGGGATAAAGGTGCGCCAAGAGGACGCAAAAGCAAGTTATCAGTTCAAAAGGGAACAGGATGATTGTACTTATCTGAATGTCAATTTGAATACGGATGTAGTAAAAAACCACAATAGTAAATTAACTTTAGAATATAAATGGGAAAGGTTTATACTGATAGACCGAAAGGATGATTATATTTATCTGTTTCCAAAATCGCATGCAACTGATATGAAGCAGTTCGAATTGATTACAGAACATCCCTATGGATGTAGGGCTATGGTAGTGGTATTAAGGCATAAATGGAGCGGGGAATATGATAAAGTGGAAGTAAACGGAACCAATGACCCGAAACTAAAGGTAGAGATATCGACTGAAGAAAACAGCAAAAAACACAGGATCATTATTAATGAGATTGATGTGAAGAATGTATATCTAATTATTTTTGATAAAATTTCTAACGGGATGTGAAGGAAACGGACATCAGATTTATTGGCAGAAAATTCAAATGGAGGGAAATACATAGCTTGCTGACAGATAAAGAGAGAAAATATCTTGATAATAAATATGCTTTGAGAAGTAGAGGCGGCGATAATGCCCTGCTTGGCTCCGTGATGCGATATATTAGGAAAAGCCGACAGATTTTAGATCCTACAAAGACATTTTCGGTTTTTGAAACAAATGGTCTTATTCAATTATGGCTACAGACTCCTGCATGCAGATTCAGCAAGGAAGGCAAATGTACGATTTGTAATTACTGGTCTGGACAGAGAATTCCCGGATTAATTGCAGAAATAGAAAAAAATGTATCCATTCCCGAAAATATTGATACGATTTTGGTCAACACATGTGGCAGTTGCTTAGATTCGGAGGAACTGACGGCGGAGGAACAGGAACATCTTTTCAGATGGTTAAATAATCAGCCTGTGAAGGACATTATCCTTGAAACCCATATGGTCACACTTTCGGAAAATATGGTGCGGCATGTGCGAGAGATGATTCCCGAAAAAAGTCTGTTTTTTGAAATAGGTCAGGAGTCAACAGACAAGGATGTTCAGTTTTACAGCCTAAACAAGCCTATGTCAGAGAAAGGAAGGAAAATCATTCTCAACAGGATTCGCAGCTATGGGGCGAAAAGTATTGTCAATGTTATAGTAGGTTCGCCTTTTCTGAATAGGGAAGAACAGATATGTGATGCAGTGGACAGCATACGTGATCTTTTGCAGGAAGGAGCGGATTATGTCATGCTCTTTCCGGTCAATATCAAGCCGAATACGCTTGTTTATTTTCTATATGAAAAGGGAATGTATGCCCCTGTGGACGGAAATATGATTATTCAGGTTTTAAATGCGCTTCCGGAGGAGCTTTTACCAAGAGTGGGAGTTGCCTGGTATGGAGAACATCGGGAAGCAGGAGTGATTCCGCCATATGTTCCAGAGACTGACAGAATGGGCTTTAATGAGATGCTTGCGTCCTATAATGATAGCGAAAGTATAGAAGAAAGAAAGCAGCATATTACGAGGTTGCTGCAGCTTGAGAAAAATTGGGTGTCAGAATATAGCAGGGAACGGATAGAGGGTCATTTCGCCGAACGTCTCGACAGGGCGTATCAGTTCCTGTCAGAAAGATATGGGATGAGAGACGAGGGATAAAAGTATGAGAGATAAGCTAGAAGTACATTTACACACAAATGATAGTTGCAATCTGAAATGTATCCACTGCTATAATGAAAGTGGGGAAAAACCTATCTGTAATATGCCAGAGAGCAGTCGCCTGTTGGAGTTGATAAAATATTTTTGTGCGGAATATGAAGCGGAAATTCACCTTGAAGGAGGGGAGATTTTTCTTAGGACGGATTTGCTTCGCCAAATGAATTGTCTGCCAACGGAAATTCTTCAGTGTCTAACTATTACCACAAACGGAACTATTTGTACTGATGATTCGGAAATCATAGAAATGCTTTGCAGAATACATGCGTTACGGGTATCAGTGGAAGGACACACGGACGAACAACAGCGCACTGTACGTGGTATTACGTTGGATAAAGTTGTAAAGAATGCCCTGTTCTATATGGAAAGTGGAATCCCTGTATGGTTGCGCTTGACCATGACTAATCTTAATGCAGAACATTTGTTGGATGAGACACTGCCATACTATATGCGCAAAGGTTTCCATCGCTTTCAGGTGTATGAGTTTCAACCTGTGGGGCGAGGTGAACGGTACGGCGATCTGTTAACAGTGGAAGATACTTTGTTTTTTTCTTTTTTGGAAAAGCTGGTCATGTGGAAGAAAGAGAATAGGGAGGATGATTTACAGTTAAAGATCATGCTTCCAGCCGCAAGGCGGGAAGCTGTACTTTCCTACAAGAGCCAACTGAAATCAAATAGATTGACGGTATCTGAAATTGCCACGGAAAACGGAATAAGTATCCATGCCGATGGTTCTGTTTTTCTCTGTCCTTGGGATAATGAGGAAAATCATTGTATTTTGAATGTTTATAAAAATGGTATGGGGCATATGGAAGACAGATTGAAACAGGGAGAATTAAAACACAGCTGCTATTATTGTTCGGCAGTATCCATTGTGTGTTGAGATACGATAACAGAATAAAAAGGGGAATGGGATTATGCTGAGGGATTTCCGGGAATACGGTATTGGAAACACTCCGATAGTAGAATTGCCCGTGGTGAATGGTAACAGAATTATTTTAAAACTGGAAATGAAAAATTTCTTAAAGAGTATTAAGGCTAGAACCGCTTACTGGTTGATAAGATATCTGCCGGAGGATGCGAAAGGAAGGATTATTGTAGAATCCAGCTCAGGAAACTTAGGTTATGCTTTGGGGTACTTTTGTAAGGAGAGCGGATATAGGTTCGTATGCCTGATTGATTCATCCATCGCGGAGAAAAAACGAGAGCGTTTAGATGCTACAGGAATTGAATATTTTCAAGTAGAGCAGGAGAAAGGCTTCGATTTGCGCAGTTCCCGAATCAGACGGGCGCGGCACATGATGGAAAGCGGGCAGTATTATTGGATTAATCAGTATGATAATCCTTTCGGAATCATGGCTCATGAAATGACAACAGGCCCGGAAATTTGGAGACAGACAGAAGGAAAGATTACGCATTGTATCTGTCCCATGGGCTCTGGAGGAACGATTATTGGTACTGGGAAATATTTGAAAAAAATGTCTCAGAAAGTAAAAATGATAGGAGTGGAACCTTTTGGCTCCACAATTTACGGAACGGTGGATGCGCCATATATTAATGCGGGTACGGGTCTGTGTGGTAAGCCCGGAAATATTAGTAACAACAGTTGGATTGTGGATGAGAGCTATACGATCACGGACAATGAATCCATTGATTTGGCTAAAAATCTTCGAAATAGCTTCGGGTTGGGTGTAGGAATCTCCAGTGGCATGGCATATGCAGCTGCGTTACGCATAGCTGCCAAGGAAAGGGGTGCGACAATCTTGGCGGTGGCGCCAGACGGGGAGGACGCCTATGAAAAATATCTCAGATAATTTAAAAAAGGATAAAGAATCAGGAAAAACAGCATATGCCGGCATTTCCTGCTTGTATGAAAAGTGGTGTACAGGGGATCCATTTTATGAAAAGACCAAACAGTTTTATATGAATTATCTTCCTCAAAGAGAAGGTCCGTTTTTAGAGTTGGGAGTGGGAACCGGACGGATAGCCCGCCTGTTAGTACATCATTATGCGGTGGAAATCATCGGAGTGGATATTTGCAGTGAAATGTTGGATATTTGTGTTACAGAATATTGTCGCCAAAAAAAGTCTGGTTGTCCTGGTACACTTTGCTTAGAAAAGGCAGATATGACAAAATTGCATTACTTCGAACAATTTGGTACAGTGTATTTGCCCTTTCGGACAGTGGGGCATATTTTGAAAGAAAAGGATTTGGATGCAATGTTTCAGGGAGTTTACCGTGCATTAAAGCATGGTGGAGGATTTATACTGGATCATTATATGTTTGACAGGATGTGGGCGGAAGCGCACCAAGACGTGGATATTCTAATGTATAGCGACGATAGGGTAAGGATAGAAGACCATTATTTGTATAATTTTGAAAAGGAGTATATGGACTGTACCATAAAAGTCAATGGTACTGTGGCAGATCAGTTTTGTTTTCGATGGTATTCCAAAGAATGTATCGGGAGCGCTGCGCAAAAAGCTGGATTTATTTTGGAGTCGCTTATGGGGGAATTTGACGGTTCTGTTTGGAATGAAGAATCCGGTAACCAGATTTGGGTATGGAGGAAATAAATTTGCCTGTATATATAGGAAAAAGTATGGATACTTTTGAAGACGTATGGAATATGTGGATGAAATATGCGGGGGTGGATGATTTGATTCCTGCGGATGTAATGAGCTTCCGATGTTTTGCCTGTTCTTTCGGAGAGGATATCAGAAAATGGTTTTCCCCTGCGCAGCCTGTTCGGTGTGCGCTTGAAGAACTGTGCGACAACCTTGGAATCAAAGAAGTTTGTACGATTATTCCAGCGTCTGTTTGGAAGATACAGCCATGTGAGCTAGAATGGCCTATTTTACTGGCGGATGTCTGTCTAGGTGTGGAAATTCCAATAGTTAGAGATAAATTCTATCAAGGAATTTCACCCTTTTGCCTGCTTTATAGACATAGTGATGGAAGACATTTGGTCTATTCCTCATCGGGAGCTCCTTTTATAGAAATGACAGAGAAACAGGTTATGGAGAAAACTTTCAATTCAAAGGGTTATGTATTAACGGGTAAAATGCCAATGCAGATACAACGGCTGCCTGCCAAGAGAATACTGCACAAGGGAATGCAGTGGAGAAGAGATATTTTGAATAATCAGTGGAGAAAAGATTTATGCTGCCCTGACATTTTTAATATAGAGTGGGACAGAATTTCCAGTCTGTCTGTCCGGTATGGTCTGATGAATTATCAGATTCAGCTAAGTAAAGTGGTCAAATTCTGCGTTCAGGAAATACAAGTTCCCAGTTCTGTAATAGATGAGCTGGACAAAATTCTTTTAAGAATTGGTTCGGTTTTCGGAAGTTGTGCATATGAAAAGATTGCCGAGATTGACAGGGATTTTTGGGCATTGATAAAAAACATAGAGGAGAGCAGCCATGTTTGAAACAGAATGGACTTCAGAGGAGATGAATCGTATTTTAAGGGAAAGTAGTCACATAGATACACCGTTTTTTCTGTTTCATGAAGACAGGCTGCGGGATAATGTGATATGTTTAAAAAAACAAGCAGGAGTAAGATACACGGTCTGCTTTTCGGTAAAATCCAATCCGTGGTATGCTGCCAGCGCTGCGCAATACGCGGATTATGTCGAGGTTTGTTCTCCGGGAGAATGGGAATTATGCAAAAGACAGGGGATTTCCTTAGACAGGATAATTGTTGGAGGAATTTACAAAAGTGATAAGGAGCTGAAAGAACTGGTAGAATCCCACCCCCGAAGGATATCCATAGAGTCCATAGGGCAACTGATTTGGGCAGATAAATATGCCTCTGCCGTCAGGTCTGGAGCGGATATTCTTCTGCGGATTAGTAGCGGGAATCAATTTGGGATGGAACCTGATGTGGTCGTTGATATTTTAAAACATCAGAACAGATTTCCTTCCCTTCGCTTCAGGGGAATTCATTATTATTCTGGAACCCAAAAAAGACGAATTAAGGATGTGGAAGAGGATATTACCCTGCTAGAATCTGTTGCGGAAAAAGCTCGGGGAAATTTTTTGGAAATAGAATATGGACCAGGGCTGGGTGTGCCACAGTTTCAAAATCATAATCCGGCGGAGTATGCGTCCTGCCTTTCCTATTTATTCGATCGACTGCAGGTATTGTCAGAACAATTTCAGATTACTTTGGAGTGCGGACGACTGCTGACTGCAGATACAGGAGTCTATATTACTGAAATTGTGGATAAAAAAGTAAATAATGGGAGGACATATTACATTGTAGACGGGGGAATTCATCATTTGCAGTATGATGGTCAGATAAAAGGACAGTTCAGCCCTTTTATCTATGCCGGGAAAAATAGCAGGATGGACAAAAACAGAGAAGCAACAATATGTGGTGCATTATGTACATCTAATGACGTTTTGGTACGTTCAGCAAATCTGCCTGAAAAGGAGCCGGGTGAACGTCTTATCTTTCTTAACGCCGGAGCCTATTGTGTCACAGAAGGAACTAATTTTTTCCTGAGCAGAGATCTGCCGATGGTTGTTAAGGAGTCAAGGAATACGATGACAATAATGAGAAGTCATATCGCCAGTTATCCTTTTAATATGAACCAACATTTATAATTTTTTTGTGCATTGGAAAGGAATGATAAAATATATGAGTACAGAGTTAGAAAAACGAGTGTTAAAATGTCTGAATAAAGTAATTGCTGCCCCAGTTGAATCTTTAGATTTGGAAACCAGTCTGAGAGCTGGTTTGGAGTTGGATTCTCTGAAAATGGTTATGCTTCAGGTGGAAATCGAAGAAGAGTTCCGCTTTACCTTTGATCCGATAGAAGATGATTTTGAAAAGATATTTGCAACATTTGGCGATTTATGCGCTTTTTTGGAGAAGAAAGAATGAATAGAAAAAGAAAGGTTAATCTGGTTTTGCACAGCGTTATGCAAAAAATTTATATGAACCGGAAACCATTACCGGAAAATCCTAGAATATCGGTGCGGTATGAGAAAGTTCAGGACAAGGTATTCAGTGAAGTATGGTTTATGACGCTGGGGTGTTCCCATGATAGAAACGGCGGGTGTACCATGTGCAATTATGGGAAAGGACATTATGTCAATCCTGAAGAGATTTTGCAGGAGCTCGGTGGGCAGATTAGGAAATTGCCGGGGAATCTTCAGGAGTTGATTGTAACTCCATCAGGCAGTATGTTGGATGACCAGGAAGTTCCACAGGAATTGTTTATTGAAATTCTGAAATTGCTGGAATCTGTTAATACAAATGATTTTCTGATTGAAACCAGGGCGGATACAGTTGCGGCTGAGAAGCTTAAGTTAATAAAGGAGCATATCCATGCCAACAGGATTTTTATTGAAATTGGTGTGGAAACCTGTGACGATTGGATATTGAGAAATTGTGTAAATAAAAATATGAATATGGAGGAGTTAGAACAGGCAGTGAGGATTATTCATGACTCAGACATGTATGCCTGCGCCAATATAGGTATCGGAATTCCTTTTTTAAATGAGCGAGTGAGTATTATTACTGCCTTCGATTCAGTAAAAACAGCGTTTCGTATGGGATTTGATACGGTTGTGCTTTTTCCCTATCATGTAAAACCGGGAACTTTGTGTGAGTATCTTTGGGAACAAGGAGAGTACCTGTGCTGTTCACTGTGGGCGCTTATCCATGTGTTGGAAATGCTTCCAAAGGAAATGTTGAGGCAGGTACATATTTCATGGTATCGAAATTATTATGATGACAAAAAAAAGATACTGTCGTCTCCAGATACCTGTGATATTTGCAGGGAGGAAATATTAAAGCTTTTGGATGGATATAAAAATTATCCAGGAGTAGAGGCAAGGGGAAAATTGAGTTCCTTATCCTGTGGGTGCAGGGATGCCTGGAAAGAAAAGATAAATTCACAGCCGGGTTATGTAGATATGGGTAAAATTGCCGGAATTTATAGAAGCTTTGGAGAAAAATTTGGAATTCCCGGGGAGATTGTTGAACAGGAAATAAGTTATATGGATAAAGATCTTATTAAGTTAAACGAAAGGTTGAATTAATATGTATAAAATAGTGACTCCTGTTTGGAGGAGAGAATCTGTGATTTCCTTAAATCCTTTTGTACATCCTTTCTATAAAACCATGTTCAGAAAACTATATGGCTTGGAGGAAGCGCAGGCAGAGGTGTATATAGGGGACGCTGGAGAAGTTACATACAGTTGTGATTTTGTTGCTCCTCTTGTTAGGGAAGTGTGGGAGGGACATAAAAATGACGTGACCCGGTTTTATGATATAAGAACCAGTGAAGAGGCAGAACAGACCGCTCCAGAATATGCTATTCTGAAAAAGGCAGGAATTATGGATATCAGCCCGGTTAATATCAGGGGAATGGGAAATATGGCATGGCTCATGGGATTACAGATAGTAGGACTTGACATCAGCGAAGGGAATTGTGCCATTATGCTACTTGCAGAGCTAGGACATAGTCTTTACGCAGAGAAGGAAAATATTGCCTGTGCCTTTGCCCTGTATCCCTGTGAAAAGATTAACGATTCAAAAGGTATATGGATCACGGATTACAGGATACACCTGACTGCGGATGAGGTACAAATGGCAATAACAAATTTCAAGGGCAGGATTATTATTGCGCAAGAAAAACCAGATGATATTTCTGAAAATGGTGATTGCATCACATGCAGAGGTCATGGACTTACAGAGCCTTTGATATACCTTTGTAAGTTCATGGAGAATGCGGAATCCATGAATGTAATGGTAATTCACAGATCAGGTGATAGCTATGGTTTAGTCTATTACCGGGTATTGGGAAGGGAGGGAGAAAGAGATAAAGACACAAGAAGATATGACATATGAGCTGATTCGCATTGAGAAATTTATTCGGGAATATGTACAAGAGGAGGAAAAGGTGGTTATCCCTGTATCGGGAGGTCTTGATTCGGATGTTGTAGCAAGGCTTTGCCACAGAGTACTTGGTAAGAATGGGATACATCTTTTTACAGTGGAGCAGACACATATGGACAGGAAATTCCTAAAGAACGTAAAAAATTTGGGTGCTGACCTCGGAGTTTCTCCGGCGGTTATTTGTCCCGGAGAGATGAATGTACAGCTCATACGGACTTTGCAAAAGGGAGATCCTGATGTGGGATTTCAGCCAGACAGCCTTTTGGATCCGGCAAGGGCAAACTGTTCATTGAGGTCAGCTTTTCTTTCCACATATCAGGACAAAGGATTTTTGGTGGCAGCTAACTCGAACCTGAGTGAGATACAGCTAGGATTTTATATGCCTTTTGGTGATAATCTAGGGCATTTTAAACCCATTGCGCATCTGTACAAATCTGAGGTAAGGATTCTGGCGGGTTTATTGGGTACCCGCCGGGAGGTGATTGAGCAGGAGCCGTCGGCTGGTTTTTGGGAAGGAGAGGAGGACTTGGAGGATTTGGCATTCTGGTTATATAATGGAGGTCCGGTTTCTGGGGGAAAGGTCTTTTCCGATCAGGAGTGCGAGAAGGTTATGGAGCTGAAAGCCGAATTAACGCAGTTCAAAGTGGATACCTGTTTGGAAATGCTCTCGGAGAAACGCCCAGATAAAGAAATAACAGAAACCACTGGTCTAAGCTGTGAGACAGTGTGTGCGATTAGGAATACAGTGGAGAGATCAGCGAAAACGAAAAACCGTGTGTTGTTGTCCCGGATGGAAAGGCGGTAGGCGGTATGCTTTACAGGGAACTAGTCGGAAAGCATGTTTTTTCTGACAGTATAATACTGTCGGATGGGAAAGAAGAAATGACATATGGGGAACTGGATGCAAAAGTGCGGGAACTGGCAGATCAGATAATGGAGATGGGTGTGAAAGCCGGAATGCGCATAGTAATCAGAAATGATAATACAATCAGAACAGTCGTGGAACTCTTGGCATGCATTTATCTCCATGTCTGCTTCATTCCTCTTCCGGAGGCGGCAACAGAGGAACAATTAAACTATTTGGCGGAGGATTCCCGGGCGTCCATGCTCATTGATCATGAACGCTTCGGTAATAAGCTACGTGAGCTGTGGAAGCCAGATAAGTCCCTGAAGGAAGAGGATGAATTGATATACATATTGTATACTTCTGGTTCAACGGGACGCCCCAAGGGCGTTATGGCGTCCTGTAAACAGGTTTTATTCTGCTTGAATGCGATTAATGAACGTCTGCACAATGGGCCAGATGACCGCATCCTGTGTGTTTTGCCACTTTCCTTCGATTACGGACTGTATCAGTTGTTCTTGGCGCTACAATCCGGGGCTAGATTGGTTTTGCTTCATCAACCTATGATGCAGCAGATACCAGCATGGCTGAAAAAGGGGCACATCACTGCTTTTCCGGCTATGCCTACAATGCTGAACATGATGCTGAAAACAGGTCTTCTGCAGCGGGTAGAGCTTCCAGAACTGCGGTATATCTGTTCTACAGGGGATGATTTCCCTGTGGAGTTGATCCGGCGTATTCATAATCTGTTTCCGCATATATTTGTATTTCCCATGTATGGACTGACTGAGTGCAAGAGAGTATCCATTATGCCTGAAGGTCGATGGGACAAGGTATGGGAGGGTTCTTGTGGTACACCACTGACAGGGACGGAAGTTTATTTGGAACGGATAACAGAAAATGGCATAGGAGAACTGGTAGTGAGAGGACCCAATGTAATGGAGGGATATTGGAATGCTCAGGAAACAGGGAACGTTTTTTTCGAGGATGGGGACGGGAGAAGGAATCTTCGGACGGGAGATTATTTTAGAATCGACAAGGAAGGGTTTCTTTACTTCTGTGGTAGGAAAAAGAGAATTTTAAAGGTTAGCGGATACCGCATCGGATGCGCAGAGCTAGAAGAATATCTGATAGAACGTCTTAAAGGGATAGTGGACGAGCTGCGTATTATTGGAATTCCGTCAGAGATGGAGGGTGATAGAATTATTGTTTGCGTAAACAGCCAACAGGATGCCGGATATCTGCAGATAAAGCTTAGGCAGGCTGCCCTAAGCCTGCCGCAATACCAAAGACCTCACGCATTTTACTGTATAAAGGATGCATTTCCGCTGAATGTCAACGGAAAAATAGATGATGAAAGGCTGAGAGGAATTTTGGAAGAAAATGAATTATACAACATATAGCGGAAGTTGGATCGTATGCGGTTCTTATGCATTGGTTTATGCGGCGAATTTGTGTTATGATACCCTGATTCCATTGGAAAACAGCACTGGAGCTTCGTTTGGGGTAAGTTGTGAGGGCTTGGATTATTTTGGCACCCGGATGCTCTCTGTTTTCCGGGACTTTCATTATGGAGTTGATAAAGCGGCTCCCCTGTGGGGACTTCAGATGAAGAGAGTAGACGGAGTCACAAAGGAAGCGATTGCGGAACTGTTGAGAGATCCGTATATTGACAGAGTGGTGCTTGGTCCGGTCAGTATGGTCGGATTGGTTTATTTGCCTCTGTCGCAGCAGTACAGATGTGCAGATCATTATATTGCCTGTATTAGGGAGAGTAAGGATTTATGGCGTCTGATTGATTCGGAGGGGGTACCCGGATTACTTTTGACTCCGGAAAAGATCATAAATATGTTGTCGGTACAGAATATTCCCGAGGCCTGTGGCAGATTTACTGCTCGCGCAGTAATTAATGTAAATGTATCTGAAACTGCGGAAAGCAGAGACTCCCGGATCAGGTATACACTGGAAACAGCACATATTAATTTGAGGGATGCTCGGGAAAACGGACAGGGATACAGGGCATTTCAAAGATGTGGGGAGCTGGTCCAAAACATATCTGCCAAAAGACATATATCTCTTGTCTATGATGTGGATTACCTGATACAGAGGAAAATTATGCTTTTAAAGCTTCTTCAGGAAACAGAGCATCATCAAGTGGCTACTGTCAGTCCGTATATTATTGGAGAAGTTAACCGATTTATAGAAACGGCAGGAACTTTGAGGGGAGAATTGAGTTATGGCGGTACTGTGTCTCAGTATCTTTTTAATAGACTGGCTGAGACAGAGGATCGTATTACTTTGAACTGGGAGGAATGGATTAATTATGGTAGTTATTAAGGAGTTTGCCTGGGAACTGGGAAGAGAAGTCCGAAGCGTTGAAGAAATTGCCACAGGCCATTCGGAAGAAGAGGTCAGACACATGAGAAAAATTGGTCTTGACAGGATTCCCACAGATAATCAAAGGATGCTTCAGGAAATGATTCGGGATGTCTGCGGGCAGATAACGAAAAAGCCAGACTGTATATTGATTACACATTCCCTGCCTTTTATCCGCAGGGATGGACAGGAAACGGATACTGGTTGGAAAGATGTGCCTACATTTTATCTGAGTGGTATGCCCTGTGCCATTATGCACAAAGGAGTAGAAATAGCCTCTTTGCTTGTAGAGAAGGAGGTGTATCATTCTGTATTGGTAATTGGCGCTGACAAGGCATACTCTGATCAGGAACGTATCTTTTTCGGAACGATTATGGGAGACGGCGTAGTTGCGCTGTTGATCGCGAAGGGAGAAGGAGAGCATCAGATTCTTTCGGGATATGTATCTTCTACTATTCTTGCTTCTAGTGGGGAAAATTCCAGCGAATCGGATATTTCTGCCTTTCGCGGCGTGAACCTTTCCCTGATGCGTAGAGCCATGGAAAACTGTCTGGAGAAGGCTGGTTTGGAAAAGACGGATTATTATGTCACCCATACGTCAAACAGGGAATTTTGGGATGCACTTGCCATATTGACCAAGATTCCGCGTGAAACCTTTTTGGATGCCAATATCTGTAATACAGGGCATTTGAGCTCACAGGATAGTTTTTATCATTATTTTTACTGGTGTGAAAGAAATGTGATCCTTCCGGGGCAAACAGCCATGTTGATTAATCCGGGATTTGGTGGAACACAGGGATGTACATTGATTAAAAGGCGGTTTTAATTGTAAGGCACAGAGACGAAACAGGAGGAAATAGGACAATGTCAGAAATAAAAATTTGGGGAGCACGGGAAAACAATCTAAAAAATATTGATGTTGCAATACAGAAACATAAATTAACAGCTGTCTCGGGTGTATCTGGATCAGGAAAATCCACGCTGATATATGATATTCTTTTTAACGAGTCCCAGAGGCAGTATCTGGATTCGTTGAGTTCCTATGCGAGGCGAATTTTGCCTCGTTATGAAACAGCGGATTTTGACAGAATTGAGGGTCTCACGTCTTGTATTTCCATTAATCAAGGAATGTTTACAGGGAATCCGAAATCCACGGTAGGAACGTATACAGAGCTTTATACCCATTTGCGGCTTCTGTTTTCTAGGCTGGGTGATTCTATGTTGAGCGCAGGGGATTTTTCCTTTAACACGCCTGCAGGCGCATGTCCCGTCTGTGGCGGTCTTGGTACGGCGATGACGGTCAATAAAAACAATCTCCTGGATATGAGCAAATCGCTTAATGAGGGAGCGATACAACATAAGACATGGAAGGTTGGTTCCAGATACTGGAATATAATACAGGCAAGTGAATTTTATGATATGGATAAAAAGCTGTGCGATTTTACAGAGGAGGAGATGAACAGGCTTCTTTTCAGTGATGCAGTTTCGATTCAAAGTAAGGGGGCAAAGGTTGCGCAATCCTTTTCGTATGAGGGGATTGTAAAACGTCTGATCAAGAGAAAAAAAGACGAGCGGGGGTTGAGTGCTGCAGATTATGACAGTCAGTTTTTTTCAGATGGGGTCTGTCCGGAGTGTGGTGGCGTGAGATTATCGGAAAAGCCAAGAAACGTAAAGCTTGGAGGCTGTTTTACAATGAAGGATTTTGTGGAATGTGAACTTTCTGAAATCCCCGGACTGCTGGCACAGCTCGACAATAGCAGCCCTGCGGCACAGATGCTTTTCCCTATCATAATAAAGCAGGTTGAGAGTATTCAGGGGCTGGGAATAGGTTATCTGAATTTAAACCGCTCTATTTCATCCGTGTCCGGTGGAGAAGCACAGAAATTGAAGCTGGCGAAGCAACTGGTATCTTCTTTGACAGATATTACATATATTTTGGACGAGCCTACAGCAGGGCTTCATGAGCGCGATGTGCGTAAGCTTTCGGAGAGCTTAGGAAAGATTGTGGAGAGGGGAAATACAGTAATTGTCATTGAACATGATCCCTACATTTTAAAACACGCTGATTACATTCTTGATATCGGGCCCGGTGCAGGAGTAAACGGAGGAAAACTGGTAGTTGCAGGAACGCCGGAAGAAATAGGGAGAAATGAATCTTCCAGCCTGTTCACTGTATTTAATAACAGGAATACAATAGCTGCTAAAATACAGTTTAATGAGGAAAAGGCAGAATTTCGGAAGTATGATAATATACATATTCACAATATTAATGGAGAATCTGTCAGGATACCGGAAAATGCCATAACAGTTCTTACGGGAGTATCTGGATCGGGAAAGACTTCTCTGTCAACTTATATCTGTGCAAATACGCCAAAAGCAGTTGTCATGGATCAGAGCCAGATTGGATCAACTTCTAGGGGAAATATCGCTACGTATAGTGAGGTGTTTGACCTGATAAGGGTTCTGTATGCGCGGCATACAGGACAGAGTCCCTCTTTGTTTTCTTTTAATAGTGAGGGAAGTTGTCCGGAATGCAATGGAAAAGGGTATATTGAGACGGATATGCATTATTTGGGCAATGTGAGAAATATTTGTGATGTTTGTGGTGGCAGGCGGTATAGGGAAAATGTACTAAAGTTCAAATATTATGGGAAAAATATTTCTGAAGTATTGGAAATGACGGTATCAGAGGCTTTGAAGTTCTTCGAGAATGAGGAGGATATAGTAAAGAGCTTGGAAATACTGGAGCGTATCGGACTTGAATATATCACTTTAGGCCAACCCCTGAATACGCTTTCTGGCGGAGAGGGTCAACGGCTTAAGCTTTCCCAAAAGCTTTCCCAAAGAGGAAATATGTACATTTTTGACGAACCTACACGAGGATTGCATCCAAAGGATACCGAAAAAATTATAAATGTCCTGAAATTACTGGTAAAGTTACATAATACAGTTATTGTCATCGAACACAACTTAGATGTGATTGCCCAAGCCGACTGGATTATAGATATGGGACCAGAGGGAGGGAAAAATGGGGGAAAGGTAGTATTTCAGGGAACTGTTGAAAATATTCTGAAATGCGAAGATTCTCTTACAGGTTGTTATCTACGGGAAAGATTGTAAAAATGTATGAAATGGGCTGCATCGGAGAAAATATTGCCCACCGTGTAATTGTACCCAATGCCGCCTATTCATCATTGTTTAAATATAAGAGCGCAGTAAGCATGTGTCTTCGTATTTGCATCTTTCACAACACATTTCATTTTCCCACCATGAAATGGATGAAATAATTTCTTTCCGGTCAAACCTTCCTTCCATTGCGTATTGCTGTATAGCTGATTTATACATCTTTGTTATATTTACGATTTCTTCAATATTCATTTCCCTGCCAATCAGCTTCAGACTGTCAATTCCTAAATCATATAATTTAGGAATACTGCAGATTGCACAATCTGGGCAGGCATCCATAATACTGACCGATTCCTCATTATTTCGTATGAATTTGGCTCGGCAGGGCACACCTACATGAATTTGTTCTCCACTGTTATGGTAAAATCTACACATACCTGCCAAATTAGAACATCCGTACCCGACAAAAATCTCTATTTCCAAACAGGTGTTTTTTTTTATTGATTTTATTTCGTTAAAGGTTACTTGATCGGGAATACATATCCGGAACACTCCCAAGTCTTTCAGCAAAGCGACTGTTTCGCTGTTAAAACAATTTAAATAACTTCCTGCTATAACAGGCGTGTCTATCCCATTCTTCCTTAAAGCGATGAGATTTCCAATATCGGCCACGATCACTGCATCTGCACCCAGGGAGATACCACGGCGGACATATTCCAAGAAGTTTTTTCGATAAAAATCCCCCTCGCTTTTGGTTATGTGCTGACAGTTGGCGGTAAAATTCACCGTGACATTTTTAGAATGGGCAAATTGCACGCTTTTTGCAAAATCTGCTTCCGTTAAGTTGGCGTGAACTCCGGAGCTGGCGATTTGGGCTCTGGCAGAATAGGACATTCTGTTGAAATGAAAATCTTCTAATCCCATATAAATCTCATCCGCCCCTGCCTCAATTTGTTTTACTGATGCTTCATAAGAGTTTACTGGAACTTTTAGTTTCATATATCTGCTCCTTTGTAAGTATTATTTTGCTCTGGGCTTATAATAATGCTGTCTGCCCAGTCACATGGTATGTCATGAGCTCTTCCATAGATTTGGTTTCCCCGTATATACAAAGGGGAGGGAAAATTGATGTTTTCCTGTTCTTTATAAAATTCCGCCCCGCACCACAGTTCGTCTAAATCTAGTTTTTCTGAGTATTCACATTCCATTCCGCTGCAGCCCTGATCTATGTTATATCTCTTGATATAACAACTTCTCTGCAAGCCGTATGTAAAGGAAGATTTATAAATATTTACTCTGAATCCGGATTTTTGTATTTCTTTTAGGCTTTTTACCGTTCTTTTTGTCACATCTGCTTCTGTTTCCGTAACATTATATTTTTTAAAAAAATCCATTTTTTCATCATCATATAAGCTTACTTGGGATACTGCTTTTTGTATGTGTAAGTCTTCTGATTCGTATATCCTATGTCCCCATGGTGCATAATCAAAGCAAGCTAAAAGATTTCTTCCCAAACACAATTGACGGTTCTCATTCATTTTGTGTATATAGTGCATCAGTCCCAAATCGTTCACAATGATTACACTGTTATGGAAACATTTTATGTTATTGATTTCTGCCAACACATCCTTTATTTCAGCCAAATGCCTTTCAGGAATAAAAGGAGTAATGATACGAATTTGTTTCCCTAGATTTTTTTCTTTGTCAATAAACTTAAGCAACTCATTATTTCGGATTACTTTGAAAAATTTAAGGATACAGCTTTCGTGTCCGATACTGAATGCTTGAATGTTGTCATAATTTATATCAGTATTAAAATTTAACCGATCAATTCTCATTTCATAAGTGGTCATGGAAGTTCCCTTTCTTTTTTCATCCCTTCCGACTACCTGCCAATTCTTTTTCTTTCGCTGTGTAGGGAAGTTCTTTGACTTTTGTGGCTTCTCCAAGGTTTCTTACCTGATTCGTTTGCCATTTATAAGATTTTAGAAATTATAACTGGTTATTTATTGATGATTTCATCGGCTTTTCTGCCTAATAGTAAAGCTATATACAGTATAATATATTTCGCTATTTTTTACCATATTATATTTTAAATTTGTAAGTTCCCGGAAGTTCTTGCATCATAATTTATCCCTTTAATTAGATGTTTGACAATTATTTCTACTCGATTTTCAATATACATAAATAAAGGAAAAAGTGCTTGCAAGTTATATATAGGTACCGTATAATATGGGTAGAATAGAAGCTGTAATGCATTGCAGTTCTGGTCTGAGCGACAGCTCTTTGGACCACCGAAGGCGGGAGGAATTTCCCGCCATTTCTGGTATAGGGGAATATGAATGTAAAGGAGCAAACCATGAAATTAGTAATCTTAGAAAAGAACAGTTTAGGAACGGATTTGGACATTTCATTTTACAACGATTTCGGGGAAGCGGTTTACTACGAAAACACCACAACAGACGAGGTCGCGCAGCGCGTGGCGGACGCGGACATTATTATTGCAAACAAAGCGCCGCTCAATGCGACAACGCTGAACGGTGCGAATAACTTAAAGCTCATCTGCGAAACCGCGACAGGCTACAACAATGTTGACCTTGATTTCTGCAAGGCGCATGGTATCCGCGTGACAAACGTTGTGGGGTATTCCACGCCAATCGTGGCGCAGCACACGTTTGCGATGGCGCTTTATTTGTTGGAAAAGCTGCCGGTTTATGATACATATGTCAAAAATGGGGACTATGAAAAGTGTCCGATTTTCACATGCTTTGAGCCGTTTTTTACGGAGCTTGAGGGAAAGACTTGGGGCATTATCGGGCTTGGGAATATCGGCAGGAAGGTTGCGGAAATTGCAAAGGTATTTGGGTGCCGCGTGATTTACTATTCGGCGTCGGGAAACAATACCACGACGGATTATGAGCGTGTGGATTTTGATACGCTGCTTGCGGACAGCGATATTTTGTCATTGCACTGCCCGCTGACGGACAGGACGCAGAATATTATCAATGCGCAGGCGCTTGCGAAAATGAAAAACACGGCAATACTGATTAATGTCGCGCGCGGTCCTGTTGTTGACGAACAGGCGCTTTACGACGCGCTTGTGAATGGAACGATTGCGGCTGCGGGTTTAGATGTGTTGGTGAAAGAGCCGATTGCGGCGGACAATCCGCTTGGCAAAATTAAGGACAGCACGAAGCTTCTGATTACGCCGCATATGGCATGGGGCAGTCACGAGGCAAGGGAGCGCTGCGCGAAAGAGGTTTATCAGAATATCAAAAGCTTTTTGGACGGCAAAGAACGAAATATTGTTATTTAGAAAGATTTAAATTACAAGAGGATACATAGTTAAAATGGAGCAGGATTTGACAAAGGGAAATCTTTGGAAGCAGATTTTTATATTCAGTCTCCCTTTGATGATTTCTAATGTATTACAGGTGTTATTTAATATGGCGGACATTGCGGTTGTCGGGCAGTTTGCGGGTTCGGTTGCATTGGGTGCGGTCGGCTCTACGACGACGCTTGTCACGCTGTTTACGGGCTTTCTGATTGGCATGGCGGGCGGCGTGAATGTCCTGATTGCGCGGTATTTGGGGGCGAAAAAGCCCAAGGACGTGGAGGACGCGACGCATACGGCGGTTCTAATCTGCCTGATTACGGGGCTTGTCATTATGGCGGCGGGGCTGCTGTTTGCGCAGGATATTCTGCGGCTATTACACACGAAGGACGAACTGATTGCGGGAGCGTCGCTGTATCTGCGGATTTATTTTCTTGGAATGCCTGCGCTTGCGATTTACAACTATGGCAACGCGGTGTTCAGCGCGGTTGGGAACACGAAAAAGCCGTTGTATTATCTGACGGCGGCGGGTGTGGTCAATATTATCCTGAACCTGTTTTTTGTGATTGTGTGCGGACTGGACGTGGCGGGCGTTGCGCTTGCGAGCGTGATTTCGCAGTATCTTTCGGCGGCTTTGATTTTAGGTTCGCTGTTTCGCAGTAGGGAAGTGTATGGGCTTTGTTTTTCAAAGCTGCGTCTGAACGGGAGCAAAGCGTCCGCGATTTTGACAATTGGATTTCCTTCCGCGGTGCAATATGGGATATTTCAGATTGCGAATTTATTTATCCAGTTTGGCGTGAATACGTTTGACGCGACGATGGTGGCGGGAAACTCTGCGGCGGCGAATGCGGACGGACTGGTGTATGATGTGATGGCGGCGTTTTACACGGCGTGCAGCAGCTTCATCGGGCAAAATTACGGGGCGCACAACAAGGAACGCGTGCGGAAAACATACCGGATTACGCTTGCGTATTCGTTTGGTGCGGGAGCGGTCATCGGGCTTGCGTTAGAGCTGTGCGGGCGGCAGTTTTTGGGGCTGTTTACGCCAGAAACCGCAGTGATTGACGCGGGAATGAAACGGCTTGTGATTATGGGTGTTTCTTACGCGTTTTCGGCGTTTATGGACAATGCGATTGCGGCTTCTCGCGGGCTTGGCAAGAGCGTTGTGCCGACCGTGATTGTGATTATGGGTTCGTGCGTTTTCCGTGTAGTGTGGGTTTACACGGTGTTTGCCTATTTTCGGACGATACCGTCGTTGTATTTGCTCTATATTTTCTCGTGGAGCATTACGGCGATTGTGGAAATGATCTATTTTAAGAGAATTTACCGACTACAGTTTCGCTCATGACTTTGCACAACGCTGCAAATTATGGCTTGTAAGCCACGTAAGAACGTGTAGAGGAAGTCCACCATGAAGCGGTTTTTGCATGGCTTGATGTGTTGTGGTTTTATAGAATGGTTGGTTGTGAAAGGGGTGTAACTTTAAAATGGAAAAGTGCAAAGTAATACTTGTGGCGGTACTGATGATATGCATCTTTGCGGCTTGCGGGAAAACCACAAATCCGGTTTATTTGCCGGAACAGGAGGACATTATATCAATCGGTGTTTCTGACGGCGAAAAGACGGCATTTTCGCCAAACACAGAGGAGGAAGCAACAGCGTATATTGACGCGCTTTATGCTATTTTGTCAGACATGAAATTGTCCAACAGGGAGTCCATAACCGATACGCCTGTAAATCAAGATTATATTACAATCTCCTTAAATTGTGCTGACAACACAACAACGCTTTTTTACTACAAGGATAACGGGACGGAATATGTGGAGCAGCCGTATCAAGGCATTTATATACCAAAATCGTCACTGGAAGAAAAAATAACAGAGTTGTTTGCGCTGTCTGAACAAAATCCGCCTGTTACGGTAACTTTTCAGGCAACCGTATTAGAGTGTTCAAAGCAGTCTGTTTTGGTAGAGCCTGTCGAGGGTTCTTCGGAATTAAATTCCGCCGACCAAATCACCCTGCCAAATATAGAAGGTACGGATTTTCAAGCAGGCGATGTGATTGAAGTTCATTACAATGGCAGCATTATGGAAACGTATCCGGCGCAGCTAGGGGAAGTGTATGCGATTACTCTGATAGAGCAGGCAAACACGGATACCATGTGGGACAAAATCCCGATGGTGATGGTGAATGATAAGCTCTATTATGATACCGGAAAGGAAAGTGCTCTTGAAGCGCGCTGCGGCAACATGGACGGTCAGATAACCTCAACCGTGGACGGGACGCAAACCCCGACAGAAAACAATCAGTCCAATTTCGGAGCGGGCTTTGGGTATCAGTATGGAAGCGAGGAGAATACAATCGAAATTTATATGAATGAGAAATGGATTGTCTTTGAATATCGAAAAGATGCTTAGTATACTTTTGAATTTTGAGAGAAAGTTTGTATAAAATGCTCTTGGCGTAATTTATCCCTTTAAAATGATAAATTGTACCAAGAGTATTTTTTTCATTTGTTTTTTTGCTAAAATCCATATGACATAAATTATATGCTCGGGAAAGATTGCCTGAGCAAGGCGAAAGGGGATGTAACTATGAAGCAACTTATTGGGTTGAGTAAAAGGGGAGATTTGCAGGAAGCCCTCAAAGGAGGAAAGATATCTGCACCGGAACTTCTTGTTTTAATGTCAAATGCAGATCAGTTTGAGGAACATGTGGCACAGCTTGAAGCTGCCTTTCCCGGAGTGCCCAGCATCGGATGCATCAATATGGGATATGACAGGACGGTAGTAGAAAAGGGTGTCATGGTCGTTGCCTACACAGATGGTATTACGGCGGCTGCTAATGTATTCGAACAGGTGTCCACCATGCCTGTAAAATATATACGGCGGCTGCAGAAGGATTTGGAAACGGTGAAGCCGTCTTCACAAAATACGGTATGCATCAATTTCTGTACGGGAAATGACGCCTGTGTTCTGACTACCATGTACAGTGTGTTACAAATAAAAAAAGTCGCTTTGGTAGGCGGCACCGGCGATGTCGGAAAAGTGTCTGCAAATGGAAGGATCTATGAGGATGCATCAGCTTATGCAGTACTCAAAAATAATACCGGAAAAATAAAAATATATAAAGAAAACATATATCAGCCATGCGGGGATTACAGGCTGATTGCTTCCAAAACGAAGAAAAACGATTATATCATCGGAGAATTGAATGGCAGACCGGCAAAACAGGTATATACGGAAATATTACAGATTGATGAGAAGGAAATAGAAAGCCAGACGTTTAAAAATCCTTTTGGCAAGATTAGCGGAAATGATACAGGCATTGTTTCTGTTAAGAAACCTGTTGGGAATGCGCTTTCCTGCTTCCGGGCTGTTAATGATTCAGATGTCCTGACAATCCTCGAAGCCAAGGATACTTTCCGGATCGTGGGAGAAACGATTGCGCAGATCAGACAGGATTTTTCCCATATATCGGCAGTCTTTTCCATAAACTGCCTGTTCCGTTACCTGTATTTCCAGCAAAATGGCGAGCTGCAGCAATATTTGGACATGATGAGTACACTTGGAAACCATGCGGGATTATTTGGTTATGGTGAACATTATAACGACCAGTTCCTAAACCAGACCATGACCTGCGTCGTATTTGAATAGCAGAAAAGGAGCGTATGACAATGCTAAATTGGAAAACAAAAGCAGGAAAAGCCGTTACAACACAGACGATGACATCCGTAAAAAAGCCGGACTATTATCCTATCATCCATACAGTACACAGCATAGAAGCCTATCGCCAACAGATTCTCTTAAAGGAGATTGATTCCTTGCAGGGTCTGGGCAAGATTGGGAGTTCTTTCGATAATGTACTCGAAAGAGAAAACATGATGAAGGAACAGCTTGATGCGTTTCAAGACCGTTTCCTTCATGTAGGAGAGATTTCAGGACAGTTTGGAACTGTAAAACAAAACATTGATGAGTCCGTAAAAATTGCACAGCAGCAGGTAGACGGCTTAAAGGAAAGCTCAAGCAATGTACAGAAATATTTTGATGAAATACAGGAAACCTTTTTTGATTTTCAAACAGCCGTACAGAATATCAAACAATGCATGGAGAAAATCGTGTCCGTTGCAAATCAGACCAATATGCTTGCCCTGAACGCTTCTATTGAAGCAGCCAGAGCCGGAGAACAAGGTAAAGGCTTTTCCGTCGTGGCGGAGGAAGTAAGGAAGCTGGCGGAAGGGATTAAGGTTTTGGCAGGTACGGTAAACGCCAGTATAAATGATGTGGAAACCAGTACCGAAAAGTTAAATAACAGTATCAGCACCTCAAAGGATGCTTTGGGTAAAAGCCTCATGGAGGTAGACGCCACATATGATGTGTTTGGCAGGATTATCACTGTGGCAGACGGAGCTACGGAGGTGCAGGCGCGAATCGGAGAAGCCATCATGACCTCCGAAAATGATTTTGAAAAAGTAAATCAGACCTTTATGAACAACCAGCAGCAGTACCATGAGGTGACTGGCTATATTGATAAGGCAAACGAGCTTGGTACTGCGAAAAGTGCATTATTTAGCGCTATGGATAATATGCTTTGCCAGATTGAGCCTATTTTAAAAGAAATGGAAGAAAATTTTTGACGCCGAAAATCCCACATCTTCCCCAAAAATAAAATCCACGAATGAAACCTACACGAAATTGAAGGGTGGCTGGTGAACACAATCAATGGTACGTTTTTACTAGCAAAGAAAAAAACTCAGAAATTCGCTTGCGCCGAATGTTGCGGGCGGCGGCGACACGCTGTTTCAGACGCGTTCCGCAAACGGCGATTTGGGCGATATTATCATCACGCAGCTTGACGGCAACCGTCTGAAGGATTTGGTGGCGGCGGAGCTGGTGCTGGATATGACGCCATATATGGACAACTGTCCGAATTTGTCGCGGTACATGACGGCTATCGAGGAGGCGAGCAGGCTTGCGGAGGTGGACGGTATTTGGGCAGTTCCGAGTGAGGTTTCCGAGCTTTCGGCAACGACGCCGTGTGACGCGCTTGAGCCGACGGTAGCGCCTTCCCTTCGGTGGGACGTGTATGGGGCGGTAGGGTATCCTCAGATGAAGAATACAGACGATTTGCTGGATACGTTGGAAAAAATGCAGGCTTCGGCGAGGGAGACGGAGGGCAGTGACGAATATTTACGCACTTTCCCTGTTTAAGGACTGGGACGGCGAGGTCATGCAGAATACGGACGGCATCAAGGGGCTTTATGGTTATCAGCAGATTGGCTTTTGTATGGCAAAGGTGGACGGGACGGATATTCAGAGCGTGATTGATGACGATGGTATTTATGTAAAAGCCCTGAAATTTTTCTTTGACGCAAACCAAAGGGGCTTGGTAGACCCCGAGTCAACGACGCAGGAATTTGGTACGGTACAGACAAAGTTTAAAAATGGAAAAATCTTATATTCGCTTTGGCCGTGGCTTGGGGCAGGTCAGTACAACACGGTGGAGCATACTGCGGAGGGCAAGGGCTTTGCGACGGCAGTGATTGACGATATGCAGTGCTTGGAATATGGCTGTATGCCGTATGGCAAAATGGCGCTTGGCATTATGATTGGCAGCAAGACGAAGCAGCCGGAGCGCGTCGCCGAATTTGTTGACTGGCTGTATTCGCCGGAGGGCGTCAGGCTACAGGGGATTGTCCAAAATTACGCTTGTGGTCCGGAGGGGCTTACGTGGGAGCTTCAGGACGGAAAGCCTGTTTTCACGGATTTTGGCGTGGAGGCATTTGTGGAAAATAAGAAGGATTTGAACATTCCGGACGAGTGGGGCGGCGGCTCATGGATTGACGGTCAGAGCCGGCTGAACTATAAGAGTGTGGGGCTTGTGGAAAATGACCCGAAAACGGGTGTCTGCTACAATTATCTAAAGTGGGAGGATTACGCTGAAAAGACGGCAACGGAGCTGTCAAAGGACTGGTCGCAGCATTACGACGGCGCGTTAAACACGATTGACCTGTTGTCGAAGGAGAATAAAATGCTTGTTCTTGCGGGCACGAATTACGCAGTGCCGGAGGCGTCCACGGACATCACGACGATTAAGGAGCAGTGCAAGCAGATTATTGTCGAGTATTCATGGAAAATGGCTTTTGCACAGGACGAGGCGGAGTTTGCCAGCCTGTTTGAGGAGATGAAGACAACGGTGCTTGGGCTTGGCTATGAGCAGGTATTGGCGGTAGACCGTCTTTCTAACCACTTGTTGACAAGAATGGTTAGAATGTGGTTAGAATTTTTTTAACGGGAAAGAACCCTAAGACTGAAGCTTTTTGTAATGCTCTAATCAGCGGTTGAAGCGCGCGATTGCGTCATTTCCCTTTAAAATAATGACGTTGCGGTTGTCAATTGTAATCTCCTCAAAAAGCCTTGCGCCATTTCCCGCGGCAAGCAGCATATCGGCAAAGCTGTAAAGGCTGTAGTAGGGCGTATAGCTTTCGTAGATTACGACCTGATAAATATAAGAGGACAGCCCAAGCTCCGTGTAGTTAAAGCGCCAAAGCGCAGTGCGTCCTGCGCATATTGAAAATCCGAATAGCCGGACAAAATGATAAAATATCCTTCGTAGCCGCCCTGTCTTGCCAGCTTCATCAGCTCCGTGCCATACATACGGGGCATACGGATATCAAGCACGACCAAGTCAAGCTGAAGGGAATTGATTTTTTCAAGCGTTTCTTCCCCGCTGCCCGCCTCTCCGCAGATATGAAAGCCAAGCGCGCTCCAGCCTATGGTGGCGCGCAGCCCTTGACGGATTAACGGCTCATCGTCCGCAACCAATACATAAATCAGACCGTTTTCTCATATGTACTTAGCTGTACGCAAGAGAGATGATAAAGTTGTAGGTGTGATAGATTTGCGTCATCATATAAATCATCCTATTCTCGGAACGTGGGGAGGGCATTGTGAGTATTCAGTGCGTCCTTCTGAACGCGGCAAAGGTTATGCAAAGGAAATGCTTCGGCTGAATATACAAAATGCAAAGTCAATGGGAATAGAAAAACTTTTTATCACTTGTAATATTGAGAGTGCAGCAAGTGAAAAAGTAATAATTGCGAATGGTGGAGTTTTTGAGAAAAGCATAGACGTTGATGGACGCAAAATGAAAAGATATTGGATTACAGTATAAGAAGTAAGTAACTTCCAGTTTATAGAACTGTTATGTTATTGAAGATTTATAATTTGTGTAGAAATATACTGATACTTCAAAATTGATACATTGGAAACACTTTTCCGAAAAGGGAGTAAAAAAAGAGCAAAAATGATAAATGGAGGGAAAACGGAATGCTACCATATGAAAAGCTGGAACAAATCGCGTACGGCGGCGATTACAACCCGGAGCAGTGTGCGTGAGAACGGATTAAAGGTCTGTATGGCGGCCTCGACTGGCGCGCACCCTGCATGGATGGCGAAAAAATACCCCGACATTCTGCGCGTGGATTACGAGGGACGCAAACACAAATTTGGCGGCAGGCACAATTCCTGCCCGAACAGCCCGACCTATCGGAAGTACGCGCCGCTTTTGGCAAAAAAGCTTGCCGAGCGGTACAAGGGATATGACAATATCGTCGCGTGGCACATTTCAAACGAGTTTGGTGGGGAGTGCTATTGTGAGAACTGCGAAAAGGCGTTCCGCACATGGCTTCGTGAAAAATATCACAATCTTGACGCCCTGAATACGGCATGGAATACGACATTTTGGGGACACACGTTTTATGAATGGGACGAGATTGTTCTGCCGGACTTGCGCAGTGAACATTTCGACGGGGAGCGCACGATGTTCCAAGGGATTTCGATTGACTATCGGCGTTTTATGTCCGACGCAATCCTTTCCTGCTATGTGCTGGAGCGTGACGCGATAAAGGCGGTAATACCAAACGCGGCGGTCACGACAAACCTGATGGGCTTTTACAAGCCGCTGGACTATTTCAAGTGGGCAAAGGAAATGGATTTTGTGTCGTGGGATAATTATCCGGCGAACGGGGACAATTACACAAAAATTGCCATGCCACATGATTTAATGCGCGGGACTGGCGCGCAGGAGCCGTTTGCATTGATGGAACAGACGCCAAGCTGTCAGAACTGGCAGCCGTACAACGCGCTCAAGCGTCCGAATGTCATGCGCCTGTGTTTTATATGGTAAAGGGCGATACGGACGAAAAAGTACGTACGTTTGTGAAAAATGGCGGAAGGTTTCTGACAACCTTTTTCAGCGGCTATGTGCAGGAAAACGACCTTGTGGTGCTGGGCGGCTATCCCGGAAAGCTGCGGGACATTTTGGGCATTTGGGTTGAGGAGGAGGACGCGCTGCCGCAGGGTGGTGCAAACGGCTTTACATACAATGGAACGCAGTATCCGGCGACGCTTTTGTGCGATTTGCTCCATTTGGAGGGCGCGCAGCAGATGGACGAGGGCGGTTATGCGGCGGACTTTTACCGTGGTATGCCCGTGCTTACAAAACATACGTTTGTAGACGGGCTTGCGTACTATGTGGCGACGGCGTCAAGCGGGGCATTTTACCGGGCATTTTTGAAGGATATTTGCGATGAGGCGGGCGTTTTTCCATTGCTGAATGCGCCAAAGGGCGTGGAGGTGACGTGTCGGGAAAAGGACGGGAAACGGTGGCTGTTTGTGCTGAACCACAATGAGGACGCGGTAGAGCTTACGGTGGATTTTTCCGCAATTGACGTGATTACGGGGAACGCGGTTTCTGCGGGCGTTTTGACGCTACAGGGCAGGGGGGTTTTGATTTTGGAGAGTGCAGTTTCGAATTAAAATTTTGAGTAGGAAGGAGAACGAAGCGATGAAATTTAATAACGGTTGCTGCTGCAAAAGGAGGGGTGCGCCTGCTTTTCGCCTGCGGAGGTTTATTTTACAAAAATAGGGACAGTTAAGGTGACGCTTTGCGCACCGACACATCATATCGGGACAAGGGGCGACACGCTTGGCGGCGTTAATCTGACGCTTGAGATAACGACGCCGATGGAGGGCGTTATCCGAGTTTGAGAAGGTTTTCTTGGAAGCGGGGGAGACGAAGACGGTTTCCTTTTACTTGACACGGCGGGATTTTTGTCATTATGATATGGAACAAAGGGCTTGGCGCGTGAAGAATGGTGCGTGGGTTGTTTCGGCGGCAAGCTCGGCGGAGGATATTCGGGGGAGTGCGGCGGTTGAAATCAGGACGGAATGAGCGGCGGCTAAGAACGGGTAGTTGTAAATCGGTTGCTGCAAATCGTGTAGTTGTAAGTTGTGGAAAAAATGCTTGCAAGTTATGTACACGTACCGTATAATATGAATTGAATAGAAGCTGTAATGCAGTACAGCTTTGGTTGGGGCGGCAGCTCTTTGGATTATTGTAGGCGGGAAGTATTTCCCGCCATTTCTATATAGAAGGAGGTATTTCACATGGAAGAACTTGCAATCCGGTTTTTAAATGAGGAAGGCAATCCTGTCACGCAGGAGGCGGTCAACCAACTGGCTGACGAAATCCGCAACCATTACTGCGGCGAGGCATGGCTTGCTTTGGACGAGTATGGGGAGGAGGACTTTCTTGCCGTGTATATGGAGGACGACTGGGTTTCCTTGTCCTTCAACACATGGGACGAGGACGGCGAGGCGCATATGTACCAGCCGGTCAATCCCAAATATGAGACTTCCCGGGAAGACGCACCTGTCAGCATTGGCGGTCAAACGCCTGTTTGCAAGCGGAACGCGCTTGATGATTTGGACATTGCCGCAGAATGTGTGCTTTATTTTGCGAAAACCGGAAAACTGTATCCCGAGTTACAATGGGAGGAAGCGGAGTACGATTAATCGTGATTGGAACATTTTGAACGGAAAAATAAAAGGAGGATTATATATCATGGAAAAAATAACGAGTTTTACAATTGACCACATCAAATTGCAGCCGGGGGTTTATGTTTCAAGGAAGGACAAGGTGGGCGACAACACAGTCACGACGTTTGACCTTCGCATGACCTCACCCAACGAAGAGCCGGTAATGAACACGGCGGAGGTGCATACGATTGAGCATTTGGCGGCGACGTTTCTGCGCAACCACAAAGAGTTCGGGGAAAAGACGATTTACTTTGGACCGATGGGGTGCCGGACGGGATTTTATTTGCTGCTTGCGGGGGATTATGAGTCGAAGGATATTGTGCCGCTGATGATTGAAATGTATGAGTTTATCCGCGACTTTAAGGACGAAGTACCGGGAGCAAGCCCGAAGGACTGCGGGAATTATCTGGATATGAATTTGGGGATGGCAAATTTCCTTGCGAAGCGGTATTTGGAGAATGTGCTTTATGATATTAAAGAAGACAGGTTAGCCTACCCGAACTAGGTATGTGGGACAACGGCTTTTTAAGCGCATTGCGGAATATATGAGTGTACTGCAGGAATAATTTGATTGAGAAAAGGGATAATTATGGTATAATTAATCCATAGAAAGGAGAAATTGAAAATGCCACATATTATACCTATTAAAGATTTAAAAAATACTTCGGAAATATCCGACTTATGCCATAAGACAAACGAACCGATTTATATTACAAAAAACGGATATGGCGATATGGTAATCATGAGTATGGAAATATTTGAAAATACCATGCGGCAGTCTTCTATGTATCGGGATATAGAAATATCGGAAAACCAAATGGAAAACGGTCAGACAAAAGACGCAAGAGCAGCTTTGGCAGAAACAGATGGATTATATCGTTGTTTTTAAGATAAACGCAGATATTGTAAGTGTGGTTGGTATCTTTCATCAGCTAGAGAATTACCAAGCAAAGGTGTAGGCAGGCTTGATAACGGATATTGGATTTGAAAAAGGAAACAATAGAATAAACGAAAGGAATAAGGTCATTAAAATGAACAAAATCGGAATTATCGGAGCAATGGAGCTTGAGGTTGCGGAATTAAAATCAAAGGCAGAGGTCAAAAACGTCGTCGAAAAAGCAGGCATGAAATTCCACGAGGGTACGTTAAACGGCAAGGACGTGGTAATCGTGCAGTGCGGTATCGGCAAGGTGAACGCGGGAATGTGCGTGCAGATTTTGGCGGATTTATTTAACGTGGACGCAGTGATTAACACAGGCGTTGCAGGTTCGCTGCGCGCGGAAATCAACATTGGCGACATCGTTGTATCGACGGACGCGTGCGAGCATGATATGGACGTGAGCGGACTTGGCTACGAGCCGGGCATTATCCCGCAGATGGAAACGTCGTTTTTCAAGGCGGACAGGACGCTTGTGGAGCTGGCGAAGGCAGTCTGCGCCGAGGTCAACCCCGAGATTGGCGTATATGAGGGACGCGTGGTGAGCGGCGACCAGTTCATTTCGGACGGGGACACAAAGGACAGGCTTATCAAGCTCTTTTCCGGCTCCTGCGCAGAAATGGAAGGCGCGGCAATTGCGCACGCGGCGTTTTTGAATAAAATCCCTTACGTGGTTCTGCGCGCCATTTCTGACAAGGCGGACGGCAGCGCGCACATGGATTATCCCGAGTTTGAGCGCGCGGCGGCGGCACATTGCGCGAAGCTGGTTGAGAATTTGGTCACGAGAATTTAGAGGGACACCTTTATGGAAAATCTGAAAAAATTAAAAAAATCCGCGTTTACCGGACTTGCGGCAAGTGTGACGGTGACGCTGCTTTGGCTCATCTTTTCGGGCAATGCGCATGTGCGGACGCTTGGCTTATCCGTTTTTGGCGCGGCGGTCGTTTTGTTCGTGTTTAAAATCGTGTTTGACATTGTGATTGAAAAGCTGGGAATAAAAAAGAAATTTTTGGCAAACGAGCTGTTTCTTTTGTTTGCACTCATTGCCTTTTTGGCTGTCACAATCTGCGCATTTGCCCCAGTCATGCTGTTTACGTCCGTGCACAACGAGCGTGCGGAGAACCGTCTGAGCGCGTATACGGCGGACGGAAGGGTTGAGGAGCTGCAGTTTGAGACGGAGAACGGCACGCTGCATGGGTGGTTTCTGCACAATACCGGAGGGAGTGCGCCGACGGTACTTTATTTTGGCGGAAACAACGAGGACGCGGCAAGCAGAGTGCTTGCGCTGATGGAGGACGAAACGCTGCGCTCTGTTTTTGACGGTTATCATTTTGCATATGTGGACTACCCGGGCTACGGGCACAGCGAGGGCACGGCTTCCGAAAAGAGCTTTCAGGAGATGGGGCTGGCCGTGTATGACAGCCTGATGAACCGGGAGGACGTGAGCCGCATTGTCCTGATGGGCTACAGTATCGGGACGGGCGTGGCAAACTACGTGGCAAGCGAGCGGCAGCCTGCGGGCTTGATTTTAATGGCGCCGTATGCGGACGGTTATGATTTGTACAACGGATATGTGAACATTTTCCACGGACCGTTGAAGGCGCTTGTGAGCTTTAAGATGAAATCAGTGAAATATGCGGAAAAGGTCGATGTAAAGCCGTTGGTCTTGGCGTCAAAGGCGGACGAGGAGGTGCCCTACGAAAGCTCCGTACGTTTGTTTGAGAAATATAAAAAAGGCTGCAATTTTGTGACAATTGATGACATTGGGCACAATGATTTTTGGGGAACTCAGGAGGTTTTAGATGAAATTAAAAAATACCTTGCGCAATAGGATTTATCCGGCGGCGCTGATTGCGTTTGCGGGGGCGGGTATCAGCCTGCTTGCGTGTACGATTGTGGGTGCGCGCGGTGCGGTGATGGGATTTTTGCCGCTTTGGCTGTTCCTGCTTTTTGTGGCTATGGATATTGTGCTTGACAAGGTGCCCCACACGTCGCGGTGGAAGTGGTTTAAGCCTGCGATTTTTGCCGCTGCGGCACTTGTAATTTTATTATTGCTGGCACTTTTCACATAGTCGAATGCTTGCAAGTAATCACTTGACTCGTATGCATGATACTAGCGTCAACAAAAAGATTGATTTTGCAAATTTTTGGAATGAGATGGGTTAAGAAAGGAATTTGGTAATTGAAATGAGCATACATTTTGGGGTAGATTACTATCCCGAGCATTGGGAGCGGACGCGGTGGGAGACGGACGCGCAGTTGATGAAGGAAATGGGCGTGCAGGTTGTGCGCATGGCGGAATTTTCTTGGTTTCAGATGGAGCCGCAGGAGGGCGTTTTCAACTTTGCATGGCTTGAGGAAGCGGTGGATTTACTCAACCAATATGGGATTAAGACCATTCTCGGAACGCCCACGGCAGCGCCGCCTGCGTGGATTATTGAGAAAAATCCCGAAATCCAGCCGATTGACAGGGATGGCAGGCGCAGGTTCTTTGGCGGCAGGCACCATTGCTGCCAGTCAAACAAAACATACCGTGAGCATATCAGACGATTTGTGACAGCAATGTCAGAAAAATTTGCGGACAATCCCGGCGTTATCGGGTGGCAGATAGACAATGAGCTTGGCAATTCCCATGCGGATTTGTGTATGTGCAATTCGTGCAGGCTGCATTTTCAGAAATGGCTTTTGAAGAAATACGGCACGGTTGCGCGGCTGAACGACGCGTGGGGCACGGCATTTTGGAGTCAGGGCTACAATAAATTTTCGCAGGTGCGCACGCCATTGATTACGGTGACGGGCGAAAATCCGTCCGCTATGCTGGACTGGAAGTGCTTCTGCTCGGATTTGATTGTGGATTTTGCGAAATGGCAGGCGGACATTATCCGCGAAAAGTGTCCAAATCATTTTATTACGCACAATTATATGTGCTTTGACGACAAGGTGAATTATTACGATTTGGGCGCATTGCTGGACTTTGTGTCAAATGATGTGTACCCTGCGGGGCACTGGCATGAAAAACCGCAGCAGCCTTTATATCAGACGGCGGCGGCGCATGACGTGGTGCGCAGCTACAAGAAGCAGCCGTTTTGGATTATGGAGCAGCAGTCGGGCATGGCGGGCTGGGAGATTATGGGCAGACAGCCAAAGCCGGGGCAGTTGTCGGCATGGGCAATGCAGTCGGTGGCGCACGGCGCGGACGCGGTTGTCTTTTTCCGGTGGCGCACCTGCGCGGTGGGAACGGAGCAGTTTTGGCACGGGATTTTGGGGCACAGCGGAAAGCCGGGGCGCGTTTACAAGGAGCTAAAGCATTTGACGGAAACATTTTCGGGCTATATGGACGCGTTTGCGGGAAGTATGCCGAAGCCGGAGGTTGCGATTGTGCATAATTTCCGTCAGAATTACGCCTTTCAGATACAGCCGCACCACCCGAGGCTTACATATGTCAAAGAGCTTTACAAGTATTACAGGGCATTTTATGAGAAGAAAATCCCTGTGGATTTTGTGCAGGAGCTGGACGATTTGTCGGACTATAAGCTTGTGGTGGCGCCCTTGCAGTTTTTGATGACGCCCGAGCTGGAGCAGCATTATTTTGACTATGTGGAGAATGGCGGGCATTTGGTGCTGACCATGCGCACGGGCGTGAAGGACGCCGAGAACCGCTGCATGACGGACAGGGAGCTTCCGGGGCGGCTTGGTGAGCTTTGCGGGATTACGATACCGGAGTATGACTGCCTGCTGGAGGCGACGGGCGGCGTGCTTTATGGGAAAAAGGAGTATGTAGTCAAGAAGTGGTGCGATATTATTGAGCTTCAAGGTGCGCGGTGCCTTGCGGAGTATTCGACGGGCTTTTACAAGCAGTCGCCCGCGATTACGGAGAATGCGTACGGTGAGGGAATTGCGTGGTATGTCGGAACAGAGCCGGACGAGGAACTGATGGAGGATTTGCTTGCCTACTTTGAGCGGTGCAGCGAGGTTGCAACGCTCGGCACAGCGGCGGACGGCGTGGAGATGATGACGCGCGAGTCGCAGGATAAGATTTGGCTTTTTGTGATTAACCATACGGACGACGAGCAGGTTTACCATCTGCATGACCGCTACGAAATGCTTGAGGGCGAGCGGGAGGAATTCCTGCGACCATTTGAGGTGCAGTTGTTTGTGAAGCGCAAAAAGCAGGCGGTTGTATAGGGATACGCCCTTAATTACTACTGAAAATACGACTTTAGAGGTATGGGATATGCGATATGGGAATGCTAAAATCATGATAACAAGCTTGTAAAAAATTTTCATGATAAGGTGAAAAGGAGGAATGATTATGTACTTATTATCGATTTTAGTGTTCTTGGTGCTGTGCATTGTTTTTATGATTTTTTGGACGGGCGGCGTACTTGGAAACATTGTCTACTTTATTGATATGCCGACGATTATCACGCTTGCCCTGCTTGTACTTCCGATGATGATTATTGCGGGAGTGATGAAGGATTTTAACAATGCGTTCCGGCTGGGTGCAAAGGTGAAAAAGCCAGCGAAGCAGGCGGAACTTCGGCGTGCAATAGACGCGGTGTCGTTTGCGATGAAGGCTTTTTGGACTGCGGGAATTTTTGGCTTTTTAGTACCGACAATGAATACTTTTTTGCATTTTGCGGGTGAGTTGGACGTGCTGCTGGCAATGAAGTATATTGCAGTCGGTTCAATTCCGCTGTGCTACGCGTCAATGGTATCCATTGTTTTGCTGCCGCTTCGTGCAAGGCTTAAGAGGCGGTTCGATGAACTTTGTGAAGAAAATAACGAGGTGGTGGGCAGTGCAAAGCAGGCTTTTTGTCAGGAACGAGAGGATGCTGGTGTGAAGCAGTCAGAATAGTAGTAGGGGGGTAATGATGAAAAGAAGGTGGCAGATTTCCCTTTCGATTATTCTGTACATTCTTATTCTCGCGGCGGCGCTTGACTTTAATCTGCTAAAGCTTTTTGACCTCCGGCTTTTTCTTCTGTTCGTGCTTGGCACGGCAGTCCTGACGGTTCCGTTTTATGAGAAGGGCATTGAGCGCGGGGAGCTTTGCTATATCTTTGGCAGAAAGGCAATCGAGGCTGGGCTGATACAGACGCTTTTGCTCCTGTTTGTCGGACTGCAGAACAGCGAGGGCGCGAAAACGCTTCTAAGCGACGTTGCGAAAAGCTTTCGTCCACTGCTGTACGGGTTTTGCTTTCAGATTATTTTTTCGGGAAAATATGAGGAAACGGCAGCAGTGCAGGCGCAGGATATGCCAAAGGACGCGGCTTCGCAGGAGGAGTTGGATTTGACGGCGCGGCTTCGTGCGTTTGGACTGACAAAGCGTGAGCTTGAGATTGCAGGGCTGATTGCGGAAGGGAAGTCAAACGGAGAGATTGCGCAGGCACTGTTTATTTCCGAGGCGACAGTAAAAAAGCATATTTCCAATATTTTTGAAAAGACAGGCGTCGGCAGGCGCGAGGAGCTGGTGCTGATGGCGCTTGATGGGAAGAACGTGAAAAAGGGGTAGTGCAGTTTGCGCTACCTCTGTTGAATTGAGTTCTGTTATTCCTGCATAACCGCTTATCTGCTCCGCAAACTGCTCAATGGAAGATAACTGTTCCTTGTCCGCTAGGGCACTTTTCTATACGCTCTGACGCTATGTTACTTATTCAGTTGTGATTGTGGTAATAGTTGACAGTTATTCTAATATTTAACCTAACTCCTTAAATTCCCCCTCCTGAATAGAAATTTCAATATCAAATTTTGTGTTCTCGCCCGCAACTATCT